>NZ_QUET01000055.1 GCF_003478445.1 Roseburia sp. AM59-24XD
GGCAGGGAATTGCTGCATGACGCAGCATATGAGGAGACTATGGAGCGTATGCGGGATGTCATCATATATGAGATTTTCGGGAGAACCGAATCGTAAATAATGATTAAAATGCTGATTTGAAAAAGTAAATTCCAGTGCAAGAGTAAATTCCACGGGCTTTTAAATTTTATGAATAAATAACTGATCACCTAGACTTGTCATTTCTCTGGAAAAGTACTATAATTTCATGCGGAAATTTTTAATAGATATCATAAAGGATCCCTCATACAAAAGAAAAGATTTTATTCGGAGGATCTGTGCCTGAGAAGCACAGAAATGGAGTAACGCATGAATGATAAAAGACTTGTACTTAGAGGAGAGGCAGCACTTATTTTGGCAATTATCATAAACAGCATGGGGGTATTGCTGATGCTTCAGTCCGGTTCCGGAATATCGGCAATCTCAAGCGTGCCATATGCATTTAGTGAGGCATTTCCGAAATTATCCCTTGGAACATGGACATATATATTTCAGGGACTTCTTGTGATTACCCTTATGGTTCTGAAAAAGAGGTTTGTTCCATCGTATCTTTTCAGTTTTGTGGCCGGCTTTTTGTTTGGTGAAATGATGGATGTGAACGAATTATGGATCACGAAGCTTCCATTATCTATTCCCCTTAGAATATTTTACTTTGTGTTGAGTTACATCATCATTTGCTTTGGCATCGCATTATCCAACCGCTGTAAGCTGCCGATCATTCCTACAGATCTGTTTCCGAGGGATCTGTCAGAGATCATAAACAAGCCATATGCAAGAGTGAAGATTGCGTTTGATGTGACCTGCCTGTTTGTAACAGCCTGTCTGACATATTTTGCTCTTGGGAAAATATTGGGACTTGGCGTCGGAACCGTTGTGGCGGCATTTACCATGGGAAAGGGAGTTGCGATTGCAGGAAGCCTGATCGATAAGAGGGTGACATTTGTGTCGGTGTTTCATAAAGAACTGAAGGAAGCCGTATAAGTAATTATTTGATATCAAAAGACAAAGACTTTGGGACAATTCCGGCCTTTGTCTTTTTTGTGTATAGGAAAAGCTCGTAACATAGCAGAGATCAAGGAAAAAACGCTGGTTTTTTCCTTTTTTATTTGTTCTAAAATTTTATTGAGAGAATAAAAAAATACAGTTGACAATTTGGTCTAACCGTAGTAGACTAACACTAAAGAAATGGTCTACATCAATTAGACCCAAAGGGGATGAACAAATGGAAGCGTTAAAATTAGGAGCGGTCGAGAGTAAATTTGCCGATGTTATCTGGGAGCATGAGCCGATTCCCTCCGGCCAGCTCGTCAAGCTCTGCGAGCAGCGGCTGGAGTGGAAAAAGTCCACCACGTATACGATGTAAAACGATTATGTGAGCGGGGTTTATTTCAAAATGAGAAAGGAATTGTTTCTTCTGTAATGACCAGAGAGGAATTCGGAGCGGCACAAAGTGAAAAGATCATTGAGGAATCCTTTGATGGGTCGCTGCCGGCGTTTATTGCAGCCTTTGCCTCCCGTAAGAAACTATCGTCTGCGGATGTGGCAGAGATCCAGAAAATGATTGATGCCTACAGAGAGGAGTAGCCTATGGAACGATGCTTTATAATGATATTAAATAATGCACTTACCGTCAGTGTATTGATTTTTGTAATCATCGTATTACGACTTTTGTTTCAGAAAGCACCGAAAAGGTTAATATGCTTTCTCTGGGTGATCGTTGCAGTTAAGCTGATCGTGCCGGTTCCTTTGGAGAGTACTTTCAGCCTGATTCCAAACCGTACGCCTGTATCAGTGGGTATTGCATCGCAACAGGAACCAATGCTTGAAACAGGATTGAAACCTGTGGACGCTGTCGTAAATCCTGTGATTCATGAACAATTTACTTCCGCAAGGGTCACCGGTGTGAATGTAATTCAGGTATTTCTGCACGCCGGTACCATAGTCTGGATCATCGGAGTGTTTGGAATGCTTGCTTATACAGCGGCCACTTACATTTTGCTGAAACGAAGGGTTCGGGCGTCCATACGCACAGAGCAAAACATATATGAATGTGACGATATTCCCGGTTCGTTTATTCTTGGGATCGTACGGCCGAAAATATATTGTCCATCGGGGATGATCGGGGAAGAAAGGGAATATGTATTGAAGCACGAAAAAACACATATAAAACGAAAAGATCATCTTTGGAAACCGCTTGGTTTCGTGATATTGTCATTTTACTGGTTTCAGCCTCTCTGCTGGATCGCATATATTCTTTTTTGCAGGGACATTGAATATGCCTGTGATGAGCGAGCGACCATGGGCGAGGACAAACAGTGGAAAGCGGATTATTGTCAGGCATTGTTAAATTGCAGCGTAGGACGGAAGAGGATTGCAGCCTGTCCGGTTGCCTTTGGCGAGGATCATGTAAAGGGGAGAGTGAAGAATATCATGAATTATAAAAATCCTGCAGTTTGGATCGTTCTGCTCGCGATTGCAGCATTTGCCGTGGTCAGCGTTTGCTTTGCAACGACAAAGAAAAAAGATGATAATGTGGAGTATCATTTTACCTGTGATTACGGCAGCTCCAAGTTATATTCTAAAGAAGATATGGATGAGGCGATTCAGACGATCATGAATGAGTTTAATAACTGGAAGGGCTGCGAAATGCACAGCATCCGATACGGATCAGATCAGACATGCAGCGAGGGCGACAATTTAAGCTGGATGCAGGAATTAGAAAATGCAAACGACAACAAAGAAACATTTACAGAATGTATTATGTTTGAATGCGATTTTCATTCACCAAAAAGTGATGCGGATGCAGGGGGACTAAATGTGGATGAAGAGTATACAGACTGGCAGTGGTGGCTGGCACGGTCAGAGGGTGGCAGGTGGAAGCTGATGACATGGGGATATTGATAAAGGACTCGTGTTGATTTACAGGAAATGGATGTTGTATTTTTAAGCAGTTTTAAGATAAAAGCTTAAAAATAACAAAGGCAGTGAATCTATGTACTAAAATAGATTCACTGTTTTTTGATGCATACGAATAAAAAATATTCGCAAACCCCCTTGACATTTATGTTAGTTAGGACTAACATAAATGCGAATGAAACAGATAAAATATTCGCATAAAACAGGGAGGATTCAGAATGTTTATCGAAGGAAAAAATCTCGTAAAAAAATATGGAAAGGGCGAAGCAACGGTATTTGCGCTGGACCATACGGATTTCAGTATGGAAAAGGGAGAGATCGTCGTTATCCTCGGACCCAGCGGAAGCGGAAAAAGTACATTGTTGAATATACTTGGAGGTCTTGACAAGGTGACGGAAGGAAGCATGCTGGTGGAAGGAAAGGATCTGGAGCAGATGTCTGCCAAAGAGCTGGAGCTGTATCGGAGAAATCAGCTTGGTTTTGTATTTCAATTCTATAATCTGACACCGGATCTGACGGTTCGGGAAAATATTGAGATGACAGCAGAGCTTGTAAATGATCCGGTCAGTGTAGATACATTGCTTGAGAATCTGGGGCTTGTAAAATATCAGAAGCATTTTCCGAAAGAGCTTTCCGGCGGACAGCAGCAGCGTGTTGCCATTGCGAGAGCCATGGTAAAGAAACCGGATATTCTTCTTTGTGATGAGCTGACGGGAGCTCTTGATACAAAATCATCCAGAGATGTTCTGATGAGAGTGCAACAGATGAATGAAACTTATCACACAACCGTTGTGATCATTACCCATAATCTGAACATTGCAAAAATGGCCGACCGCATTATCCGGATCACTGACGGCAAGGTAACATCAAACCGGAAAAATGAAGACAAGCAAAAAGTAGAGGAGATGGAGCTGTAATATGACGATCAACAAGAGGGCTGTGCGCAGCATAAAGAAAAATATATCATTTTATATTATAAGTATCATTCTTACGACACTGACATCCCTGGTCATCGTTGGTGCCATATCAACCGGTCATACACTGAAAAATGTGGTCAATGATTTTGTGGAGAAATACAAGGCAGAGGATGCAGAGTTTGTAACTTATAAGCCGATTTCTGACGAGGACATCAAAAAGCTGGAAAAGGAATACGATGTCCTGGTAGAATACAGTCGTTATAAGGATATCAAATGTAAAGGCGGAGATTTAAAGGGGACAACGCTTCGTGTCTTTGATATGCCGGAAAAACTGAATCTGTGCGAGATCAGAGAAGGGCATAAACCGGGGACGGGAGAGACACTTCTGACGCAGGATTTTGCAGATATCCATGGCATCAGGGTCGGGGATACGATTTCTTGCGGAAAGTATTCATATCAGGTGTCTGCATATACCACAAAGTCCGATTACATCTATATGCTGGAAAAGCTATCCGGTTACATTGACAATGAAAAATTTGCGGTTATGGTAGTAAATGATCAGGAATATGATCAGATTGATGCCGAAGAGACCAGATATTATTCGATTAAGTACCAAAAAGACAATTCCAAAAAGGTGCGGGAAAAGCTCAATAAAGAATATGTGGTCGCAAGCTATCTGGCAGCAACCTCCAATACAAGAATTTCGATGCCGGTCAATGAGGGCGATGCCGTTACAAACATGGCAACCCTGTACGCTCCGGTTATGTTTATCATTATCATTACATTGATCGTTATGATCCTTGGAAGAAATATTAAAAATGAGCAGTATCTTCTGGGAGCCTTTCTTGCACTGGGATTTTCCAGAAAGCAGATCATTGGTCATTATGTGCGGTATGGTCTGATTCCAGGTATCATCGGAAGCATTCTTGGAATTGGATGTGCAATCCCCGTGACCCGATTGCTTTGTCGTTTTTATATCGAATATGATTTTGAAAAGCTTGTCTATACGGTGACATATAATGTCCCTTCGATCATCCTTGCGTTTGTGGCACCGGCACTTCTTTACTCCGCGGCGATTGCAATACAATCCGCAAAACTGTTGCAAAAGTCACCGGTTGATCTGCTTCGCAATACAGGAAAAGACAGCAGAACAGTAGGTGTAATGAAAAACAGCTCTGCGAAGACACAGACAAAAATGAAGGTTAGAAATGTGATCGGACATCCGGGCAGAAGTATCGTGACAACCATTGGTGTTGCGATCGCCGCATTTTGTATTCTTGCCGGTCTTATTATGAGTGACAGTCTGAATGCCCTGCTAAAGGACGGACTGACCAGCTCTGTAAAATATGAATATTTATACCGTCTGAACTCTTTGCATGAGGACACCCCCGAGAAGGGTGAAGCATTATTTCAGAATTATTATGAAGTAGAGGGGAGTACCGTACAGCTTTCTGCACAGGGAATTGATGAAAATTCCAGATATTTCCCGGATCAGACAGAAAACGGGAATAAGCTGGATCTGGACAAATACTATCTGACAAGTGCAGCGGCGCAGACTTATGGTGTGAAAACCGGCGAGAAATTTACATTTTATAATATTGCCGATCTGAAAAAGCATAAGGTAACCATCAGTGGTGTTGTAGAGGATAATACCCATTGTTATCTGTATACTTCAAGAAAGAATGCTGCAAACCTTGCAGACGTCAGTGATCAGGCATATAACTGTATTATCAGTAAGGATAAACTAACATTAGACAAGAAGCTGGTGGCAAGTGAGACGAAGATGACCGTCACGGCAGACACCATGGAAAACCTCATGGGGCCGATGAAAGCAATCATTATCACATTTGAAATTGTTGGAATCGTTCTTGGTGTATTTGTGCTGTATCTGATCATCAATATGATCGTATCGGAAACATCCGTCAACATATCTGTGATGAAGGTGCTTGGCTTTGGCAGACAGGAGATTTCCAACCGGGTACTGAATATCAATCATATTCTGGTATGTATCGGATTTTTGCTGGGAATTCCGATCGCCTATGCCTTTGTAAAGGTTGGATATTCGGATACAATAGAAAATTATGGAATGATGTTATCACCGGTGCTTACGGTAAAAGCCCTTGTGATTGGCTTTGTACTTACCTGGATCACCTATGATCTGTCACTTCTTTTTCAAAAAAGAAAAATTTCAAGGATTGACATGGTGGAAGCTTTGAAGGAAAATAATAGAAATGAGTAATATTATTTTCAACAGCTGTTTTTGGGAGGATACAGATGGCAAAGCGGGTATTTACAGAGGCAGAGAGAACAGAATACAGAGAAAAAATGCTTGCGGCAGGCTTTGATCTGCTGAAACAATATGGAATGACACATATGTCGGTTGCCAAAATTACTGAGGCAGCCGGCATTGGCGTTAGTACCTTTTATAATTTTTTCCCGTCGAAGGAGGCTTATGTATATGAGGTTCTGCAGTACCGGAGGAAGATGATCCCGGAACTGATCAAAATGGCATTGGACGGGAAAGAAAAAGCGGGGCCGGCAGAGACGAGAAACTATCTGAAAATTATGATCGATGAAGATTACAGTATATTTCCGAGCCTTTCCCCCGAGGATGAACAGCGTCTTTTAGAGATGATTCCGGAGAAGGCAAAACCGGATCTGCAAAGAGAGACGGAGATTTCAACCATGTTTTTTCAGCAGATGGAGGGCATACGCCCGGATATCAACATTGGAGTTGTGACGAATCTGATCAAGATATATGTGCTGGGGGCAGAAGGCAGGGAATTGCTGCATGACGCAGCATATGAGGAGACTATGGAGCGTATGCGGGATGTCATCATATATGAGATTTTCGGGAGAACCGAATCGTAAATAATGA
>NZ_QUET01000056.1 GCF_003478445.1 Roseburia sp. AM59-24XD
TCCGGGGCGTAAGTACCGGCGGGTGCAAGTGCCTTTCGAAACATCTGATTCCCACCTCGGGGCGAGTACGGCAGGATGCGTTTATCGAAGATCAAAGCAGCAAAGCAATCAGATTTTTCGAAATCCGTAAGTGACAAGACAATTTTTTAGTCATAGCTCACGGATTTTTAATATATTGGCAGGCAAAATATGATTTCTAAATAACCGGACATAAGAAATATTATGGGCATACATCAATTTGAGGTATGGGCAGTCTTAGTTATATATTTTTTCTCATAAAAGAACGAGTTTCACAATTGAAACTCGTTCCTGAAATAAAATATCAAGTTATTCCGAATGGCGGTTCATAAAGCGTTCCCATGTCTCCACGTCATGTTTTGCCGATACTTTTGCAAGATATGTTCTATCGTTAGCATCCAGATAGATCTCATACTGATACGGAAGTGCTTCATCTCCTGTATCCTTACGCAGGATCTGATACACGGCACCTCCAACCATATCCTCCATCCACGCATCGTACTCTTCGGAAAGAAGCACCCGGTCGTCCACACTCTTCGTAAAATTGCCGTCAGCATCATAGAGCTTAAATCCCTCCTCCAGGATCTCATCTACCTGCACATGCTGCAGCTGTAGCGTAAGCTCGTTGGTTCCCATTTTACGAATGTCACGGTTGCAGGAATTGTCCGGCAAGATCGTCACATAGCCAAGCTCCAGATACCAATGTCCTCTCTCTTTGCGTATCGCCTCAACATCGGCATTCTGAAATTCAAAACTGCCCCATTCGTCTACCGTACGATATCCCATGCTTTAAACCACCTTTCTTTTATGATAAATAGTGATGTCATCGGGAACAAATGCTATGCTCCGGAGGATTGCTCCTCTATCGCTATTAGTGATGGAACAGACGGATTCCCGTAAAGCTCATCGCAATACCATGCTTGTTGCAGGCTTCAATGACCTCTCCGTCACGGATAGATCCACCCGGCTGTGCGATATACTTCACGCCGCTTCTGAATGCACGCTCAATATTATCGCTGAATGGGAAGAACGCATCGGAGCCAAGCGTTACATCAGTTGCCTTGGAAAGCCATGCCTCCTTCTCCTCTTTTGTAAATACCGGCGGCTTCTCGGTGAATACTCTCTCCCACTCGCCGTCAGCCAGAACGTCCATATAATCTTCACCGATATAAAGGTCGATCGCATTGTCGCGGTCTGCTCTCTTCATACCATCCTTGAACGGAAGGGAAAGCACCTGCGGAGACTGCCTTAACAGCCAGTTATCTGCCTTGCTTCCGGCAAGTCTTGTACAGTGGATTCTGGACTGCTGTCCTGCTCCGATACCGATTGCCTGTCCATCCTTAACAAAACATACGGAGTTTGACTGTGTATACTTCAGGGTGATCATTGCGATTGCCATATCAATCTTTGCAGAATCCGGAATCTCCTTATTCTCGGTAACCACATTGCTGAAGAAATCCTTGTCGATGTTTAATTCATTTCTTCCCTGCTCGAAGGTAATGCCGAATACTTCCTTATGCTCGATCGAATCCGGCTCATAGTTCTCATCAATCTTGATGATCGCATAATTGCCCTTTTTCTTTTCTTTAAGGAGTTCCAGAGCCTCCGGCTCATACCCCGGTGCAATGATACCATCGGAAAACTCTCTCTTGATCATCTTTGCCGTGCAGACATCACATACATCAGACAGTGCGATGAAATCACCGTAGGATGACATTCTGTCCGCGCCTCTTGCTCTTGCATATGCTGCCGCAAGCGGTGTCAGCTCACCAAGATCATCAACCCAGTAAATCTTTGCAAGAACATCAGAAAGAGGAAGACCGACTGCTGCACCGGCAGGAGATACATGCTTAAAGGAAGTCGCTGCCGGAAGTCCGGTTGCCTTTTTCAGCTCGCGGACAAGCTGCCAGCCGTTAAATGCGTCAAGAAAATTGATATATCCGGGCTTACCGTTGAGCACCTCAATCGGAAGCTCGCCATCCTTCATATAGATTTTTGATGGTTTCTGATTCGGGTTACATCCATATTTTAATTCTAATTCTTTCATCGTATTGTTCCTTTCTGACTATTTATTCTTGTTGACAATGCATGAAGCCGCCTCGCCTGTGGCGATATCAATATAACGTACAAATAATGACACCTTGTTGTCCTCATTCAGACTGTTCCAGAGCATATCCGTAAACTCGTTCATGTCGTCATACATCTCTACGAGCTTTGGCTCACCCTCAAAGCTTGGGAGCGGATTGCCGTCTCCCATATAAGTATGAATGAAATGTCCCTCTCCCGCAACCGGGTCGCTGTAGGCAAAGGTATAGCGGCAGCATGCATCCGGGTTACCATTGTTGCTTTTCAAGATAGACATTGCGTAATTGTAGGAATCGTTCTCCACATGCATGATACCTGAGATACGTGGTGTGTAGTTTGGTGCATCCGGCTCAAACTCTCTTGTACGCAGTGCCTGCTCAAATGTCTGCTGCTTGTCCATCAGCTCATAGATCGTATCGGTCTGGTCACCGTTCGTCACGATCGTTTTATTGCCAAGCACACGAACCGGTGCATAAATGATCAGACTTGGATCACTCAGCTTGGATGGATCAAATGCCTGTGTACGGATTCCATCGCCATCCTCCACGAAAACACGGTTTCTGCTGTTCTCACTTCTTCCCATAATAAAGTAAGCGGTAACGGCATACTTTCCGTTCGGAGTCTTTCCGATAACGATTCCTCTGCCAGGGTAAGCATTTCCTGTCAGCTCCTGTTTCAATGATAACTTCTGCATAGCATGCTCCTTTCTAAAATCCGGTATTACTTTTATAAATATAATGCAAAAAAACCGTCTGAACAACCCCAATGCGGCTGCCCAGACGGTCGGCTTTCCATATTCCTCATGCTTCCCGCAGGTACTCCTGCTGATTCCGTCAGTCACATGAAGCTCTCTTTCTATACAAGAATAACTGATTCTGACCAATTTGGCAAGCGAAATCTTTTGATTCGTCTGCAAATATTTTATTATTCGGCAGAACCCGGCTTCGCATTGTCCTCCATTGCCGTGATCACCCACGCACCATCTCTCTTTTCACAGGTATAACAATAACTTTGTCTGACAATCTTTTCCGATGCATCTGCATAAAATACTTTTATTTGTTCCTTTGAATTGATCTGTATCGTAAGATCATTCGTGATCCTGACCAAATCAACCTCACACTGCTTCGCTTTCTCGCGAATCCCCCGCTTGTGATAATTCAGCGCAAGTGCTTTCTGCTGCCGGTAAACCTCGCTGTCCTCTGCCAGCACCTGCTTTAACCGACCTGTCTTACCGCTGTTGATCGCACTTGTAAACGTCTCCACATAGCGTTCAAACAGCTTCTCGCATTGTCTGGCATCCTCGTCCGTCATCAGACGCTGTGCTGCGTTCGTATTCATGCCCTCCGCGGACACCTGTACCAGAAAGCTTCCCCCTGCCGCTGTATTAAAAAGCGGTCCTGCTTTCGGTGCATTGCCGGAAAATTCCGACAAACGCTGCATCCATACCGGATTGGCAAATATACCTGCATCTGCCGGCTGCAGCTGCGCAGCACTGACACAATTCGAAACGGCTGATGCATCACTTTCCCCACGACCGGATGCCGCCATGCCAATTCCTGTGCTGCAGGTCAAAAGCACTGACACGCATACCGTCACTACCACAGGAATCATAATCCACCTTGAGACGCGTGCCGGATTACTGATTGCAAGAATCCTGCGCTGCATCTCTCTTCCCTTACGGCTCATCGGCATAAATGAATACCGGAAATCGCTCCAGTGTCTCTCCCCGGCGATCTGTATCAGAAGAGAGCCATACTCAAAGCGTTTTTCCTCCCCAAGACGTCTTATCACAGCCTCGTCACAGAACAGTTCTGCATCCTTTTTAGAGCAGCCTGCCGCAATCCATACAAACGGATGAAACCAGTATACGGACACTAACGCGATCCGAAGCATCGCCCAGATATAGTCTCTGTGCAGATAGTGCACATACTCATGCGTGATCATCTGCTCCACGGCTGCTTTCTCTTCCCCCAAAAGCGACTTCGGCAGATAGATCACCGGATGAAAAACGCCATACAGACACGGTGTTTTCAGGACCTCTGTCGAATACACCGGCACACGTCCGCACTGCTTCACAAATGCTCTGTTCCTCACCAGCCGGTGTATCAGACTTACATTGGACCATACAAAGAAGCAAAGGATCATGCCGAAAATACTGAGCCAGCCAATCCCAAGAACACGTTTCCATGGCACATGTACCGTCCATGCCATCCACGCTCCCCGTACAGGTTTCCCCGGCTGCACGGAAGCACTTTGCCCGCTTGTGCTTTGCTGATCGTTATGTACCGTCTGAGTCTGTCCGGCAGTCGTTGCATTCCGATAGGAGGACACGGTCACTGTCCCCGCCGGCGGATCCTTTAATAACACATTCTGCTCTGCCGTCCCCCGTTCATTTCGGCTGTCTGTGCGCCCCTGCTGCCAGCTTGTGACAGCACCGGATACCATATTCCCGATTCCAAACGGTGTCCGTATCACATTGACCGGAACAAGAAACCGCAGTGCCACAACAAACCAGAGAGCATATATCATGCCATAATGAATCTTTCCCATGAAAGCTTTTCGAATCCCAAGGATCATCAATACCAGTATTGACGATTCTAACATCCATAAACAAAAGCCTGTCATTCTCTCGCCTTTATCCTTTCCTCTTTGTCTTCTGCGTCTTTGTCTGCGCTGCCTTTAAAATCTCCTGCAGCTCCAGAATGTCCTCCTGCGACAAATCATTCTGTCGGACAAGCGCACTCATCATCATCCCGACGCTGCCATCGTAGATGCGCTGCAGAAAATCTCTCGTCTCCTGAACAACAACGTCCTGCTTTTTTACCTTCGGGAAGAAATATTTGGTCTTGCCATTCTCCTCGTAGCCGATCAAATCCTTCTCTGTCATGCGGCGCACCATCGTTGCACTTGTGCTCTTGCTCCAGCCTGCGCTCTCCTTTAAAAGGGGAACAAGCTGCATCAACGACAGATGACTTTTCTCCCAGAGGCAGTTCATCACATACCACTCACTGTTTGTTACCTTTATCTCTTCTTTCACCGGAAACCTCCAAATCTTTTATGTCGTTCTACATTGTCGACCATATTGTAACCCTTTCAGTTTATAATGTCAACCATTAAAATACTAAGACTTCCCATACCTCAAATTGATGTATGCCCATAATATTTCTTATGTCCGGTTATTTAGAAATCATATTTTGCCTGCCAATATATTAAAAATCCATGAGCTATGACTAAAAAATTGTCTTGTCACTTACGGATTTCGAAAAATCAAATTGCTTTGCTGCTTTGATCTTCGATAAACGCATCCTGCCGTACTCGCCCCGAGGTGGGAATCAGATGTTTCGAAAGGCACTTGCACCCGCCGGTACTTACGCCCCGGATTTTGCAAATGATATAGATACTCCCTCGAACATCCGCGTTATGTACCGCTGCGTGGTGCAGTGGTAG
Source organism: Roseburia sp. AM59-24XD (assembly GCF_003478445.1). Lineage (GTDB taxonomy): Bacteria > Bacillota > Clostridia > Lachnospirales > Lachnospiraceae > Jutongia. The sequence continues at coordinate 5,551 of NZ_QUET01000056.1, forward strand.
CGGGAGCGTGCCGTCCGAAATAGCTGAGCCCACCTATGGGGCTCAGTCGTGCGGATGCGTATTTATCAAAGCATTGC
>NZ_QUET01000057.1 GCF_003478445.1 Roseburia sp. AM59-24XD
GTACCGCTGCGTGGTGCAGTGGTAGCGGGAGCGTGCCGTCCGAAATAGCTGAGCCCACCTATGGGGCTCAGTCGTGCGGATGCGTATTTATCAAAGCATTGCAAAGCAAGATTTTTCGGAAATCCTACTGATCTGCGTCAATTTTTTAGTCATAGTTCACGGATCAAGTGATTTCTCAGGCAAAATTGATATTTCGTTTTCCGGACATAAGAAATATTATGGGCGAATTACCATCCTTGGTATGGGAAGTCTTAGTTATATACTGAAAAAGGTGCCGCACTGTCACCAGTGCGACACCCTCAAGTCAAAGTCACATAAGGAATGTAAAATTATTTAACCTTTACATTTACAGTAGCCTTCTTAGCACCAACCTTAACAGTCAGCTTGCTCTTTCCAGCCTTCTTTGCAGCCTTAACAGTGATAACAACTTTGCCCTTCTTAGCAACTGCAGACTTAACCTTTACAGCCTTCTTGTTAGAGGACTTAACCTTGATTGCGTCTGTTGTAGCCTTCTTGTTGTTCTTAGCCTTAACTGCTACAGTGATCTTCTTTGTCTTGTTCTTCTTAACTACTACAGTAGCCTTCTTAGCTGTAACCTTCTTTGCAGGATTCTTAACGAATACCTTAAGAACAGCCTTCTTAGAACCAGACTTAAGTGTTACCTTTGTAGATGTACCTGCCTTAGCCTTCTTAGGTACAGCGATCTTAACCTTCTTCTGACCCTTTACAAGAGTAGCCTTAGCAATCTTCTTGTTAGCAGACTTAACAGTTACCTTCTTAGCAGCATCTGCTGTAGCTACCTTCTTAACTGTGTAAGCAACCTTTGTGCTCTTACCGGCAGCAACTACTACTTTGTTCTTCTTGAACTTGATAGACTTTGTTGCCTTTGTTGTAGCAGCACCCTTAATCGTTACAAGAACCTTAGCGATCTCTGTGTTAGCGGATAATACGCTGACAGCAGCATCTGTACAAGCTACAGCACCCTTTGTAGCGGTAACTGTTACCTTGATTGCATCGCCGGATACAACAACTGCAGATGCAGAAGCAATGCTTGTAGCAAGCTTTGCGTCATACTTGCAGGCAAGTGCACCCTTTGTAGAAACTGCAACACCTGTTACTGTTGTAGAAGCGTTAACTGCCTTATCCTTTGCAGCAACGATAGAAAGCTTTGCTGTCTTAACAGCGGCTGCCTTCTTAGCATTGGAAGCATCAACTGCATTTACAGAGAATACACTTGTAAGTGCAAGTGCTCCAGCCAGAGCCAATGAAAGTACTTTCTTCATAGAAGTCTTCATGATCTTTTCCCCCTTATATTAGTGGTTTTTCTTTGATACATGCGGAATTTTAGCATGGCACCCCGCACAATTCAATAGACACAATGCACAAAAGATTCTTAACATTTTATTACATTCCCGTCATTTTGGCTAAGACAGCAAAAAGAAATAGTAATTTTGTCGAATAAACAAAATTACTATTTCTTTTCTATTGTGAGAAATGCTCATTTTCATGACACACTTCTGCCACACATTATATCGCGCCTATTATATTAGAAACTGAACTTTCCTTCGAAGTACTTTGGAAGATCCTCGATCTTGATACGTTCCTGCTCCATGGTATCACGGTCACGTACTGTTACAGCACCATCCTCCTCAGAATCAAAGTCATATGTGATACAGTAAGGAGTACCAATCTCATCCTGACGACGGTAACGCTTACCGATGTTACCTCTGTCATCGTATTCACAGTTGTACAGCTTAGACAATGTCTCGTAAATCTTGCCTGCCTGCTCGCCGAGCTTCTTGGATAATGGAAGCACACCAATCTTAACCGGTGCAATTGCAGGATGGAAATGCATTACGGTACGAACATCGCCGCCCTCAAGCTCTTCTTCATCATATGCACTGCACAGAAATGCCAGTGTCACACGGTCAGCACCCAGCGAAGGCTCGATAACATATGGGATATATTTCTCATTCTTGGCATCGTCGAAGTAGCTCATATCCTCACCGGAGGTCTCCGCATGGCGGCTCAGATCGTAATTGGTACGGTCTGCAATACCCCAAAGCTCGCCCCAGCCAAATGGGAACAGGAACTCGATATCAGATGTTGCCTTACTATAGAAGGAAAGCTCCTCCTTGTCATGGTCACGAACACGCATCTCTTCCGGCTTAATGCCAAGCGTCTGCAGCCAGTTGATACAGAAATCCTTCCAGTATGCGAACCACTCAAGATCGGTGTCCGGCTCACAGAAGAACTCTAACTCCATCTGCTCAAACTCACGGGTACGGAATGTGAAGTTACCCGGTGTGATCTCGTTACGGAAAGACTTACCAATCTGTCCGATACCAAACGGGATCTTCTTTCTGGATGTTCTCTGCACGTTCTTAAAGTTGACGAAAATACCCTGTGCTGTCTCCGGACGAAGATATACGGTATTCTTAGCATCCTCTGTAACACCCTGGAATGTCTTAAACATCAGATTGAACTGACGAATATCTGTAAAATTGTGCTTTCCACAGGTTGGACATGGCACGCTGTGTTCCGCAATGAAGTCCTGCATCTTTTCATTGCTCCATCCATCCACGCTGCCGTCAAGCTCGATGCTGTTCTCCTCAGCAAACTTCTCGATCAGCTGATCAGCACGAAAACGCTCATGACATTCCTTACAATCCATCAATGGATCGGAAAAGCTTCCAAGATGACCGGATGCGAACCATGTCTGTGGGTTCATAAGAATTGCACAGTCAATACCGACATTGTACTGGCTCTCACGAATAAACTTCTGCCACCATGCCTGTTTCACATTATTCTTCAATTCCACACCGAGATTACCATAATCCCATGTATTCGCAAGTCCGCCGTAAATCTCAGATCCAGGATAAATAAAACCTCTTGCCTTTGCGACTGCCTGAATCTTCTCCATTGTTTTTTCCATGATTATCCTCCATTCCATAGGTGTGTTCCTACTATTAAACTGTTTCTAAATATACCATTATCTTAACCAGAATGCAAGTATACCGCCCGAGTGTACGGCTGTTTTCTGTAGGGAACCATGTCCCTGCGAAACAATTTGCTATTTTCTAAAATCCTGTCATTTCCTGACGATAACAATAAAAAGACGCCCGGAAATCTTCTTCATTGGATCTCCGGGTGTCTTCTATTATAATAGGTAATAATATCTACGTAAATTGATTAGATCAGGCTCTCATACAAAGCTGTGATATCTTCAACGGATGTCTCCTTTGGATTGCCCGGACGGCAGGCATCGTCGTAAGCAGACTGTGCAAGGAACGGAATATCCTCCTTCTTCACGATCTCCTTGAGATCTGCAGGGATTCCAACATCCTGAGACAGCTTACGAACTGCATCAATGGCAGCCTTGCGGTACTCTTCCTGAGACATGTTCTCTGTTCCTTCTACGCCCATTGCCTGTGCGATGTACTTGTACTTGTCACCGGTAGCATCTGCATTGTACTCCATAACGGTTGGCAGGATGATCGCATTTGCCACACCGTGTGGTGTATCATAAAGAGCACCAAGAGGATGTGCCATGGAATGAACGATACCAAGACCAACGTTGGAGAAGCCCATACCTGCAACATACTGACCTAATGCCATACCCTCTCTGCCTTCCGGTGTATTGTCAACCGCACCTCTTAAGGAGCGTGAAATAATTTCGATTGCTTTCAGATGGAACATATCGGAAAGCTCCCATGCGCCTGCGGTAATATAACCCTCGATCGCATGTGTCAGTGCATCCATACCGGTTGCAGCAGTCAGTCCCTTCGGCATACTTGCCATCATCTCCGGATCAATAAATGCAACGACCGGAATATCATGAGGATCTACGCAGACCATCTTACGATTCTTCTCTACATCCGTGATAACGTAGTTGATCGTAACCTCTGCTGCGGTACCTGCTGTCGTAGGCACTGCAAAGATCGGCATACTCTTATGCTTTGTATCGGCAACGCCCTCCAGGCTGCGCACATCGGCAAAATCCGGATTCTCCATAATGATACCAACGCCCTTGGCGGTATCCATAGAAGATCCACCACCGATCGCGATAATGTAATCAGCGCCTGCAGCCTTGCAAGCCGCAACACCTGTCTGTACATTCTCGATCGTTGGGTTTGGCTTGATATTGGAATACAACTCATAAGCAAGTCCTGCACCGTCAAGCACATCCAGAACCTTCTGTGTCACACCGAACTTTACAAGATCCGGATCAGAACATACAAATGCTTTCTTGAAAGCACGTCCCTTTGCCTCATCTGCGATGCTCTTGATCGCTCCTGCTCCATGATAAGATGTCTCGTTCAATACAAATCTGTTTACCATAATAATACTCTCCCTTTTCTTTTAGATTGTGTCAGCAGATATTCAAGCTCCTATGGTATGTATCTGCCGTCCTACAGTTCCATACCTCTCATACACATTATTATAGTAAACTTTCACAAAAAATGGAAGTCTTTTTCTGAATTTTCACAAAATTTGCACATATTTTATACTTATTTTAGAAAAGCTTAAAACAGTTCTTTGCTCTTTGATTCTTAACCAAAACAGGTGCCGATCAATGATCTGCACCTGATTGTTTATATGTATGTATTGATATTCTGTCCGAGATACGGCTGCACCGAAGACTCCATCATCTTGACCATCTCGTCTCCCTGCTCCTTCCAGGTATCCATCGTCTTGTCCAGCATCGCCGTACTGACATCCGATGCAAGCCGGTTCTGCGCCATCGCCACCGAAAGGTCCGCAATACTTCCTATCATATCCATCGGGATCACCTCCATCTATCCGATTTCTTATAAGCTTATCATAACAGGGACACCGCCAAATAGCAAGAAATTCTTACCGTTTTGTTTATTCTCTAAGACTTCCCATATCAAGGATGGAAATCCGCCCATAATATTTCTTATGTCCTAAAAATCAATGAGACATTTTGCCTCGAAAAACATATTTATCCGTGAGCTGTGACTAAAAAATTGACGCAGATCAG
>NZ_QUET01000058.1 GCF_003478445.1 Roseburia sp. AM59-24XD
TCCTTTTGTATGCGGTAATCCCTGTTACCATTGTTTTTTTCCAATTCATAGTATACAGGTAAATCCACGATGCTACAAATTGGAGGTCATTACATATTGTCTTCGCACAATCCAACATGTGGTATGCAAAATTTAATTTATTACAGTTCCCCCGTCTTACGCCTGTGCGAACAACTCCTGTTCAACAGCTTCCAGCTCGGTTTCAGAGTAATCCATGGAAAGAATCATTTCTCTGGATATCCCGCTTTGAAGCATTTTGCGTATTGCATTCATTCTTTCCTCGGAACGTCCTTCTGCCAATCCTATTGATCGTCCTATTTTTTCACGTTCTTCCGCATAATCTTTTGCATAATTTTTCGCATAGTCTTCTACCGTTTTGCACATTTCTCCCAAACCTCCCTCCGTCTCTTTGAAATACTTTACCGCTTTGCTTAATTTATGGAATCCTGTATCCTTTTGATGATTTTTTGTACTTGTACAATCAATACAGATATGCTAAAATAATAGGCGAGAAAATTCAAGAACATAACAGGTGTACCACCCACTGTTGCTACCAACAACAGTGGGCAAAGTATGGTAACGCAACTACCACACAATACAGACAATGTCTGCGATACACACAGCTTTATTATACAAAAATCAGAGCGTTTTTACAATACTCTTTTGTATATGTAGCGTTATTTGTATTGCCAGACAGCGTCTGTGCCTTTCAGATACGATAATGACGAGGTGTTAGTGTGGACGCATACTAACACCTCGTTCTTGGTTTTCTCACTGAAATTCCTCCGGCATTGTTATTTGCATTGTCGGAGGAGATTGGTGAGAAACCAGAGTTTTAGAATAAGCTATGGTTTTATTTGTGTGCCATGGCTTTTTCTTGTATTCCGGATTTTCATATAGGTACCATCTCTGTTATCTATTCATTTCTTCTGAGGATGGTACTATCACTTTACATTATCGCACTGAAAGGAGAAAACAATGAAGAAGAAATTTATCGCGTGGCTGTGCGCCACATCACTACTTGTCTGCGGAACAACTGCCCCGGCAACTGCAGATGCAGCCAAAAAGCCGGTCTCTCTTTCAAAGACCAGCCTTACCATGAAGTCGGGTGCTTCTAAGACACTCAAATTGAAAAAGACTTCCGGGGTAAAGATTCGTAGCCAGAAGTTTATCAGCACCAATAAAAAGGTCGCTGCTGTTACCGCGAAGGGTAAAGTAACTGCAAAAACAGCCGGAAAAGCTGTCATTAAAGTAACCGTAAAATTCACTTCAGCCAAAGCAACCAAAAAGACCACTTTAAAATGTAAGGTGTCGGTAATTGCAAAGAATGCAAATGACTGCGTTTCAACCACATCTGCGTCTCCAGACGTTAAAGCAACCAATGCACCTGGAGCAAATACCACTACCACTCCGGGATCCTCTAATAAACCAAAAGCAACGATAACTCCGAGCGGCAGCAACGGTTCGAACTCTACTAATACTTCGGATAACAACAATGAACCAGCAGATTTCCGAGCACCGGGACTGTATAGTTCTAAGGATCATACAACACAACTTAAATCCTGGGATCAGCTGGTGAGCGACGGTGATATAAAATTGGTCAAAGTAGTTAACAGTGGTTATACATGTATACATACATGTGCAAAAGATTTATCAGGCGAACTTGTCATTTCAAAGGATATTTCTTCCATTGGAACTTCTGCATTCGAAGACTGCTCTGGTCTAACCTCTTTCACAATTCCGAATAGTGTTATTTCCATCGGAAGTTCCGCATTCAAAAACTGTGTCAGTTTGACCTCTATCAATATTCCAAATAGTATTACTTCTATCGGAAATTATGCATTCGAAGACTGCGACAGTCTGACCTCCATCAATATTCCAAATAGTGTTATTTCTATTGGAATTTCTGCATTCTATGACTGCGACTCGCTGATCTCTTTTAATATTCCGGATAGCATTTCTACAATTAGAGATTATACATTCGGTCACTGTTACAGACTTACTTCTATCAATATTCCAGATAGTATTACTTCCATCGAAGATTATGCATTCTGTGACTGTTCAAATCTAACCTCTATCAATATTCCAGATAGTGTTTCTAAAATTGGATTTTATGCATTCATTAACTGCTCAAGTCTGACCTCTATCAATATTCCAGATAGTATTACTTCCATCGAAGATTATGCATTCTGTGACTGTTCAAATCTGACTTCCGTGAAACTTTCCAAAAACAACATATCGTTCACTCGCTATACCTTTGATAACACACCATGGTGGAATAATTTTTGTAAAGGAAAGGATTTCGTAATCTTTAATAATATTCTATTGAAATACAACATAAATGATAACACAGATTCCTCTTCTGTTAATATTCCAGACAATATTTCTGTAATTGGAGAATATGCATTCAAAGACTGCGACGAATTACACTCTATTAATATTCCGAATAGCGTTTCTAAAATTGAATACGGTGCTTTCGCTCACTGTAACAAACTGACCTCCATTAATATTTCGAATAGCATTTCTACAATCGAAGATTATACATTTAGTTACTGTGACAGTTTAACCTCTATCAATATTCCAGACACCATTACTTCCATTGGAGATTCTGCATTTTACGGTTGCTCTGGACTAACCTCTATCAATATTCCAGATAGCATTACTTCCATTGGAAAATCTGCATTCTACGATTGCTCTGGTTTGACTTCTATCAATATTCCGGATGGAGTTTCTAAAATTGAAGATTCTACATTCAGCTACTGCTCCAGTCTAACCTCTATCAATATTCCAGACACCATTACTTCCATTGGAAATTCTGCATTTTGCGGTTGCACCGGTCTGACCTCTACCACTATTCCAAATAGCGTTATTTCCATTGGTAATGAAGCCTTTTACAACTGCTCCGAACTGACCTCTATCAATATTCCAGACAGTGTTTCTAAAATTGGACTTTATGCTTTTACAGCCACACCATGGTGGAATAATCTTTGTGAAGGTAAAGACTTCGTCATTTTTAATAATATTCTATTGGAGTATAACATAAAAGATAACACAGAATGTTTTTCCATAAACATTCCAGATGGCGTTACTGCAATTGGAGATTTTGCATTCACTGGTTGCACCGGTCTGACCTCTATCACTATTCCAAATAGCGTTACTTCCATTGGTAATGATGCTTTCACTGGCTGTTCCGGGCTGACTTCTATCACTATTCCAAATAGCGTTATTTCCATTGGTGATGATGCTTTCGCCAACTGTTCCAGACTAACCTCTATCACTATTCCAAGTAGCGTTACTTCCATTGGTAATTCTGTATTCTACCGCTGCTCTGGACTGATTTCTATCACTATTCCAAGCGGCGTTACTTCCATCGGAAATTCTGCATTCTACGGTTGTTCTGGACTAACCGCGATTAATATTCCGGATAGCGTTACTTTCATTGGTGATCATGCTTTCGACGGTTGCTCCAATCTGACTTCTATCACACTTCCAAATGGATTTATTACGATTTGAGAGTAACAGATGTTGTCAAAAGCAACGGTACCGCTCTCTATCGTATTGCTTAAAATAAAGATTGTAACCATTTCCCTGTCTATTTACCACCAAACATAGTTTCGTTCTTACACTAGAAGCTTATCTGATATAATTTATTTTTTAACAAACGTCAGATGTTCTGCAGAACACAGACATCTGGCGTTTCTAATCTTAAAACTCTCTTCATTATAGATGTCCTTCCTTCTAAGGTTCCTATATGGCTGCTATATCTGATTTTTCTTGATTCAGACATGTGAACACATCCACATACCGGATTTGTTCCTGCTCTCCTGCTTTTGCAATCACATTTCCATTGCCAATCTTGATTCACTCTACTGTTTCGACCGTCTTTTTTACACTGTTCCCGCTTCTTCAATCAGCTCCTCCAGCTTCTCGAGTGCATCATGCATCCCCCCCACCTGCTGGAACAGCCCACACTCTACTGCCTGCTTTCCCACCAATATCGTCCCCAGATCCCTTGTCAGGATCCCCGGCTTTACCATCATACTCTCGAGCCTGTTCTGATCCATACCGGAATGGTCTGCAATAAAGCCCGTAATCCGGTCCTGAATCAGTTGAAAATATTCATACGTCTGCGGTGCCCCAAGAACCTGTCCACTCATGCGTACCGGATGGATAATGACCGTTGCAGACGGTGCAATGACCGTATAGTCAGCAGCGACAGAAAGCGGCACGCCAATAGAATGACTGTCTCCCATAACAAGTGCTACAGACGGTTTCGACAGAGACGCAATCATTTCTGACAGGGCAAGTCCGCAGGATACATCTCCACCGATGGTATTAATCACAAACAACACCCCATCCACCTGCTTCGTACAGTCCAGCGAAGCTAACATCGGAAGCATATGTTCATATTTCGTTGTCTTTGTTGTATTCGAAGACTCTCATGCCCTTCAATCTCTCCGATAATGGATATCATCTGTATCTTATGTCCCTTTTCATCCTGCAGCATCATATTGCCATATTCCTTGATATTTTCTTCCATTGCTTCCTCCCTTGCGTCTCTATATAAAAAGACAGAAAATGATATGATATTTCATTATCATTTTCTGTCTTTTCAGGGTTATTTATTCAAAAATATCTCTTATTATCAAAATATGCATTCTACATTTTATTTTTAGAATAAAGTGGGCTTGTCCACTTTGCGCGTCACCGCACAATTGCTTATGCATCTTCCTCTGTGCGGTGATCGCATCCTCGCGGAGCTTTTTGACATTATAGGAAACAACAAGTTTCCTATAATGTCAAAAAACGGAGATTTCTCCCGGGCTTTCGCCCG
>NZ_QUET01000059.1 GCF_003478445.1 Roseburia sp. AM59-24XD
TATATAATAAAGTGATAAATATCAGTGATCAGTTTATTTTTTTATTGCAAAAAGATTTAGAATTGAAATATCAGTGATCAGTTTATTTTTTTATTGCAAAAAGATTTAGAATTGACATTATGGAAAATATATTATGATAATGATTCTAAAGCTAATACTATTCCTAAATTCCGGAATACTGTCAATGATATGTTGCGAAATTGTAATTGTCCTGATAAGCAAGTGAAAAAACAAAAAGGGAATAGGAAAACTGAAGAGACAGTAAAAATAATGAGAAGGCAATTCTTGGCCCATACTGATATGACAAGAGATGATAGCAGAATTGAAGTATCTGATATGAGTGAATTGTTGGATGTTATGTGCAAAGAATTTAATTGTATTTGTGAAGTTGTTGATGATGATCAGGTGGTGGGCATGTCGAAAAATGAAATTGGAAAACAAAAATATAGTTGTCGAAGGCAGTTGTTATCTTTATATATTTAAAAACAAGATTCGTGATATGAAAATAAAATAGTTTTTTTATTTAATGAACGATAACAATACATTTAGAAAAAGAATTACTTCGGTAGTTCTTTTTTCTTGCCTAAAACAAGAACAGGAGGTTAAAACAAATGCTAAAATTATTCAGAAAGGACTCGCTGACTCCACAGACGGAACGTATTTACAAAGTTCCATTATGTATCCAGGATACGATACCAATCTATCGAATATCAGAAAACGGTATCTTTGAACTGGAGAGTCCGACAAACAAAGACGGAGGAAAAAAGAAGATTCATCAGTTTGACAGGATGTATCTGTTTGAGGATATTAACTTTTCCACGCAGGATGAGGAAGAAAAAGAGGAAACCGGCAAGCGGTTTGAAACGCTGCTCCGGTCAATGAATGTCAGTTACAAGCTCATTGTATCCAATCATTATGCCGACAATGGAAGGCTGCGGGAAGAAATTTTGCAGAAGGCAGTCAGCAAAGAAATGGAGCCGTTGGCGAAAGAATACCACAAACTGATTGAAAAGCGATTGCAGGAAGGTCGGGGAGGTCTTTTGCAATCCCAGTATTTCATTGTCAGTTGCAGAAAGCCGGATTATGAAAGTGCCAGAAATTACTTTAACACCATAGAGTTTTCCATACAGCAGTTATTTCACCGATTGGGGAGCTGCCTGATACCATTAGATGCCACGGAACGCTTGCGAGCATTACACAGTTATTATCGCATGGGTGACGAGGCATCTTTTTCTTTTGACTGGAATGAATATCTGCATCTGAAACGGGACTGGAGAAATGACATTATCAATACTTCTTTGCGGGAGCATCCGGAGTATCTGGAGATGGAGGGCGGAAGCTGTGCCTGTGTGATGTTTATCAGAAAATATCCGAACGGTTTGACAGATCAATTCTTAAATGAACTGACAAACATGGACTTTCCGATCATTTACTCGATGGATGTGGAGCCGCTTGACAATGATGTGGCTTATCAGATGGTGATGAAAAAGTACATGTCCAATGAGCGAAGTATTAACCGTGAGCAGGAGTTGAAAAACGAAAATGGAGATTATTCTACTAACATCAATTACGAGAGGAGAAAGCAGCAAAGAGACACGGAGGAGATGCTTGACCGCATTTCTTCATTTGATGAGCGGCTTCTTTATGTGGGGATCACTATTGTGGTAAAAGCGGATTCCATGGAAGAACTGGAGGAGCGGACAGAAAAGGTGCGTATCATTGGAAAAACACACAACATGGATATTGTTCCACATTCCTATCGACAGCTTGATGCCTTGAATACATCATTGCCGACGGGAGCAAGATTTGTTGATACGATGCGGACAATTACCTCTGAGGAACTTTCCATCTTCATTCCATTTAATGTGCAGGAGATCCATGATGATTTGGGATACTGCTATGGATTTAACAAGGTATCCAAAAATCTGATTATCGGAAACCGTAAATTATTAAAGAATGGAAACGGGATGGTGTTTGGTGTTCCGGGTTCTGGAAAGTCCTATAATGAGAAATCGGAGATGGGGCAGGTGTTATGTTTCTCAAAGGACGATATTATCGTGGTAGATCCAATGGGTGAATACAAAGACATTGCAGCAGCGTGGGGCGGTCAGTATATCAATCTGACACAGTCTGCGGAAAATGTTTTTTATGTCAATCCGTTCTATGTACCGGATGTTGTGCCGGACATTGACCGCTTTGTGGCGGAAAAAGCTGAGTTTGCTTATGCAATCTGTGAGCAGGCATTGAAACCGGTGCCGCTTACCAGCAGACATATCGCTGTAATTGATAAGGCAGTCAGCCATATGTATGAGGAATACTTTAAGAAGCGAAAAGATAAAAGACGGACAAGAAACCGTCCGGAATCCCCGACAATTCCGGTGATGAGAGATTGTATTCTTGAGCATTACGAGGGGAATGAAGCAGCACAGGAGATTGTAGACCAGTTAGAAGTATTTGCAGATGGTACGCTTGACATTTTTGCCAGAGAGCAGTCCATATCCGATGAGAACCGATTTACCGTGTACGGATTTTCGGAACTGGGAAAACGAATGCGGGCAATGGCAATGCTTGTGATGATTGAAAGTATCACGGCTAAAATCAAGTATAATCAGTCGGATGGAGTTGCTACATGGGTTTATGTGGATGAGATGCACGAACTTTGGGGAGAAGAATACAGTTTACATGCACTGGAGAAGATGTGGCGTGAGGTTCGAAAGCGTGGCGGTATCTGTACCGGGATGAGCCAGAATCTGATCGACGCACAGAGAAACCGTTCTACCAAAACAATGGTTTCCAATTCTGAATTTATGCTTTTGCTGGATCAGGGAACAATGGATAAGGAAGCGGTAGAAGATTTGTTTGATATATCTTCCGAGCAGCTTGCCTGTGTGAATGGAGCAGATCCGGGAATGGGACTGATCCGGTTTGGCGATAAGATTGTTCCATTTGATAATACGATGGAAAAAGACAGTAGTCTTTATCAGTTATTTAATACCAATTTTCATGAAATGGTTAATGACAGAAATGCGAAGCAAACATCGAAAAAATAAGAGACAATAAGGGCAGATGAATTGACGAAAATCGTTGAATTATGGCGGGAAAAATGATATATTAGTTGCATGGCGTAAGCCATAGGAAAGTACCCATGACAGGGTGGTAGCCTCCCAACACCGAATGACCGGCTTGCCGGAATACATAGGAAGGGAGGTGGCGCAGATGACAGCTTTTGAAATACTTTCGATTTTCATCGGCATATTAACATTGTTATGTGCCTTTGGTAGTCTTGTTATAGCGTTGCTTGCCTTTCTCAATAAGAGAAACAAGCGAAAATAAAAATGCCTATCCTGTCTGCCAACAGGATAGGCGGTGTCCGTAAGGACATCTAAATTTCCCTGGGAGCATCCACTTTGGAGTGGGTACTTTCCTTTTCTAATATCAATATATCATATTTCCCAAAAACATTCAACAGAAAATCAAAAGAATACATACAGCCCACTGAATATAATTGGAGGTGGCAGCAAATGGATCATCTAGACAAAGAGGTCATTGAATCATTAAGTGAGCCGGCGAAGCGTATGTTCAAAAGTCTGGATTATCGTTCCAAACAGCGAATGTTAAAGAAAGCCAGAGAAATGGCTAAGGCAGAAAAAATGAAACGGCGGAAAAAGAGACGGTTCAAGAAAAAAGGCATTGAAAAACTAAATAAAGGCAAAAAGCAGAAGAAGGGCAGTTCATCCAAAAGTGAGCGTGTCCTTTTTTCTATTCATGAAACAAGGGAACTTATGGTGCAGTCCATGCATCTGATGCTGCTTGGAAGCAGTGTGGCAGATGCTTCTTATGAAGAAAGAAATACGGAGTATACAGAAGACGCACCTATCAGGCTTTCTAAAGAAACTGTCAGAAAAGGTGCACATACAGTAGTGGGCGGCATGAAAACGCTTGTGCATAAAAAGCTGCAAAGCAGGGAAAAAAGAAAGGCTGCAAGAAAGTCAACGGAGAAATCGGCACAGGCTGTTCGATCGGGAGCAAAAGCAGGAGCACAGGTAGGAAAATCTTTGGTAAAGACAATACAAAGTGTTGTTCAGGCAGTAGCGGCAAATCCCGCTGTATGGATAGCACTTCTTTTGATTATTCTTGTGGCAGCTATCGTGGGAGCAATCGGAGCAGTGGTTGGCTCCGGCGGTGCTGCTAATGAATCACAGGACGGAACCTATCAGGCACAGGTATCTGGAAAGACAGAAAGTTTCCGTGAACTTGTCTCGGAATACTGTGAAAAATATGGAATTGAAGATTATGTGGATCTGTGTCTTGCCGTGATTGAACAGGAAAGCGGAGGAACGGAACCGGATATCATGCAGACGGCACAATCCTATTACAATGTGAATCCACCGATTGACAGCGCAGAAGAAAGTATTGACTGCGGAACGCATGAATTGTCGGACTGCCTGACAAAAGCGAAGTGTCAAAGCCCGAATGACATAAAAGGAATTTCCCTTGCCAAGTTAAATGATATGACAGATAAAGAATTCGCAGAGATGGTGTTTGTAGTAACGGAATGGAAATAGTTTTGCTGACAAAGCATGGATATGTATAATGGACTCGTAAATTAAGGCACTGAAAGCGACATTTCTTAATGAATCTGATATACTATAATCACCAAAAGAAAGAAGGTACTTATTATGTCCAGATCAAGAAGAA
>NZ_QUET01000006.1 GCF_003478445.1 Roseburia sp. AM59-24XD
CAAAATTAAATATTTCAATTTTGAAGTATATTCCTCTTTGTTCTCTGCGTCAATATCTTTGCAACTCTATTTTATAAAATTTCTATAAATATTGGATCACAAGGTCTCTTCCGATCTTTCTTTCCTCCACGGAAACCTCTGCAAGTCCTCCGCTGATGATCGGCATGGACGGTGGCAGATGACCAAGATCTGCGTCCATGATCACCGGCACTTTAAATCCCTTTAAGACATCATAGACTGCGCGATACTGGTCAAGACCCAGAAATTCCTCACCGAAGCAGAGCGGTCTGCCGATCAGAAATGCCTTTACATGCTGAAACCATCCGGCCTCCTTAAGCTGCCAGAGTGCGCGGCGGATTCCCATCGGATTTAAGTCGCATGCCTCCATAAACCAGATCATACCATCCTCTTTATAGCGTTCATTAAACTCTGCCACCTTGTCAAAACGCGTTCCGACAAGCGTGTCCAGACAGTCAAGGCAGCCACCGATCAAACGCCCCTTCACGGTAAACTCCTCCAGCTCAGCTGCACTCTTTCCTTCCTGCCACACCACAAGCGTCTTCTTCTCTGTGACATGATACGGCTCCAGCGGATGCTCCTCGTCCTTCTTCGATTCCTTCTCCCACAAAGGATAACCCTGCACCTGCCTTTTTTCTCCGGTCAGGATCCCCCAGGCATCGTTTAATGCCGGATGCCATTCTCGCATACCGAATGCCGGTGCGCACGGTCCGTAGATCGCTGCCGTATCGCACAGCGTCGGCAGCAGGAAGGTCAGGTTTGTATTATCCGAAAATCCCATAAACCACTTTGCCTTTGCTCTGGCGATCCGCTCAAAATCAATATGGGAAACAACCTCACACATCAGCTCTCCACCACCGCAGGACAGGATCACATCGCAGTCCTCTTCGGCAAAAAAGTGATTGACCTCCGCAGCGCAAAGCTCCGGCGTATTACTGATGCCGATCCCGCTTCCCTCGTAGCAGTTTGGTCCGGTTAAAATCTTATACCCCATCTCTTTCCATGTCTTCTGCGCATTCTCAAATGCACTCCGGTATGGTTCAATATTACAGCCAAAGGACGGCGCGATGCAGCCGATCGTTCCATTCTGCGGCAGACTGTTCGGATATCTCATAAATTTTCTCCTTTTGCTTTATTCATTCTATTACACATAATGATGCTGCGGCTTGCTCCGCCGCGATCTGTTTTGTCCCTTGCATCATACCATATTCTTCTCCGTTTGGCGATCTTTACTTCCCACTGGTGTTTCCCCCGGAAATGACGTATAATAAACATATGATGCAGTGGAGCAGTTCGTGCATCTATTGGGTGCCAAAGACCTTTTTCCCCATCATTATATATATGTTTATCAGACCCCACAGATCAGGAAAGGAATGTAAATTACTATGGAATACGGATTACTCGGAGAGAAACTCGGACACAGCTATTCAAAGGAGATCCATGAGCAGCTTGCAGACTATACATATGATCTCTGCCCGGTCAGCAGAGAGGACTTTGATGCATTTATGACAAAGCACGATTTTAAGGCAATCAACGTGACGATCCCTTACAAGCAGGATGTCATCCCTTATCTGGACGCGATGGACGATAACGCCGCCTCCATCGGAGCGGTCAATACGATCGTCAACAAGAACGGTCGCCTTGAAGGACACAACACGGATTTTTCCGGCTTCCTTTACATGATCGAGAAGCACAATATCCGCATTGAGGGCTGCAAATGTCTCGTACTTGGCAACGGTGGCGCCGCCAAGGCAGTCATTGCTGTTTTGAAGCATCTGAATGCCGCCGGCATTAAGCTGGTATCCCGCCGTGACACGCCTGACACGATCACCTACGAGGAATGTCTTGCACATCACACCGATGCAGAGGTGATCGTCAACACGACACCGGTCGGCATGTATCCGAACACGGACGCGTCCCCGCTGGATCTTACAACATTCACAAACTGCCATGCTGTGCTGGATGTAATCTACAATCCGCTCGAGACAAAGCTTACCGCGCAGGCAAAGTCCCTTGGCATCACAGCTGTAACCGGACTGGAAATGCTTGTGGCACAGGCGCTTTACGCCGTGGAGTTTTTCCTTGATACAAAGTTAGATCCCGCCCGGATCGATGAAATCTATCAGAAAATGATCGCAGAAAAGAAGTAGTTTGCGGATATCACAGGCATTTTCCTACAAAAAAGGAGTTTCCTTGGCAATTCTTCAGGGAACTCCTTTTTATATGATGTTGCATCATTACATATTATTTCTTCGTGCATTCCACAATCAGCTCACCGGCACGAACCGTGGATCTTCCATCGAGGTCATCAAAGAATCTCTTCTTGAACTCCTGCAACTTGTCATTTTCAAAATCCTGCTGTTCGATCGCTGTCACGAGATCGCTGTAGGTACGCACAATCTTGCCCGGTGCCATGTCCTCGTACTCATAGTAGAACCCCCGGGAAGAAATGTAACGCTCCAGATCATATGCATACATAAGCATCGGGATGTCAAGCAGCGATGCCTCAAATACTACCGAAGAATAATCCGTGATCAGCACATCCGTCACGAAAAGCAGATCATTCAACTCGGAATTAGCGGACAGATCAATGATATAGTCCTTATATTTCTTGCGGATATGGCTGCGGTTATTGACAAACGGATGATGCTTGACAATGATCGCATATTTCTCTCCCAGATCCTCATAAAGCTTGTTGACATCCAGACGGTCTACCGGATAATATCCGCTAAGCTTTCCATTGCCACGGAAGGTCGGTGCAAATAAAACAATCTTCTTATCCTTTAACTGCGGATACTTCTCATAGAACTCACGTGTAACCTTCTCCTTATATGCCTTGTCGAAGAACACGTCCGTTCTCGGAATACCTGTAGCTGCCACCTTGTCCTCGGAGATACCGAAGCCCTCGGCATAGAACTTCGCAATATTCTTTGAGCTTACCAGCGCATAGTCGTAATTTCTATGGTTCTTACTCTGCTGCGTCTGTCCCCCCGGACGTCCCATACGACTGCAGCCAAAGGTCTTAAATGCACCACAGGCATGCCATAACTGAATCAGATAGGTTCCCTTTCTGCGCGGCATTCTGAAAAACAGCTCGCAGAAGTCATCCACAAGGATTACCTTCGCATTTCCAAAATACCATGCCATGCGGATCAGACTGCCAAGATGCATATGCTTGACCTCGTTACTGTCCAGCACATATCTGCGGTCCAGATCCGGCACCTGATCGAGATACTTATTGACAAACTCAAAATTACCGGTCAGATCATCCCTGCGGTTAGACAGGAACACAACACGGTTGTTCTTGATCGGCAGATGGCGTGCCACCGTATTAACTACATCCATCATCCACATCTTGGCAGCCAGAATACCGATGCGGATACGGCTGAAGGTATCCATCTTGGCACGGACATGCTTAAGCAGGTAAATAATGCCATTCTCCGGAATCTTTGCGTTCTTGTCCTGACAGCCTGTCGCCGCCAGAAGTGCATCCACGAAAAATACCGGGATCAGCACAACAGAGAAACAGAACAATATAAAATGCCAGATCCACATAACAACAGCATTGAAGATCTTTCGTCCTTTATGTGGCTGAAAGATCTTGTCCTGTCCCGGCTTTGCATCTAGAAGAACCCTTGTTGAGTCCTCGGAAAATCCCATCTCATACTCAATATAAGTCTCTCTCTCCTCCTCGGAGTCTTCCACACCGATCGCCGTCTCACGCACAAGAAGCTCCAGAGCCTTTTCGTCCTCCGGATCCACGGTAAACGGAGCTCTCTCCAGAACCGTATGTCCATAGCTTAACTCCAGAGAGAACTCAATGTGACGATTCTTCGGCTGCTGATAGAATAAATACTTCAGTGTGTACGTATAGGATGCCATCAGATAAAAGCTGCCATCCTTCTCGCTCTGATAAAAACGGACTACCATCGGCAGTCGTCTCGTCTGCTCGCCGTTACTGAACACAATAGTCATCTTCGGATCCCGCACCTTTTCGTCCCAGGGACCGGATGCACTGACTGCAATATCAAGCTTCTCCTCACGAAGCAGCAGTCGATGTATAGTTACTTTAAAATCCATTCCTTTCACCTCATAATCTCAAACTTCGCATATGAATCTCTTCTGCGTCCACACGCCTTTTCATATGCATCATTATCAAACAGGATTCCGGATTTTACACAGATTTCATAAAACCCAGACTGTTCTATTATCCTCTCTTTCCATGAAAAAAGCAAGTCTCTTTCCAAAAAAAGAAGACTCCCTGCACGAAGTCTTCTTTTCCGATTCTAAAATGGCATATATTTTACTCAATTCTGAGTGATTTCAACAAAGCCGTAAAGGCTCATTATGTCTGCTTACGCTAAACCTGCGAGGTCACGTCCTGCTGTCTTGCAGGCATCGAGCGCCTCATCATCCGGTGCGTTATTAGCATGATTCCCTCGCCGTTCCACACCTGTGCTCCGTCAGAAGAAACTCTGTCCTCCCAGTCACGCATCCAGTCGCCACTCCCCCATCCGTAGGAACCGAAAAGTACAACTGTCTTGCCGGAGATCGCCCCATCAAGCTCCTCCATCAGAGGCTCCATGATCGTCTCCTCAAGCTGCTCTGCTCCCATAGACGGACATCCCAGCGCGATTGCCTTCGCATCCCTGACATCGTCTGCACTTGCAGTCTCTGCTGTGATCAGCTCTGCCTCTGCACCGGCTTCCTTTGCACCTTCTGCAATTGCTGCTGCCATAGCTGCCGTGTTACCGGTACCACTCCAATAAATAATATTGACCTTAGCCATTCTGATTAACCTTCCTTTCTCCATGATTCATTATCTCCGGAATACAAAATGATATTCCTGATATAAATCTGACACCGCATCCACTCAGGAAACATAGCTGTCTGCACCAGCACACGCTGCCTGGGTTAGATGTGTATATCGCATGTTAGTTATTTCTAACTTCTTTTCTATCATATCATGCATTTCCTCCGGATGCAATATGATCATGTGAGAAAAATTATTACTAATCCCTGATTTATTCCATATTCAGATGACGGCTCATTCTCCAGACTGCGACCACGCCGAATGCCACACATAATAAAAACGTCTCTACAGATACTGTTCCCATTAAATGGCACAGATATTCATTGAACTTTGTCCCTTCTCCCACATGATCCATCGTATTAAGTACTGCTATGACCCTTTCCAGCAAATGTGGTTTAAAGATACTGCCACACTGGAATGTAATAAACAGACCCAGCGTGATCATTCCAACGATCTGCTGTGCTATGTAAACAAATATCAATGCCACCACCGATAAAATATCACGATCTCGGGAGTTTCCCTTTCCTTCCCAGGTATAACCGATCGAAAAACTTGCATAAAACTGACTCAGCGCCGCCGGAATCGACAGGAAAATTGCAATTCCTGCCAGCCATACGATCTTCAATTCTTCCACGCCACTGTCACGGAGAATTTCAAGGATCGGAAGATGGAAATCCAGGCTTCCCAGCATATATGCCAGAATAACTACCACAATCGAAACAACGATCCAGACAGTTCCTGTGACGAGCTTACTGACATACAGCTGCCATGCCGGTACCGGCAGTGTATGCATAAAATAACCTTCGTCCTTTAACAGATTATTCCGGAACAACGCGATCACATAAATGATGCTTCCAACGATCACAGCAATGGCTGCCGCCCGGCAGATCACCCATGCGATCTGATATGCGTATTGAAGCACGATCACATGGTTAAAATGCTCATTCAACGCTTTTAACACTGCAGCAATCCCTGCAAGCACGCCCATCACCGCATAGACACCACCAAAAAATTTACTCTGTATCCTGTTATCATAACCGATCAATTTTCCTAACATGCAAACACCTCCCGAAACAATGCATCGACGGATTTCTTTTCTTCCTCACGGATCCGGTCAACCGATTCATGCAGTACCAATTCCCCATCTTTGATAAAAATGACTTCATCCAGAATCTTCTCCACATCACTGATCAGATGCGTTGAGATCAGTACACATGCTTCCTCATTATAATTATTCAGAATCGTTTTCAAAATAAAATCTCTCGCCGCCGGATCGACTCCACCCATCGGCTCATCCAGCAGATACACCTTTGCCCTGCGGCTCATAACCATAACAAGCTGCACCTTCTCCCGGTTTCCTTTGGACAATGAAGCAATCCTGCTCTTCGTATCGATATGCAGGCTTTGAAGCATCTGCTCTGCCACACTCTTGTCAAAATCCTCATAAAACTCCTCAAAGGTCCGGATAATATCCTTCACCCGAAATGCACTGGAAAGATACGGTCGCTCCGGCAAATAGGATACAATCCGTTTGGTATCCACACCGATCGGCTTTTTATCGATCCGCACAACTCCTTCTTCCGTTGTCAGAAGACCGGCAAGTATTTTGATCAATGTTGTCTTTCCACTTCCGTTCGGTCCCAGAAGTCCAATAATCTTTCCTGTCTCAAATTCTGCCGAAAAATCTGCTAATGCTGTTTTCCTTCCATATTCCTTTTTCACATGTTCACACTGGATCATCCTATTCACTCCTCTCATTTTCGGTCATTCTCATCTGTCTCCTCTGCCGCTTTTCTGCTTTCTTCTGCAGCAGATCAATGACCTCATCCACACTGAAGCCCAGCTTCATCATCTTCTCTAAAAATTCATCCACATATTCCATCATTAACTCTTCTTGTAACCCCTCACGTATATCCCCCTGTTCTGCCACAAAGCGTCCTGCAGTCCGCTGCGAGTAAACAAGTCCCTCTCTCTCCAGTTCTGCGAGAGCCTTCTGCATGGTATTCGGATTGACTCCTGCTTCCAGCGCGAGTTCACGCACAGAAGACAGCTTCTGACCTGCCTTCAACTCCCCGCTGGCGATCTGCCGCTTCATGATATTCATAATCTGCTGATAGATCGGAGCATCATCTGTAAATTTCCAATCCATACCGCACCTCCTGTTCCATTGTTATATTTGCAAATATTCTTCGGTGTGAAATCACACAGTAATCTATACATCGTTGTGTAACTTTGTATTATTGTATTACTTGAGTAACACAATAATACACCATGTGATAATTGTCAAGTGTTAGAAAAAAAAGATTTTAAAGACGCCGCCAAAATAATATGATGTAGGTGTCAAAAGTATAAATTGCGTTTGTTCTCGCACAAAGGGCGCAACCCCTTGGAAATACTGGATTCCCTTGGAATTGCGCCCTATATGATAACTCCAAAATCCAGATGCTTCGCATCTGAATTTTGTCGTTCATGAATTCTGTGCAGACAAACAAGCTTGCCTGCGTTGCGAATTCATAATATTAAACTCTCTTCATGTACTCGCCTGTACGAGTATCGATGCTGATTCTGTCACCGGTCTCTACGAAAAGCGGAACCTGAACGATCGCACCTGTCTCAACGGTAGCCGGCTTGCTGGCACCTGTTGCTGTATCGCCCTTGAAGCCAGGCTCTGTCTCTGTAATCTCAAGCTCTACAAAGTTCGGTGGCTCGATAGCGAATACTTCTCCGTTGTGGGAAAGCATCTGAACCATGTCGTTCTCCTTAACGAACTTCAGTGCATCGCCAACCTGATCGGCTGTCATATCAATCTGATCATATGTCTCTGTGTTCATGAAATGGAACATATCATCGCTGTACAGATACTGCATCTCAGAACGGTCAATGTGTGCCTGAGGACACTTCTCTGTCGGACGGAATGTACGCTCTACAACACCGCCACTCTTGATATTTTTAAGCTTTGTACGGACAAAGGCTGCTCCTTTTCCCGGCTTTACATGCTGGAACTCGATAACCTGAAAGACATTGCCTTCTACTTCGATCGTGAGTCCATTTCTAAAATCACCTGCTGATATCATCTTAAAATCCTCCTTCATGTAGTGGCGGTCAAAACCGCACAACCCTATAAATATTTTACAGGAAACTCCTGTATTTTTCAAGTCCTTTTCCCGGAACGCTTGAATTTTCTTTCACAAAGATCTTCCGTATCAGAAAATCCACAAAAATCTCCGCAACAAATTATGAGACTGTCACAGACCCGTTCTCACGCAGGATACCGATCACCTTCTCCGCAACCTCTCGTGGGATCATGCCATCCGTCTCCACCTTAAGGTCTGCCGCCGCCTGATATCTCGGTTCCCTCTCTCCCATCAGCTCTGCGATCGCTCCAACATTCATCCTTCCGGCAAGCAGCGGACGGTTGGTGCTGTCCTTGACATGCTCATAAATCGTCTCCGGTGCTGCCAATAACAGCAGGATCTTGCCCTGTTCCTTCATCTTCCGGACGTTCTCCTCGCGCAGAACCATACCGCCGCCGCAGGCAATGATCGATGGCGAGTAGCTTTTCAGCTCGTCGAGAAGGTCTGTCTCCATCTGCCGGAATGCCTCTTCTCCCTGCTGGGCAAAGATTGCCGAAATCTCCCTTTCCTGCTGCTGTACGATCAGCCGGTCCGTGTCATACTCGCGCACGCCAAGCTGTCGGCTCAGATTTCGTGCCGTGCTTGTCTTTCCAACCCCCATGAAGCCAATCAAAAATATATGTTCTGTCAACTGATACACTGTCATCCTCCCGTTTACTGATAATCCCGGCGAATTATCTTCTGTCTCTCCTCAATCCTGCTGATCATTCTGGTAAACCATCTCCGGTCTCTCCTTCAGCCTACTGGTAATTCTGATGAACCATCTCCAGCATCTCCTCCAGCTTATTGACCGGAAGCTGCCCCGGGGCGCTCTCCTGTCCGATGCTTCCAAAGGTTACTGCGGAGCCAAATGCCTCTCCCGCAATCCGGCTGATACTTCCGATCCGGCTCATTGACATTGTGATCAAAGGCTTGTCTGTCTGTTCTGTCATCTTCAACGTAAACATCATCAGCCGCATAACATCCATGCGGTTCTCCGGCATCACTGCCATCTTCGGAATATCCACGCCGCTTTCAATGATAAGCTTCATTCTTCCCGCGAGGTCATCATCCTCCGGCGTCATATTGAAATTATGATAAGAGCCAACCACCGTCACCTTCTGACGCAGGGCAGCGATCCAGTTCTTCAGCTCCTCGAACTTCTCCTTCACATCCGCCGCCGGCTCTCCCGACAAATCCGAATAATTTATGTCTTTAAAGATCTCCACATCGACCATATCGACAAGACCACTCTGAGCAATGTTGTCTAACAACTCGCGGTACTCCGGTGTCTCTATCTCCTGACAGCCGCCCTCCGCCTTGGTGCGGAAGGTAACAAGAAGCGGTCTGCCGTATAATGACATCTTTAACCGCTGCAATGTCTCTAAAACCATATCCCAATGATGAACCTCACTGTAATAATCGATGCGCCATTCTATAATATCAACCCTCTTTTGCAGCAGGATATCTGCCGCCGCAATAATAGATTTCCGGTCCGTTTCTGTAATCGATGCACAAATCTTCGGCTTACCACTTCCAATAGAAACATCTCCAACCTGAACCATATCGTCCTCCTTCAAAATCTATCGATCATTCATCCTTTAATGTATCCTTCGCTGCTG
This sequence comes from Roseburia sp. AM59-24XD, assembly GCF_003478445.1. GTDB lineage: Bacteria > Bacillota > Clostridia > Lachnospirales > Lachnospiraceae > Jutongia. Next base: position 9,567 of record NZ_QUET01000006.1, read on the forward strand.
CAACAATTGCAGAAACAGCTCCCACAACAACAGCCACCACTATCACAACAAGTAAGATGACTCCTCCGATCAAAGCTTCCATATCGTCCTCCCTTTCTCCGTGGCAAATAATCTCTGATACTCCGTCCCTTTATATACCATGTACATACTAATATACTTATTATAACAGATACTATACTTCCGTCAATCACCGAAACCGAAACAAATTTTTAACTTTTTAAAATAGCGGAACAAAAAATCACTTTCATGCAAAAACAGCGGAGAAAAAGTGCCGGAAGCGCTCTTTCTCCGCCGTTATGTTTATGTATATTCGTTCTGAAACAACACAAATTAGTTGTTGATAAGCTTGTCGCTCTCGTTATTCCAGCTATACAGCTTACGGATCTCTTTACCAACCTTCTCTGAAGGATGCTCAGCGTGAAGCTTTCTCATAGCCTTGAAGTGAACCTGACGACCTGCATCAGACATATCAAGCAGGAACTCTTTTGCGAAAGAACCATCCTGGATGTCTGACAGAACCTTCTTCATTGCCTTCTTAGTATCTTCTGTGATGATCTTAGGACCTGTGATGTAATCACCATACTCAGCAGTGTTGGAGATAGAGTATCTCATTCCCTCGAAACCTGACTGATAGATCAGATCTACGATCAGCTTCATCTCATGGATACACTCGAAGTATGCATTTCTTGGATCATAACCAGCCTCGCAGAGTGTCTCGAAACCAGCCTGCATAAGAGCACAAACACCACCGCAAAGAACTGCCTGCTCACCGAAGAGGTCAGTCTCTGTCTCTGTACGGAATGTTGTCTCAAGAACACCGGCTCTTGCTCCACCAATACCAAGTGCATATGCCAGTGCAAGATCAAGTGCCTTACCTGTTGCGTCCTGCTCTACAGCTACCAGACAAGGAGTACCCTTGCCAGCCTGATACTCAGAACGTACTGTGTGACCAGGTGCCTTTGGTGCGATCATTGTAACATCTACATCAGCAGGTGGTACAATACATCCGAAGTGGATATTGAAACCATGAGCGAACATCAGCATGTTACCTGCCTCGAGGTTTGGCTCGATGTCTTTCTTGTACATATCAGCCTGTTTCTCATCGTTGATGAGGATCATGATGATATCAGCCTGCTTAGCAGCCTCTGCTGTTGTGTAAACTTTAAATCCCTGCTTCTCAGCCTTAGCCCAAGACTTGGAACCCTCATACAGACCGATGATAACATCACATCCGGACTCCTTTAAGTTCAGTGCATGTGCATGTCCCTGACTACCATAACCGATGATAGCGATCTTCTTTCCGCTCAAAAGATCTAAATTACAGTCATCCTGATAAAAAATTCTTGCTTCTGCCATTTCTAATTCCTCCTAAAATAAATTGTTGCGATAAGCTTGTCATACAACTCGTTCAACTTGTATGACATTGATTTTAAAACTATTTTTTCCTCTTGTCAATATATTCTTTGAAATTTATGAAAAAAATTTTGTTTTTCATAATAAAATGAGAAAATCGGCATTTTGTCATTAATTCACACGACATTACGATTATTTTCCTATTTTATAAACGAACAGCTCCCATACCAGTATATACTGCTATGAGAGCTGTATCCTACCGCCGGCATCACTGCCAGTTCAGCTGCTCTGTCAGGAATGCATGATGCAGATGGATCGTCACAGCACTTTTGATCCCCTCTGCGTCGCGCTTCTCCAGAAAATTCATGATCAGGATATGGTCCTTATATGCATCTTCGGCGATCACATCCAGATTAAAGTCCAATGCAAAGGTCTTTTCGATTGTCTCCGTCAGCATCGGCATAAAACGACTGATAAATTCATTGTGGGATGCCTTAAGGATCGCACCGTGAAAATCACTCTCCGACTCGATCCGCTCCTTGCCGGTCGGATTCTCCTCCAGATGTCTCTGGCATTCCTGTCCCAGTCTCAGAATATGAGCGATTTCCTCATCCGTTGCCCGCCTGCATGCCAGTGCTGCCGCCTCCGGCTCGAAGATCATTCGCGTCTCATAAAGATCACGCAGTGTCACCTGCATATCAGAAAAGCTCTTCATACGGATCCTGCTGTCTGCCAGACGGTCAGCCTGCTCTGCCACAAAGGTTCCCTTTCCTCTCTGTACCACCAGAATCCCCTCGGATACCAGCGTGCGGATTGCTTCCCGCAGCGTTGTCCGGCTAATGCCTAATTTTTCGGAAAGCTCATTCTCATTTGGCAGTTTCTCTCCATAGGTATATGTTTCCTTCTCCAATATCATCTTACGCAGCGTGTCGGCAGTACGCTGTGATAAATTCTCTCCCTGCGCTCTCATAATCTCTGTCCCTTCATATCGAAGTCTTTCTTGCGACAAAAGACAGACTTCATCTGTCCTTCCTCTGCGCTGCAAATTATTCAGCGCCTCTTGTCAGTCCTGCAATACCTGTACGAACCATTTCCTTGATCTCATAGCTTTCAAGAAGATCGATAAATGCGTTGATCTTCTCATGGCTTTCCGTCATCTCCACCATAACGGAATCCTTCTCAATATCCACAATGCTTGCATGATGCAGTGCATTCACAAGACAGATCAGTCCGGTCCGCTCCTCCGGAGTCACACCGACCGTCACGATCACAAGCTCACGACAGATCGAATGTTCTGCCTTCAACTCCTTGACCTCACGGACATCCTCCAGCTTTGCGAGCTGCTTCTGGATCTGATCCAGGCTAAGGTCATCACCCTTTGCCACAACGGTCATACGGGAAATGGTCGGATCCTCTGTCTCTCCGGCCGTAAAGCTGTCAATATTAAATCCGCGCCGGTTAAACAATCCGGACACCCTGCTGAGCACTCCTGATGTATTGTCTGCAAGAATCGAAAATACTTTTGTCTTCATATCCTTTGTCCTTTCCTTAATCAAAATGTACCGTCATCCTTCGGTGTAATTTTATTGGAAACATGCTTTCCATTTTCATAAACACGATAATACAGTTTATTGTTTTCAAACTTAATCTGATCCAGAGTGCAGTTTGAAGAATACAGATCTGTCGTCTTCCACACAGCTTTTGCCTCATTGGTCTTATAAGAGTACAGGTAAATACTGTTAAACGCAATGAAATAATATCTGTCTGCATCGTACTGAACCAGATTGTCTCCTGACACATTATATAATACCGTTGCGGAGCCCTTATCAAGGCTCTGACGTTCGGCAATGCCATTCTTTGTCATATACAGCCACTTGCCGTTGTTATAATAGAAGCTGCTGTTGATATTCTTCCAGTAACGGTTGTCGTACTTTGTGCTTGTCGCATCTGCCGTGCTGAAGTCATAATGCTTTGTCTTCCGCATTTTGGCAGCACTGCACAGGAAATTCTGATGGCTGACCCTGCCATACTGGTCTGTCTTGTCTCTGGCATCCATCGGATCATCCCATGTCACATCGACATGATACCACTTCTGACCGATCTTGATCTCATTCCACATATGTACCATCTTATTCGAAGAAACAAACTTAACCGGAATTCCCACCTTCTGCATCAGGATCGCATAGGCTCTGGAATATCCCTCGCAGTTAGCCTTGTGCTTTAAGAACACACCAACCTCCGTCAGACGGAAAGCATTACCTGCGTTGCTGTATAAGCTGTTGTACTGATCAGGTAATCATGTAACACCATCGCCTTTTCCACCTGGCTCATTGATGGCTCTACTACCAGAAGTGCCTGATTGATCGCATCATTTAACTGTGTTCTTGTCTTTTGGATCTTTGCCTTCCGAATAGTTCCATCTGCCTTCTTATATGCATCGGCATAACCAAGTGTGATCTTGACGATCTGATTGGTGGAAGTATTTCTGGATACAGAGAAACGTGTTCCTGTGTAAAACAGATACGGTGTTTCACTGACCACCTCACTCATCATACTCTTCAGATTGCTATACTCTGTCGCGTAATTGAGATTGTATGAACTGACATCAACGCTCACCTGATACTTCTTATAAGCGTTGATCACGGCCTTTTTGGCACCGTCCCAATTACCGGTAGCTGCCGATGCTCCTGAGGTGTTCACAAAAGCACCAAGGAACAACACCGTCACTGCCACTACTACACCACGGATCCATTTTGAGTTTTGACCTCTTACCATAATAAATCCCTCCATTCTCAATCATCTGCCGGCATACCTGCCAGGTGATTAATAAACTGCTGTGCCGTTCTTCCTGATATTCCCCCATGGCTCAGCTCCCATTGATTTGCCTTCAGCTCAGTTCTTCCTCCGACAAGGTGATCTCCGGATAACGTTTTGCAAGCTGCAGAACAATATCGAAATATTCCTGCTGCGACGGTCTGTAATAACCGATTGTCACACCAAAACGTGCCACCAGAGATAACTTTTCCTGCATCGTGTCGGAACGATGCAGCTCATCCTGCGACATATCGGAGCGGTCACTCCACGTCTCACGGATCAGATGACGGCGGTTGGAGGTCGCATAAATCAAGATATTATCCGGTTTCGTCTCCAGACCACCTTCGATCACAGCCTTCAAATACTTATACTCGATCTCAAACTCTTCAAAAGACAAGTCATCCATATATATGATAAATCGGTAATTTCTATTCTTGATCTGCGCGATCACGGAGGAAAGATCCTTAAACTGATGCTTGTACACCTCGATCATGCGAAGTCCCCTGCCGTAATACTGGTTCAGGATTGCCTTCACACTGGTAGATTTACCGGTACCTGCATCGCCGAAAAGCAGGACATTATTCGCCTTTCTGCCCGCCACAAATGCCTCTGTATTCTCGATCAGTTTCTGCTTCTGCTGCTCATAGCCGATCAGGTCATCAAGCATCATATCTCCGGTCGTCGTGATCGGACTTAACAGACCATATTCCTTATCATTGCTGATGCGGAATGCCTTGTTGAGACCGAACTTGCCAACTCCGTATTTCTTGTAGAAGCCGGTTACCACCTCGTATATCTCTTCCTCTCCGGATGCCTGCTCGATCTGCGCGCTCAACTCCTGCACCTTTTCGCTGACACTCTTATTGTAGATCTGCTCGCTCTTCACGATTGCCTTGTAATTTAAGATCGTGGAGAAGCAGGAAATACCAAGCTCCAACTCGATCGGTCCAAAGTCATAGTCAAAAAGCTGCTTGAAAATATGAAAATCATTTCTTGCAAACACGTTAACCGTTCCATCATTGGAGCCCACCTTCTCGGATACTATGGAAAACGGATTCTCATTCATTGCCAGCAGGAATGCCAGATAATTGTGCCACAGATTTTTGTCAAAACCGTAGCGGGTGGAGATATCCAGCAGCCGGTTGATCTGCGCATAAATCTCCGTGATCAGCTCTTCCTTCACATAATCACCGGAGTAAAACTTCTCACAGATATCAGCCAGAGAATATAAAATATTATTCTCTTCTCCAAAATTTCTGTAAATTACAAGATTTGATGTTAAACGATACATTGTAGTATTACCTATGCCTTTCTCACGAAAATATTACATTCTGTCCGGTGCTTCCAGCCCCAGCAGATCAATCGCCTGCTCCAATACACTTCCAACCAGTCTGCTCAGCACGATCCACGACTGTCTCTCCTGTACGTCCTCGTTTGCCAGGATCTTGTTCTCATGGTAGAACTTGTTGTATGCATCACAAAGCTCATATACAAACTGGCAGATCTTATGCGGTGCCTGCTCCTGATAAGCGGCACTGACCGTATCACTCCATTTGGACAGGGCAAGCATCACGTCGGTAACCGTCTTGTTCTGTGCCGGAAGGATCCTGGCATCCCCGTCTACGTTGATTCCCTGTGCCTCAATCTTTGCATTTAACGACTTTGTTCTGACGATCGTGTAAAGAATATATGGTCCTGTATTGCCCTCGAAGGATGTGAAACGATCCACATCAAAGACATAATCCTTGGATGCCTGATTGCTGAGATCACCATATTTGATCGCTGCAAGACCGATCTTAGCCGCAGCGTCGTTTAATACGTCCTCGTCCATGTCACGGTCCGCCATCTTCTCGCGCACCTCTGACTCAACATCGCTCAGAAGCTGTTCCAGGCGAAGCACTCCGCCGTCACGCGTCTTAAACGGCTTGCCGTCCTTGCCGTTCATCGTGCCGAAGCCGACAAAGATCAGATCAACATCATCCCCGATGATCTGTGTCTTTCTTGCGCAGCGGAATACCTGCTCGAAATACAGGGACTGACGCTTATCAACCACATAAATGATGCGGCTTGGATCAAACAGCTTTCTTCGTTCTACAATTGTAGCAAGATCTGTTGTATTGTATAAGGTCGCACCGTTTGACTTAAGGATCATACATGGTGGGATCTCCTTGGTATCGCTCTCTTCCTGCACGTCAACGACCAGAGCTCCCTGATCAATATGTGCATATCCGCCATCCTTCATATCCTGTACCATCTGCGGAATGTACGGCTGTGCATCAGACTCCTTCTTCCACAGGTCGAACTCTACGTTCAGGCGGGTGTAGATCTTACGGAGATCAGCGACAGATACATTGATAATATGCTGCCACAGTGCAGATAACCTCTTCTGCCTGCCTGCAGCTCTGCAGTTGCGGTCTGTGCTTCCTCCTTATAATCCTCATGCTCCTTGGAATAACCGCTGGCATACGGATAGATCTCCTCGAGATCAGACATCGTAAACGGCGGCTCTGTCGGATATTCTCCATCATAGTTCTCTTCAAAATAGACAAGCTCCGGCTGACGGTGCTTTAACTCTGTAATGATCAGACCGATCTGCAGTCCCCAGTCGCCAAGATGAACATCACCAACCACCTTATGACCAAGATAGCGTGCTGTTCTCTTGATACTCTCACCGATCACGGCAGAACGGAGATGCCCGACATGAAGCGGCTTTGCGACATTAGCTCCGCCATAATCGATCACGATCGTCTCCGGCTTGTCTGCTTTGTCGCAGCCAAACAGCTCGTCCTCGTTCATATGGTTGACAAAATCTGCGAGAAATGCATCGCTGACTGTCATATTGATAAAGCCCGGCATCTGTGCCACAATTTCCTTGAAGGTACTGCTGTCTTCCAGCTTCTCCACAACCTCATTGGCGATTTGGATCGGTGCCTTGTGATACTGCTTTGCCGCTGCAAGAGCGCCATTACACTGATACTGGCAAAGATCCGTCTGTTCGACAATGTTACCTTTGCATATTTCTGCTCATAACCAGCTTTCTCAAAAGCTGCACTAAGTTCTTCCTGTAATAATGTTATTATATTCTTCATGATCATCCTCTTTTCTGCGCACATGTTCTTCTCTGTCGTCCCCTCCCGGTGCGCTTTGGAAAGAACGCTTTATATATCAGCCGGTAATTTCATCAAGCAATTGAAAATAATTCTCGAAGGTCTTACGACAGCACATCGGGTCACGGATCACAATACCCTCTGTACGGACACCTGTCACGGCAAACGCCATTGCCACGCGGTGATCCTGATAGGTCTCTATCTCTGCCGGCTGAGGTTCATCCGGATAAATGGTAACTCCATCCTCACGCTCCTCAAAACGAACCCGCAGCCGCTCCATATTCTCACAGATTGCATGCAGCCTGTCACATTCCTGTCCACGGATATGTCCGACATTGCGAATGCACACCGGACTGTCCGCATATGGTGCAATCGCCGCAAGGGTCAATGTCTGATCCGAAAAATCGCTCATGTCCACATCCACACCATGCAGACTGCCCGGCTCCGGTCCTGTTAAGAACAGCTCTCCATCCCGCCAGTCCAGCCGGCATCCCATCTGTTCTAAAACACTCAGAAACTTCATATCACCCTGCAGGGAATCCTGCCGCATGTTCCTTACACAGCAGGTACTTCCCGTGATCGCCGCCATCGCATAGAAATAACAGGCGGCGGAAACATCCGGCTCCACTGTATAATTCTGCGCCCGATATCCCTTTCTGCCTTCCACTCTGTAGCAGCGTTCGGATTCCTGCTCGACACCTGCATGGCCAAACTGTTTCATCATCTGCTCTGTCATCCGTACATAAGACAAAGCACTTCTCTGTCCGGTCAGGTGGATCGTCATATCATCAAAGTGAGACGGTGCTGTCATCAGAAGTGCGCTTAAAAACTGGCTGCTCCTGTCAATATTTAAGGATAACTCTCCCCGCTCCTGCCGATGACCGATCCCGGTCACATAAACCGGAAACGTACCTTCATCGCACAGATAATGAACACCGGCTCCAAGCTCTGTGAGTGCATCAAAAAGCTCTTTCATCGGCCGTTTCTTCATCTGCGCGGAAGCATCCAGCCGAAACTTTCCCACCGTCATTGCTGTCATCGCTGTCAGGAATCTTGCCGCCGTTCCGGCACTTCCCACATAAATATTCGCATTGCTCCGCGGTACTCTTCCGCCCATTCCCTGCAATGCTACTCTGAGCGCCTTTTCATCTACCTCTACGGTAAAACCCAGATCACGCAGTGCCTGCAAAAACACATTCGAATCATCACTGAACAATACACCGTCCAAGATAGATCTTCCCTCAGCAAGTGCCGCGAGAAGCAGTGCTCTGTTGGTGATGCTTTTGGAACCCGGCACAGTGACCATCAGATTAGAGTGGTATGGTAATTTCTTTCCCTGATATGTCTGCATGTCAAATCTCCCCGATTATATAAAGATCACTGGATCCATAAAGGATCAATATGTAGCAAATGCGTAGTCAAGAAGCTCCTGATATCCTTATAGAGCTGTTTATGATCGCCCTTTCCATAAAAAGCACAGATCACAGTATTGCCCTTTTTGTCAACGGCTGTTGCCACAAGACAGTGTCCTGCTGCACGCGTCGTTCCTGTCTTACTGCCGATGATCTTATATTTCTTATTCTTGACCATCTTCTTGTAGTCACTATAAAATGCATTGGTACTCTCGATCACAAATGATTTCTTAACACCAACCGGCTGTACACGGTACTTATGCTTTGCTACGATTCTTTTGATCACAGGATTCTCCATGGCCGCCTTCGACACTTTGATAAAATCAGCTGCCGTCGTATAGGTTCCGTAATATCCGCTCCCCTTGTCCAGCCCGATCGGATTGTCAAAATGGCTGTGCATCATGCCAAGAGCCTTCGCCTTCTCATTCATCCACACCACGAAATCCTTCTGACTTCCTGCAGTTCCCTGTGCGAGAGCCACTGCAGAGCCTGCATCAGATACGATCAAAAGCATATGAAGATACTGCTCTACCGTATAGGTTCTGCCCGTCTTCAAGTTCAATGCAGAAGCATCGGACGGAACCATTCTGCGGATCTTTTTGGTATATTTGATCTCTTCATCTGTTCCTGAATACTCCAAAACCGTCAATGCAGTCAGCAGCTTTACTGTGCTTGCCGGATATATCCTTTTGTTCGCATTACTCGACAAAATCTTTTTGCCACTTCCGGCATCGATCATGTAATATGCATGCGACGTTGTCTTGGGTTTTGCTGCTGCCTGTGCTTTTGCTGTCGGGACAATTGTTGTCAGCATCGACAGAACAAGCAGGAATACGATACACTTTCTTGTATTCTTCATCTCCATCCTCATTTCCGTACATATCTCTAATGCACTTTTTCTTCCTTTTTGATCCTAGCCAAATATTATAACACATAATTTTCATTTACGCTATCCGTCAAATGTGATACATTATTCTATAACACAGAAAGGATGGGTGATCATATGTCAAACCCTATAGACGGACTTCTCACAAAAGAGCAGACAGATCTGATATTCGAAAATATGAGCGATGGTGTCCTGATGGTCAACGAAGACGGTATCATTACATATATGAATTCAGCCTGTGCCAAGCTCCTTCATGTCTCTGCGCCGGATGTGATCCGCAGCTCCTTTACGGATCTGTTCCTGCAGAACAAGAAGAACCGCGCATTCAATAAGCTGTTCAAAAACAGTATGGAAAAGGGACAGCTCACCGATAAAACAACCGTGAAATATACTCCCACAGATGCAAAGGACAGCTCCTATCTGACCATCGATATCAGCCTGATGCAGCAGGAAAATACCTCAATCCGGCGAAAGGAACCATTTCAGGGAATGATCGTTCTGATCGAAGATGTCACAGACAGCCAGCTTCTTCAGCAGCATGACCATGACTGTGCCTATATCTTTGCCGGTCTGATCCTTTGTATCAGTATATATCTGGCAGCCTGGAGCTTCTGTCGCTTCACCCTGCACATTCCGCTGACAACACACGACTATACTCTGATGATCGAGGTCATCACCTTTGTGCTGTTTCTTGAAATTGCATTTTGTACGAGCTTTTCCTTAAGGGAGATCGGTCTAATTCCAAACATCTCCCGATTCCGTACCAACCTCAAAGAGACACTTACCACCGGCATGATCTCCTGTCTGGTGATCATCCTTGCAAAGCTTATCCTGTCGCTTGCCGGCATAAAGATCAAGGGCTACTTTATCGGTGGCTCTCTGCAAGGTGCATACATTTATATCTTCACTGCATTTATTCAGGAATTTCTCGCCCGCGGAGTGATCCAGAAGAGCGTAAAATCCCTGCTGCATGTAAAATACCAGAAGCAGCTCAGCATCTTCCTGACCTCGCTGTTGTTCTCCCTGATGCATCTGCCCTTTGGTTTCTATTTCATGCTGGGTGCATTCCTGTTAAGCCTTGCACTTGGTGCAATCTTTGAACGGCAGAAGGATATCTGGGGCTGTGCACTGCTCCACTGGGGCTGCGGTTATCTTGCGATGTGTCTGTTCTTCTGACAGGAGCCGGTACAAGCAGATCGGAACACTCCGGGTTTCCTATATATTTAAAACAAACGGACCAAAGAAAATTCATTCTCTTCGGTCCGTTTATTTTATTCCATCGCCGTCATCAACTGCGGCGGCTTTCTGCTTACATGTCCAACGCCTTCTTGATATCTCCAAGTCGAAAGCCCTTCCGGTATAACTTCCCGGCAATCTTCTGCTTCTCCTCATAAGAAAACTCAGTCTCTCCATGCGTGAGCTTGCGCAGCGCTGTCTGCAACGCAGCGTCATCATTCTCACATACGTTCTCTATCGCCAGATCAATATACTCCTCCGGCACATGGCGCTGATACAGATCCTGCCGCAGCCTCTGTCTGCTCCGCTGTTCATGATGGAACTCTACAAAATGAACGGCATATCTGTAATCATCCAGATAATGAAACGACTTGACATACTCGATTGCCTCTTCAATGGCTCCCTCGGAAAATCCCTTCAACGACAGCTTGTCACGAAGCTGCCACTCGGTCCGATCCATATACTTCAAAAGAGACATCGCCTTCTTCTTGGCTTCTAATGATTCGTCCTGCATTAATACGCTCCGTCCTTATCGTGCTTTCACGGCTTCACCCCGGACTCGGCAGCGCTGTCCGGTCTGACTCCCCTCATTGCCTTCCCTTAAGATAATCTGTCCTGTCAGACTTACTTTCCCTTCGGTGCGCCAGCCTTATCCTGTGCGTCTGCCGGTGCGGCATCATTCTGCTCTGCCACTGCATCCGCATCCTCTGAGCCATCTGCGGACGGGATTCTCTTAGCGCGAACCTTGTCCTCGACTTCCTTCATGATATCCGGATGCTCCTTTAAGAACTGCTTTGCATTCTCACGACCCTGACCGATCTTATTCCCATTGTATGCATACCATGCACCACTCTTATTGATAATATTGTCATTGGCAGCCAGATCAAGAATATCTCCCTCTCTGGAAATGCCAATGCCATAGACAAGATCCACCTCAGCCTCACGGAATGGAGGTGCTACCTTATTCTTAACAACCTTGATCTTAGCTCGGTTTCCAATAGCCTCTCCGTCCTTCTTGATCACCTCACCACGACGTACCTCCAGGCGAACAGAAGAATAATACTTGAGCGCCCGTCCACCGGTTGTCGTCTCCGGATTACCAAACATCACACCGACCTTCTCACGGAGCTGGTTGATAAAGATAACGGTACAGCTTGTCTTACCAATGATACCGGTCAGCTTACGAAGAGCCTGTGACATCAGTCGCGCCTGCAGACCCACATGGGAATCGCCCATATCTCCCTCGATCTCAGCCTTCGGTACAAGTGCCGCCACAGAGTCAACAATAATAATGTCGATCGCCCCGGAACGAACCATCGTCTCCGTGATCTCCAGAGCCTGTTCTCCATTGTCCGGCTGGGATATGTATAAATTGTCAATGTCAACGCCGATCCGCTTCGCATAGACAGGATCCAGCGCATGCTCCGCATCAATAAATCCGGCGATACCGCCAAGCTTCTGCACCTCTGCTACAATATGAAGTGCTACCGTGGTCTTACCACCTCCCTCAGGACCGTAGATCTCCACAATTCTTCCCTTCGGAATACCTCCTACTCCAAGTGCAAGATCCAGCCCCAGAGAACCTGTCGGGAATGTCTCCACGTTCATATGGGTATTGTCACCGAGCTTCATCACCGAGCCCTTGCCGTATGCCTTCTCGATCTGTGCAACAGCAGACTCCAGTGCCTTTCGTTTATTCTCATCGATCTTAATTTCCTTTGCCATAATCTTCCTCACTTTCTTACGAACAAGTGTTCTTATTCATTAAGCATAAACTATTTTCGGACTGCTGTCAACAGTAAATATTTCAGGTGGTCAAATCTTATCATAATTTTATGCCCGCTACAATTATTTTTACAGTTTCCTTATATTTTTCATAAAATTTTTAGTTATGCTTCATAACATACTTCTGCGTATATTTCGTCACATACTCCTGCGTGATCAGATGATAGTTGTTCATCGCATTCAGCGTCCTGAAAAACTGATCTCTGGTGACCGGTGCCTCCACAAGCTCCTCCAGTACACTTTCCATTTTCTGACGGTACTCCTCCAACGTATAAACATTATTCTTGCATAAAATGCCATAACGATAGATATCTTTAAAATATTCATCAAACCGTCCGGAGGTATTCACCGCATCATCCACAAGAAACGGTGCTCTTGTCAGAATACTGAAAATCCCCTTCATAGAGGTATTGGTAAATGAAATTCCCGGATGGATCGTAAACAGATTCTTCACATATACGATATGTCCGTTTTTTGTATTTTGCTTATATTCCGGCAGATACGGCTTATATACGCCCGTCATGAAACCGGAATATTGAAATGCCAGATAATCCTGTTCGGGATCTGCCGGCATATTTTTATGATAATGCACGCCCTTAATATCATTAAAAGGAATCTTAAACTCTCTGGCACTGCGGTCCATGATCAGAAGATGCAGATAATGATCCGTCCGCCAGACGATTGCCGGTGCCTGTTGTATTTTCTCCGCCGGATAAGAATCGACCATCGCAAACACATGCTTCTGCTTCACCTGATGCTCTTTGACAAGTTTTTTAAACTTACGCGCATTAAAGGAAGATAAGTACTGAAGCTTTTCCTTCTCCTGTTCCTTTTGCTTCTTCTCCTCTTCCTTTTCGCGGTCTTCCTGTCCCTCCTGCATTTCGCCGGATGCATCCAATCCTTCGACTCCTTTAGCAGACAGCTTCTCCCTGCGCCTGCGGTCGCTGCGCTCAATCTCGGTCAGTGAGGCTGACTGTGATGTCACAAATGCCGACAGCGCGCAGACAAAGGCTCCCGTTCCGAACGCAAAGGATCCAAGCACTGCCGCAAGTACGCCAAACAAAACCGCAGCAAGTCCCATGATAACGATCGACCACAAAAATACTCTTGCTTTGGCACTGCCATAAAACATCGTATGCAGAATCTTATTCATCATCGCCGCAGTCTTCCCCCCTCATACTTCTCATATGTCTCCAGACAATGAAGAAGCGTATCATAGTGCTCCTGTGAAGATCCTTCCTCCAGCACAATATCAAGTGCCGCCGCCAGATTATTCAGATAAAGCTCATTGATATAATCACGCATACCGGTAAGGATCTGCCGTTTCTCGCGGTATGTCTCCGCATCCAGAAGTGCAAGGAAACCTCTCCTTGCAATCTCCTCCTCCGGCATTCTCCCGGTCAGCCTTTTCTCTCCCTGATCATTGATCAGAATTTCCCGTAATTCTTCATCGCTGACCGGTTCTGCCATCATTTCCTTTCTACTGCTTTCCTGCAATTGTCCGGAATCGGTCTGTCCGTTTTCCGGGACAGATTTATTTTGTGACCGGAGCACACTACCACCGTCTTCCTTCTGAAAACGTACCTCCACAAAACGATACTCCTGCGCCGCCTCCGGATAACGCGTTCTGTCAAGCCTGTCTGTAAACATGGACAATGGTCTTACCCATGTCTCAAACGGCGGATACATCGCCTGATACACCACCATTTCCTCTCCGCTCTCCGAATGCTTTGCAATCGTGCGTACCTGATATATATTCCCTTTAAAATGCCGATAAAATGCTCCCGGCACCGGTCTGTTCTGATTCATCGCTTTCCCCTCCTGTCTTCTCTCATTATAGGATGTTTTGCAATGATTATCAATTTCTTTTTGCTGTCTGCATCCTGCCACAAACACACGCACATATGCTTGACTTTTTCGATCGCTATGATATACTGGACTCAGATTTTGTCGAACGGCAGAAGAAGGGGCATACCACCGCGGGTATGATTCTTTTTCTGTCGTTTTTTTATCAGAATACAAGCAGCGCAGTCCTTTTACTGCCGCATCAGAAAGGAAACATATTATGAATATTACAGAACAGGCAAAAGAAATCTTTGACAACATCAAAACAGTTGCTCCGGTTGTACACAATATTTCCAACTACATCACCGCAACCGACTGCGCCAATATGACGCTGGCATGCGGCGGCTCTCCAACTATGGCAGATGATCCGGATGAAGTTGCCGATATCTCCGCAGGCTGCAACGGCTGCGTGATCAACATGGGTAACACCGGCGGATTTCTGGAGGAGTCCATGCTGCGTATGGGACGCAAGAACAACGAAATCGAGCATCCTGTCATTTTTGATCCGGTTGGAGCCGGAGCCGCACACCGCCGCAACGCCGTTCTGGAAAATCTGATGAACAGCATCCGTTTCACCGTAATCCGCGGCAATATCTCCGAGATCAAATATGTTGGTGACAAGAGTTCCCACGCCAAGGGCGTAGATGCTGCCAATGAGGATCTTGCAAACGAGGATAACATTTATGAGATTGCAGAATACGCCAAAAAGATCAGTGCCATCACCTGCTCTGTGATCGCCATCAGCGGTCCGATCGATGTTGTTGCCAACGCAGACACTGCTTATCTGATCCGCAATGGTCATCCTATGATGTCACGCATTACCGGTACCGGCTGCATGCTGACCAGTGCGATCGGTGTCTTTGTATCCGCCAACCCTTATAAGGCTCTCGAGGCTACTGCAACAGCAATTGCCGCTTACGGCTATGCCGGTGAGCTTGCCTACGAAAAAACTGTCCGGACAGAAGGCGGCACCGGTTCTTTGCGCACCTTCCTCATCGATTATATGAGCAGCATGGACTACGAAACCTTCTTAAAGGGAGCTAAGATCGAGCGCGTATAACACTGATACAATCCGTGGCATCGTCGAATTCAAAACATCCTATCATAAATTCAGATAACAAAAGGAGATAAAAATGTCATATCCATTAAGAAATGATGCACTTACCTTATATGCGATCACTGATCGTTACTGGTTAAACGGCAGACGTCTTGCCGATGTTGTTGAAAACGTTCTCAAAAACGGAGCAACGTTTCTGCAGCTTCGCGAAAAAGAATTTTCCCATGAAGAAATGGTACAGGAAGCAATGGAGATCAAAGAGATTGCTGCCAGATATCAGGTTCCGTTTGTCATCAACGATGATATTTACGCCGCCAAAGAAATTGATGCCGATGGCGTCCACATTGGTCAGAGCGATATGGAATATCAGAAAGCCAGACAAATCCTCGGACCGGATAAGATCATCGGTATTTCCGCCGCCACACTCGAGGAAGCGGTTGCCGCCGAGAAGGCAGGTGCAGACTATATCGGCGTCGGTGCCGTATTCCCAACCGATACGAAGGCAGATCATACCCCGGTTACCTTAGAGGCGCTGAAACAGATCACCGATGCCGTTTCCATCCCTGTTGTCGCTATTGGCGGAATCAATGCCGATAATCTGACAAAGCTTGCCGGAACAGGCATTGACGGCATCTCTGTGATCTCTGCCATCTTCGGTCAGCCGGATCCCGGAATCGCCACGAAAGAACTGCTCGCACGCACAAAGGAGATACTCTCATGAATACCATAAAAGAAGCCGGACTTTATATTTTCGACATGGATGGGACGCTTCTTGATTCCATGGGAGAATGGACACACCTTGGACGCAGCTTTCTGCTGTCCAGGCAGATCCAGCCTCCTGAGAATCTGGAGGACATCATCGAAACAATGACAATGGATGAATCCGCTGCCTATTTCCGGACACTCGGCGTCTCCGGAGACATTGCTCGATCAATCATGATGTCATGCAATTGATCCATGATTCTTACCGGCTACGGATTCCATTAAAACCCGGGGTACTTTCTTTACTGAAAGATCTATCCACCAAAAAGGACAGTATCCTCTGCGTCCTGACAACCTCAGAGCGCGACTGCGCTGAGAATGCCTTTCGACGTCTTGGAATACTGTCCTATTTTAAGGACATACATACCAGCTTTGAAATCGGTCTCGGTAAACGCACCGGCGATATTTACAAGTATGTATGTGATCTTTATCAGGTACCACCTTCGAATACGGTTGTCTTCGAGGATGCTCCTTATGCCATCCATGCTGCCAAAGAAGCCGGATGTTATGTTTATGCTGTTCCGGAGGAAACCTACCGCGCAGACTGGGAGGACTGTGTAAACACAGCCGATGATGTATTCCAGCCATGATCAAGCGGTCCGTTTCCATGACCCAGTTCA
Organism: Roseburia sp. AM59-24XD; assembly: GCF_003478445.1. GTDB lineage: Bacteria > Bacillota > Clostridia > Lachnospirales > Lachnospiraceae > Jutongia. The sequence continues at coordinate 26,444 of NZ_QUET01000006.1, forward strand.
AGTCCTGTGGACATGGCACCGCGCACATATTCCTTGGCACGTCCCACGGATTCTTCCAATGAGTAACCAAGCGCAAGTCCGCTTGCGATCGCAGAGGACAGGGTGCAACCGGTCCCGTGTGTATTGCTGCATTCAATGCGCTCTGCCGGAAACCATACCGGTTCACCCACATATAACAGATCATCCGCTGCCTGCTGCATATGACCGCCCTTTAAGAGTACCTGACAGCTATATCGCTGCCACAGCTTCTTCGCCGCAGCTTCCATGTCGAAGACGGTTGTGATGCAGTTCTCCGGTACCGGTTCACTGCTCTGTAAATGTTCCTCTTCAGTCTGGATCGTCCCTGCAAGAATCGCCTGTATCTCCGGAATGTTGGGCGTCACAAGCTCAGCCATCGGAAACAGTCGTTCCAGCATCAAACGTTCCCCTTCCGGCTCCAGAAGACATCGTCCGCTTGTCGATACCATGACCGGATCTAATACAATATGGGAGGGCTGATATTCTTCAAGCAGATCAGCCACCGCCTCCACAGCTTCTGCGGTAGAAAGCATGCCGATCTTAACGGCATCCGGCTTAATATCCTTAAGCACCGCTTCCAACTGCAGACGAATCATTTCGCCGGTTACACTCTGCACGCCGGTCACACCGCATGTGTTTTGTGCCGTCACTGCCGTGATCACACTCATACCGTATACACCAAATGCAGACATTGTCTTTAAATCTGCCTGTATTCCGGCGCCTCCACTTGAATCCGAACCGGCAATTGTCAATACAACCGATAATTTTTTCATCTTATTCATCGAAAATTGATACAATCTCCCCGTCCAAAATCTTGTTCATATTCTTTACTGCACAGAAGTTACCACACATAGAGCAGGTATCCTCCTTCTCCGGAGCTGCCTCGGCACGGTATCTTCTCGCCTTCTCCGGATCAATCGAAAGCTCAAAGGTCTTCTCCCAGTCAAGGGCGCGGCGGGCTGCTGCCATCTCATCATCCCAGTCTCTTGCACCCGGAAGTCCCTTCGCAATATCAGCGGCATGCGCTGCGATCTTGGAAGCAATGATTCCTTCCTTTACATCGTTCAGATCCGGCAAACGCAGGTGCTCAGCCGGTGTTACATAGCACAGGAAGGATGCGCCATAAGTTGCTGCGATTGCCCCACCGATTGCAGAAGTAATATGATCATAGCCCGGTGCAATATCCGTAACGAGAGGTCCAAGTACATAAAATGGTGCTCCCTTACAGATTGTCTTCTGAATCTCCATATTCGCTTTGATCTGATCAAGCGGCATATGACCCGGTCCCTCGATCATAACCTGAACATCCTTTTCCCAGGCACGTCTTGTCAGCTCACCAAGTGTGATCAGCTCCTGAATCTGGGAAACATCGGATGCATCCTTCAAACAGCCCGGACGACATGCATCACCAAGACTCATCGTAACATCATATTCTCTGCAGATATCCAGCACTTCATCATAATACTCGTAGAATGGATTCTCATTACCGGTCATCTCCATCCATGCATAAATGATGGAACCACCACGGGATACGATGTTCATCAGACGTTTATCCTGACGGAAATGACGTGCTGTTTCCTTATTGACGCCACAGTGGATCGTCATGAAATCAACGCCGTCCTCCGCATGCATTCTGACAATGTCGAGCCACTCCTTCGCGGTGATCTCCTTTAATGCCTTGTGATAATATACGACTGCATCATAAATCGGTACGGTACCGATCGTTGCCGGACACTCTGCCGTCAGCTTGCGGCGAAACTTCTGTGTATCTCCGCTGGAGCTTAAGTCCATGATCGCCTCTGCTCCCATATCAACGGCACTCTTTACCTTTTCCATCTCCATGTCAAGATCAGTCCAGTCACGGGATGTTCCAAGATTGACATTGATCTTTGTGCGAAGCGCACTTCCGATTCCGTTCGGTTCAAGTACCTTGTGGTTCTTATTCGCCGGGATGATTGCCTGCCCCTTTGCGATCAGGTCACGAAGTACCTCCACATCCATTTTCTCTTTGGCAGCAACCTTCTCCATTTCCGGAGTGATGATATTCTTCCTTGCTGCATCCATCTGTGTTGTGTAATCCATAATCTACCTCACTTCTTCCTTTTTAACTGACTCAGACTTTGCGCACTCAGTATATAACTGTGGTCATAAAAATATTATGGTGCACGTTTTAATTTTTAATAATAGCTGTGCGAAGTTTGAGTAACTCATAATAAAATAAACATACGCCCGGGAGCATTTTCGTATATCGCGGATGACACATTTCTATACAAAAAGTGCTCCGGATATATTCATCTGAAGCACTGTAATTTGTAAGAATATGATGTTATACAAAGCAAATCTATCTTCCTACGCCGGAATTATCCGAATCAGGTTCATGGGTCGGACATCTTTCGTCCCTCTCAGCCGTAACAGCTCCCCAGACAAATTATCTCTTTTAGTATAGTGAGGGTCACGCTGTCTGTCAAGCATACAAAAGAAGAATCCATTCATTTACAATTTATCAATTTCATGTACACCTGCACAAAATTGCAAAATTATAACAGCTGAAATCCCACAATTCCGATAATACAGACAATTCCACCCAGCACACTGAGAAGATCGTGCTCCTCTTCTTTTCTGGCAATGCCCCAGAAGAAAAGCACCACAAGGATCATCGGCTGGATGAAGGAATAATTAGCAAGGCTTACCGCGATCACGGCATTCTCGCCAAGCAAACCTGCAACATTCGGAATCTTGGTCAGAACGACAAACAGACCACCGTTTCTCTTTTCCTTAAAGAGCCGAACCGGATGTACCACCGGTAAAAGGATCAGAGCAAGAAGGATCAATGCAAAATAAAGACACATTGTTGAGGATATGTACGGCTCTGCCGCTGCGATCACAAAACCATAGCCGTATTTCGCCGCCAGATAGACAATGAGCGGAAGAATAATTTTCCCATAATGAATGGTCTTTCTGCCCGCCTGTGCGATCAGTATAAGGCCGACTACCGTCACTGCAATAAATGCAAGACGCACCCACGAAAACACCTGTGTCTTCATGGCAATGTCCGTAAAATAGGACGCAAACAGGCAAATTCCAAGCCATGCCTTTAATTCAAACGCCGACATATCCCGAAGGATCAGTGCTGACATCTGAAACTCCAGCATCTTGGAAGCGGTCAACAGAAGGATCGCTGCCACTGCCGGCAGCCCCCACACAACGTGCGTATCAACAAACGGCAACGTAATTGTCATAAATACCGCAGTTGCTGCTGCCATCAGGAATGTCAGTTCATTACCATTAAATTTAATCTTGGCAACTGCATATTTATCACTCAGCGAGCAGATCGTGTAGCACAAAACTACCATTAACATTAATAACATAATATTCCGATATTCCTTTCTCAGCCCGCAGCCGTACTCCACAGGCGTAGTGTCTTCATTCCTGTTTCGTCAGTAACAGGAAAACAGAGACAAACTTTTCGATTGCCGGAAAATCTGTCCCTGCTTTTATCTTGTGATGTTGAGGGAAAAATATTTGCCCCCTGCAGCATCTTATTCCGCTATATTATTACTGATTCGACATTGCAATCAGCTCCTGCAGCATCTTCGGAAGCTCCGTCTCCATGTTCTCATCGGAGAACTGGCAGGTTCCTACTGCCTTATGACCACCACCGCCGTACTTGAGCATCAGGCTTCCGACATTGACCTTAGAGGTCTTATTCAAAATGCTGTAGCCAACTGCTGCAGAACATCCTGCACCGCCCTTTCCGTTTACGATCCAGCAGGAAATATTCTGTTCCGGATACATGCTGTAGATCATAAAACGGTTACCGGAATAGATCGGATCAACACCGCGAAGATCAGATATGATCACATTGCCCTCGACGTGTGTATGTGCCTTGACCATTTCCTGAAACTTCTCGGACTGCTCATGATAAATCTCAATACGTTCCACCACATCCGGCAGTGCCAGGATCTGATCCGTAGTCATTGTCCGGCAGGCATCGATCAGTTCTTCCATTAACTGATAGTTCGGAATCCGGAAATTACGCCAGCGCCCAAGACCGGTACGTGGATCCATAATAAATCCGATCAGGATCCATCCGGTCGGATGAAGGATCTCATCAATCGTCAGATTGGCGGAGTCTACCTTGTCCACCGCCTCCATCATCTCATCAAACTGTGGAAACTTCTCCTTGCCGCCATAATATTCATAAATAATTCTGGCACAGGATGGAGTCAGACGACTCTCTCCTTTATATTTGCCGGCTAACTGCTGTCTCTCATGCTCGCTGGAATGGTGGTCAAACCAAAGACCACAGCCCTCCACATAAGGAACATTTGCCAGACAGTCATCCTCCGTAACCTCAATCAGACCATCCTGCAGATCCTTCGGATGTGCAAACTTCCAATGATCAATGATCCCGGCTTCCTTTAACAGTGCCGCACATGCTAACCCATCAAAATCAGATCTGGTTACTAACCTCATGATAATACCTCCATTCCTTTGTTAACCCACATATACACTGCGGTGATCCATTCTCTCGTAACTCACCTGTATACACCGCAGCAAACGACTTCTTTCATGCAGCCACCAATGCTGCCTCTTCTCTATTATACTATGCCACGGCAAACACGGCAACATCATTGTACGTTGATCGGCTTATGCATTCGCCTTTTCTAACATCTCACAAACCTTGATCAGAATTGCACTTTCCAGACGCTTTCTCTGAATCTTGCAGGACATCTCATGAACCTTATGAATGTCTCCATTATAAATATAGTTGTTTGCATTACAGCCACCGCTGCAGTAAAACTTTGCCCAGCACTTCTGGCAGGATAGCTTGGAATAAACATGTGCCCCCGCAAATTCCTTCTTGATCTCCTCATTGAAGGTGCCTTCCTCAATATTACCCATGCAGTATTCCTCATGTCCGACAAACTGATGGCATGGATAAATATCTCCATCCGGGGTGATGGAAACATACTCGTTACCACTGCCGCAGCCACGCAGACGTTTGATCACACACGGTCCCTGCTCCAGATCGATCATGAAATGGAAGAAATTCAGGAATCCACCGTTCTTCTTAAGTTCCATCAGACGGTCTGCCAGCTTATCATACTCCTCGCAGATACGATCCAGATCTTCCTCCGTGATCGCATACTCCACTTTCGGATCCTCCACAACCGGCTCCACCGAGATCTGATCAAAGCCCTGCTCATACAGATGGAATACATCCTCGGAAAAATCCAGATTGTACTTTGTATATGTTCCACGGACATACCATTCCTTATCGCCACGCTTCTCCACAAGTTTTTTAAAATTCCTGACGATGCGATCATAGCTTCCTGTTCCGTCTGCACGCACACGCATCCGGTCATTGACTTCCTTTCGTCCATCGATGGAAAGAACAACATTATACATTTCCTTGTTGATGAAATCAATCGCATCATCATCCAGAAGCATACCATTTGTTGTGATCGTAAAACGGAAATGCTTACCGTATTCCTTCTCCTTGCTTCTGGCGTAAGCTACGGTCTGCTTTACTACATCGAAATTCATCAGCGGCTCACCACCGAAGAAATCAAGCTCGAGATTCTCTCTTCCCACAGACTTCTCCAAAAGAAAATCAATGGCTGCCTTAGCGGTTTCCAGAGGCATCAGCTTACGTCCCGTACCAAAATCTCCCGTGGATGCAAAGCAATACTTGCAGCGCAGATTACAGTCATGGGAAATATGAAGGCACATTGCCTTGATCGGCGAATTGATCGCTGTTTCGGCATAGACAGCATACGGATCTCCGCTGAAAAGCACTTTGTCATGGTAAAGCTCTAAAATCTCTCCATAGCACTCCTCAACCTGCTCCCTTGTATACTTGTCTGCCAGCGCTTTCACTGCCTCTTCCGGACATTCCTCTGCCAGCGGTTCCTCCAGATGATCCAGCAGATCATAAGTAAGATCATCCACCAGATGTACTCCACCGCTGTTTACATCCAATACAATATTTAAATCCTTTGCTTTAAATTTATGAATCATAATTATCCTTTCTTAATTCAGATCACCCACACCAGATATGTCAGCGCATCGAGCCTGTGTGATCCGATACATTACCCGTGGGAAATTTGAAACTGTAACATGTAAATAGCTGCTGCAATAATAAATTGCAGCAGCTATCTGCTTTCAGCGCAATCACAACAATTATTTGTCGTCATCCTCTCTTGCACACTTCTGGTTTCCTACCGTACAAGATGTCTTACATGCAGACTGGCAAGATGCCTGACACTTACCACAGCCGCCCTTCTTAGCGGACTCACTTAAGTTTGCCTTGTTTAATGTCTGAATATGCTTCATGATATCCTCCATCCTTTCATAAGTTCTAAACATAATTATTTATATTATTGTATCACATTTCTCACAAATTTCAACCTTCTGGTCAAATTTTCCTCAAAAAGCAGGAAGAAACTGGCAAAATATTTTACCTGCAATTGCAAATAATAGAAATCAGGATAAGCAAAACAAAAGCCTATCCCGCCGAAAAAGATATGAATCTGCTGCGGCAGAATGAAATCAATCGGCAAAACCAATATCAAGGAGGTAGAAAAAATGACAAACAGTCAGAGTTCAAAAATGGAAGTTCCACAGGCAAAAGAAGCTATGGACAAGTTCAAGATGGAGGTTGCCAGTGAGTTAGGAGTACCACTTAAGAACGGTGGTTACAACGGAGATCTGACATCCGCACAGAACGGTTCCGTTGGTGGCGAGATGGTTCGTCAGATGATCAAGCGTCAGGAAGAATCTATGGCAGGTAAATAATCAATCATCTGTCAACACAAATATTTTCCATGGGTTGACATGGAAAAAGGGCTGAGAATGATCTCAGCCCTTTTGATATATCGCAAAAATTCTTACAGCTCGATATACTTACCTTCACCATTGTCTCCGTTGATGACATAATATGCCTTGCCTTCCTCAGAGTTGATGTAAACCTTCAGATCCTTGATACGTCCGACCTGATGACCCTCGTTCTTGTAAGCCTGCTCGATCAGAGAAACAACCTGGCCGGCCTCAACCTGCTTGCCATCGAACTCGAAGTAAACTTCCTGAACGCGTGGCTCAGCCTTCTTAGCTGCAGGCTTTCTTCCACGTTTCTTAGGCTCTGCCTTCTTAGCTGCAGGAGCTTTCTTTGGTGCCTCTGCCTTCTTAGTCTCAGTCTTCTTTGGTGCTTCTGTCTTCTTAACTGTATCTGCTGTCTTAGCTGCAGGAGCGGCTGCCTCTGTCTTCTTAGCTGCTGCTACGGTTGCGGCTGCTGCTGTTACTGCTGCGTTTGTCTTAACTGCGGTCTCTTTTTTTGCGGTAGTATTTTTCTTATCTGCCATAATACTTCTCCCTTTCATAACTAAAGAAAAAAATTAACGATTCATCTACGATAAGAAGTTTATAGCGTTTTACGAAAAGTTTCAACCCTTTTTTCAATTTTTGTTACTATTGTATAATTATTTTAATTTTGTAACAAAAAATTATAAATATTGCCTTGTTTTTCCAGTGCTTTTTATTTCATTTTCGGTTTAAAAATCAACGATCCGATATACCCAAAAATCATTGCACCGGAAACGCCAACCGAACATGCCGTAAAACCGCCTTTAAATAATCCGATAAAACCTTCCTGATCAATCGCTTCTTTCATACCGCGAAATAAAACATTTCCAAAACCAAGAAGCGGAACCGTTGCTCCGGCACCTGCCCATTTTTCGAAAGGCTCGTACCAGCCAAGCGCTCCGAGTATGACACCGGTGCAGACGAGCAATACCATGATCCTTCCCGGCAAAAGCTTTGTATTGTCCATTAAAATTTGTACAATGACACAGATAAGTCCACCCACAATAAATGCCCAAACATAATTCATATTTTTCGGTTCTCCTTTTTTCAAATTTTATTGCATAATTTTTCAAAAAACGCTACGTTTCTTTTTCTTATTATCTGTCATTTTCTCCGGCACTTTCCAGGATAACTGCATGCGCAATTCCCGGTACACTTTTTCCTTCATTAAAACTTACCGGTGACAAAAGTGCTCCGGTCGGAACAAACAAAACACGCTTCCATTCCTGATTTTTTAACTTCTGCAGAATATAGCCGGTCAGCATGACCGCGCTGCAGCCACAGCCGCTTCCACCGGACTGTACATTCTGGTCATCCCGATAAATTTCAATGCCACAGTCGATATATCTGTCCGCAATGTCATACCCCTTTGCCTGCAGAATATCCAGCAGGATCTGTCTTCCAACTTCTCCCAGATCACCTGTGATGATCTGATCATAGTCCTCCGGCTTTCGCTGAAAATCATTCAGATTCGCTGCGATCACGTCAGCCGCAGCCGGTGCCATACAGGCTCCCATATTCATACTGTCCTTGACACCATAATCTACGATCTTACCGGTGGTAACGCCGCGTACCTGTACGATTTTTTGGACATCTGTTTTGCGGGACAGTTTCTTCTTCGTATCAAACTGCGAGGATAGAACAACTGCCCCGCTTCCCGTCACAGTCCAGGTTGCCGCCTGCGGACGCTGGTTGCCATACCCCAGCGGAAAACGAAACTGCTTTTCTGCACTGGCAAAATGGCTGGACGTAAGTGCCACGACACGATCCGCAAAACCGCCGTCCACTAACATCGATCCGATTGCCAGTGATTCCCCCATCGTCGAGCACGCACCATACACACCAAAGATCGGGATGTCCAGATTCATCAGACCAAACGAGGATGCAATGAGCTGTCCGAGCAGATCGCCCGCCACAACATAGCGGATATCCTTTTTCTTTAAGCCGCATTTTTCGATTGCCATCTCCGCTGCAATCTGCTGAAAGCGTTCTTCCGCTTCCTCCCATGTCTCCTGTCCCGCCATCGGATCCTTTATGACATGATCAAAATATTTTCCGTAGGGTCCCTGTGCTTCTTTTTCTCCAACAACAGACGCCGCCCCTACGATCAGGGGCGGACAGTCAAATTCTACGCTTTGTTTTCCGATTTCTTTTTTTGCCATCCGGCACCTCCTTTTCCGCACAAAATGTGCATACCTTTTATGCCTATTTTTTCCAATGAAGGTACCGATTATTCATAATAATCTCACGAAACTTTCCACAGCAATGAAACGAAATCGCTCATAATATTTCTTATGTCCAATTACTGATAATAGAATTTTGCCTGCCAAAGAACTTGAAAATCCGTGAGCTATGACAAAAAAATTGTCTTGTCACTAACGGATTTCGAAAAGTCTAATTGCTTTGCTGCTTTGATTTTTGATAAACGCATCCTACCGTACTCGCCCCGAGGTGGGCTCAGTCGTGCGGATGCGCATTTATCAAAGCATTGCAAAGCAAAGACTTTTCAGAAATCCTACTGATCTGCGTCAATTTTTTGTCATAGTTCACGGATTAATCTGTTTTACGAGGCAAAATTATTATTTGTTTTCAGGACATAAGAAATATTATGAACCTACATTAACATTTCGTGAGGAAAGTTTTCGTAACATGATTATGAATCCTGTGAATTTTTTGGAAATGTTTTTTCATTTTTGCCGGTATATTTGATAAATAATTTCTGAAGTTTGAGGGCATATTTTTTGTCGAGATAATAACTTTTTATGTCGTCGCCGTCTACGGCTCCCCAGGTGAAAAGTCCTGTTTTATCGTCCTGATAATCGGACCAGTACAGAATGTTTTTTGTGTCGTTGTCCCAGCGAAACAGTATCTGTGTATCCCACAATCCAAGATCCTCCGGCGAATATTTTGGATCTTTTTCTTTTTGATAAATTCTTGTTTTTTGCAGAATATGAAATAACTGAACCTTGTCCTGAAAAGACAGGTTTTTTAATTTCTTGCCGGAATAATTTCCCTGCGCCAGCGAAACCTCCGGTATCTGAAATACCGAATACATTTTCATCGTTCCAAGAATGGAACGAGAAGTCTGCTGTCTTGTGACCACAAAGATCACAAGGCAGAAGACCACGATCACTGCAGCAAACATGATTTTTCTTTTCTTCATAGTTTCCCCCTTTTCCAGGCAACCTGCTACCGTTACCATAGCGAACTGATTTTACTTAAAAATTTAAGATTTCTTCTTTATAGATACGGAACGATCACCATATCACTGACACCTGCATGACCATACGGAATAATATAAAACCACGATCCGATCCGCATGCCAACCATTCCACTGCTTCCTGTTTTAACCTCGTAGTCCCCGATTGATTCGAGCTTACCTTCTCTGCTGTAACGATATAATACATAGGTATTCCGGTATGCCTTCTCTTCCGGGTCGTCCAGATATTTCTCATCGTAGGTCATTCCCCCAAAACCGACGATACTGTTGTCCCCATCAATAAATACACCCTTGTAATCATACTCTACATTGCTGTTCTCCATATCTTCGATGAGCTTTTCATCAAAAATATGCAGATTTTCATTGTCCGAAATATCGTACAGTGCTATCTTAATATGTTGATTCTGCGTATCGTCTGTTGTCCCGATTCCGAGAAGAAGATTGTCTTTGACCGGATGAAGATACGTAGAAAAGCCCGGCATTTTCAGTTCGTCCATCACCTTTAGCTCCTTTGGATCAGAAAAGTCAATACTGATGAGAGGATCCGTCTGCTGATAGGACACCACATATCCGACATCCTCCAGAAGACGGACGGCTTTGACATCTTCGTTTTCTGCAATATTGCCGCATTTCGAGATCATTTCTAATGCATCGTCAAAAACGTAGGCACAGATCTCTGTGTTACTGACATAGTTTTGCCCGGACTCATAGCCCTCCTCCCCCTTTGCATCCTGCTCATACGCATAATGGATAATCTCTGTCACCACATACAGCATGTCTTTTCTTTCCTGAATGGCAAAACTGTTTGCAAAGGATCCCGGCATTACCACCGTCTTATTTTCAACCAGTTTTCCCCCGTCCAGTTTAAACCTAAGTATCCTGCTGCTGTCATTTTTTTCCTGTTGGGCGATATCTGCATAAAGAGTCGTGGAAAGATACAGATTATTCTCTGTCATATATACGCCCGCGTACAGACCAATCACTGCTTTTGTATTGATCTTTTTCACGTCCTTTTGCAGCTTCCATGTGCTGACCATGGTGTATGCATTCCCCTGTGCATCTTCCGGCAGAATAATATTGTCGGTTTCCAGAAATTTTCCGTCCAGCCACGGAACATAACGTTCCTTATTCTTCTCCTTCATCGCAGTCACCGGAACGTCCCAATTCTGTGTCACCAGATACAAAACACCCTGATATTCCCGCAGAGTATTGTAACTGCCATTCTGCAAAATATGGCGCAGTTCCTTTGGATGTCTGATATCGGAAATGTCATAGAAATAAACGGCTGTTTTAACATCCCACTTCACCGTTCCCTGAAGCTCCTCTTCTCCGGCAAGTCCATGAAGCTCCTCTGCCACAACAAGTATATCCTGATAAACATACAATGCTGCCGTCCGGTATGACAACCATTTTGCATCAGAAGATAAACCTGTGGATCCATTTTCGTTCTTTGGAATCGGCAGCTTAAACTTCAATATCTCCTTTGTCTGTTTCCCCTCCGGCTTCAGAATATGAATACACGGCGGATCACCCCAGTCATTCTCCGTCTCCTTCTGTACCAGCTCATAGATATATTGTCCGTCCGTAATGATCGCATCTGCTTCCCCGACTCCTGTTTCCCGCTGGTTGATCGAAACATATGTCTGCACATTGCTGTCGACAGAAGCAGTTGCATATTGCACATCCCCGCCGGAAGTATTCTCTCCTCCCATCTTTGCGTTCATTGCATCACTGTCTTTTAAAACAATTTTATCCTGCTTCTCAAGCAGTCCCATATAATATTGATAAATCTGCCGGTAGCTGTCCACATGCGTGATACTGTTGGTATAGCAGCCATCCGTTCCTCCCAGAAAGATCCGGCACAATAATACTGCAAGCACGAACCACACACAGCCTCCGGCAATCCGTGCCGGTTTCTTCCAGTGACGTTTGCGAAGCGTCACCTTCCTCATTCTGAGTCCGATCAGCCGTTCCGTTCCATTCATCATAAGCGGCTCCCTTCTGCCGCTTCCCCTGCGGCACATAAAATAAACAATTTGTTTCCCATTTTCGGAATTCCTATTTATCTGTGTCGCCTCAGCTCAAAATGTTGCATGAAATAAATTTTTTTAATATAGTTATCACCGGATTGGATGTGGGTTAGTCGTGGCGCTCATCGGTGTGGTCATAGCACTCACAGAATCTGGCTGCGAAGGCAGGTGGTTCGTCTGCCACATACAGGTGTGAGGTATCTCCGAAGGCTGTCATACGGAAGGAGGCAATGCCCCGGGCGGCGTTCTTCGGTGTAGAGTGTTGTAACGGAGGTTGGTGCTGCACAGAGCCCATGCCACAGCACCATCGGTGAGATACCAAGAAGATGACTTAGAAGCACGCATTCCAGTCCGAAGTGACAGAACAGGACAATGGTGTCATCATTGGCATTCTCCGCACGATAGATCTGTCCCTCGCGGCGATAGCCATGACGCTCAAGCAGCTTGTCAAATTCTCCGATGACCCAGTCATACTCCGCCCTGATATCACCATGTTCCGTTGTCCCTTCTTTCAGAAGTGTATGGTCACTCCATGCATCCTTATCATAAAAGGAAGAAACCTTCGTCCAGTCCTCCGGAAGCCAGTCCCACAATATCGCCCTGTCGCCCACGTCCGGTCGTTTGATCCAGGCATCAAATTCCCGCATCCACGTCATCTCTTCCGCTTCCCGTCCCAGCCGTTTCAGCGTGAAAGATGCGGTATCCTTTGCTCTTCCAAGTGGAGAAACATAAAATTTTGCAATGTCCAGCTTACAAAGGCGGTCTGCTAAAAGCTCTGCCTCCTTCCAGCCCTTTGGGGTCAGCGAATCAATGCTGTAATCCGGATCTCCATGTCGTACGATCATCAGTCTCATATTATATCAGTCACCTTTCCTATTTTATTAATGCAAAGCATGCCTGCCAATTTCTACTTCCAATGCTTCTTATATGTGAGGGATCTGACACGCCTTGCGCGTTGCCGTACCATTATCGAAAATTTTCTATATACCAGAAATGGGATCTGTACCATTTTCAGTACAGACCCCATAAAATAACATATCATTTCTAAGCAGCTTTTGCTTTCTGCCGCCAGTCAAAGACGTCGAAACAGACCTTACTCCGCTACAAATGCCTTTACCTTTGCGTAAATGCTGTCTGCATCAAGACCATACTTCTTGATCAGTTCAAGAGCAGGACCGGACTCACCGAATGTGTCGTTCACACCGATCTTCATTACCTTTGTCGGTGCCTTTGCAGACAGGCAGTCACATACTGCACTGCCAAGACCACCGATCACGGAATGTTCCTCAACGGTAACAACCTTACCGGTTTCTTGGGCTGCTGCCACAACCAGATCCTCATCCAGAGGCTTGATCGTATGAATGTTGATCACCTTTGCGGAGATGCCGTCTGCTGCAAGCTTCTCTGCAGCCTCAAGGCTCTCTCCAACCTCAAGTCCGGTAGCGATGATCGTCACATCGGTACCCTCGCGGAGTACAACACCCTTACCAATCTCAAACTTGTAATCCGGTCTGTCATTGATCACCGGCACTGCCAGACGACCAAAACGGATATATACAGGACCTTCATGATCCAGCGCCGCCTTTACAGCAGCCTTAGCTTCTACATCATCCGAAGGATTCATAACGATCATCCCCGGAATCGTGCGCATCAGCGCAAGATCCTCACAGCACTGATGGGTTGCTCCATCCTCGCCGACAGAGATACCTGCATGAGTTGCTCCAATTTTTACGTTGAGATGTGGATATGCGATAGAATTACGAACCTGCTCAAAAGCACGTCCTGCTGCAAACATTGCAAAGGAACTTACAAACGGGATCTTTCCTGTCGTAGCAAGTCCTGCTGCAATACCCATCATATCACATTCTGCAATACCACAATCTATATGTCTGTCCGGATATGCTTTCTTAAAGATTGCAGTCTTGGTCGCTGCTGCCAGATCGGCATCCAGTACGACAAGATTTGGATACTCCTCTGCATATTCCTTCAACGCATTTCCGTAGCTTTCTCTTGTTGCTATTTTCTTTACGTCAGCCATGTTCATCCTCCTTTACTTTAAGCTCTCACCGATTTTGTCCAGATCAGCCATTGCCTGTGCATACTGCTCATCATTCGGAGCAGAGCCATGCCATCCTGCCTGATTCTCCATGAAGCTTACGCCCTTGCCCTTGATACTCTTTGCAATAATTGCGGTTGGCATTCCCTTGGTAGATTTCGCCTTCCGGAATGCATCTGCAATCTGATCAAAGTCATGGGCATCAATCTCGATCACATTAAAATTAAATGCCTTGAACTTGTCTGCGATCGGATATGGTGAACATACATCTGCAATATCTCCATCAATCTGAAGTCCGTTGTTATCAACGATCACAACGAGATTATCTAACTTACGGGCACCTGCAAACATTGCAGCTTCCCAGACCTGTCCCTCCTGGATCTCGCCGTCACCAAGAAGTGCATATGTTCGGTAATCTTTGCTGTCCAATTTTGCGGACAGTGCCATACCAACTGCTGCAGAGATTCCCTGTCCCAGAGAACCGCTTGACATATCAACACCCGGGATATGCTTCATATCCGGATGACCCTGCAGATAAGATCCCACATGACGAAGTGTCTTCAGATCCTCCTTCGGGAAATAGCCTTTCTCTGCCAGTGTTGCATAAAGTGCCGGTGCGATGTGTCCCTTGGAAAGAACAAAACGATCACGGTCTGCTTTCTTCGGATCCTTTGGATCTACATTCATCTCTTCAAAATAAAGATATGTTAAAATGTCTGCTGCGGAAAGAGATCCACCCGGATGACCGGACTTTGCACTGTGCACTGCTGTCACAATGCCTTTACGAATCTCATTTGCAGTTTTCTTTAATGCTAATGTATCCATTTTCATTTCCTTTCTGTCTTTGATCTTATGATGACAGCTTTTCAAAGCTGCCGGTTCTTATTACTCACCAAATACGGCAAGATACTCCTTCTGGAACTTCTCAATACCCTGATCGGTCAGCGGATGCTTTGTCATCTGCTCGATTACAGAATATGGTACTGTTGCAATATCAGCTCCTGCCAGAGCGCAGTCTGTTACATGGATCGGATTACGGATGCTTGCCGCAATGATCTCTGTATCAATACCGTAGTTGTCAAAGATAGCGGTGATCGTCTCGATCAGATCAATACCCGGCTGTGAAATATCATCCAGACGTCCAAGGAATGGTGATACATATGCTGCACCTGCTCTTGCTGCCAGAAGTGCTGATTTGCAGAAAAGATCAGTGTTACATTTACCTTAACGCCCTCAGAAGCAAGTACCTTTGTTGCCTTGAGTCCCTCTACTGTCATAGGGATCTTTACAACCTGTTGGATGAAGCTTTGCAATTTCACGTCCCTCTGCGATCATGCCCTCTGCGTCTACAGTTGTTGCCTTAACTTCTCCACTGATAGGACCATCAACGATAGAAGCGATCTCCTTTAAGATCTCCTCCTGACTCTTGCCACCCTCCTTGGCAATCAGAGAAGGGTTTGTGGTTACACCACAGATCACACCCATATCGTTTGCCTTTTTGATGTCCTCAATCTTCGCTGTGTCAACAAAAAATTTCATTATAACTTTCCTCCTATACATTATTCATTAGACAGTTGCCTGATTACATACAAACTACTGTTTTTAGTATACCTCTTTTCCGGGACAGGGTCAATAAAAATAGCGTGTCGAAACGTTAAAACATCAGTAAAACCAAACGCCCTTCCAGTCGTTTTTATATACCCTGTGCAGGCTGCCCTTCACACGGAAGGAACGAATCTTTCTTCCGCTTCCGTCAACCTCCTCAAACAAATGATCTGCCGACCTGCAGTAAAGAAAACTATCATCATATACAGTTACATTTCCACCGCTTTTGTTCCAGTCCAGTCTGTTCTTATCCACCAGTGCATAAGTTCCTGCCGTCTCGTCCACAAGATACCGGTAATAGTAGGAATTCTTCCTGCCGGATGAACCCCTGCCGGAATTGTTATTCAGCATACTGACATAATACTGTCCATCGGCAAGTCCGGAATTTTCCCCGGTCACAAGCGCATTCTGACCATACTGGGAGGCAAAAAGCTCCGGTGTCGTATTGCCTGTGTCGAGAATGGAATTCACTAACGGTGATGCCTGTGTCGGCTCGGCCTGTCCCTCGGCAAGACCTTTGGTCAATATCTTTTTGCGAAGCTTTTTGTCTGCTTTGTTCTTTCCGGAAATATTCCATAGCTTCCGATCCGTGATCATATAATCGAGCTTCGGCATCAGACTGTTGACATTGCTGACCTTCATGATCGTTGAATATTTGGAGGAGCCAAGCAGAAGCTGATTCGTTCCGGTCACCCGGATTGAATTGACCTGCATATGGTTCTTCCCTTTTAAGGTCTTCTTATGATCGGCACGCTTTACAAGCTTCACAAGTGCCGGTATATCTGACAGATTCAGGGCATCCGTAACCTTCCCGGAATTAACCTCCACTCTTGTAACGTTTCCGAGGGATGCCGACTGCTGTACCGGTCTTGCCAGCACATAGACCGCCCCCGCTCCATCATAAGCAAATTCACCGTAGATCTGATGCATCGGAAGCTTTAAGCACTTCTCCACCTGCCCCAGTGCATTGACCCGGACAAGCGTATTATTATCCACGGCATAAACGAGCGTATCATAAATTTCTTCGATATTATAACCGGCTGCTTTCGTCGGAAATTCCGCACGCAGCACGCCACTGTTATCATAAAATAAAACGGCATTTTGCTGTCCGGAGGAAGCTTTGCGGAATACCGTATAAAGACCGTTTTGCTGCTTTCCTTTGCTACTCCCCTTCTCGGATGAAAGGATTGTCTGCGCACCACTCCGGCTTTTCGGCATGTCCACTTTATAGTACAGTGTGTTGGCAAGCTCGTCCTTTTTATTGTACAGCTTAACAATCAGATAATTGGTTCTGCCCGGCACCAGACCGATGATCTGATACTCATGCTCCTTTGAAACATTGCCGGAAGCGCCGTTGTCGAGTGTTCTCGTAAAATCCGGTATCTTGTCGTCATCCACCGAGATCGTATAACGGCAGTAGAAATTCCCTTTGCTTTTAAAGTACATATACAAAGAATCCGGATTGGTTCCATATGGATTGTATGCCCAGAGAACGTCCTTCTCCGAATAATCCCGCTTCTTCTTCAGTTCGGTCAGCATCTTTTCTGCCGATGCCGACCGGCTTTCATTATAAACCTCATCCAGACTGGCATAATCTCTGGTGACAACATTCTTGTCAGAGCCCGATAAATAGAGCGTCTGCATATCCAGCTTGTCAATATCCTCCAACGCCTTATCCTTCGTGTTCGTATCCATCTCTTCCTGCAAAAGCGCTGCCTTTTTCTTCTCGATGCGCTGTGACACCGCATTCATTTTCCAAAGAAAGGCTCCCATCCCCGCGATCATCACCAGACTGGTGATCAATATAGTTATCAGCTTCTTCTTCATGAATTCACATTCCCTTTCTTCCTTCTCCGCCATCCTCGTGAAGTGCCTGTATCATGATCTCATACAGCTTCGGATAGCTCTTGCGGATAAGCACCGGACGCATATCCTTATCCAGGAAGCAATGTCCACTGCTGCCTGTGCTTCGCAGCTTTCCGGTTGCTTCATCGCACACCTCATAGGCAAATTCCATCTTGATTCCATCGAACTTCGATATGCGCACAGATATGCTGATCGTATCCCCAAAGCGGACCGGATCCTTATACCTGCAGTCCACAAAGGTGACCGGAATGATCACTCCAAGCTCCTCCAGTCCGCTGTATGAAAGTCCTATCTCGTCCATCCAGTGCAGACGTGCCTCCTCGAAATAACGAATGTAATTAGAATGGTGTACGATCCCCATCTGATCGGTCTCATAATAATTGACCGAACGGCTGTATTTTATCATCAAATCCCCCCGTTTCCTTTTTTGACAGAATCACGCTTTACAGGTATCATATTGATATTGTGACTCCTACCAGTTATTATAAAGCCTGGCGTGCCAAAAGTCCATTTTATAACCGGGATATTTTTCCGGATTCTGACACACCTCCTTTTCCGGGGATCACACAACTTTATGAAAACACATCTGTTACAGATTATTTATCATAGAAATTATCAGAAAAGAGGACGATTATGAATCTCATCACAACAGAACACCTGACACATTCCTACACGGAACGAAAGCTATTTGACGATGCTTCCTTTTCCTTAAACGAACAGGAAAAGGTCGGAATTATCGGCATTAACGGCACTGGCAAATCAACCCTTTTAAAGATCCTTGCCGGCAAAGAGGAACCGGATGAGGGAACCGTTATTATGGGAAGAAATCTGCGAATCGGCTATCTGCCGCAGAATCCTGTTTTCCCGGAAAGCTTCGATGCACTGACCGCAGCGCTTCCTCTCGCCTCTGACATTTCCGGAGATCCTATGGATTACGAAGCAGATGCAAAATCAATGCTGACAAAGCTTGGCATCACGAAGCTGTCCCAGAATATCACAGAGCTTTCCGGTGGACAACGCAAGCGGATCGCCCTTGTACGCACCCTGCTGACACCATCGGATATCCTGATCCTTGACGAGCCGACCAACCACCTTGACAGTGCGATGGCGGAATGGCTGGAAAACTTTCTGAAAAACACAAAGAGTGCTCTGATCATGATCACCCATGACCGCTACTTCTTAGACAGCGTCGTCAACCGTATCGTGGAGATCGACAAGGGCAAGCTGTACAGCTACAGCTGCAATTACCTCGGTTATCTCGAGCGCAAAGCCCAGCGTGAGGAGATTGAAATGGCAACCGAGCGCAAGCGTCAGAGTCTTCTGCGCGTGGAGATTGCATGGATGCAGCGCGGTGCCAGAGCACGTTCCACAAAGCAGAAGGCACACATCGCCCGCTACGAAGCACTCCGCGACACCAAGGCTCCGGTACGGGACAACTCCGTAGAGATGGCTTCCGTCTCTTCCCGCCTCGGAAAAACGACCGTCGAGCTGGAACATATCACAAAATCCTATGGAGATCGTACCTTGATCAATGATTTCTCCTATATTTTCCTCAGAGATGACCGGATCGGAATTATCGGTCCAAACGGCTGCGGCAAGTCAACATTAATGAAGATCATTGACGGCACCGTCAAGCCGGACACCGGAACCATAACGATCGGTCAGACTGTAAAGATCGGTTATTTTTCACAGGAAAACGAGGCTCTGGAGGAAAATATGCGTGTGATCGATTATGTCCGCAGCGGTGCAGAATATATCCGACAGCCGGACGGCTCGCTGATCACCGCATCCGCCATGCTGGAGCGCTTTCTTTTCCCGGGTGACATGCAGTATGCCCTGATCAAAAAGCTGTCCGGTGGCGAGAAGCGCCGTCTCTATCTGCTCCGCATCCTGATGGAGGCACCAAATGTCCTTTTCCTCGATGAGCCGACGAACGATCTTGATATCGCTACACTGACGATACTGGAGGATTATCTGGACCATTTCGACGGTATCGTTGCTGTGGTATCGCATGACCGTTATTTTCTGGACCGTGTTGTCCGCCGGATCTTCTCCTACGAGGAGGACGGGCACCTTGTGCAGTACGAGGGCGGTTATACCGATTATCTCCATGCAAAGCAGGCGAAGGAAGCTGCGATCACACCGTCCGGCACAGACAGCACTGTCACAGAGAATGCCTCCAAAACAATCAACCGCAGCAACTGGAAGGACGGACAGACCCATAAGAAAAAGATGACCTATCAGGAACAGAAGGATTTTGAAACGATCGAGGAGGATATCCAGAAGTTAGAAACCCGCCTGGAAGAGATCGATGAGGAGATGGGACGCGCCGCCAGTGATTTCGTCCGGCTCGGCAAATTATCCGAAGAAAAAGAGAATCTTTCTCAGGAGCTTGAGCAGAAAATGGAGCGTTGGATGTATCTTGAGGATCTTGCGCAGGAACTGGGAATAGACAAAAATTAGCGGAGTATTTGATGGGTTTTACATTGACAGCGAACAACGAATATGATAGATTAAACATGTTGTTGAATCTGTGCTCACACAGGTTACAAAATTTTTTCATTATTTTAGGAGGCACTACTATGAAGGGTACAGTTAAATGGTTTAACGCAAAGAAGGGTTTTGGTTTCATCTCTGACGAGACAGGAAAAGATGTATTCGTACATTTCTCAGCACTTCAGATGGACGGCTTCAAGGTTCTTGATGAGGGCGAAGAGGTTGAGTTCGATGTTGTTAACGGAGAAAAGGGACCACAGGCTGCTAACGTTGTTAAGCTTGGTTAATTGCAGACAACAGACAGACGTTATATTCATGGCATAAACCATTTTAGTTTTTTGATAAAATTTTTTATTGCAAAATTATCTGGACATAAGCTTTGAGGTGTAACAAAAGGCTGATGCATCATCTGATGCACCAGCCTTTCTTTATTATCTGTTTCTGTTATTTCAGCTTCATGCGGTATACAACCGGCATATCACTCTTTACAAACGGTGCATGGATCGTCATGGTATCCGCATCGCGCTCGTAAGTCACCGGCTCATCATAACCAAGTGCCTTCATCTCAAGAATAATGCCGTGGAAGTCCTTGCTGTCCTCGCCCATAGACTTAACAACAACATCGGCACCCTCCTGCTTCATCGCAATGATGTAGATGTAATCTGCCTTACAGGTGAAGCGGATATCATCCTTGCCATAAGCCTGACGACCTTCCTCGGAGAACATACCTTCAACACCCTTGGTGCTGCCCTCTGCCTGGATACGCCATGGGTGTGTATCGTAGATTGCCTCTCCGTTGACGCTCATCCACTCACCCATCTCCTTTAAGATCTTGATCTCTTCGTCGCAGATAGTTCCATCTGCCTTTGGTCCCACATTCAGAAGCAGGCAGCCGTTCTTGCTGACGATATCCACGAGATCCTGAATGATCTCCACCGTCGGCTTAAAGCGGTTCTGCTCTGTGTAACACCAGGAATTGTATGCCATAGAGGTATCTGCCTGCCAGGTAAACGGCTTTGCCTCTGTAAAATGTCCACGCTCCATATCAAGCACACCGGTGCCAAGCATCATTGCATCATGCTTATAAGAAATAGTCACCTGCTGTCCCCATTCCAGACCACGGTTATAATAATATGCTGCAAACTTCTTAAGATATGGCTTTACGGAATCATGCTGGATCCACCAGTCGAAATATACCATATTCGGATGATACTTCTCCACAAGCTCACAGTTTCTTGCCAGCCAGTCCTCCATGAAATCCTGTGGTGGTGCCGGGCTGAACAGATCCTGATTATCCGGTTCCGGCATAGCAGGGTAATAGAAATCGCCTAACTTCATCGGATCCTTGATATCACTGTCAAACTCCTTACCATGCCCCATAAAAAAGGAATGCTCTACACGGTGATTTGACTCACAGAAGGTCAGTCCCTCCTTCTCGATGGCTGCCTTCATCTCGCCAAGAACATCACGCTTCATAGCCATCTTCACGCTATTCCACTCGCTGATCTCACTGTCATACATCTGAAAACCGTCATGATGCTCTGCAACAGGCATGACATATTTGGCTCCCGCTTCCTTGAAAAGCTTCACCCACTCCTCCGGCTGAAACTTCGGTGCCGTAAACATCGGTATAAAGTCCTTATAACCAAACTTTGTGTGCTCTCCGAGGTATCCCTGTGATGCTGCCACTCCTCCATGCTCTGGATATACATGTTGCGGGAATACCATTCATTGTTAAATGCCGGCACGCTGAAAAGTCCCCAGTGAATAAATATACCAAACTTTCCATTCTTGAGCCACTTCGGCGTCTCATAATCAGAGAGGGATACCCAGTCCGGTTTAAACGGACCTTTCTCGATCACCTCATCCACAATGTTTAAATATTTCTGCTGTGGTGTCATTCTTTTTCTCCTTTTCTTTCATTAGCGACTGGCAAGACGATATGTCTTGTCAGACTGAGTATACTGGATATCCAGTCCGAACTCCTTCAGGCATGAATATCTTCGTAGATACTCTTTCTTTCGCCGGTCAGGTCGTGCTCACCCAGCCAGTCCAGAATCTCCTGCATGGTTACTCCTTTTTCCGAATCTGTCTGCTCCACAAACAGCTCCATCACATACAGTACTCTAAGTCTTACATTTTTTTCCATAACGCTTCCTCCTGAATGTATTTACTCACATGATACACGGATCAAATTCATCAGATCCGGTGTCTCGCTAAATCTCACCTGAATCATTTGCTGTGGGTGAGGACAACTCTCCATTGCTTCTCCTTTATCATCCCGCATGGCAAGAACCTTCACGTGACAGTCACTGCCATCCGGCTTCATAATCTCAACCTCATCGCCCACACAGAACTTGTTGCGCTGCTCCATCACTGCGTAGCCGTCCTCTGTGATTCCGCCGACAATGCCAAGATATGTGTACTTACGAACGTAGGTATTGTTATCGTAGATCTGTCCCTCATGGGTCGGTTTGCCATAGAAGAATCCTGTCGTATACTGACGATAGGTACACTTTGAGATCTCATCCATGTAATAGTCCTTGCGGGACTCATATAACTCCGGTGAGGTGAAATAATCATCGATCGCCTGACGATATGTTCTCGCCACATCCGCCACATAAAGTGCCGTCTTCATGCGTCCCTCGATCTTGAAGCTGTCGATTCCGGCATCCACAAGATCCGGAATATGCTCGATCATACACAGATCCTTTGAATTAAAAATATAGGTGCCACGTTCATTTTCCTCCACCGGAAGATATTCCCCCGGACGATTCTCCTCCATGATATAATACTTCCAGCGGCACGGATGCGTGCAGGCACCCAGATTAGCATCCCGCCCGGTAAAATAATTGCTGAGCAGGCATCGTCCGGAATAGGAAATGCACATTGCTCCGTGCACAAAGGTCTCTATCTCAAGATCATCCGGAATATGCGCCCGGATATCCTTGATCTCCTTGATTGAAAGCTCTCTTGCAGAAACGACGCGCTTTGCACCCATCCGCTGCCAGAACAGATATGTTCCGTAATTGACATTATTGCTCTGGGTGCTGATGTGGATCTCTATCTCCGGACAGACCTCTCTGGCAATATCAAATACACCCGGATCGGAAATGATCAGAGCATCCGGTCCGATCTCCTTTAACTCGCCGAAATAACGGCGGATCCCATCCATATCTTTATTGTGCGCTGTGATATTTGCTGTCACGAAAACGCGTTTTCCGTGCTCATGCGCAAAGTCAACACCTTCCTTCATATCCTCTGCCGAGAAATTCTTCGCCTTGGCACGCAGACCATACATATCTCCACCGATATATACCGCATCCGCACCGTAGATCACAGCCACCTTTAACACCTCTAAACTGCTTGCCGGTATCAGAAGTTCCGGCTTTCCATTTGGTAACAAACCATTCCACCTCACTTTATCCGTCTGGACACGGTAATGCCGTCTCCAACCGGTAATATCACTGTATCAAGCTCCTCCGAATGAGTCAGCTGATATAAATATTCCCGCATCCTTCCGTGGATCGTACGATCCCTGCGGTTGATCGCGTAACGTGACTGGATCACGTCACCATCCTGTAATACATTATCCGTTATCAGCATACCATTTTCAGGCAGCATCTTCAATATGTTCGGCAAAAAATTAAGATACTGTCCCTTGGCAGCATCCATAAATATAAATTCGTATTGTTTTCCCTGTGCGGAAAGCTCTGTCAGCACATCGGCAGCATCCCCTTCCAACAGGCATATCCTGTCTGTTTTGCCGTAGCGTTTAAAATTCTCCTTCGCCGCTTTGATCCTTGCCGGCACCTTCTCGATCGTCGTGATCGTTGTCTCCTCCGGCACATATTCGCTCATCAGGATACCGGAAAATCCAACGGCAGCCCCAATCTCCAGAATAGACGCCGGCTTTAAAAGTCCCAGCATAAACCCGAGATATGACTGCATCGGACGACGGATGATCGGCACCTGATCCTTCAGAGCCTGCGCCTCAAGCTGATCCAGTCCATCCGGAAGTTTCCACTCCAGCGCATCAATAAATATAGAAAGTCTCTCATCTATTATCATTGGTCAAATCCCTCCGATACTGTCAGGCGGTTTAATATCTGCTCATATGTCATGGAATCGTTCAGGGTATATTTTCCGGCATAGATCTTGTTGCGTTCCGCATTCATCAGCTTGGCACGCACCAGAAAGCTGTACCGATCATGGATCACACCCCTGTCCTGAAGCCTTGCTGCAATGTCTCCGAACGCATCGGTGGAATGCACCTCCACAGAAATCTCCTTCCCCGGTGCATCCTCCACACGGACATCGGCAAAAATGTTGTAACAAAACCGGTAACCGTGCAGACACAATGCGACCGAACCGAGAACCAGCAGCGAATACAGCACAATATATACGGACGTCATCGCAGCCGGTTTCCAGCTATTCATCCAAAAACTCCAGTGCAAGATCAAGATTTTCCAGAAAATATCCCTGCATTCTCTTAATCATCATGCAGTACTGATGCTCTGCCGCCAGAAATTCATTGGCAAGACCGTTGACCTGCAGATCTGCAAATTCCTTCTGAAGCTGATTGTTCTCCTCGATCGGATTCGCATGATCCGTCATCTGGAATGCAATGCTTCTGCGGCGGAATTCTCCGATCCGCTGATAGATCTCAGGACGTTTTCTGACATTCTCCAAAAGCGTCTGATACTGATTATACTCCTGGGTACGCTTTACCGCATCCACCAGCTGCTCCATCAAAAGCTGCGTCTCTCCACTCATAGACTATTCAACCTCCATAATAACCGGCAGGATCATAGGATTACGTTTCATCTTCTTCCACAGATAATCGCTCAGGCTGTCCTTGATCTCTGTCTTGATCTTGGACCAGTCTGACACCTGATTGTCCAGACATCTCTCCAATGCCGCATAAACAATGCTCTTCGCTTCATCCATGAGATATTCGGACTCACGGACATAAACAAACCCGCGGGATACGATGTCCGGTCCTGCCAAAAGCTGATTGGTATACTTCTCTAAGGTTAATACAATAATGATCAGTCCGTTCTCTGACAGATGCTGTCTGTCTCTGAGTACGATATTTCCGACATCGCCGACGCCAAGACCATCCACCATGATGCCCTGTGCCTGTACCTTTCCGACAAGTGCGCAGTGCTCACTGTCAAGCTCTAAAACATCACCGGAGGATAAGATCACGGTGTTCTCCTTCGGCACGCCCATAAGCTGTGCAAGCTCTGCATGCGCCTGCAGATGGCGGTACTCACCATGAACCGGGATCGCATACTGCGGCTTTGTCAGTGCGTAGATCAGCTTGATCTCCTCCTCACTGGCATGGCCGGATACATGTGCATCCTGCTCGATGACCTTTGCACCCTTTGCTGCCAGCTCGTTGACAACCTTGGCTACATTCTTCTCATTGCCCGGAATCGGACGGGAGCTGAAGATAACGGTATCTCCCGGCTCGATCGTGATACGACGGTGCAGGTTTGATGCCATTCTCGACAATGCTGCCATCGCCTCGCCCTGACTTCCTGTCGTGATCAGCACCAGCTTCTCCGGTGCATAGTTCTTCATCTGATCCATATCGATCAACGTATTGTCCGGAATATCAATATATCCTAACTCTGTCGCTGTGGTGATCACATTGACCATGCTTCGTCCCTCAACGACAACCTTTCTTCCATACTTAACCGCAGAGTTGACGATCTGCTGCACACGATCCACATTGGATGCGAAGGTCGCAACAATGATACGGTGTTTCGTATTCTCCGCAAATATATTATCAAACGTCTTTCCAACGGTACGCTCTGACATGGTAAAGCCCGGCTTCATTACATTGGTACTGTCTGCCATCAATGCTAAAACGCCCTTCTTACCAAGCTCTGCAAAACGCTGCAGATCGATAGGCTCTCCTCTGACCGGTGTATAGTCCACCTTGAAATCTCCGGTATGAACGATCGTTCCAACCGGTGTAAAAATTGCAAGTGCTGCCGCATCGGAAATACTGTGGTTCGTACGGATAAATTCCACACGAAAACAGCCGAGATTGATTGACTGACCATATTTGACCACTTTCTTCTTGACCGGCTTTGGCATCACATGCTCCTTGAGTTTGTTCTCGATCAGACCCATGGTAAGCTTTGTCGCATAAACCGGTGCATTGACCTCCTTTAAGACATACGGAAGTGCTCCGATATGATCCTCATGACCATGCGTGATCACAAATCCTCTGACCTTATCAATATTTTCCTTGAGATATGTGATATCCGGAATAACAAGATCAATACCGAGCATATCGTCTCCCGGGAAGGAAAGACCGCAGTCCACAACAATGATATTATCCTCGTACTCAAATGCGGTGATATTCATACCGATCTGTTCCAGACCACCGAGTGGAATGATCTTCAGTCCATGTCCCACCAGACTGCTTTTATTCTTCTGGTTGGATTTCTCTGTCATACGGCGTACCTTTTCTGCAACTGCTTTATCTGCTTTTGCTGCAACACTCTCCTCTTTGGCAGCCTTGGACGCTCTCGTCGCTCTCGTTCTCTTAGGCTTCTGCTTCTCTGTTTCCGTCTCCTTTGTTTCACGTTCTGCCTTTGCTGACGGCTTTCTCCCTCTTCTTATGATCCGTTTCGCTCCTTTTTCTCCCTCTGTTTTGTGCTGTGCTGCACTTGTTTCCGTTTCCTTTTTCAATGAATTACCCTGCCTTTCTTCTATCTTAATTAATTATTTAAAATCCAGAAAATTGCATAGAAAAGCAAAGCCATTCCAGACATGCTTCCCGTCTGTCAGGCACCTTTTCCTCTGCATCCTTCTACATTTGAATATCTACGTCATCTAATAATTCTTCGAACACCTTAGAAAGCGCTTCTAACTGCGCCTCATCCTCCACGAACTCGTAAATCGTCTGATCGTCCTGATCACTGATCTCCTGCATAATGTAAACCTGTGCTTCGTCCTCCTGTGTATCGCTGTCCGTTACCAGCAGAAAGTCCTTTCCTGCAAGTGTGGTCTGCTCAATTATATAAAAAGGGATCTCCTCCCCTTCATCCGTAATAAAATTAATACTCTGCATGATTATTCTCCATTTCTACTTCCGGAGCATATCAAGATAGCCCTGCAGGATCAGTGATGCTGCAAGCTTGTCTATATACTCCTTACGGTTTTCTTTTCGAACTCCACCCTCGTCTAATACAGCGTCCGCTTCCTTTGTCGTCAGACGCTCATCCTGATAAATGATCGCAATTCCCGTTCTTTTGGCAAGCTGGTCCCCGAACTCCCTGGTTCGCTCACACCGCTCACCTTCCTCATTGTTCATCCGCTTTGGAAGTCCCAGCACGATCCGCTCCACGTCATACTCCACGATCAACGCATCAATCCGCGCAAATGTCTTGCGAAGCTTCGCCGGACGTTCTCTTTGAATTGTTTCCACAGGCTGTGCCGTCAACAGCAGTTCATCGCTGATCGCAACCCCCACTGTCTTATCGCCGTAGTCTAATCCCATGATCCTCACTTGCGTTCCTCCTTCTGCTCCGGATCGAGCTGTCAAAAAGGGCAAAACAAGCGTTTTGCTCTTAATTTCCGCCACAATACGAGCATTCCTGTCCAATCAAAGGAGCAACCTGCACTCTGCAGAAAAAATCCATGCTCCAGCCATCTTGTCCGGAATTATTTGAAATTATTCTGAATATAATCTTCCAGAAGCACCTCGATGATCTCATCACGCTCCACACGCATGATCAGGCTTCTCGCTCCCTTATGACTGGTAATATAGGTTGGATCTCCCGACATCACATAGCCAACAATCTGGTTGACCGGATTGTATCCCTTCTCAGTCAAAGCTTCATAAATACGGGCAATGACATCCTTTACCTCGAAATCCATATCCTTCTGTACGTTAAAATATTGTGTATTATTGATTTCCTGCATAATGGCACTACCTCCATCCTTTCACGAGCACATATCTATCCAATATAGTAATATATCTTTTTACAAATTACAAGCCTTTTCCATTGTACCAAACAAAATCTCCCCATCCCTATCACCTTCGATATGGACATCGATCAGCCTGTTACAAAGGCTTTCATCACATTTTCCTGCCTCATACGGTACCGCAACCCGGACATACCTTTCGTTATAGCCGATCAGATATTTTTCCTTTCCAAGCATCACTGCTTCCTCGACCAGCACCTTCTCGGTCTGTCCCATAAATCGGTCATGGTATGCCTTCTCTAACTGTGCTTCGATCGCAAGAAGTGCATCGCTCCGCTTTCCTTTGATCTGCTCGTCCACCTGGTCTGTCATGGCATCCGCCACGGTTCCCTGCCGTCTGGAATATTTAAACACATGGATCTGTGCAAAACCAACTTCTTTAGCAAAGGCACATGTCGTTTCAAATTCCTCCTGCGTCTCTCCCGGAAAGCCCACGATAATATCCGTTGTAACCGCCGGATGATCAAAATATTTCCGTAAAAGCTCCACCCGCTGCAGATAATCCTGCGATGTATAATGGCGGTTCATCCTCCTGAGTGTTTCATCACAGCCGCTTTGCAGGGACAAATGAAAATGCGGACACACCTCCGGAATTTCTGATAAATTTTTCACAAATTCTTCCGTGATAATTCTCGGCTCCAATGACCCAAGACGAAGTCTTTCAATCCCTTCCACCTGCGCCATATTTTTTAAAAGCGTCAGCAGATATTTTCCCTGCAGCTTTACAAAACTGTTCGCATCAATCTTCTCTGTTTCGCGGTCCACTCCAAAGGAAGAAAGATGAATTCCCGTCAAAACAATTTCATGAAATCCCGCCGCAGCAAGCTTTCTTGTTTCCTGTAAAATATCTTCGTCCGGGCGGCTTTCAAGCTTTCCGCGGACATAAGGAATTATGCAGTAACTGCAGTACTGATTACAGCCGTTCTGAATCTTAATATATGCTCTTGTATGCAGCTCCTGCTCTGCCTTTTCGGACATTTCTCCCATCGAATGTTCCGGACATTTCTCTGTCTGGAAAACACCTTTTTCCTCGAGAAATTTCTCGACAAGTAAGATCATATTTTCTTTGTCTTCATTGCCAATAAAAAGATCGACACTTTCATCCTCTTCTCCCTTTCTTCTGGCAGAATCCACATAGCAGCCGGCAGCTGCCACAACGGCATCCGGGTTCATCCGGCGCGCACGGTGCAGCATTTTTCTCGATTTGCGGTCTGCAATATTGGTAACCGTGCAGGTATTGACTACATATACATCTGCTTTTTCCGAAAATGATACAATCTGATGCCCTTCTGTTTCAAATTGCATTTTCATTTTTTCCGTTTCATAGGAATTCACTTTACAGCCCAATGTTAAAAAAGCAATTTTCATTTTATCCGGTATTCCTTTCTTCCGAAATCCGATAAATTTTACATATTTTTTACCGGCTTTTGGTGTTTTTACTAAAATATGGCATTCCTCACCCATTTTTCGCATTATTTTTTGGCAACATTGTATATTGACTTTTCGTCCGGTAATGTCTAGTATAAAGGAGAACAAAATCAATGAGGAGGTAATAGTTATGAAAACAGTAAAGATTTCTTTAAACTCAATCGACAAGGTTAAGGCATTTGTAAACGATGTAACAAACTTCAATACTGATTTTGATCTGGTATCCGGAAGATATGTGATTGATGCAAAGTCTATTATGGGAATCTTCAGTCTGGATCTTTCCAAGGCTATCGATCTGAACATCCATGATGATGACAACATCGATGAGATTCTTAAGACTCTCGCTCCATACATCGTAGAGTAATATTTATGTGCATACCTTTATGAGTTTCCTCAGGTTTTTCTGGGGTTTTCATTTCGAGAAGTACAGAGAACACCAATGGTGTTCTCTTTTTCTTTTCTCTTTTATTCACCCACGGTAATGATCTCTACCGTATTCAAGGCTTCCCTGACCATATCATCAATCTTGTCCACAAGCTTCTCCTCCGAGCGATGCAGCATAGAAAGTACCGGCTTTGTCACCGGATGCTTTGCCACGAAGATCGTACAACAGTCCTCATACGGCTGAATGGATGTCTCATAGGTATTGATCTTCTCGGAAAGTTCTACGATCTCCTGCTTGTCAAAGCCGATCAGCGGACGATAGACAGGAAGTGTGCAGACTTCGTTGGTTGCCGCCAGACTCTGCATAGTCTGACTTGCCACCTGACCGATGCTCTCTCCGGTGATCAGTCCCAGACAATCGTTTTTCTTTGCCAGTATCTCTGCGATACGCATCATATAACGGCGCATCAGAATCGTCAGCTCCTCATGCGGACACGTCTCATAAATATACATCTGTATGTCCGTAAAATTGACCACATGAAGACGGATCGGTCCTGTATATTTTGATACAAGCTCCGCCAGGTCAACAACCTTCTGCTTTGCTCTCTCGCTGGTGTATGGCGGTGCATGGAAATATACCGCATCGATAAACACGCCTCTCTTGGCGATCATATATCCGGCAACCGGACTGTCAATACCGCCGGACAATAACAGCATCGCACTTCCATTGGTTCCAAGCGGCATACCGCCTGCTCCCGGAATCACTTTAGAGTACACATATGCCTTCTCTCGGATCTCCACCCAGATGCGGACCTGCGGCTTATGCACGTCTACCTTAAGCTCCGGAAAACGGTCGAGAAGATATGCACCCGTTTCCACACAGACCTCCGGGGAGGTCATCGGATAATGCTTATCACTTCTCTTGGACTCCACCTTAAAGGTAAAATCAAGCTGTCATACTGCTGCTCCACAAAGTCACCAACGCCCTTTGCCACGCTCTCCCAGGTCTTGTCCTCGATCACGTTGACCGGGCAGATGCCTGAGATACCGAAAACGTGCCGGAGTGCCTCGATCACATCCTCCTCATCAAAGTCGCCCTTTGCCTCCACAAAGATACGTCCCTGCTGGCGCTGTACATGAAACTCTCCGTCCACCGGCTTTAATGTTCTCTCCATCTGTGTACAGAGCGCATTCTCAAACTTGTATCGGTTCTTTCCCTTGATACCGATCTCTGCATATTTCACCAAAAATGCCTGATACATATATTATCTCCATTTCTGCGCCGGTCATGCGGCGCCTGATTTCTTTTCATTTCATTGCATACTGTGTTAAATCGATCACTTCTTAATAAAACGACGAAGCATTGGCAAAACCTTATCGACTGCTGTCAGCGCATAGTCAACCTCCTCCGGCGTGCTTAACACCGAAAAACTGAACCGGAGTGTGGAATCCAAAAGCCGCTCATCCACACCGATCGCACGAAGCGTTCCGCTCAGTTCCGGATGATTGGAAGAACATGCTGAGCCGGAGGATACATAGACGCCCTCCTGTGCAAGCGCATGAAGCATAACCTCGCTCTTGATACCGGCAAAGCTGGCACTGACAATATGCGGTGCCGTCTCCTCCAGAGCAATCTCATTGATCCCGTTGACTGTCACACCCTCCATTGCAAGCAGTCCGTCGATCAGCCGTTTCTTGAGCGCATATAGCTGCTCGACCTTCTGTGCGTGATCCTGATAAATAATGCGGATTGCCTCACCCATACCTGCTATCGCCGGAACATTCTCCGTACCTGAACGCATACCGCGCTGCTGACCGCCTCCCAGAATGATCGGGCTGATCTTCACGCCATCCCGCACATACAAAAAGCCGCTCCCCTTCGGTCCATGTATCTTATGACCGCTCACTGACATCAGATCGATCCCCATCCGTTTCGGAACGATCTTATATTTGCCGTACGCCTGAATCGCATCCACATGAAAAATAACATTGGGATTCTTCTTTTTGGCAATGGCGGATAACTTTTTGATATCCTCCAGCGCACCCATCTCATTATTGACCATCATAACAGAAACAAGCAGCGTATCCTCTCTGACCGCAGCTTCAAGCACCTCCGGCAGAACGTGACCGTTCTGATCCACCGGCAGATACTGCGTCTCATATCCCATCTGCTCAAGTCTGCCAAACGGCTCATGCACCGATGCATGCTCTATCCTTGTCGTGATGACATGCTTTCCGGCACGCGGATTGGCAAGTGCTGTTCCGATGAGTGCCATATTATTGCTCTCTGTACCGCCGGAGGTCAGCACAATCTCCTTCGGCTGGCACTTCAATGTCGATGCGATCTGCTGCACCGCCCTTGTGACATATCCTTCCGCATCAATTCCCTTGGTATGTCTGGAGGAAGGATTGCCGAAGTCCTTCTCCATCACCTGCAGCATAATATCACGTACCTCCGGAAATACCCGGGTCGTTGCCGCATTATCCAAATACGCTTCCATGTTCTATCCTCACTTTTGTAACTGAAACATCATGATCGACAGCAGTGCCATGCCTGCCGTCTCTGTCCGAAGTATCCGTTTTCCAAGCGTGATCGGCTTCGCTCCGATCGCAACCGCCCGGTCAACCTCGTCCTTCTCCAGGCCTCCCTCCGGTCCGATAAAAATACCGACCGATTCCTTTGCACACGCCTCGTCCACAATCTGTCTGGAAACCTGAATCCCGTCCTGTAATTCATACGGTATCATATTGTACTCTAAGGAAGAAGCCATGTCAAACGCCTGTCCCATCGTAACCGGCTCATGAACCACCGGAATAATGCCGCGGTCGCACTGTTTTGCCGCCGCCTCCGCGATCGCCTGCCAGCGCTCGGTCTTCTTTTTGATCTTTTTGTCCTCGGAAAGCTTTACCACGCAGCGTTTCATCATGACGGGCACAATCTCATAAACCCCCAGTTCCACCGCCTTCTGGATGATAAATTCCATCTTGTCCTTCTTGGGAATCCCCTGAAACAAAGTAATGCGTGTATCAAGCTCGGTCCCGCTCTCCTGCTTCTTCTCAATAGAAAGCGTCACATCATCCGGCGAGAGCGATTGGATACGGCATACATAATCAGTCCCCTCCCCATCGCATGCCACCAGCCAGTCTCCCGGCTCCAAACGCAGCACATTCCTGATATGATTAACGTCGGAATCCAGAATATGGATCTCATCCTCCTGTATCTGATCCTGTCCTATATAAAAGCGATACAACGTAATCTGCCTCCTCCAAGTTATATTTTCCTAATTATACCTATAATGTAAAAAAACACCTCCGGAACATAAACGGATAACGTTGTAAAGCCCCGGAGGTGTAACGTTCATTCATATCATATGCTGTGTCAGCAATGTGATCCCGCTTCTGTCACGGATTGCTCCACTGCCATATGCACCTGCACTCCTATAAATATCTGTCCAGCATGCCGTTGGCACCGCCAAGAGCCGCATAACGTCCGGAATATGTATACGCCGAACCGCTCCCACTCTGATATGCCTGACTGTTCGCCAGCTGATAAGTCTGTCTCGTCATGCTCTGCAGACTGTCACCATAGGAACCGCTTCCCTGAAACATGGAAGAAATATCGGTAAGCTTTGCACTTTTCAACTTGTCCTCGTTGACCACAAGCTGGTTATTCTCGCCAAGCGTAATGCCGACCTTGGACAACATGGAAAGATTTCTTGAAGTCGAGCCTACCATATTCACAGACTTACGGAGAAGTGATACATTATCCACATCAGCCGTAGACTTAATGAAGGAATTGTAGTTGCTCACGAAATCCTTGATGCTCTTTGTGATCTTATCTCTGTCGTATACGGCTGCGCCGTTCTCATCGGTGCCGGTCGGCTCATAAAGAGATGCGCTGCGCAGATCCTCCAGACTGTTGTTGAGTGCAGCTGCCTGACTCTTGACGCCGACATATTTCGCCTGCTCCTCCTTCTCCTTTGTCTCAGTGCTCTCGGAAGACTTACCAGCCTTGTCCGTTGCATAATATGCCTTCATCAGCTTTCCGTAAGAACCGTTCTGGATCATCGTCAGATCGCTGAGTCCGAACGAATTGCCCGTATCCTTACTGCTGCCAATCCCGAAGATGCTATTATAAAGATTTGAAATATTCGATGAATCATAAACTCCATTTACTGCCATAAACATTCCCATTCCTTTCTCAATGTGCAAACCTCAGACTGCACGCCTGATATTTGCAAAACGGATATCCTCCGCTTTGTGCCGATGGCTTTCATGCCACCATTCCTGCATACCCTCTTATAATTCTATATTAACACAAATTAACCGTTATGTCTTACTTTTCTCATTAATATTTTCTAAATTTTTTCCGGTCCTTTCCTTTGCCCCTGCTTTTATTTTCTTTCTTACGGTGATCATGCCTTTCTTCCCACTTCTTTTCACGCCAGCGTTCCTTACGCGGGGCGATCAGACACTCCGGACCAAACCCGATCAGATCCTCTCTGCCTGCTTTGATCAGTGCCTCCCTGACAAGATCGTAATTGTGCGGATTGCGATACTGCATCAGTGCACGCTGCATCGCCTTCTCGTGTGGATTGACCGGCACATAGACCTTCTCCATCGTCCGTGGATCAAGCCCTGTGTAATACATACAGGTCGATAACGTTGAAGGTGTCGGATAAAAGTCCTGCACCTGCTCCGGCATATACCCCAGATCCCGCAGATATTCCGCCAGCTCCACCGCCTCCTTAAGCCCTGAGCCAGGGTGGGAGGACATCAGATACGGTACAAGAAACTGCTTTTTGCCGGTCATCTTATTGACCCGCTGATAACGCTTGACAAAACTTTCATAAACGGCATTCTCCGGCTTTCCCATGTAATGGAGTACCCGATCCGCCACATGCTCCGGTGCTACGCGAAGCTGACCGCTGATGTGATATTTGCAGAGTTCCCGTATAAAGGAATCGTCCTTATCCTCCATCACATAATCAAAACGGATTCCCGACCGGATGAAGACCTTCTTGACGCCTGGCAGACTGCGCAGCTTACGCAGAAGCTCCAGATAATCCGAATGATCCACAGTTAAATTTTTGCACGGTTTCGGAAACAGGCACTGCTTTCCGGTGCATACTCCGTGCTCCAGCTGTTTCTGACAGGATGGATGACGGAAATTGCCGGTCGGACCACCCACATCATGAATATATCCTTTAAAATCAGGCTCCCTGATCATCTGCCCGGCCTCAGCAATGATCGATTCATGGCTTCTTGTCTGCAGAATCCTTCCCTGATGAAATGTCAACGCACAGAAGCTGCAGCCACCAAAGCAGCCGCGGTTGCTGGTCAGGCTGAACTTGATCTCCTGCAGTGCCGGCACACCACCCGCCGCCTCGTAGGACGGATGATACGCCCGCATATACGGCAGCGCATAGACATCATCTAACTCCATCTGTGTCAACGGTCTTGCCGGAGGATTCTGCACAACATACAGATGGTCGTTATATTTCTCCACCAGACTCTTCGCTGTAAAATGATCCGTATTGCAGTATTGTGTATAAAAGCTTTCTGCATATGCTTTTTTGTCATTGCTAACCTCATCATAGGACGGCAGCATCTCGGCATCATACACGGCATCTAATGACTTTGTGCGATATGCCGTTCCCTCTACATAGGTAATATCCTCCACTGCCATGCCGCTCTCAAGTGCCTCTGCAACCTCCACCACGCGAGTTCACCCATCCCGTAGATCAGGATATTCGCCTGCGAATCCACAAGGATCGAATGCTTCAGGCTGTTGGACCAGTAATCGTAATGAG
Source organism: Roseburia sp. AM59-24XD (assembly GCF_003478445.1). Taxonomy (GTDB): domain Bacteria; phylum Bacillota; class Clostridia; order Lachnospirales; family Lachnospiraceae; genus Jutongia. Next base: position 62,234 of record NZ_QUET01000006.1, read on the forward strand.
CCAGACGCCGCAGGCTCGCCTCGATCCCGCCGATAATAACCGGCACCTGCTTGTACACGCGGCGGATCAGATTGCAGTAAACGATTGTTGCATAATCCGGCCGCTTTCCGGCAACGCCGCCCGGCGTATAGGCATCACTGCTCCTGCGCTTCTTTGAAACAGTATAATGATTCACCATGGAATCCATATTCCCCGCGGACACAAGAAAGCCCAGTCTCGGCATGCCAAAAACCTGAATGCTCTGTTCATCCTTCCAGTCCGGCTGTGCGATCATTCCAACCCGGAAGCCGTGTGCCTCCAGAACACGGGTAATGATCGCCGCCCCAAAGGAGGAATGATCTACATAAGCATCCCCACACACATAAACAAAATCAACCTGCTCCCATCCCCGGTCCAGCATTTCCTGCCTTGTCACCGGTAAAAATCCCTGACTCATATATTAATGATCCTTCCTTAATTAACAGTATTTTCTTGCATAATCCATCACATTCCATTATACTTACATGGGCATTTGAGACCCTTGCATCATAAAGAAAGGACGGTACAAAAGATGCGTAAACTTCTTTTTTTTTGATATTGACGGTACGATCCTGTCAGAAGGTGAAAAACGATATATTCCCGACAGTGCTGTGGAGGCAGTCCACAAGCTTCAGCAAAACGGTCATCTCTGCTTCATCAACTCCGGCAGATCATGGTCTGAGATCAACGACAACATTATTGATCTCGGCTTTGACGGCTTCGTCTGCGGCTGCGGAACATTTATCAACTACCACGGAAAGCCGCTTCTTGCCGATGAGCTTCCGATGGAGCTTGCCGATGCGATCTATGCGGATCTTCACAGCTATAAGCTGGAATGGCTTTTGGAGGGACAGCATGCGATCTATTACAGCACTCTCCCATACCGCACACACATCGGTGATTTCTATAAGGAATACCATACTCTTTTCCCGGATCACTGCGTGGATTATCCACCGGAGACACGGGGACTGCATTTTGACAAATTCTGTATCTGTGTCACACCTGAAAGTGATCTGTCCGGTTTTATGGACAAGTACAAAGACAGACTTACCTTCATCGACCGCGGAAACGGTTTTTATGAAGTTGTCCCTGTCGGTCATTCCAAGGCAACCGGCATTCAGTTTCTGATGGATTATTTTGACATTCCACTGGAGGATACGATCGCGATCGGCGACAGCAATAATGATCTTCCCATGCTGGAATTTGCGGGCTTAAGCATCGGCATGCAAAAAAGTGATGCCGACGTTTTGAGTACTGTAGACTATGTAACAGATACGGTTGAAAACGACGGCATCTATAAGGCAATGAAACATTTTCATTTAATCTGATGTACGTTCCAGTGCAGTTTTATATAACATCATCAGGTATGCGTCCACAAAGCAGAAACGGTTGCAGACAAACTCGTATACCTTGTACAAAAAGCACAGACCAATCAGTGCCAGACTGACATTGGTCACAGCCGGCTGCAGTCCCATGGCGATCAGTACGACATTCGCCACGATATAAAACAGAAACACAAAACTGAACTGACGTGCGATCCGAAATGCCTCCAAAAGAGTGCCCGCAAGGCGCTCTTTTTTCTTGGCAATCTCCTCCGGAGTCCATTCCCGGATACGTTCGCACATTTCCCGATACACTTCTTTGCCATCTGTCTCAATCTCGTCCAGCGGATTGTTCTCTTTCATTTCCTCACGGCACATTGTCACAAAATGCCGGTAGCTCTTCTGCCCAAACTCTGCCCGCAGGCGTTTCCGAAAAACATTCATTGTCTTTTCCCCATCTTTTATGATATCGGACCGCTTACACGGTCCGTTTTCTCTTCTTGCATCATTATATGATGTCGGAGTCAAAAAGTGTTTGTCTCCAACCGGTGCTGAGTATTGCTCCCTTGCATCCCTATATGATAAAGTCAGAAATGGGTGTCTGTCAAGTCTCTGATCGATTCCAAAATGAAATACACTAATCAATTCCAAATCGAAATACAGTGTAATGCTTATACGTCTCTCCCGCCTTCAGCACGATATCCGGAAACTCCGGTGTATTGATGGCATTCGGAAAATTCTGTGTTTCAAAGCAGACAGCACTGGACGGGCCATACACCATGCCATCTTTTCCCTTCTCTCCGGAAAGCTCCGGTGCCGTATACATCTGAATGCCCGGCTGGTCGGTCAGAACGGTAAGCGTCCTTCCGGTCTCCGGTGCCCTGCATACTGCCGCCGTAACAACCTCACCCTTCTCATGCTCAAGCACAAAATTATGGTCATAGCCCTTGAAATAGTCCGGACTACTCTTATCCGAAACAACATCGGTACCGATCACCTTAAATTCTCTGAAATCAAATGGTGTACCTGCCACATCGACAAACTCGCCGGTCGGATATAACAGCTCATTGACCGGATTATACTGCTCTGCCAGAATCTTTACCTCATGATTCAGGATCTGTCCACCCTTGTGACCGCCCTTTCCCAGATTGAAATAAGAATGATTCGTCATATTGACTACGGTGTCTGCATCGGAAACACCCTCGTAATCAATGATCAGCTCATCGTCGTCCGTCAGATGATATGTAATGCTGTATGTGAAATTCCCCGGGAAATGCTGTTCCCCATCCGGCTGATCCTGGAAAATGTCAGAATCTCCTCGCCATCTCCCTTCTCATACTCCGCCTCATACATCAGATAATTAAACCGTAAGAAACCACTGTGAAGACAGTTCGTGGAATCATTCTGATCAAGCTTATACTCGACTCCGTTGATCGTAAAATGACCATCCGAAATACGGTTTGCGCAGCGTCCGACCGGAGCGCCGAAGCTTGGTTCGTTGACTTCGTAGGAAGCGACATCATCATATCCGTGTACAACATCATCAAAATTGCCGTCCCGGTCCGGCACCCAGATATTTGTGATAACCGCTCCGAGATCAATAAACGATACCTTCATTCCGTTCTGATTCGTCAACGTATAACGCGTTACCTCACGTCCATCCTTTGTGGTTCCAAATTTTTCCTTCTGCATCATTTTCCCTCCATACCTTAAGTTTGCTAAGCTCCCTATTTCCAGTCACTTAAAACATTAAGTTAATTATAGCAAAAGTAACTATATATGACAAGACTTCACAACCGCAATCTGATCGATTCCGTAATACAAAAAGACGTCAACCATCTCTCCCGTGATCTCCTCTCCGCTGACGGCGATCGGAATTGCCGGCGGGCATGATACAGTTTCCTGTGCAAGAATCCTGCCAACCGACTTCTTCACCGGGATCATTTCCGAATCTGCAAAAACAGCTTCGCGAATGCTCATCCTGCGTACGGCAGGTGTCTGCCCGACTGGCATTGCCGGCTTTAACGGCTTCCTGCGGTGGCGCAGTCTCGTTTCGCGGACCCAAAGCCTCATATTCTCCCAGTCAATCGGTGAAGTCATCATTCCCACCATCAAAACAACCGTGTTGCAGTCTGCAAATTCACATTCAATGCTCTTTCGGGTGGCTCCATTCACATTTGCCCCACCGGCACGCATTTCTTCTGCGATCACACGACCATCGTAACCGGAGGCTCCCGTGTCAATCACGATCTTGAGCGGCTCGGATTCCCGGACATAAATTCCTGCGAGATCAGTTATCCTTCGAAACCGTTGTACCTGCTCGATGCTGTGCGCAAGCTCTGTTCTGATCCGCCGGTCCAGATAATCATTACACAGATCCAATGACTGCAGAATCAAATACGACGGGCTTGTAGAGCCAAACATCGCCAACCCCTTTCCGGCATAATCCTGCAGAGCCTCCGCCATGTTCCTGCTGATATGAAGGTATGCACCGCCCGTCAGAACGATCAGTGTCTTATGGGCGGAATCACAGCAGATATCTGCACCGAGATAGATCGGATGTAAGCTTTCTTCCAGAAAAGCAAGATATGCTCCATGTGCATTGTCCACGGCAAGCAGTGTACCCTTTTCATGACACACCGCCGCAATCCCCGCAACATCGCTTAAAACACCCAGATAATCCGGCGAGGTGATATACACAGCCGCCGGAAGGTACTCGCATTCCTCCAGAGCCTTTCGGACATCCTCCGGCTCCACCACCGCCGAGCAAAGTCCCTGCGCCGCCCCGCTTCGTATAAACTCAATATCAAGATCTAACAGTGCACAGCCATCCAGCATGGCACGGTGAACATTTCTCGCCGCCAAAATGTACGGTCTTTTCCCTCGGTTCTGTGGCAGTCTCTTCCAGTACATCACCACCGCATAGAGCATTGCCTTGACCGCCAGAGAGGATCCCTCTGTAGAGTACAGCGTGGCACCTGTCCCAAATAACGTACCGGCATTCTTCTGACTCTCCCCAAGGATCCCCTCTGATTCCGATAAAACATCCGCCCCTGCGATCTCCGTAATATCACGTTCTTCGATTCGGAGCGGACCGATACCCTTGTGTCCGGGCATGTGTGCACGGACACCTCTTGCGGCTATGTATTTTTCTACAAAATCATAAACCGGTGTATTCACGATTTCTTCTCCTGTCCGGCAGTGTTCGCCTGCGTTTCCTGCTGTCCGGCTGCATTTTCCTGCGCTTCCCTCTGCTTCAGCGCATCGCGGATCTGGTTCATATAGATCTGCTCACGCATACGATTGTTTGCTTCTGTCTTTTTCTGAAGACCGGCAAGCATATTGATCGCATAGAGAACCATCGGCACAAGCACTGTCATCATGATACTTCCGATAAACCAGTTGCGTGATCCGTCTGATGCAAATATTGCCGTAATGATCGTCATCACATACATAAATACCAGCAAAATAACACCAATCATTGCCAAAACCCGTTTAAATTTGTCCATAAATTCACCCTTCCTTTCTTTTAATCACAATTTTCCAATCTCTTTAAAATGTTCTTTTATCTTCTTCTCATAGCCATTGTCCGACAGGTTAAAGAAGGTTGTTCCCTCAAGCTCATCCGGAAGATACTGCTGCTTCACATAATGATACGGATAATCGTGGGAATACAGATAGCCGATGCCATGTCCCAGCTTCGCCGCACTCTTATAATGTGCATCCTGCAGATGTGCCGGAATCGGACAGGTCTTGGAATGTGCCACAAGATCCATCGCCGCATCGATCGCCATGATCGACGAATTACTTTTCGGGGCACACGCCACATACGTCGCCGCCTGTGCAAGCACGATCCGCGCCTCCGGCATGCCAAGCCGTTCCACCGCCTGTGCCGCACTTGTCGCCACAACTAATGCCTGCGGGTCTGCATTCGACACATCCTCTGCCGCACAGATCATGATACGACGTGCAATAAACGCCACATCCTCCCCGGCATAAAGCATACGTGCCAGATAATACACTGCAGCATCCGGATCGGACCCCCGCATACTCTTGATAAACGCCGAGATCGTATCGTAATGATTGTCCCCGGACTTGTCATAGCGAAGCACCCGTTTCTGAATACATTCTCCGGCAACCTCCATATCAATATGTATCTTATCATCCTCACTGCGCTCTGTCGACAGCACGCCAAGCTCCAGCGCATTGAGGGCGCTTCTGGCATCTCCGTTTGCCACGTCCGCCAGAAAATCTGCCGCATCATCCTCCAGAACAACACGATAGCTTCCCATCCCCCGCTCGTTATCCTCCACCGCGCGGAACAAAAGCTGTCTGATATCCTCCTTTGTAAGCGGCTTTAATTCAAAGATCACCGACCGCGAGATCAATGCGCTGTTCACTTCGAAATACGGATTCTCCGTGGTCGCACCGATCAGGATCACGGTTCCGTCCTCCACATAAGGGAGAAGATAATCCTGCTGACCTTTGTTAAAACGGTGAATCTCATCCACGAAAAGGATCGTCTTCTTACCGTACATGCCTGCCTGATTTTTGGCTTCCTGTACTACCTCTTCCATATCCTTCTTACCGGCAGAGGTCGCGTTGACCTGACGGAATACTGCACTTGTCGTATTTGCGATCACCTTCGCAAGCGTTGTCTTACCGGTTCCCGGCGGTCCGTAAAAGATAACCGAGCTTAACTTATCTGCCTGAATCGCACGATACAATAACCGATTCTTTCCGACAATATGCTCCTGTCCCACCACTTCATCTAACGTCCGCGGACGCATCCTGGAGGCTAACGGGGCATCATCGTCCTTCGTCTGTTCCCTCATATATTCAAATAAATCCATAACAATATAACATTCCTTTCCCTTTGCCGGCTATTCCTCAAAGATCATCGGTTTTCCGTCAAGAACCGCAAAAAACAACGGATCCGACACCTCAAGCTGTGCCTTTCCCGCCGTTGCCTCTGTGATCTCCTTCTGAAGCAAGGTGCATTCCTCCTCCGGCACAAGCACATCCATCTCCACCGCCTCCGCATAGCGCGTATCAAGCACCGGAATATTTCTCTTGCCGACAATATACTGCATTTTGCCGATGCCATTGTAATCTGTGCCGATCAAAAGCTTTCTGCCTGACTGCCTTGTCATGATCCGGCTTGCAGCAAGTCCCGCCTGCGTCGCCTGTGAATATGCGCGGACAAGACCACCGGTTCCAAGCAGTGTACCTCCAAAATAACGGGTCACAATAACAAGCACATTATGTATTCCTCTGCCCTGCAGCACCTCCAGAATCGGGCGTCCGGCAGTTCCGGACGGCTCTCCGTCATCACTGCATCGGCTGATCTCATCATTCGGTCCAATCACAAAGGCATGGCAGTTATGACGGGCATCCCAGTATTGCTTCCTGATCTGTTCAATATGTTCCACAGCCTCCTGTTCGGAATGCACCGGAAACACATGCGCAATAAACCGTGATTTCTTCTCCACGATCTCATCGCTGCCTCCCTCATAAACAACATCATAGGTCTGTTTCATTGCCATATCATTCCCTTTCTTTCTGTCCGGTCACCTTCATCATACCGGTCCCCAGCGTTACAAACGCTCCAATGATCATCAGTATATAGAAATTAACACCGCGGCTGAGCAGCATCGCCGACATCGCCGTTTTCTTATTCATGATCTGTTTAAACATCGTCACAAAGAAGCCTTCATTGATCCCGACCCCTCCCGGCATTGGCAAAATATCAATGCAGACGGCAACAAAGCTCTGCAGCATAATGACCTCCCACGGCGAAACGCCATGCTGTCCGAGTGCCAGATATACAAACCATGTCACCGCAAAAAAGCTGAGCCGCTGCAGCACCGTCACTGCCAGCACAATAAAGAACACTTCCCAGTGTGTTCTCATGTAGACAGCTCCCTCCTGATACAGTTCCAGCGAACGGTCTAACTTCTCCATAAAACGTTTCTTGTGGCGGATGATCCGCAGCTTATGGCAGATCCAGGTTCCAACGTGTGCCAGATTGCGGACACCGTTTCGGGAAAATACCACGATCGAGTACAAAATAATGGATACCAGATTCACAACGATCCCTACCAGAAACAGCCAGTAATAGTGTCCCAGATACTGATGAAGAAATCCTCGGAAAAACAGCATCACAACGCCTTCGATCAGAAGAAGCGCTATCTTGTAAATGATTGTCCAAAACAAAAGCGCCACGGAAGAAACACCGATCGAGATGTTGTCCTCATGCATATAATAAACCTGCATCGGCTGCCCGCCACTCGCAGACGGTGTGATCGCATTAAACAAAAATCCGATAAACGTATAACGGATCCCATCCTTCAATCTCATCGGTGTTCCTGCCGACTGTACAATAATTTTTAAGGAAACGGCCTGCAGTACAAGATACGCCACTGCAAACAAAGCCGCAAATATAAGCCAGCTTTTGTCTGCCCCTCTCAATACTTTCAGGATCGATCTAAGATCTTCTCCATGCAGAAGGGTATAAAAGGTAAAAATAAGAACTACGATCATCAATATGATGTTAAATACATAGGTTGTCTTTTTACGCATCAAATGACCTCACCTTTCTATCGAATCTGCCTTCTCCCCGTCAAAATCACCGCAGCCTGAACGTCTTCGGTGCCAGCTTCCATACAAACAAAATACCAACCACCATCGTAACTACGGTCACGCTAAGCAACAGCACCGCAAAATAGGTTGGCGGTGTGTGAAGCTGCAGGCAGCTGTATGCGGCAACATATACGCCGATGTTACATGCCTTATAGCCGACACTTGTCGTATTGCCTGCTTCCGTGAATGGCTGAAAAATATAATACATGCACAGAAACAGAACTGAAAAGAATACAGACAGTATCACGATACAGCCCAGAATTGCCACAATCTGCAGCATGTTCCGAAATCGACCCAGCAGCATCAGATTTACAAATACGCCGACACAAAATGTCAGAATAAATGCGACTTCTGTCTGAAGCATATATTTCAGGCGGATGCGAAAGCTTGAAATGATCGCCTCCGGCGTCCGGTAATATCCATATTTTAAAAGGGAAGCATCACAATGGAAAAACATCGCCTGCGTCAACTTCTCACCACTCGAAAAACTGTACATCACAAACACAAGAATCGGAAGCAGTAAATTCACGGCTTTCCATGCGCTGTCACTCATCGACTGAAACTGTGCACCGGAGAGCACAAAACGACTGACGATCACAGCTAAAGCCGCAACTGCAAAAATTCCTTCTGCCAGCCAGCGCTTGATCTGACTCGGCCTGCGAAGCAGCTTCTTATGCCGTTCAAAAAAGATTGCATGAAGATAATCATAGCCATTCTTATTCGGAAAAAGACGTTCCGGTACCTCATCCTCATCCAGCGAATTTTCCAGTTTTGTTTCGATGGAACCGGCACCCTCCGCCTGCTTTTGTTTCTCCGTCACACGCGCAAAACCGCAGCATATTCTTGCAACCTGCAGATACTTCGGATATGCTCTCAGATACCTTACACTGACAACGGCTGCCACCAGAAGGATCAAAAGAAGAACCGCCTGCAGTCCCAGCGAGAAACGTCCCACATCGAACAGCGGATGAAACACCTGTATATGTTTGTCACCCAGTCTGCTCTGCAGCAGATACAGAACCGGATAACACAAATACGCCAGAAGCACCATGGCAAAATTATACATGTAATATCCGCCCTGCACTTTAGGGCTTTTATCCTGATACGGAATCTTGTCATAATATTCACAAAGTTTTAACGAAACCGCCTCCCCGATCGGGCGGCAGCAGATGTAGCACAACAGCACCCACAGAAAAACTCCGGTATGTCCCGGACAGATCCGTCCCACGATCAACAGAAATGCAACCGCCCAGTAAACAGTCTGACTGGCAGACTGGAACAGAGACCTTGTCAGATAATACTGCTTTGCATCGATCCGCATCAGATTCAGAAGAAGGTAATCCTCCTCATTACCATCGGTAACGATCCTGCTGTGTGTAAAGGTTCCCATAAAGCAGCTGCATATCAGAAATGTCCACGCAAACATATTGCCAAGTGCCTTATTATCCTCAAAGCCAAGACCGCCGGCAAGCAGACTATTCGGCACAATGATCACCAGTATGAAATAAAATGCCTTCCATATAATATCCTTTAACACATTCCATATCATGCAGAGGATTCCCAGCGCCTTCTTGATATCGCTGCGCACATACCACTCCTCGGAGATCAGTCCCTTCAACGGTCTGAAATTCAGGACCGTGTAGATCAGCTTATTGATCTTCTGCGCAATGATCAGCTGGAATTGACAAATTATATTATTCATTCACAAAATCCTTTCCCGGTCTCATTACTGACTCAAAAGCTCCATCACATGCTCTTCGAAGCCTTTGTCGTGACAGTCAAGATCCTCAACTCCGGCAAGCTTTCCCTGATGCAGCAGCACGATCTCATCACACAGATCCTGTGCAAGCTGCAAAATATGAGTTGATAATATAATGATGTGATCCTTCTTCATTTCCAGCAAAAGCTCCTTCATCTCATGAGCTGCCACAACGTCAAGAGACGTCAGCGGCTCGTCCAGCAGAAGGAGCGGCGGTTTACTGATCAGCAGACAAAGCATCTGCATTTTATTCTTCATGCCGTGGGAATATCCCTTCAGCAGGCGGTCCAGATCCGGAAGTTCCATTCCAACCATCTGTGCATATTCCTCCACGGTCCGCGGATCCTTGATCCTGTCCCTGTTGATATCCAGAAAGAACTTGATAAATTCATATCCGGTCAAAAACTCCGGCAGCACCGGAGTTGAAAAGGCATACCCCATCATATCATAGGAAATGTCTTTCTTCTCGCCGTTCTCTTCCATATAAACCGTACCCTCGTCATATTCTATCTCCTGACTGATACAGTTGAACAGTGTAGTCTTACCGGCACCATTGCGTCCCAGCAGTCCGTATATCTTTCCCTTTTCAAACTGAAAGGATGCACCGTTTAAAACCTGCTTCTCCTCAAAGCTCTTCCCGATCGCATCGACAACTAATCTCATATCAATATAAATCCCCTTTTCTTAAGCAGCCTGTTACAAAGAAAATCCACGCAGGCAGTTGTCTTCTGCCCCCAAAGCTATCTGTTGTCCGGCAGCAGCTTTGCCACCGCAGGAAACAGCTCCACGCTTCTCTTTAATATACCTTTCACATAGGCAATAAAAATCCCATAATTAACAATCGGCACCTGACACTGCTGTGCCCGGAAGATCCGGTGCTTCATTTCCTTCTCATGAAGCGTACAGCCACCGCAGTGAATGATCAGAGCATAGCCTGACAGATCCGTCGGAAAGCCTGTTCCGCTGCAGGTTTCAATCGTAAGAGACTTACCGGTGTACTCTGCAAGCCACCGTGGAATCTTCACTGTCCCGATATCGTCACACTGGCGGCGGTGCGTACAGCCTCTGCGATCAACACACGGTCACCATCCTTCAAGCGGTCCACTGCAGTCACACCTTCCACCAGCGCCTGCAGATTACCTTTGTGCCTTGCAAATAAAATGGAAAAAGACGTCAGTGGAATGTCCTGCGGTACAATGCGGGACACCTCACCAAACGCCTGTGAATCTGTAATCACCATACGCACCCTGCCCTTCAGCAGATCAAGTGTCATAGCAAGTGACGGCACCTGCGTCACCACCGATACCGCCTGATTATCCAACAGGTCACGAATAACCTGCTGCTGTGGCATGATCAGACGTCCCTTTGGGGCTGCCGAATCGACCGGAACAACAAGCAAGACGACATCATCTTTCTCGACAAGATCTCCCAGGATATGCAGCTTCAGATCCGTATCCGGTGCGAGCATCACCAATGCATCCTTCAGGGCATCGAGTCCCATATTTTGGACAGTGCTCACTGCACAGACCGGAACCGTTCCATTCTTAGCCATAATACACTGGCGGCGGTGCGTAAGCTCCTCCCCGGAAAGCTTGTCCGCCTGATTTAATACGATCACATAGGGAAGCTTTTTCTCCTCGATCATCGCAAGGATCTGCTCCTCCTCAGCGCCCATTCCTCTGCCACTCTCCAGCTCCTGCTTCGTAAGTCTGGAAACATCGAGAACAAGCATGGCGATATCCGTTCGGTTTAACACCTCAATCGCCTTCTCCACGCGCATCCTTCCTAGTGCGCCCTCATCATCCAGTCCGGGCGTATCAATAAACATACACGGTCCGATCGGCAGTATCTCCATCGCCTTGTAAACCGGATCTGTCGTAGTTCCCTTCACATCTGATACGATGGCAAGCTGCTGCCCTGTCACCGCATTGATCACACTGGATTTACCGGCATTCCTCCTGCCAAAAATCGCTATCTGCACTCTGTCTCCATTTGGTGTTGCTGTCAAACTCATGATGTCGCCTCCTGCTCATAATCCACTGTCTGTCATCTATAATTACCGGATCTGTCCATCTCCACTGATCAAATACTTCATGGTGGTCAACTCCTTCAGTCCCATCGGACCTCTTGCATGAAGCTTCTGCGTGGAAATGCCGATCTCCGCACCCAGTCCAAATTCACCGCCATCGGTAAAACGTGTCGAACAATTCACATATACGCATGCCGAATCCACCTCTGCCTGAAACTTCGCAGCGTTAGCGTAGCTTTCGGTCACAATGCACTCGGAATGACCGGTCGAATACTTTGCAATGTGTGCGATTGCCTCATCCACGGAATCAACGACTTTCACCGCCAGCTTATAATCTAAAAACTCTGTCGCATAATCCTGCTCAATTGCCGGAACCACACAGTCCCCAAGAATCTGCGCCGTTCTCTCACAGCCTCTGAGCTCCACCTGATGCTCATCCAGCTTTGCCTTCAGCATCGGCAGAAATGCCTCTGCCACGCTCTTATGTACCAGACAGGTCTCAAGTGCATTGCAGACACTCGGTCTCTGCGTCTTACCGTTGTCAGTGATCTCCACTGCCATCGCAAGATCCGCTGTCTCATCCACATAAATATGACAGTTACCCGTTCCTGTCTCGATAACCGGAAGTGTCGCATTCCGGACAACTGCCCGGATCAGTCCTGCTCCTCCTCTCGGAATCAGAACATCGATCAGACCGTTGGCTTTCATCATCTGTGTGGAAACTTCCCTGGATGTATCCTCCACAAGCTGTATAATATCCTCCGGAAAACCACAGGCTGCCACTGCCCCACGCATAGTATCCATCAGCACCTTGTTAGAGCAGATTGCCTCCTTGCCGCCACGCAGGATTGCTGCGTTACCACTCTTAATACAAAGTGATGCCGCATCCACCGTCACATTCGGGCGGGACTCATAAATAATGCCGACCACCCCCATCGGTACACGGATCTTGGTGATCTTCATACCGTTCGGACGGGTAGAACCCTCAATAACCTGTCCCACCGGATCCTCCAGATTGATAAGCTGGATACATGCATCCGCAATTCCCCTGATCCGCTCCGGAGTAAGTCTTAAACGATCCACCATCGTCTCGGAAATTCCGTTCTCCCTTGCGTTCGCAATATCCTTTTCATTCTCTGCAAGAATCTGCTCCTGCTTCTGTAAAAGCCGGTCTGCGATACAGCGCAGGATCTCGTTCTTCTGTCCTGTGGACGCTGTCGCCAGACTCTTCTTGGCATTCTGTGCTTTCTGCCCTAACTCTTCAATATAATTCATCCTTCTGCCCCCTTCTGATGCTTCTGTCATTCTCTTCCTGCATTCCTGTAAGGTCTACTTAGGAATTGCTTTTGAACATGCAACTGCCAATGCACCCGGTCCGATATGGCAGGATACACTGAGCGACAACGGATTGCAGACGATTTCGTCCCTTACCCGAAAATGCTCCCGCAGCTCTTCTACAAACTCTGCCGCCGCTTCCTCGTTGGCGGTATGTGCCACCTCAATATGAATATTGTCCATATTATCCAGACCGCCGAAACGCTCCTTAATATCTGTCTCCATCGCTGCGATCATTTTGGATACCCCCTGCTTCTTGGTGCGGGCAATCGTAAAAGCATCTAACTTCTCTCCCTGGATCTGAAGCACCGGCTTTAAACGAAGTGCTGTTCCAAGAGCCGCTGCTGCCGGCGTAATTCTTCCGCCCTTCTTCAGATACGTCAGAGTATCTAACATAATATAGATACTTGACTGCATTTTCTCCTGTTCGAGAAGTGCCTTGATCTGTGCTGCATTCATGCCGCGCTCTGCAAGCTCTATGGCATCCATCGCAGACTGACGCTGTGTAACGGAAATTCTCTGGTTGTCAACTACCTGCACTCTGCCATCATAATCCTGTGAAAGCATCTGTGCTGTGGAACAGGAACCTGACAATCCGCTCGACATCGGGATATATACAACCTCATCGGCATCCTCAAGTGCCTTATCCCAATACTTTGTGACATCCTCCACGGAAGGCTGTGATGTGGAAACCGTGGCATTCTGTGCCAGCTTCTCATAAAACTCCTCCTGTGTCAGACTGATATCCTCATAATAAATCTTATCGTCAATGATAAACGGCATCGGCAGAACGGCGATCCCCATTTCCTTTGCCTCAATCTGTGTAATTCCACTATTGCTATCTGTCATAACTGCAACTTTACTCATGATAATCCTCCATATTCCATCGGAATCTGCATTTACACATACTTCCTTAAATTATATATGAAATCCCCGCCAATAGCAACATTTTCCTTGATTCTTCGCATACCCCGTAGTAGAATGATTATTGTTTAAAAAAAGGAGGTGATCCCATGCATCGTTTTTTACGTTCCATCGGTTTCAGTCACATCAATACCAGGCAGGACATGGATAAGCTGCTTGGAATCATCATGAATGAACCGGATCAGACGAAAAAGATCGCTTTATCAAAGAATCATATATATACAGAATTTACCAAAGAATTTGCCAGCCACGCCGGCATTGTTGTCCGTGGAGAGTATGATGAGAAAGGTTTTTTTCATATTGAACATCATTTTCCTTATCTGAAAGGAACGCTTCTGTCCACTAATTCCGATATCACGGTGAACAAGCGCGTGGATACCGATGCCTTTACCGGCATGTGCGATGATATCCGTCTTGGTATTTCAATGATCTTTTATCTGCAGAATGCCGTGGATTATCTGATGCTTAACTGCAGCGACAACACGCCGCATAAAGCAAGAACTTACCTTTCCGGGCTCGCGCTGGAGGGCACGATTCTTCTCGGCGTCGAGAATAACGAGGATACCCGAAAACGTAAGTCATACCGCACACGTATGCGTAATCAGCTCATCGCCATGGCAAAGTCCGGTGATCAGGATGCCATCGACAGTCTTACCGTGGACGAGATTGATCTGTCCTCACAGATCAATCGCCGAATCCGCACAGAGGATCTGTACAGTCTTGTCGAGACAAGCTTTATCCCATACGGCTCCGAATCTGACAATTATCAGATCCTTGGAACGATCATCAACTGGAGCTGTGTCAAAAATCAATATTCCGGCGAGGATATTTATGAATTACTGATTTCCTGCAATGACATTATTCTGACCATTGCCATCAATCGGAGTTCTCTGGTCGGCGAGCCAATGATCGGACGCCGTTTCAAGGGCGTTATCTGGATGCAGGGTACCGTGGATTTCCAGAAGATTAATTCATAAAAGAAACCTTCCTATGCCACCAATCGATGTATGCTCATAATATTTCTTATGACAGAAAAATCAAATAGGCATTTTGCCTCGTAAAACAAATGAATCCGTGAACTGTGACGAAAAAATTGACGCAGATCAGTAGGATTTCTGAAAAGTCTTTGCTTTGCAATGCTTTGATAAATACGCATCCGCACGACTGAGCCCCGTAGGTGGGCTCAGCTATTTCGGACGGCACGCTCCCGCTACCACTGCACCACGCAACGGTACATAACGCCCCAAGTACTAAACAAATTAAGAATATATATTTAAAACTTGGGCGTAAGTACCGGCGGGTGCAAGTGCCTTTCGAAACATCTGAATCCCACCTCGGGGCGAGTACGGTAGGATGCGTTTATCAAAAATCAAAGCAGCAAAGCATATAGACTTCTCGAAATCCGCAAGTGACAAGTCAATATTTTCGTTATAGTTCACGGATTAATTTATTTTTTGAGGCAAAATGTCTATTTGATTTTTCTGTCATAAGAAATAATATGACCACACGTTTACCATCATTTTAAGTGGTATCTTTTAATTTGTATAGGCAACATCGGAGTCTAGTTTATAGTCGTAGCGTTCCCATGTGACGTCGACGGCGGTTGTTTTGCCGCGTTGATATTCTATGTTGATCATTGCCTTGCGACCGCGATATGCAAACATGCCAAGACTTACAATGATGCTGCTTCCATCGCTCCCATACAAATAGTTTTCGAAGGATTGATGATCTTTTCTTTCCAGTCGGATATACATAGTCTTTCCCGGTTGGATGACAAGTTCAGCATCATCGGCAAGTTTGCGATACGCATTGTTTTTCCTCTGCTTATACGATATCGCCATCTGGTCGATCGAGTTCACATCATTTCCGAGACCTCCCATCTCCATATCTCCGATAAAGAAGTCGAAGCCCCCGCCCCAGCTTGTCCGGCTATTATATTTCTTTCCAAAACAGATATCTCGTTCGTCCGTAGAGTGGATCTTAAATTCATAATATTTGATTCGTCTGGCATTCTTTACATTGATCTGAGCCATGCATTTTCCATCGGAATTATCGGTTGCGAGCCAGCGCACCTCGGATCTTTCCCCAAGCTTACGTTCGCCGCCAACGATGACATATGGTCTGACCTGATAAGTGTACACCTGCTCCGGCTGTGCCGTGTAATCCTCATAAAGAAAACCTCTTTTCCCCGTGTCAAGCTTTGTCTTCTGAAGCTTTTGTTTCTTCACAACGTCAATCCTTTGCATATTACTCTTTGTCGTACCGCGGTATATTTCAAAGCCATCCGCTTGAACCGAACCAAAGGTTCGGAATACGAGACGGGAAAAGCCTTTGTCTCCTCTGATGTCATCAATTGACTGATCCAGCGTTGTGCCATACATTTCACAGAATATCTCGCGGCTGTTTCCCTCGCTCTTCGGATCTAAAAGCCACATTCCTCCCTCCTGGAATACCTCGATCTCATAACGAAATACATCGCCGTAAGAAAACTTCTGTGTAAACTCATACTGCTTCTTCCCCGGCTTGTATGTTTTTGTCATTTCCTTCCGGTCAGGCTTATCGTCCCAGACGCGGTATCTGGTCAATCGATATTCTTGTGCATTGGTCAGCGCCTCCCAACTCACCTTGATCGTCTGTTTCTTCTGATCGAGCTTTACCTGCAGATAATCTTTTCTATGTACCATTGACAGAATCTCTTCCTCATCTGCAGCCGGCGCAGCTGTTGGATCCGGTGTCTGCGCCGTATAGGACTGCTTTCCGGCACCACCGCGCTGCCGCATACTTTCCTCACGATCCGTCCACAGGATTGCGCCGATTACTATGATACCCAGTAATATAACACCTGTCACTATAAGAATTTTCTTGTTTATTGTTTGCATGGGCACCGCTCCTTTCACGCTGATCCATCTTACACTTGCGTGAATAATTCCTGCTCAACAGCTTGCAGTTCGGCTTCGGAGTAATCCATAGAAAGGATCATTTCACGGGATAATCCGCTTCCCAGCATTTTGCGTATTGCCTCCAAACGCCCTGCCGTCAATCCTTCTGAACGTCCCTCAGCCAATCCCTCCGAACGTCCTTCTTCTCGAACGATTTTTTCACGCTCTTCCGCATAATTTTTCGCATAATCCTCTACTGTTTTGCACATTTTCCCCAAACCTCCCTCCGTCTCTTTGAAATACTTAACTGCTTTGCTTAATGCGGGGAATCTGGCATCTTCAAATACATCTTTTCGTAAAAATAACTGGAGTAGTTCGGATTTGTCCGAACCATCCTTCACTACTGTGTTGGCAAAGAAAATATCTTCCCCGTCATCCACAGGAGCATACCCCTCATTTGTTTTCATGCACCTTTTCACATGTGTGATCATCTGCCCGTTATGTAGAGCGTCATACTCCGTAATATATAAGATGGTTACCTGCGGGATATCCGAAAAATCGGTTCCCTTTGGCGTATATGCTGCCGTAGTTGATGATGCATAAAACCGATTCCTCTTGATATCGTCATTACCGGAACCCTTCTGCATCTCAATGTTCATATATGTTCCGTTTTCCAGAATACAGAGTACATCCAGAATAATCTCTCTGTGTAAACTCGTGATAACACACTGCGGTGTTACACTTACCACTTTTAGCTGTGGCCGGTCCAACAGTGTGCGGAGTATCTCCTGGCAGACTTCCTTTCGTTCCGCCACCAGCCGGAACATGGCATCATCAATGATCCTTAAATTCTCTGCTGTTTCTCTTATCGCTTTTGAATATTGTTCAGTACCCACTGCCTTACCTCGCTTCCCCTACTTATCGTAGACGTGTTCCAAAACAAGTAGGGTTCAGCTTCTGGTCTGACATCCCCGCTTGCTTTATGGGGATACCTGGCCCGGAAGGTATCATATAAGCTCTGCTTGAGAGACTCATTTAAGTTCTTTGTTTATATGTTCATCATATCATCATTGGTCAAGCAAATCAACACCAGCTCGTTAACCGGTGGCGTAAATTTATCTTTGGATTATGTATTGCAGAATATGCCTGTCGTGCTTTGAAGCACTAAATGCGAATAAATAAGTTTATTATACTCTATTTTGCATTATTGACAAGCCTGTTTTTAACTGGAAACGATACTAAGGATATGTAACTGAAAAATGACTTCGTACAAGCTGTCTCTTCAGGTTCTGCGGATATACCTTATCCGTCACCGCAAAAATCTGTATCATCAGTACCTGTCGGTAATTCTTCTGCTCCAACGCCGTACGAAGCAGCGCCTCATATTCCTCCTCTGTCAAACGGTTCTGAATATCTTCGTGGTTGCTCTTTTTGCGGATATTGAGACTCTTGCACTGCAGATCTGTACGACCGGCAAACTTACAATACGACTTAATACTGGCAATGATCGAATTAATACTACATGCCTCATATCCCGCTTCCGGCAATGACTTCAAAAACGCATCCAAAGAATTCTGAGACAGAGTCTGGGTTTGATCCGACAAAAAATGTGCGAGCTTTTTCACGTCTCGCACATACTTTTTCACTGTATTCAATTTTACATTAGAATCCATCAGATACGATTGAAACTGTTTGATATCTGATGAAGTGAGTGAATGTGTCATAATACATATTATGTCGCTTTTTTATAGAATCGTTGGAAAGATCCTGTTTTTCCTGCTTCCGGCAGCATTATCGCTTTGTTCAATCTTCTGATACCACTGCTCCCATTTCTTTTTGTCCGATCCGGAAAGGGTACTCATAAAACACATCATCTCCAGAGGAAATAATATCCGCTGTGAAAGATAGGTGTTGTCTGCCATAACACGGACGTTTTCGGCTGTTGCCAGTATGATCCCGGATTCTGTTGTCCGTACCGGCTCATGCCCTGCCAGCCCCCCATCTTTGTGGTCAACGACCATGTTCATCTGATCGAGCTGCTGCTTATGCTCCTTTCCAGTTGATTTCACGTAGATGCGGGTTGTGTCAATGCTGCTGTGTCCGAGTACATCAGCGAGCTTGACGATATCTCCTGTCTGCTGATAGAACTCCCTTGCAAACAAATGGCGCAGATTATGGGGAAATGCTTTGCCGGAGGGCACTCCGGCTGCCATTGCCGCTGCTTTCATCCGCCGCCATACTTCCCTGCGGTCAACCGGCTGATGGTTGCGGTTCTGAAAGACGGCGCCTTCACAGATATTATGCTTCTGTACATATTCTTTCAGCAGTTCCTGCAGAGCGGACGGTAACAGGATCCGGCGCACCTTTCCCTTGTTATGGACATCGACCATGCCGTTTTGTAAGCATGCTACATTGATGTAGCTGAGTTCACCGACACGGATGCCGGTCCCGGCGATCGTCTGCAGAAGTCTTGCTGTTTTCTCTTCTCCCTGGCGGCTGGCTGTGCTGACCATGCTTTTATATTCTTCCATGGTCAGCTCTTTTCTTCGTTTTCAAATGCGGTTCGCTGTACTTTGATCGTCTTGATGCACAGATCGTTCCATTTCATAACGATGCAGAACCGATTGATCGCTGTGAGAAATGAGTTGATGCTGTTCGCTTTATAACCACCCTGTTCCTCCAATTCTTTTTTGTATGCAATCATCAGGTCTCTGGTGAGACCTCTTCCGTCTGCATATGTCTGCAGTTTCCGCACATCACGTACATATTTGTGGATGGTGTTTGGTGTTTTTTCGGATTTTTTTAATTCTTTTTCAAACCGGGCGATATTCTGCTCTGTTACGATTTTTTCTTTCATCTTTTGTCCTGCTTTCTCCAATAAATGGCATATTTTCTATCATTATATCCAAACATACCCGGAAGCAAAAGAAGGGAACGCCTCCCCCTGCTTTTCTGCCTGAAATAATTCTTCAAAAAATATACTCGTAAGAAAGTAACTTACGAGTATATTTTTTAATCCCTATAAAACAGAGGAAAAATTCCCACAATTGCCTACAATAACCGATCACATAATGCTCCCCAGCCAGTAGATCACCCCGACCACCCAGCTGCAAAATATTCCATACAATATCACCGGTCCCGCGATCGTAAAGATCTTGCAGCCGATACCAAAGACCTGTCCCTCTGCCTGAAACTCGATCGCCGGGGATACAACGGAATTGGCAAAGCCGGTGATCGGCACGATGCTTCCCGCGCCGCCAAACTGTCCCAGCTTCTGATAGATGTTTAGTCCGGTCAGGATAATGCTTAGCAGGATCAGAGACAGTGTGGTATAAAGCCCCGCCAGCTCCTTATCATTGCCGAGATACTGATAAAGACTGTTAAAGCCTTCTCCCACGACACAGATCGCGCCACCCACCAGAAACGCCTTGGCACAGTTTAAGAAACGATTGCTTTTCGGCGTGATATTGCTGACGTAGTCATTATATTTTTGCTTCTGTTTTTCGCTGTCTTTCTCCTGAAGAACCTCCTCAATGGATGGGTCATTATTTGAATTCATATCACTCTCTCCTTTTCTCTGTCCAATTTTACGGACACGTCAATTTTATGGACATATCTGTTTTAATGCTGCATCCGGAAATATAGTTGATAGAAGCAGGCAATCGCCTTGCCAAGTGCAAGCGCCAGGATCACAAGCGGAAGTCCCGCCGCGAGTTTTACTCTCTGTACCAGAACCGGAATGACCTTAAGCGTTTCCGCCAGCGCCATGGCAAGACAGCCCACAAAGATGCCGGAAAATAGTCCGAACACGGCTAATGTCGCACTTCCAAACGGAATGGAAATGTGAAACACCGTCAGTACTGCCCCTGTTACACCTCCCAGAAATATACAGTTTTCCAGAAAATAGACACGGTTCGCTGTATGCAGACGGCTCGCCAGTCTCGGCAGCATTTCCAGAATAGAGATAAATGCGAACACGCCGCCGGCAACACTGATTCCGCCCGCAAATCCGATCGCTCCCAATAAGATCAACTTCCATATCATGAGATTTCTTTGCCCTCCCTGGATGCATTTTTGATGATCGCATTGTTCATTTCCTGCTCATAATTGCGCATTTCCAGATGAAGCGGTGTCGGATCATCCCTCTCATTCCGGGCAGAGAAATGATTGTAAAAGCCGAGGATTCCTATGGCAATCCCCACGCAGTAGGTAATCTCCATGATGCTGCCCTTGGTCTGCTCCGTCCCCATGACCAGCCTGTAGAACAGAGAAAATACATCACCCACGCTGACATCCGTGTTAAATGTCATAATTGTAAAACCTGCGCCGAAAAATATGATCAGACTGACAAAGGCAGCCTTGACAATCTCCAGCCACTTGGCAGGCTTCGGTGTGTCCTTATACTCTACGATAAAATCCGGTTCTCCGATATTGATCACCTGCAGACCCGGGCGCTGTTTCTGCAAAAGCTCAATGACCTTCATCGCCGAAAAGACAAGCTTTTGCTCTTTCTCCTGCGAAAAAGTATAAAGCACCAGCTTGCCGGATTCCTTCTGCAGCGTCTGATCCGCAGTCAGGATCTCGGCAACATCCTCCAGTAGAACTTTTTTGTGTGACACCTGACTATTTTGTTCCAATTTTAAGTAGATAATATCTGACTTCATTGTCGGTTCCCTCCTGCTCCACAAATTTGCCGTTTGCATAGGTTGTCCGTGCATTACGCATAATTGCTATATAGCAGACGGTACTTAAGGTCATGATGCCAATGAGCAACACATAAAACCACATTTTCTTTTTCCGCATTGCATACTCCGCCTTTCTCTTTTGTGTAAAGCATTTCCAAAATCGGAAATTTTATACTAGTTGTTGACGCAATCGAAGCAGAATTTTCTTTTCCAGGCGGCTGACCTGCACCTGACTGATCCCAAGCTCAGCCGCCACCTGCGTCTGAGTCATGTCCTCGTAATAACGCAGACGGATCAGTTTGCGTTCCTTGTCGCTCAGCGTATCAAGAAGCTGTTCCAGCAAAACATGATTGATCACATGCTCTTTTTCTGCATCAACTCCGGAGTCTGTTTCTCCGGTATTGGCTCTTGCAACTGCTGTTCTTGACACATAACCGACACTTGCATTCTCCCCGGCAACCACCTGATCGATCAGGCAGATCTCTTTGCCCTCCGGCTGATAGACCGGACGATAGATAGAGTCCACATCCCTGTTTGCCTCGATTGCCACTGCGATCTCCTCCGGTGCCAGCTCGGTTGCAGCCGCAATCTCATCAACCGTCGCCTGCCGTCCAAGCTCCTGCCCCAGCCGCTGCGCTGCCACTTTGATTTTCCATCCGTTCTCTTTCATGGTACGACTGATCTTTATCATTCCGTCATCCCGCATAAACCGCTTTATCTCCCCCATGATCATGGGCACTGCGTATGTACTGAACCTGACCTCAAAGTCAGATTAAAATGATCAATCGATTTGATCAGCCCGATGCAGCCAATCTGAAACAGATCCTCCGGATCATATCCTCTTCCATTGAAACGTTTCACAATATTCCAGACAAGTCCCACATTTTCTTCCACCATACGATCTCTTGCCTGTCGGTCTCCGGCACGGGCTTTTTTCAATAATTCTATCGCATCCATAGGATCCTCCATACCTCTGAAATCCCCATTTTACAGGGAATTTTCACACGAATTGCCGATACGCTTACTGAGTTTTACCCGCGTGCCTTTTCCCACCTCCGAATACACCTGCAGCTCATCCATGAATGCCTCCATAAAGGCAAAGCCCATCCCTGACCGCTCCCACTCCGGCTTAGTTGTATACAAAGGCTCCATCGCTTTTTCGATATCCGGGATCCCGACTCCGTGATCTGTGATCTCCACAAATACCTCCTGCCCCTTGATCTCACAGGTAATCTCGATCAGTCCCTCCCCGTTGTTGTAACCGTGAAGAATGCTGTTTGTCACCGCTTCCGAAACTGCTGTTTTGACATCCGCCAGCTCCTCTAATGTCGGATCAAGCCTTGTAATATATGCCGCCACAACCGTTCTTGCAAATGCTTCATTCTGCGAATTGCTATCTATGATCAGCTTCATTTGTCCTGTCCTCCTCTTTTATTCAGTCCTGCCACCGCCTGCTCCGGCGTGGCGTACCGCTCGATGATCTTAAACAGCCCGGACAGCCGGAAAATCCGCTCTATTTCATTTCCCACATTAGTCACAGCCGCCTTGCCGCCCCGAAACATCACTCTCTTGTAACGTCCCATGATCAGACCGATTCCGGAACTGTCCATAAAATCGGTCTTTGCAAAATCGAAAATAATATGTCGAATATTGCCGGCATCGATCAGCCGGTCCGACTGCTCCCGCAGCAGATTCACCGTATGGTGGTCAAGATCCTGTGATATGTAAATGATCAGACAATTCTGCTGTATTTCATAATGGATCGATTCTCTTTCTTTCTGGTTCAAAATATCTCCTCCTTCTCTCCAAAAATATAAAGCCCATAAAGAGTCGCTTGCGACTCTTTCGCGCTCGAGCGGTGCTGTTTACAGCTAACTTCTTCTCCGCGAGATGCGCATCCTCGCGGAGCGTTTTTTGCTTTATAGGAAACGAGAAGTTTCCTATAAAGCAAAAAAGACCTGCCAGAGTCATACGTTCTGTATACTCTGACAGGTCTCCCTATCATTTTCTCATGCGATATTCTGTGGTTTCCCACCTTGTCTTATGTGTTACTGACCAATCTCACGCAGTCTGCTCTTTGCCTCCGCAACTCTTGAGGAATCCGGATAATCATTGACCACCTGATCATAATACTGCTTTGCTGTTTCAAAATCGGACTTCTGCTGATAGCTGCGTCCCAGAAAATACATGGCATCGGTATTATCCGCGTTGAATTTGAGGGACTTTTTCAGAAGCTTAATCGCCTTATCATAGTCCTTCTGTCCGGAATAATCACCCTGACCATTATAGCAGTCTCTTCCCTTTTCAAAATAGGAGGTCGATGCTGTATCGTAGGTTTCCTTCTTGATCTTGTTATAGAACTTCTTAGCTCCGTCGCCGGACAGACTGTCGGCATCCACCTTGTCCAGTGCCTTTGCCGCAGACAGCTTATCATCATTCATGTAATACTGCATTGCCTGAATGAGATTATCATAGACCGCCTGAACACCGTCCAGATCAGTCGGACTGCCACTCTGGTAATCGGATAACCGCTTTGTCAGCTCATCCACCTGCTTCTGAAGCTCCGTGTTAGCATTCTTCAAGGTACTGACATCGCTTTCTCCGGATGCCAGATTCTCGCTATAGGTCTTGAATGCCTTATTATCGTTGCTGCTTGATCTCTGCTTCAATGCCGGTGTGATCAGAAACTGCATGATCACAATACCTGCGATCAGACCGAGAAGGACATGCACAAACGGCAGGACAGATGGCTTTTCTTCCTTGTACAGCGTGATCGGCTTATACGCATTGTCATCCACTCGCGGAAGTGTTTTGCGTGCCGGCTGCTCACTTGTCTTTTCTGCCTTCGGCGCTGCAAGCTCCCCTTTGACATGGACGTCTGACAGCTCCTTCAGATAAGCGAGTGTCGTTGTATTGGTCACATCGACACCGCTGATGGATTTCAACAGCTTGTAAGCACGTACGCGGTTCTCCTTCTTGCCGGTCTTCATATAAAGAAGTGCCAGCAGCTGATGCGCACGTATAAACTTCGGATTGGTGCTGACTACCTTTTTGAGCTGGATGATCGCCATATCCTCATCGCCGTTCTGCGCAGACATTAACGCAGAGTTGTACTTTTTGACCATCTGACTGTATGTCTCCAGACGGTTTGGATTGGACTGAACCAGCTGAATGTAGTGGTCTGCCTCGTTATGCTCCTCCTGAAAATGCTTGCTGATCACCCACTCACTCAGTGCGGAAACGATCTCGCCCTCTTCAAAATAAATGAGTCCCAGCAGGTTTCTTGCGTTGGTATTTAATTTGTTAAATTTTAAGCTTTTGTGCAAAGATGCGATCGCTCCGGACAGATCTCTGACCTTTGCCTGTTCCAGACCGCGGTTATAGCAAATATTGGACGCACTGAGAACTCTGCGGTAATTGCGCAGCTCCTGTCCACAATTGTCACAACGATCTTTCTTGAAAGACACCTCTGCATTACATCTTGGACATCTCATGTTTCTTCCCCTATTCTGCTTTCTTTGAGCCTGTATTCACATCTGCCAGAATACTCTGGAGCAGATCCATCACATCGGTTGTACTGTTTCCATAAATGGCATCCTCCGCCTGCTCAATATCAAGACTAGGCTGAAATTTTTCTAATTCTGCCTCGAAATCCATCTTACACTACCTCCATTTATTCATCAAATCATTTTTGCCGCAATAATCGACATTCGTCGGAATTATTTGTCCAATGCCTTTAATTCTTCTTCCACCTTTGCCATCATGCTGGTGTATTTCTCTAATTTCGCTTTCTCCTCAGCGACCTTTGCCTCCGGTGCCTTGCTCATAAACTTCTCGTTGTTCAGCATTCCGTTGACACGCTTTAACTCGCCCTCCAGACGCTTCTTCTCCTTGGTCAGACGTTCCTTTTCCTTCTCGAAATCAACCAGATCAGC
Source organism: Roseburia sp. AM59-24XD (assembly GCF_003478445.1). Lineage (GTDB taxonomy): Bacteria > Bacillota > Clostridia > Lachnospirales > Lachnospiraceae > Jutongia. The sequence continues at coordinate 87,762 of NZ_QUET01000006.1, forward strand.
CAGTGGCATATAAATGGTTGCCTTCGGAATAACAACAGAAACAGCATTGTCTTCTACGCCTGTCTTATCCATCTGTACAAACAGCTCAGATGCATAGATCATATGCTCATAAGCATCTCGACTTCCCTCGAGTACCTTACAGGTCTCCTCATCATCTGCCACGATATATACCTGCGCCTTGCGGGCATTGGCAACGTTCATCTCGGTACGGATGTTACGGATACCGCGGATCACGTTCTTGATGTGCTCTGCCATTGTCTCTGCTGCAGGATTGTTCCACTCCTCCTTATACTCCGGCCATGAAGAGATCATGATAGACTCCTCCTCTGACTGGATCGTGCAGAAGATCTCCTCTGTGATAAACGGCATGTACGGATGAAGCAGCTTCAGAGAATCGATCAGCACGGTACGGAGTGTCCAGAATGCTGCATTTGCAGATGCCGGATCCTTTTCCTGCGCAAAAAGTCTTGGTTTAACGATCTCAATATACCAGTCACAGAACTCGGTCCAGATAAAGTCGTTGATCTTCTGAACCGCAACACCGAGTTCGTATTTCTCCATGTTCTCGGTAACTTCCTTCGCCAGAGTATTTACCTTGGAAAGGATCCACTTATCTGCCTCCTTGAGTTCCTCATAAGCAGGCTCTGTGATCGTATTATCACCCAGATGCATCATAATGAAACGGGATGCATTCCATACCTTATTGGCAAAGTTACGGCTTGCCTCAACACGCTCCCAGTAGAAACGCATGTCGTTACCCGGCGCATTACCTGTAACAAGGGTGAAACGAAGTGCGTCTGCACCGTATTTATCAATAACCTCCAGCGGGTCAATACCATTGCCGAGGGACTTACTCATCTTACGTCCTTGTGAATCACGAACGAGTCCGTGAATCAGAACCGTATCAAACGGAACCTTTCCGGTATGCTCAAGTCCTGAGAACATCATACGGATAACCCAGAAGAAGATAATGTCATATCCGGTAACAAGTGTACTTGTCGGATAGAAATAATCCATCTCCTCGGTGTTGTCCGGCCAGCCAAGTGTGCTGAACGGCCAGAGGGCGGATGAAAACCAGGTATCAAGTGTATCCGGATCCTGACGCATCGGCTTGCCACACTTCGGACAATTGCAGCTGCTTTCCTTGGTAACAACCATCTCGCCACAGTCATCACAGTAAAATGCCGGAATCTGATGTCCCCACCAGAGCTGACGGGAAATACACCAGTCACGGATGTTCTCAAGCCAGTGATAATATGTCTTATCGAAATGAGGCGGTACAAACTTGGTATCACCGTTCTTCACTGCATCGATCGCAGGCTTTGCCAGATCCTCCATCTTCACAAACCACTGAAGAGAAACTCTTGGCTCAACCGTTGTATGACAACGATAGCAGGTACCTACATTATGCTCATGATCCTCGATCTTAAGGAGTGCTCCCTCTGCCTCCAGATCCTTCACGATTGCCTTACGCGCCTCGTAACGATCCATGCCTGCATACTTTGGATAATCGTCCACAATCTTCGCATCGTCTGTCAGGACATTGATGACCTCCAGGTTGTGACGCTTTCCAACCTCGAAATCGTTCGGGTCATGTGCCGGAGTAATCTTTACAACACCGGTACCGAACTCCATATCTACATAATCATCCGCGATGATCGGGATCTGACGGTGTACGATCGGCAGATCAAGCATCTTACCAACCATATCCTTGTAACGCTCATCGTTCGGATTAACAGCAACTGCCGTATCACCGAGCAGTGTCTCCGGACGTGTCGTTGCAAGATCAATATATCCGGTGCCGTCTGTGGTCTTATAACGCAGATGCCAGAAGCTTCCTGCCTGATCCTCATACTCTACCTCAGCATCGGAAAGGGATGTCAGACAATGCGGACACCAGTTGATGATACGCTTTCCACGATAGATCAGACCCTTATTGTAAAGATTAACGAAAACCTCCTTGACTGCCTTAGAGCATCCCTCATCCATGGTGAAACGCTCTCGATCCCAGTCGCAGGAAGAACCGATTTTCTTAAGCTGTTCTACAATACGTCCGCCGTACTGTTTCTTCCAGTCCCATACATGCTCCAGGAACTTCTCTCTTCCGATATCATCCTTGGAAATACCCTGCTCACGAAGCTTCTCTACTACCTTTGCCTCTGTAGCGATGGATGCATGGTCTGTTCCGGGCACCCAGAGTGCCTCATAGCCCTGCATTCTCTTAAAACGGATCAGAATATCCTGAAGTGTGTTATCCAGTGCATGTCCCATGTGGAGCTGTCCTGTGATATTTGGCGGCGGCATAACGATCGTAAATGGTTTCTTGCTGCGATCTACCTCCGCATGAAAATATTTTTTCTCCTGCCATTTGTCATAAGTTCTTTTCTCAATGTCCGCAGGATTGTAGTTTTTCTCCAGTTCTTTTGCCATTATCTTACATCCTTTCTTCTCATTATCTATAAAATTATATGCTTTATCATCACTTGGCAGAGCTTCAAAGCCCCTTAATATGAGCTCGTCAGAGCTCCTTAGATCTTACGTTTGTCCACCGGGTTAAGTCCAAAGCTTTCATACGTACAGTCATAATACTTCCAAAAATCTTTCGCCTTGGAAAACAGATTATCGTATACCCTGCCGTTTAATTCAACCCACGCATGACTGGTGTCGTGGCAGACATATACGTTCCGGTAACCGATCTCATGAAACAGAAATGCCAGTGCCGATGATTCGGACACGCAGCAGCCTGCATGATGCTTGAAAATATCATTGGCAAAGGTGGATTCCCAGCCCTTTTTCTTGTAGATCGGCTCCAGAAAACGATATCGTCGGTAATCACATTTCATGATGTACCGATAACATTTCATTTTCTTTTGCTCCATCGTATCCGACGGCTTTGTGATCTTTGCTGCGACCCTTGCCGCCGTACGCATCGTGTCGATCTTTCGTACATTCAGCCTGCTTTTGACCGCATGATCCTTCCGGATGCGGATACCGTCCACCTTTCCCTGATGTACCATCACACCACTTGCACGGTCAAGATAATAATACTGACCGGCTAATTTCAGCCAGCCCTTATGCATATCTCCGCTTTTATCGAAATAATATGTCTTCTTCCGTATGGTAATAAAAGAATGCTTCAGCTTCTTTCCACCGCAAAAAACATAATTCGTCGTATATTTTCTGTGCACAAGCCTGCCCGGCACCGGTGTTACTGTCGGTTTGACCGTCGGCGATGGCTTTACTGTGGGCGGCTTGCTCTCTGCCGGCTTCGCCGTGGATGCCGCTGCAGGACTTTCCGACAAAGCTGCATCCGCCGGCTCCGGCGAATTCACAGACTTTACTGTCTCCGGAGTGTTCTCCGGGCTGTCGACTCGAAAAACACCTCTGGAATCATCATAAAAGGAAATGCCTGCATGGACATTTGCCTCATGTTCCTTTACGGCTGCCTCACCGGTCCGCACTGCACCTCCGGTCAAAAGCAGGACTGCCGTCAATGTCAGGACGGTTCCCGTCCAAAATCTGTTCTTATTCATGCTTCTTCCGCCTATTCTACACTATCTACGATCCATGTCTTTCTGTTCTCGGTGTGACAGTAGACGACGAAACCGTCATATTTGGCAATACCATCATATTCATTCTCATAATAGCAGCTTGCTGCTTTGGAAAGCTTCTTGTACTTTCCGATGGCCTTCACAAGACTGGTCAGCTTCTTTCCAATATATTTCTTCGCCTTTTTCTTCTGCTGCCGGATCTTCTTCCGGGATTTCTTTGTCTTCTTCCCGGAAGTCGTTGTCTTCTGCGTCTGTGTCGTCGTTGTTGAACGGCTGGCAGCACTGACATATACTGTTTCCATTCCTGCCTGACCGGCAATATCCGATGTCGGCGCCGTCATGCTGACTGCCAGAATACATGCCAACAGACTTGTAAGTGCTCGTTTATTTTTTTTCATACTAATCCTACATCCTTTCTCAGTCCTCAGATTTCGGACCGCTGGCACAATATCTGCAAAGCACATGATCTCATACGATTGCCTCTTTTACAGATCAATGCCTACAGTATCATGCTCATTTTATCACATATTCCCCCAGAAATCCAGTTGTGTAGTAGTTTCTGTCTTTTTTTGTGATAATTTCCAGCCGATAGTCATCTGACGGCATGGAGGAGATATCAATATACGCACCGTAGCTGTAGGAACGGTCTGCTTTTTCGTCCATCGGATCATAGACTGACGGAAACGCCTCAAACATCAGAAGGTTCTTTTCCCCATAGAAGCTGATATAAACCGGCGAATCGTCATCCGTAAAACGGGGATCCGTCTGACCGCTGACCCGGAGCACCCCGTCCTGCTTCTCCGTTTCCATTGTGGCAGTCGTTCCTTTGATCTCTTCCACATCCTTATCAAAGGAAACGCCCGGTGCCATCATATACGGCACTCCCTCCAGTAATGTCGGGATCTGCCGCTGCGCCAGCTCGATCACCACATCATCCGCCTTACTCTGTGACAACAGGCTCAGATCATACGGCACCTCCTTGGTGAAAAATCCCTTCTTATACTCCTGTGCCACAAACGGGACAAGCGCATTGCCAAAGGAATCCCGGTACATTAAAATGTTCCGGTGCTTTGTTTTCTTTCCTCCGGCAGATGAGTCCACAGATTTATTCTCCGTTCTGATCTCCATCTGCTCCGTGGACACCACCTTATTGGTATAGCGGTAATCCTGCTTTTTCGAATAGATCACGTTCCAGTCCTTTTTGCTGCTCTTCGGAAACAACATCCCCTGAAGATCTCCGTCAAAACTTTTCTTTCTGGTATACGCCTCCTTCTCATAGGAGGTATGCTTCTTTCCAAGGGCATCCAGAATATTCTCACAGGCAATGGAGGCTCCGAGATTATTCCAATGTGTGTCCAATTTATGGTACACCTGCTCCTTCTGCTCAGAAAGGACTTCGCGCAGATCGACATAATGAACCCCCTGCTCCTTCATTGAAGTGATCAGAGCATTCAAATTACCCTGTCCGTTTAATGGGACATACCGGTCCGGCATATATTCTCCGTAAAGCGTGTTCTTATTCGGTGCTGCCACAAATACAAAATCAGCATCACAGACCTCAACGCCCTGTTCAATCAACTTCAGGACTCTGGCACAATTGTGGATCTGCCGTTTATTCAGACAGTTCCGTTTCATATAATCGTCTAATGTCTCCTCAAAAAACAGCCATCCATCCTTGCCGACGATCACCTTTTCATTTGCCGAGCTTTGAAACAGATCCGCCTTCACCCCGGCATCTGCCGTGATAAGTTCCTGCCGGAACGCAAAATGATCCGCCATATAATCGGTCAGCTCCTGAAAAAACTGCAGATTCACCTTTCCGTCCGTCACCGGCTGTGGCAGTGCTTCGTCATGCTTCTTCTCTATGCTCAGATCCGCCTTGTAGAAGCGCATTCCCACAAATGGAACAAGAAGCAGTCCCATAAATATGATGATAAAAAGTTTCTTCTTCATCAAGCCATCCTTTCCTCTGCTCAAAACAAAAAGTGCAGCGAAACAATGTATCCGGCTCTTCGCTTTCTGCAGATCAGCTTCTCTTTTTAGAACCGGAAATAAATAAATGGGTTGTAAGCCGCTCCGGCAAGACTGCAGACGCACAAAAACAAAAGCACCAGTACACCGAGATACTTAAGTACCTCCCATACCGCCGCATATCTGTCCCGCAAGCTTCCGGTACATTTCAAAAGCTTTGCCGTCACCGGATAGGAAAACAGGATTCCGCCGGCGATCAGCACCACCGTATATCCATCAAGCTGCTCCATCAGAAAGCTGCGGGACACCAGATCAAACCGCAAGCCGGTAAACATCGTCCGGATCATCCTCCAGCCATACGCCGCCGTGTCTGCCCGAAACATAACAAATGCCGTGATCGCAATGATCCATGTGTACAGATTCCCGATCCACTTAAACCGGCACTTGCGGATCGGCAGAACCGTATCCTCCAGTACGTTCATAATACCGTGGATCATTCCCCAGATCACAAAGGTCCAATTGGCACCATGCCATATTCCTGTCAGAAGAAAAACAAGCAGCTTGTTGCATTCTGTGCGAAGCTTTCCCTTTCGGTTGCCCCCGAGCGGAATATATACATATTCCTTAAACCAGGAAGACAGGGAGATATGCCAGCGACGCCAGAATTCATGAATGCTGTCCGCACTGTACGGATGCTTAAAATTCTCCTGAAAATGAAATCCAAACATGGATGCCATACCGATTGCCATATCGGAATATCCACTGAAATCATAAAATATCTGAAGCGCATAACACACAGCACCCAGCCAGGCAACCGCCATCCCGTACTGTCCGATATTCAGGCAAATACATGATCTGCCACCTTTCCCAGTCCATTTGCAAAGATCAGCTTCTTAAATAAACCTTTTACAAAACGGCAGATGCCATCTGCAATCTCTGTCTCGTTCAGACAACGGTGATCGATCTGCTCCTCGATCTCATTCCACCGGACGATCGGACCGGCGATCAACTGCGGGAAGAATGAAATGTAGAGAAGCACCTTCATGAAGTCCTTCTGACACATGTCCCGATTTCGGTACACATCGATCACATAGGACATTGCCTGAAATGTAAAAAAGGAAATCCCAACCGGCAGCCTGATCGCCGGAACCGGAAGTGCAATTCCAAACAAAGCATTAACATTCGTAACCGCAAAGCCCGCATATTTGAATACACCGAGAACAGCCAGATCACAGATTACTGCAAGTACAAGGAGCAGTCTTTTCATCCTCTTACCGCGAACCGCCGCAATGCCTCTGCCAAAGCCATAATTGACGCCTGCCGATGCGATCATCAGAAATACATACACCGGCTCGCCAAATGCATAAAAGATCAGACTTGCCAATGTCAGAAATGCGTTCTGCGCCCACCGCTGCCGGATCAGTAAACTGCCGATAAATGTCAATGGTAGAAACGCAAATAAAAATATCGCCGAACTAAATACCATCTTTTGTCCTTTCCGATACCAGAAGAAAAAGAGCCCCGAAGGACTCTCCTTGATTTATATTCGTATGGAATTATGCAAGTTTGCTCTTAGCAACCTCAACGAGAGAAGCGAATCCCTCCGGATCAGAGATAGCCATCTCAGAAAGCATCTTTCTGTTGATATCAATCTCAGCGAGCTTCAGACCATACATGAACTTGCTGTATGAAAGACCGTTAAGTCTTGCTGCTGCGTTGATACGAGCGATCCAAAGACGTCTAAACTGTCTCTTTCTCTCTTTTCTGCCTGCGAAGGAAGAAGTCAGGGCTCTCATAACAGACTGCTTAGCCACTCTATACTGCTTAGATCTTGCTCCTCTATATCCCTTTGCAAGCTTTAAAACTCTATTGTGTTTCTTCTTTGCATTTAATCCGCCTTTAATACGTGCCATTTGTCTTTCCTCCTTTTATTATTTAGAATATGGTAAAATGCGCTTCATCATCTTAGCGTTTGTTGCATCTACCTCTACAGCTTTTCTCAGGTTTCTCTTTCTTTTTGTTGACTTCTTATTCAGGATGTGGCTCTTGTAAGCTTTCATCTTCATAAGCTTTCCTGTTCCTGTAGTTTTGAAACGCTTTGCAGCTGCGCGCTTTGTTTTCATTTTTGGCATGATAGTTTCCTCCTTATTTGCATAATATTTATAAACCGGCGTATCTGTCTGCGACAAAACACCATCTTGAAAGCCTTGCTCACCGATAAACGGTCAGCCAATCTTTACTGTCTCTTCTCTGATAAGAACATTACCATGGTACGGCCTTCCATCTTGGCCGGCTTGTCAACAACGGAAATGTCCTCAAGCTTCTCATAGAAGCTGTCCAGAATCTGCTTGCTGTAATTGATGTGTGCGAGCTCACGACCACGGAAACGAAGCGATACTTTAACACGGTCGCCCTTACTCAGGAACTTTCTCGCTTGATTTGCCTTTGTGTTCAGGTCATTGACATCGATATTCGGAGACAAACGGATTTCCTTGACTTCCATTGTTCTCTGCTTTTTCTTTGCCTCTTTCTCACGACGTGCCTGCTCATAACGATACTTACCGTAATCCACGATCTTACATACCGGCGGCTTTGCGTTCGGTGCAATCTTTACCAAGTCAAGATCTGCTTCTCTCGCAAGCTTCATGGCATCTCGTGCTGACATGATTCCCAACTGTTCCCCGTCCTCGCCGATCAGACGAATCTCTCTGTCTCTGATCTGCTCATTTACTGCTGTCCTACTAATGATTCTGCACCTCCATAAAAAAAGTGGATAAGCAAAGCTCTATCCACTGATCCTATCACAAACCCCAAACCGGAGACTGATGTCATTATTTAACCCGAGTCACGCTCTGTGCTAAGGTGAGAGTGGATTTCTCTGCTTTGTTGTTATATTCTCCGCTGTACATCGGCTGCATCACAGCACATTTACTGCACAACAAAAATCATGTTATCATATGTTTTTTTATTTGTCAAGCACTTCTTCCACAATTTCCGAACCGTTTTCACTGCTTCCAGCCACTTCACGGATCTGCTTTTCATAATCCTCTTTGACTTCGGTGTTATAACGGATCTGCTCACGCAGCTTCTGCCGTCTCTGATTCAGGTCATGACGGATTTCCACCATCTCGCGGTCATCTAAGATTGCGTAGGTCTGCACCAGCCATACCTCGGTGTCGGAAACCTCATGGCGGTCAAGCTGCTGCTGCAATGCATCATTACTCTTAGAAAGCTGCTCGGTGTTTTCCCGGAATCTCCGCTCGTATTCCTTCGCCTTACAGTATTCCCCCCAGAGTTCTTCAAAATCAGCAGCATTTTTCACACCAAACTTTTCACGGTTATAATCAAGCACACTGACATTGTTGACATACTTGATCTTCGTCCTGTTCAACAGCTCCACTGCCTTGTTATATTTTTTCTCGGACAATGTGATCTCATACCGGTTCTTGTTAGACTCAGTAAAGATCACAACCGCAGATACCGCCGCAAGTGCCAGTGTTCCAATATACGGATAGGTCATATTGCTGTCCAGATTAAAGTACAGCAGTATAAACAGCACGATCAGCGAGCCGATCAGACCGGAAATACCCTTGGCAAGCTTTTTTAAAAAGTCCTGTCTCCCGGCAATCTCTCTCTGATTCTCCTTAATATATGCCTTTTCTGCCTCGAGATGCTTCATATCACTGTCGATCGCCTTCTGGTACATCTCATTCTCATACATTTTCTTGATCTCATCGATCAGCTCGTCCTGATACCGGTCAAACCGCCGCATCTGACGCTCTGTGATCGTGAGTGTCCGGTTCTTATATTGATTTCTCTCCTGCAGCAGACGCTGGATCCGTTTGCAAAGCTCGAGCAGTTTTTCTCTTTCTTCACCTGCAATCCGGTCAATCTTCTGAATGTCCGTCAGGTATTCCGTCACCTGCCCGTATTCTGCGCGGGCAATCTCTGTCTGCCGCTCACATTCCCGGATCGACTCGAGACAGGCCTGTACGAAGCGCTTCTGCTCCGCTTTCCCCTTTGGAACCACACGCTCTGCCGCAAGCTCTTTCTCAGAAAGACGTTTCTCTTCTCCAGTCATCTCTTCTGCCACTTCCTGCGAAAGGTTCTGCTCCTGTGCATTCTCCTCCGCCCGGAGACTATTTTGCTTTTTCTTTTTCCGATGCCAAAATGCCATCTGTGATAACCCCTCTTTCTACCTATGAAAGCATGCTTTTGCGGTACTCGTCTTTCCACTGAAATACCAGCTCAGCTGCCTGCTTCCGATAAGCTTCATCGCCCTGTTCCTTCATCCGCCGTATCCTTCGCACCACACGGCACTCTCTGCTGTCCACACTCTGTCTGAGTGCCTCCTCATACTGTGCCTCCATGAGGTCTGCTGTTCTCTTGTCACCCCAAGCTCCTGAATGCGTTTCTGATATTCTTCAGTCCGCCCCGAAAGCTTGAGGCAGTAAAGACAGGATTCCAGTGCCTTCTGGTCATTGACATATTCGTAGGATTTCTGGAATGCCTGCGCCGCCTGGCGGTATTCTCCCATGCCTGCCGCCGCTGTTCCCAGCCGGTAATACAGATCTGCATACTCCCCGGACTGCGCATTTAACATATCCGGCTTTTCAGGATACGCTCATACTCCTGTCTTGCCCGCTCGAGACTGCCGCTTTTCAAATAGGTGTCCGCCTTGATCTTCTGTCTTCCCCTCATCGGCACATTCTGTGTCTGATCCATAATGACGATCAACTCATTGATCTCACTCTCCGTATAATAATCGCAGCTGCAGCACAGCGTAACAACAATATCCTTGAGATTATTGTGATCCTCCCGCATACGGTCAAGCTTATCGGCGGTCTCCTCCATGCCAAGCTCCCCTCGGATCCAGTCCGCGAACCCCCGGTCAAAGACCTCCTCCTGCATCATATAAATATTATTTCTAATGTAATAGCAGACCTCCTCGATGGAATACACCTTCGTCTTCGTCATCGGAAAACAGTAGGGATTCTTCGCAATGACACTGCTGCATAATATTAACTTTCCCATGAAATTCCTCCAATCACAGACTGAGATAACGTTCCCAGATACGATTGCTGGACGGACAATACTCTCCAAAGCCATTATCCTTCAGCGTCACAATGCAGTGAGAAGCATCGGCAAATCGAAGCCTCAGCGTAAAACGCGTCATTTTATTTGGACGCTCGTCAAAGCCCTCCAGCGATAACAGATGTACCGTTGTCTCTCTTCGAAGCACATTCTGTATCGTCAGCTGCAGCTCCTCCTCGTCATCCGTAATAAAATCCACACTGACATCTACATCCTTCCACGGAACTCCTGCTCTGACCAGAGGCAGTTCCTGCATTTTGGCATCCTTATAGACCCGCAGGGAAATGCCGGTGTGGATCATCTCCTGATCCAGAAACAGAAAATCGCTCATCACACCTTCCCCGGCAAACTCCCTCGCCGCAATGCAGGCACCCTTTGTAAACAGATTTCCACCACGAAAAACACGTCTGCCGGTACACAGCTGGCTTAATGCGGTATTGGCCCATTCTCCCTGAAAACCCTCCCCGGTCACATAGATCGTGGAGATCATCTGCTTATGCATCTGTGTGTTGGCAAGATTGACAAACGCATATTCCATCTTGAAGCTGCTGTCATGCTCCATCATATCCCAGTTCAAATTCTGGCTGAGATCGATCTTTTTGACGCCGACAATATACGGAATATTTCTGCGGTCAATATGGATCTGCGAATAAAACAGACCGTCCCTGCCAAACTCAAACAACGCCACATCATTGAGCCACAGCTCTTTCTTCTGGCTGAGTGCATAATACATATAACTCTGCTGGTGCAGCTGAATCACATAGCGTTCCTCGCCGATCCCGATCCTGTTCAATGCCCCCTTGAGCGCATTCACCAGATTGTCCGTTTTATCGGACACTGAGATGACCAGCTTACGGATCGTCTCACTCGGAAAATATTCCTTCAGGCAGCTTAACAGCTTGACAAAAAAACGCACCAGTGCATCGACCGGTTCAAGCTCCATATCTCCTGCCGTGACCTTGTTCTTCTCGGAGATCTGTTTTAACATGTCCCGAAAAAGGTACACCTCTTCGCGCTCTGCTGCCATCAGTGCCTCTGTTCCAAACAGCCACTCTTTCTTGACCGGCTGCCAGGATAAAACGGTTGGGCATTCATATTCTCTCTCTCTTCCAACCAGACGCCCTGCCGGTATCACCTTGTCAATATCCCGTCGATAGCAGGACAACTGTGTGAAATCATTACTCAGATCAACTCCTACCAGTAATTTTCTATCTTCGGTCATTTATTCCTCTGCCTCCATCATCCGGTTTCATCAATAGCTTTACGATCGCCCGTTTCTCTGCATACTCCTGCATCAGATCCAACAGTTCCTCATCTCCGGTATTCTGTCTGGAAAGCATATTGTTTAACATACGGTAACCATTGATGCCTTCCTCTTCACCCATCTGATCCACATAATTTAAGCAGACAGGCTCCGTGCATTTCTCGTTGCCGTCCTCATCAATCTCCAGCACCTGATACTCTACTGTCTCATCCTGAAACAGGATAAAGCCGCGGACACGGATTCCTTCAAACACATCCGGCATCACCTCCGTCACCGTCGGCTGATGCTGTCCGTCCACAATATAGGTGTACCGGATTTTCACCTCATGCGCCGGATCTGCCGTATATTCTACATACTGCTCCTTTAGCAGGGTATCCGGCAGGACAAGCTTATCCTTAAACTTCTGAAAATAAGGAAGAATAATATTCTTTTCGTAGAGCTGATGCAGATTGTAATCCACAAACACAGCCTCCGAGCCGGCAAGCATACCATGATCCGACAAATGCTTCAGCACTGCCAGCAGACACGGCCGGTTCTCCTCGACCTGCACATGTTGGTAGAAGGAAGCGAAAATCTCCTCCGGCAGCGTTTCTCCTTGCACCAGATAGCGATATGCCGCTCTCTTCAAAAAAGCACGGATCAGCTCCTGTTAAAACCGTTCTCCTCATAGGAAAAGAATACCTGATACGCCTCCGGAACCATCTGATCCGTAAATAGGATCTGTGCCAGAAGTCTCTCTGACAATATCTGGATATCAATCCCGAACTCCCGGCAGGCATTCCAGATCTGCACCATCTCCGGAATCGTCCCGCTGTAATGATCGCACAGATACATCAATACCGGCTTGTCAAATTCTCCGGCACGAAAAATGTACCACGCAAGCTTCGTGAGTGTGACATCCTCACCGGCACCGACAAAGGCATGACCGGCGATCTTGAGCACACGTTTCGGATCCATACCTTCCCAGCCAAACATCATAAGACCTTCCATGCCTTTTTCATACTTATGACGCACCGCACAATACTCGATAAATTTGCCACGGTCTCTCGACAGAACCTGTTCCCAGTCCATATGCTCCAGTTCCCGGTCCAGAAGCTCCCCCTGAAAATTATCAAAATAATATTGCATTTGTATGGCAAACAGGGATCTCTTCCATTCCGGTTCCAGCCCCGCAATCCCAAGGATCCGTCTGCGCATTCCGGCAATATCCTCTCCGGTGCGGTTTTCACTGACCGCTTTTTCGTACAGATGCAGGAGCACACGCACATTATCTCCGACATACGGAAGGCATTTTACGATCAAATGATCCAGATGCACCATGCGGTGTACCGTATAACCGATCGAGGAGGAATAACGCCTTCCAAGCCGATCCGTCAGGAATATCTGCGGCTGTGCCGTAAACACCGCGATCATCGCTCTGCCATTGACAAAGGCAGCCGTCTCCTCCTGCTGAAGCTGGCGATGACGTACAACGACGCCTGCGATATGCGGATCATCACAGCGGATCTCTCTGGCAAAAAGAATTGCCGGTAATGCAGCAGCAAGCTGCTCATCCACATCCTCCTCGCCGATAAATTCCTCATAGATCACCGCCAGATGATCATTGAGCCTTCCCTGCAAAAGCTGCTCTCTGGCAAACTTTTTCATCGTATCGCAATAGTGATCGTAGGTCGACTTATCGCGGTCCTTATGGCGGATCACATAGGCATAAAGCATCGCCTTCTTAGTCGCATTCAGTTGATTATTATAAGAAAAATAAAGCAATATGCGGTTCGGAAGCACCATATCCGGCGTCTCCTGAAGTGCATAAATATAATTTTCATAAAGATCGGTGATCTTTAAGTTGTGTTCGATTCCCAGAAGGTACCATTTGACATTCTCCGCAGATGCTCTGCGCTCCCGCATCAGAAGCTGGCAGATCATCGTCAGCAGATCATCCGATGGCTGCTCCTCATACATCCGGTACATATCCTGCAGCATGACCCCGGAGAAATCTCTCGTCCGGCTGATCAGATAGGCATAGCGGAACTTTAATTCTTCCTCCAGCATACGGTTTGCAAGTCCCCAGTGAAATACCTGCGCCCTGGCATCGGACAACTCCAGTACAAGCTCCGGCGTACTGTTATAAAGACGGCACAGCTCCAGATACATCAGCGGACTGTGGCAGCCTGCCTCTATCTGCTCTAACACCGCCTCCTGCCGCTTCACGGAAATCTGATACCGTTCATCCATCTGCAATAAAAACCACAGGATCAACCAATGATGGGACTGCGTCCGATAGCATTCCCGGATCTGTTCCAGCGCCCCTGCTCTTTGTGCCGCCTCCGGCTTCCACAGATACATCAGATAATAATAAGAACAGTATAAGAGCGGCTCCTGATTTCGGATTTCTATAAGATTTCCCTCTAACTGGGACATTTCCAGATGAAAGATTTCCTCCATGCCGTTAAGAAGTGCCAGATGGATCCGAAACACTCTGGCAAGCCAGCCGTATTTATCTCTGTCATGCTCCGGCTGATCCTGCTCAGACTGAGCAAGGCTGCCGACATTCTTTTCGACGGATGTGGCATAATCCTTTTCGGATAATTTTCCTGCCTGATAATAGACAAAGCTTTGATACAGGCTGCTGACCGCCTTCTGCTGCGTAATCTTCTCTCTGCGCTCCTCGTCCGACATGCAGTACCGGCGTGCGATCACCCTGATCTCCAGCGTCTGTCGGGCACTGCTGATCGTGATGCGCGCAAAATTGTGTCCGATCGACATGCAATCCGGATTGATCACAAACGGCAGCTCATAGACGTCCCCGGCAAAGTCTGTCGTACGGACACAGGAACGGTCAAAACGCACAAATGCCGCATCCGACTTTACCTCATATTCACCGTAACCCCAGGTGTCCCTGCGAAGTACAAGCTTGTCCGCAAATACTTTCTCGCAGTTCGGGTACTGCAGCTCCCTCTTCTCCACCGTAAGCTGTACCGGTGTTTTCTTATGCGCAGCGATCAGAAACTCCTCTAATGCCATGCTTTTGTCGTTGCCCTTCATGAGACCGTGGTAGCGCTCCAGATATGTCTCCTTATTCTGCAGAAAGATCCTTGCAAAGGACGGACTCTGAAAAAGGCGGAGTGCCTCCACATAATGGCTGCGCACCAGCTCCGTAAACTGATTCAGATCGCGGATACGCCCCGCAGAGGTATCACATGCAGGTACGGCAACGTTCACGGTAAATGCAAGCTCTGCCACGCCGCAGTCCGAAAGGATGCGGATCCTTCCGTGGATCACATCTCCCGGCTCACAACAGGTTCCCCGGAAGGCGAAAGAGATTTCATTGTCCGTCCCCTGAAATGCTTCCTTTTCCAGTATCATACTTCCACAATCCGTGCAGACGATCCCCTTCATGCTGCGTCCCGCACTATTGGAAACCCGGAAGCTTCCCTGCGCGATCTCACCGGCATCCACAGACACAGAAAGTGCAGAAGGCGTCATAATCACCTCCGGCATATGATATTCAAATATTCCCTTTGCATACTGATCGATCTTCTCTTTCATGCTGCCTCCCGTAGCTTACTTGCATACCAAGCATAATTATAAAAATTATACCATTTTGGCAGGGAGCATTTCAAGGGTAATGTCTTGAAAAAGGACAAAAAGGTCTCCGGCTGCTGCCGAAGACCCTGATGATACAAGCTATAAAATTGTGTTGCGATACGGATGCAATCATATGCATCATTCCATATCCGAAAAACATCGTCCGAGGGATCAATAATCTAATGCGATATCCTCTGAAAATACCGGATGCTTTCCATCCTTCTCGGAAATATTCGGAACGACTCCCTCCGGAATCGGCCACTCTACACCGATCGTCTCATCATTCCACATAATGCCTGCCTCGGAAGAAGGATCATAAAAGTCCGTACACTTATATGCAAACTCTGCTGTATCAGACAATACATAGAAGCCGTGAGCAAAGCCTTCCGGAATATAGAACATGTTCTTCTTCTCTGCGGTCAGTGTCACACCGAACCACTTGCCGTATGTCTTGGAGCCGCGACGGATATCCACTGCCACATCAAAAACCTCACCGCTGAGCACACGGACCAGCTTGCCCTGTGTATGGTTCTTCTGATAATGAAGACCACGAAGCACGCCCTTTGTTGAGCTGGACTGATTGTCCTGTACAAATACCATATCAAGACCAGCTTCCTTAAATGCATTGTAATTATATGTCTCCATGAAGTATCCGCGGTTATCACCAAATACCTTTGGCTGGATCAGATAAAGACCCTCGATCTCACCGCATTTTTCAAATGTAAAATTCCCCATTGTTCTCACCTTTCTTGGTTTTCTCTTGTTTTTCTGTGGCTCATTATACCACTACGGCACTTACTTCGCAAATAATTTTTTCCTCTTCGCCTTTTTTCGTTCTTTTCGCCGCTCCCTGTGGCAAAACTGCGTCACATCCCCCGTATTTTCCTGTGCGGCTGCAATCTCCTTCGCCGCCATTGAAGCATCCCCGTTTTCAGGCTGCATCTGTCCGCCGGAAACGTTTTCTTCCTGTTCCCCCTTGACCTGCTGTAAAATTTCCTTCAGAAGATGAATCTGTTTTTCCTGCAATTCCTCCTTCTGCATCAGAAGATAATTCATCTCCTTCTGCATCCGCACGGAAACCTCCTCACAGATCCGCCGTTCGGACTCCCTGCCGACCTCCTCGACCGAGGACCGGATCATCTGGCGAAGCATTGTCTCAAACTGGCGAAGACGCTCTAATGAAGCCGCCTGCGTCTGTCCATAACGGCTCTGCACCGGCTCCTTCTCCCGGCTCTGCTCCAGTTCATAGCTTTTCTCCTGCCATGTTTTCTGCCGCTTCTCATAACGGTCCCTGGCATGTTCGATCGAGGTGACGGATCCTCTGGCATGCTCCATTGCCTCCCGAAGCACCTCCCCATTCAGCTCCTCCCGAAGCTGATACAGCATCTGCGGATCCATATTCTCCACCCGTTCCAGATCCGGCAGAAGCTTTTTGATCGCCTTAAGCTGAAAACCCTGCTCCTTTAAATCCTTCACAGTCCGTAACAGTTTGATCTCCGAATCCCTGTAAAAGCGATGTCCGAGTTCATTGCGCGGGATCGGCAGTTCCAGTTCCTCCTCCCAGTACCGCAGAACGTGATTTTCCACCTCCAGCATTTTTGATGCATCCGATATCATATATCCCTTTTCCATGTCCATCCTCCATTTTCATTCTACATATATTCTTCTAATATCTCCTCAAACAGCCGCGCCTTTTCCGCCGCTGTCTGTTCGGATAATGCATTCTGTTTTCCGGCGATATCCCGGTCAAGCTTCATTTCCTCCCGGAAGGTTTCCAAAAGCTCCTTTAACTGATTGAGTGCGGAAAGCTTTGCCGCAGCCCCCTCGCCGTTTCCTTCCTCCAGAGCCGCAGCGGTGGCGGCAGCATCCTGCGTATCCTCAAAATATTCCCTGCGATACTGCTTCGTTGCCTCCTGATTGAAATATTCGTTTTCCAGACGAGCCCTCATTGTATTTTCCATGTAATCGATCAACTGGATCCGGAACACCCGCAGACATTTGTGGGTATCAAAAAACAGCTCCGATGCTCCCTGCACGCACAAAAGCAGGAGACTCACAAGCCCCGTCACCCAGAACCATTCTGCCGTCATCCCATAATATCCCGCCAGAAAACAGGAAAGCCCCGTTCCCGCCAGAAGCAGACCCGAAAAATAGTAGCCGGTGTTTTCCCAGGTCTGCAGGGAAAGCCCCAAAAACCGGTAATGATACAGGTAACGGTCCACAAAATTCTCCACATTATGTACACTGATATGCAGCTTATAATACGCTTCAAACTTTGACATCATTGCTTTCATCCAACGGTTTCTCGTTGTCCCCATCTGATTGGAATCCCATAGCAGCTTATGAAACATTCCGTAGCTTACTGCCTTCATCAGAACCGCAAATGCACAGATTCCCATCAGAACAAATAACACATTGTAATTTTCCAGTTGTGCCTTCATATCCATCCTCATTCTTTCCTCCCTTTTTCTCGATGAAATAACCAGCTTCACCCGCCTGTCACAAAAAATAATTTACGGTATTTTCTTTAACAGGAGATTCAAACTGTTTCTTTCATGATAGCGGCAGGAGACGGTTCTGAACAGACGGCATCGCTTGTCATTTTCATGTTTCTTTCGACAAAATGTGATTCCGACATCTTTTTTTCATGTTTCTATGGTAAAATGTATAATATAGAGATTGTGGAAATTGCCCGGCAATGGAGCAATCCGTAACATCACTTGGAATATCATATTTTACAGAAAGGGGGCTCTTTTTGAAAAAACATACCATTACCGCGGTCCTTATAACCGTCGCCCTTACCGTATCCGGCTTTAACTGCGTTCCTTACACACAGGCATCGGATACCTCCACACTGTCGATCATCCGCCGCATTGATACCAAAGGCACCGGCGGGCTGATCCACTCCCGATACATTGACGAAGACGGCGAAGAGGTTTCTATCGAGACACACTCCTCCAAAACCGGTTCCCGCCGAAGGGCTGCCGCACTCCCGTCAAGCTATGACTCCCGCGAGTACGATCTTGTCACACCGATCCGGAATCAGGGCGTCACCGGAAGCTGCTGGTCCTTTGCAGCTATCAAGGCACTGGAATCCGACAGCATCCGTCAAGCGCTCGTCTCCCTGAATACTGCAGACTTTTCCGAGAGCCATCTGGTCTGGTATGCTTATGATCCTCTGTCCGATATTACGGACAGTCTTTACGGCGACTGTCTGACTGACTCCTCAGATCCGGACAGCTATTATAATCTCGGCGGTAACGCTTATATTGCCAGCTTCATATTAGCGAACTGGTGGGGTGTGGTATCCGAAAGTGCCGCTCCGTTTTCCGCAGGAAGCTCACAGGAATTAAAGCAGATGGTCAGCGATATGTCCCAAAAACCGGACACATTTCGTACGCAGTCCGAGCTTCATCTGAAGGAAGTAAATTTCTATGATACCGATGATATTGCCGGCATCAAGAAAGCTGTCATGGAGCATGGTTCCGTTGATATCTCTCTTTATTTTGACAGCTCCAATATGTACCATGATGACACCGTCACCTCTGCCTACGAGCACAAACGTACCGCAGATGACGCCAACCACTGCGTCACGATCATCGGATGGGATGACATCTTTAATCAGTACTCCCGCGAGGCTCCGGGCAAGGGAGCATGGCTGATCGCCGGAAGCTACGGCGAGAATTACAAGTACAGCACCAATGGCTATTACTGGGTATCCTACTATGATACTTCTCTGTGCGAGGCATGTACCTTCGAGGCAGAACCGGCAGACCGTTATGATACGAATTTCCAGTATGACGGCATTGGCTGGGGCAATATGTTTTATGATTCCTCAGATATTTCCTTTGCAAATATATTCACGAATGATACCGACAATGCCTGCAGCATCGGTGCCGCCGGTTTCTACACCTATACCGATGATCAGCCGTATCAGATTCAGGTATACCGCCATATCACCGGCACCCGCCCGACAAGCGGCACACTGATCTCGCAGTGTACCACTTCCGGGACAGCAAAGCATGCCGGTTACCATACGGTTTCTCTGACCACTCCTGCTGCGATTGCCACCGGCGAGAGCTTCTCACTGGTCATGACCTATTATGCGGGAAACGGTAATCAGGTCTATGTTCCGATCGAGGGATCCAACGATTCCTCCACTCTTGCCACATATCACAGCAGCACAGGACAGAGCTTTCTGTACACAGACGGAAAATGGATGGACAATACATCCTGCACGATCGGACACAAAACCTACAATATGAATAATGTCTGTTTGAAAGCACTGGGAAACAAGATCTCCGGAACGGAATATGATGCCGTGGATAATTGGAAAAACACAGAGGCTCCATCCTCTGCTTCACCATCAGCCACTCCTGCTCAGACCGGTTCGGCTGCGCCGGTGCCTTCCGCCGTTTCCTCCCCCGATCCGGCAGCATCACACACCCCGGCAATATCACGTACCCCGGCAGTATCACCTGCCCCGGCCGCTTCATCGTCAGCAGCTCCGTCCGGTTCCGCTTCAACATCACCTTCTTCTTCATCCGCTCCGTCTGATCCATCCGTCTCTGACACACAGACGAGTGCCAAAAGCGGAACAGTAACGGTGAAACTGAAGAAGAAAACCATCCGGATCAAAAAGGGACGTTCTAAAAAGCTGCCGATCATCGTAACCCCTTCCGGTTCATACCGGAAGCTGACCTTTCAGAGCAAAAACAAACGGATCGCATCCGTCAACAAGAAGGGAAAAGTTAAAGCAAAGAAAAAGGGAACAACAAAGATTACGATCCGGCTTCCGAACGGCAAAAAGAAAACGATTAAGGTGATTGTCATGCGTGCGGCGCGCAAAAAGGCAAAGTGATAACACCTTCCTAATACGGTAAGAACAAAGTGGGCTTGCCCACTTTGCGCGTCACCGCACAATTGCTTATGCAATCTTCCTCTGTGCGGTGATCGCATCCTCGCGGAGCTTTTTGACATTATAGGAAACAACAAGTTTCCTATAATGTCAAAAAACGGAGATTTCTCCCGGGCTTTCGCCCGGAAGAAATCTCCGTTTTATTAATCATAGGGAATGACCCTTGTTCTATTTACACCAGGCTCCATACGGTTCCCTCACGGGTATCCTTGATCGCAATCCCCTTGTCCAGAAGCTCCTGACGAATCGCATCCGCCTTTGCAAAATCCTTTTCCTTTCTGGCTGTCTGACGCTCGGCGATCTTCTCCTCAACAAATGCTGCAAGTGCATCGTCCGCCTGATTCTCTTCCTCCTCTACGGTCAGATCAAGAGAGAATACCTTATCGAAATCCTCAACCAGATAACGCTTCGTTGCATCGCTGATATCTGCCTTTAAAACATCATACAATACCGTCAGTGCCTGAGAGGTATTGATATCGCTTCCCATTGCCTCTGCAAATGCATCCTGATAAGATGCTGCTGCCGTCAGATCCGGCTCACCATCCTTCGACAGTGCTGCCACACGCTTGCGAAGCTTCTCGTATGCCACCTTGGAATTATCTAACACATCGTATGTGAACAAAAGAGGCTTGCGGTAATGTGACTGAAGACAGAAGAAACGGTATACCAGAGGGTTGTAACCCTTCTCCTCCAGAAGAGAAACCGTCAAAAACTCGCCCTTGGACTTACTCATCTTGCCGGACTTGTCATTCAGATGCTGTACATGGAACCAGTAGTTACACCACTTGTGTCCCAGATAAGACTCACTCTGCGCGATCTCATTGGTGTGATGTGGAAAGATATTGTCCACTCCACCGCAGTGAATATCCAGATATTCGCCCAAATGCTTCATGCTGATGCAGGAGCACTCAATATGCCAGCCCGGATAGCCAACACCCCATGGACTGTCCCATTTCAGCTCCTGATCCTCGAACTTAGACTTGGTAAACCAGAGAACAAAGTCTGTCTTATTGCGCTTGTTCTCATCCTCCTCAACGTCATCACGCACGCCAACCTGAAGATTCTCCTCATTCTGACCGGAAAGAACATAGTACTCTTTAAGCTTACTGGTATCGAAATAAACATTGCCGCCTGCGACATATGCATATTCCTTCTCCAACAGCACCTCGATCATATGGATAAATTCCGGAATACAGTTGGTTGCAGGCTCTACAATCTCCGGAATCTTGATATTTAACTTCTCGCAATCTGCGAAAAATGCCTTGCGGTAGAACTCTGCAATCTCCATAACGGACTTGTGCTCACGCTTTGCACCGGCAAGCATCTTATCCTCTCCGGTATCTGCATCGCTCGTCAGATGTCCGACATCCGTAATGTTCATACAACGCTTCACATCATATCCCGCATATCCCAGATACTTCTCCAGAACATCCTCCATCATATAGCTGCGGAGATTACCGATGTGGGCGAAATGATATACGGTCGGTCCACAAGTGTACATCTTCACCTTGCCCTCTTCGATCGAGTGGAACGGCTCCACCTTCTTCGATAATGTATTATAAAGTGATAATTCTCTCATGACTATGTCCTTTCCTTTCCAAAATACTGCATGCTTCGGATTGCAGTCATCATTTTTCTTTTAGAATCTCACTCTATACTGTACAGGATTTTTGCCATTTCTTCAAGTCCTACTTTGCCGCCATCAACGCCTCATAGCGTGCAGAATCTATAAATTCATCCACAAACGCCGTTGCCGGATGCAGACAGATCTCCTCCGGTGTGCCGATCTGCTCAACTCTACCCTCGTTGGTGACAATGATCGTGTCTGCCACCTCCATCGCTTCCTCCTGGTCATGCGTCACAAATATGCTCGTCACACCGACCTGACCGATCATTTCCTTCAGCCAGTTTCTAAGCTCCCGCCGCACCTTTGCATCGATCGCCGCAAACGGCTCATCCAACAGAAGCAGATGCGGGTTCGGTGCCAGTGCTCTTGCAAAGGCAACTCTCTGTCGTTGACCACCGGACAGCTGGTGCGGATATCTTTTTCCAAGATCCTTCATCGAGGTCAGCTCCAAAAGCTCATCCACCCGCTCTTTGATCTCCTTTTTGCTCTTTTTCTGGATCTCCAGTCCAAACGCAATATTCTTCTCCACAGTCATATAACGAAACAGCGCATAATTCTGAAATACGAAGCCGATCCCCCGCCGGCTTCCCGGAATCTCATTGATCCGTTTCCCCTCTACCAGAATATCTCCGTCATCCGGACGGTCCAGTCCGGCGATCATGCGGAGAATCGTTGTCTTACCGCTGCCACTCGGACCGAGCAGAGCCGCCAGATGACCTTTTTCTATGCCGAAGGACACATCTCTTGACGCATGAAAGCCGTCAAAGGTTTTATTGATATCTTTCATTTCTACATACATAATTTATCCCTTTTTCCTTTCTCCGACAGCCCTCTTACACTGCTTCGGATGCATTTTTACCGCTTATCTCCACGATCAGGGTGCGGATCACAAGGATCACGACCGCCATGATCACAAGAAGCGAAGATACTGCAAATGCCGCCGTTGTATTAAACTCATTGTAAAGAATCTCCACATGCAGCGGCAGAGTATTCGTAACGCCACGCAGATGACCGGAAATTACGGAAACTGCGCCAAACTCTCCCATTGCTCTTGCTGTACACAGAACGATGCCGTATAACAGCGCCCATTTCATATGAGGAAATGTGATCCTTGAAAAGATTCTCCATTTACCGGCACCCATCAGTGCCGCCGCTTCCTCCTCGTCTGTCCCCTGACTCTGTAAGACCGGAAGCACCTCCCGGAATACAAACGGAAAGGTTACAAATATCGTTGCCAGAATGACACCCGGCACCGCAAATACAATCTTGATATCATGCGCCTGCAAAAATCCTCCCATCCATCCCAGATTGCCGAAGGTCAGGCTGAACACCAGACCGGCGATGACCGGTGAGATGGAAAAAGGAATATCGATCAGTGTCGCAAGCACCTGTCTGCCACGGAAATAATATTTCGAAATCAGAAGGGAAGCAAAGATGCCAAAGATCGTATTGACCACCACGGCTGACACGGTCGCAAGCACGGTCAGACGAAGCGCCTTGATCGTGTACTCGTCAAGCACCGCCTGAAGATAGGCATTCCAGCCATCTTTTAACGCACTTGTTACCACAAGGATCAAAGGCAGAACCATCATCACCGCCATAAATAAAACGGCTGTCCCGATCAGTCCCCATTTCACGGCACTGTGGCTGTCCTTATCATAGGCTTCGACCACCTTTTTCAGAGAACCGCCATTCTCTGCTCCCCCCTGAAAGCGCTGCATATACACCTGAACAGAATTGATCAGCAGCATGATCACAAACGAAAGGATCAAAAGTACCACAGCAATTGCCGTCGCATCATTATACTTATACTGCTCTAACTTCGACATAATAAGAAGCGGTGCGATCTGTGTCTTATACGGAATATTTCCCGCAATAAAAACAACACTTCCGTATTCTCCGATCCCTCTTGCAAGAGCAAGCCCAAAACCTGCTAACGCCGCCGGAAAAAGCTCCGGCAGTATAACTTTGAAGAAGGTTCTTGTTCTACCGGCTCCAAGCATCTGCGCTGCCTCCTCGCAGCTTCGGTCAAGCTTGACAAGCACCGGCTGCACGCTGCGCACAACAAACGGAATACCGATAAAGATCATCGCGATCGTAATTCCGGCACGGGTATAAGCAATCTTGATCCCCGCCTTGGCAAACAACGCTCCTACCCAGCCCTGATCGGAATATAATGTTGTCAGCGAGATGCCTGCTACCGCTGTCGGCAGCGCAAAGGGAAGCTCGATCATTCCGTCCAGCAGTCTCTTGCCCGGAAACTCGTAGCGCACTAACACCCATGCGAGGATCACACCGAACACCACATTGATCAACGCCGCTGTCAGTGCGCAGGAAAGACTGACCGCATAACCGGACATTACCTGCTTCGAAGTTACCACCGCAAAAAACTGTGCCGGGCTTAATTTGCCGGCTGACCAGATAATGGAAGCGAGCGGGATCAACACCAGACAGCTAAGCATTGACAATGTCACACCAAGCGTCAAACCAAATCCCGGTATTACCCGGACCCCATGGGGATTTTTCTTTTTTATGATTCCCTGCATTTTCGTTCCCCCGTTCCCATGATTTATTCACTGTAAATCTGATCGAACACGGCACCATCATCAAAATAGTTCTTGAATGCCTGATCCCAGCCGCCAAAATCATCAATGGTTACCAGATTCATGTCCAAATTAAACTGATCCGAAAACTCCTTTAAGATCTTCTCATTCGATGGACGATAATAATTCTCCCCGGCAAGACGCTGTGCATCGTCGGAATACAGATAGTTCAGATACTCCCTGGCAACCTCCTCGGTTCCGCGCTTCTTTGCCACAGAATCCACGACTGCCACGGATGGCTGCGCCAGAATACTGATGCTTGGCGTCACGATCTCATAGTCGTCCGGATACTCTTCCATCGACAGATATGCTTCGTTCTCCCAGGCAATCAGAACATCGCCCTGACCTTTTTCTACAAATGTAGAGGTTGCTCCTCTGGCTCCGGAATCCAGTACCAGCACATTCTGATACAGCTTCTTCATAAACTTCTTGATCTGTTCCTCATCGTTGTCAAACTGCTCTCTGGCATACGCCCATGCTGCCAGGAAATTCCAGCATGCACCACCTGAGGTCTTCGGATTCGGCGTGATCACGTCCACACCGGTTCTGACCAGATCGTTCCAGTCATGAATATCCTTATCGTTGCCCTTACGCACCAGAAAAACAATTGTTGAAGTATACGGTGAACTGTCTTTGTCAAACTCATCCATCCAGCCGTCCTCGATCAGACCGGCGTCCTGAATTGCCGTGATATCATGTGCCAGTGCCAGCGTCACAACATCCGCCTCGTTGCCCTCGATCACGGAACGTGCCTGGGAACCGGAGCCGCCGTGAGATGCGGTAACCTTAACGGTCTGTCCTTTCTCCTTCTGCCAGTGCTTCTGGAACAGCTCATCATATGCTGCATAAAACTCTCTGGTCGGATCGTACGAAACATTTGTGATCGTTATCTCCTTTGCATCCTTAGAAGCAGTCTCTTTATTTTGTCCGCTGCAGCCGGTAAGCACCGTCCCTGCTGCCACAACGGTTGTTAACAATAATGCGATTAATTTATTTTTCATCTGTGATTTCCTCCATTTCTTTATTTCAATCGATTGATTTAGGCATAGTATATGCTCCCCGAAGCAAAAAAGCAATAACATATTCCAAATTATTTATGAATCCATATGTAAATCAATATGTTTTATCAAAAACCCATACGGGAACACTTATGATGATAACAATCCGGATTTATCCCGGATAACGATTTCATGCCTGCGCACCCCCGGATTCACAGGCATTCGGAAAGGTATGGTGATCCACATGATCAAAAAAGAAAAACCGGAAATCAAGACAATGGACGATGTCCGTCTTCTGCCCCGCGAGGAACAGACCAAATGGGAGATTGCAAACGAGCTTGGCTACTTTGACAAGATCGTAGCCTCAGGCTGGAAATCCCTGACCAGCCGCGAAAACGGACGCATCGGCGGCGTTTTGTCCGCCCGTGCCAAAAAGAAGGAGTCCGTAAATAGCACAAAAAATGAGCCGGAACACGGGAAATAACCCGCCTCCGGCTCAGTACCATCCAATTTAATCCACAAAATATCAGTAGTACTTTTCGGAAAATCCCAGCTTACAAAATACCGGCAATCTCCTCAAAAAATCGCGCTTTATAATATATTCGCGATATTCTCCCGGTTGCCCGGCATAAACAAAAACGGAAGTTTGCGCGACTCGTCGCCGTAAATATACCTGGCATAGCGTCTGCACATTGTCTCATATGTCTCTGAGGTATACTTGACGTTCAACGCTCTCGCCATGCGGTGAAGCACAAGCGGCGCAATGCAGTGTCCCCAGAGCTCACCGTCTCCCTGATTGAACATATCCGGTGTGATCGTCATCCGTTCCTTCGTCCGGTCATTGACCACCTCCAGACGGACAAAATCATTGTCCGGATCCACCGAACACTCAAGCACACAGACATCCTCACCCTGACGCACCGTTACGAGTTCTGCAAGTGCCCCCGATACCTCGCCAATCGTTAGGATCTCCTCGTTCTTAGCTCTGCCATCGTTAAAACGAAGCATCTCCAACAGCTTGTCAATGCTCGCCTGATTGAGAACAGAGCTGTCAACCGTCTCTCTCTTGTCACTGATAAATTCGATCAATGTATCAATTTCCGACTGCGAAAGCAGCGAAAAATCCTGATTCTGTGCATTTTCCATAATTCTTCCTCCTTTCAGTTCCGTATCGTCAGCCTGTGTCTCCTGACACGATTCGATTCTGTATCATATGTAAATGATAATGGGTTCAAAAGGTATTTGACCCTTGCATCATATAAATGATTCTTTTCCTTAAAACGCTTTCATATACACATCATGATAGCACGGATCTGACCCTGCCGCAAGGATTTCCTTCCCCTTACGAAGGCGTTATATCCAGTTATAATCTCCACCGGTGACCGCCAGACTCAGGAGCTGATCATACTTCTCGATTTCTTCCTCTCCCTCAAGCATCTTCACCAGCTTTGCATCCTCACTGATCTGTGGCATTTCTTCGTCCGGTCCGATCTCCATATCCGGCTCTTCTCCACAATACGGGCACACAAGAACCGGTCCGATCTTAATGTCAAGAAAACGATTTCCACAGCTTTTACATTCATAATAACCACAGCGTGTGGTTCCATCCGGCACATAAAACATATCTCATCTTCCTTTCTCTGTCGCATGCAGCGTTTTATCGCTGCCGATCACTACCCTTGCTCCCTCGTCAAGCTTCCGCTGATACATCATGGCGTCCTCCATCTCAAGAACCCGTTCCATCCCCTGCTCATCCTTAAGATAGACCTTCACCATCGGAACATAGCCCTCCGGTCGTCCCTCACAGCCAAA
This sequence comes from Roseburia sp. AM59-24XD, assembly GCF_003478445.1. GTDB lineage: Bacteria > Bacillota > Clostridia > Lachnospirales > Lachnospiraceae > Jutongia. The sequence goes on from NZ_QUET01000006.1 coordinate 115,185, forward strand.
ATCAGCCTCCTCGATCCGGGTGATCGTATATATTGTCTGTTCTTCTTCCGTACAAAGATCAAATTCCAGCAGGGAACAGTTGTCGATTCCGAATGCCGCAAATTCCTCATTGGTCATTTCCCGAAAATAGGACTGCACAATTCTTGCAATACCGTTATGCGCCACCAGAAGATAAGTCCTGCCCGACGGATCGTGCTTAATCTCATCCAGCAGATTGTAGATCCTCTGTGCCATCTGAAGCATTGACTCCCCACTACCAAAATGATTGATAAAACATGCCTTTGCCCGGCGAAATTCCTCGCCATTTCGGGCAGTCCCCTCATATATTCCGAAATTCTGCTCCTTCAAACGCGGCTCCTCGCGCATCGGGATTCCTGTTTCCTCGCTGATATGGCGGGCGGTTTCTGCTGCACGCATCAGCGGCGAATAAAGAATCTCATCAATTGCATAGCCGCCCTCTCGGATCATTTTGCCGGCAGCCACCGCCTGTTCATGTCCCAGCGGCGTCAGCGCAATATCCGTGGCACCGCAGATCTTATTTTCCACATTCCAGAGGTCTGTCCATGTCTCGTAAAATATAATTTCTTCATGTTATTCTCCGTTTCTCTCTGTCATCCTTTTATGTCCTCAAGCATGTCAAAAAACTCCTGCATCGTCGGTGAAACAAATTTATTTTCATGATAGATCAACGAATAATGACGCTTCAGATCCAGATCGCGGATCGTGAACGAAGCGATCTGATGCATGCGGAGTTGCTTCTCCAGCATTCGTTTCGGCAGGATCGAAATCCCAAGCCCGATCGAAACCGCATTGATCAGTGCCGCGGTACTGGTGCTCTCCCAGGTCGGCTTGATCTGAAAGTTCTTCAGCGCAAAGCTGGAATCCGCAAGCTGACGCGTACCACTGTTTGGCTCACGCATCAGGAAATGTTCTTTCTTAAGACTGTCAAGCTCGATATCCTCGGCACCGGCAAGCGGATGAAAACGACTGCAGACCGGCACAAGCTCATCATCCAGAAACACAGAGGAGTTAAGCTTCTCCGAATGCACTGAACCCTCGATCAGCGCAAAGTCCAGATGATTCTCCAATATATTCTGCTCGATCACATCCGAGCTGTCGACCTTAACGTAAAGCTCCAGCTCCGGATACTTCTTGGAAAAGCGGTTGATCAACTGCGGCAGAATGCAGGAACCGATACTGATACTGGAACCGATCCGAAGTCTTCCTGAGGTGTCCCAGTTTTTCATTTCAGCATCCATCTCATCATACAGGGACAAAAGCCTTGCCGCACTCGGATAAAGCCTTGTTCCCGCAGACGTCACACGGATTCCACGCCCGCTTCGCTCAAAAAGCTTTGTGTGATAATATTCCTCCATCTCGCGGATCGCAAGGCTTGTCGCCGGCTGCGTCATATGAAGCTTCTCCGCCGCCCGCGTAATGCTCTCCTCCTGATAAACTGTCACAAATATCCTGATATGCTTTAGTGTCATGTTAAATCAACATTCCTTTCTCCGGCCGGCAGATTTTCTTTACTGCAGCTCGATCTTACATTCATACTTATTGCAGAAGGCAGTCGAATTTATTTCATAATTCTTTTTCAGGCACATTTTCTTACAGTGATCGTCAAATTTCCAGGTATTAGACCGTGGATTCTTCGGCTCGATCGCACTGTTCGTCGGATCGTACCAGTATTTGCAAAATGCACATCGTTTTGCCGTTTTCAGATTAATAACCATACTCATGATCATTTCTCCCCTTACGCTATGTTGTCTGCTGATTTCTCACCGATAATGTGTCTTGCCACATACACACCGCTTGCCGATGCATGTGACAGAGAATGTGTCACGCCGCTGCCGTCACCGATCACATAAAGTCCCCTATGACAGCTCTCAAGGTTTTGATCCAGCTCTACCTCCATGTTGTAGAACTTGACCTCCACACCATATAACAGCGTGTCGTCATTGGCGGTACCCGGAGCAACCTTATCCAATGCATAGATCATCTCGATGATTCCATCCATGATACGCTTCGGCAGGACAAGACTTAAATCGCCCGGTGTTGCGGAAAGTGTCGGTGTTACCAGATTCTCATTGATACGCTTCTCGGTACTTCTCCTTCCACGGACCAGATCACCAAAGCGCTGCACGATCACACCGCCGCCCAGCATATTGGAAAGTCTCGCGATACTCTCGCCGTAGCCGTTGCTGTCCTTAAACGGTTCTGAAAAATGCTTTGCCACCAGAAGCGCAAAGTTCGTATTGTCTGTTTTCATCTCGTTGCCTTCATAGCTGTGACCATTGACCGTAATGATCCCGTTGGTATTTTCATTGACCACGATACCGTTTGGATTCATACAGAAGGTGCGCACACGATCCTCAAACTTCTCGGTACGGTAAACGATCTTGCTTTCATATAATTCATCTGTCAGATGTGAGAAAATAACAGCCGGAAGCTCCACACGCACACCGATATCCACACGATTCGATTTCGTTGGAATGCCAAGCTCCCCGCAGACCCTTTCCATCCATTTGCTTCCGCTTCGCCCAACCGACACGATACATTTATTACAGTCGTAGCTTTCCTTGTTCTCGCAGACGATCCGATAGCCGCCGTCAATCTCCTGAATCGTCTCGACCGGTGTATCAAAATAGAAGTCCATATGATCCTTCATCTTCTTGTACAGGTTGCCAAGCACGATGTAGTTGATATCCGTTCCCAGATGGCGAACCGATGCATCCAGAAGATTCAGCTTGTTCTGCAGACAAAGCTTTTTGAACTTCGTTCCTGCGGTGGAATAAAGCTGCGTTCCCTCTCCGCCGTTCTCCATATTGATCTCGTCCACATACTGCATCAGCTCCACTGCCTGCTCCTTGCCAATGTACTCATACAACGTGCCTCCAAAATCGTTGGTAATGTTATATTTTCCGTCCGAAAATGCCCCGGCTCCACCAAAGCCGCACATGATCGAGCAGTGCTTACAGCCTACACAGCTCTTGATCTTTTTGCCGTCGATCGGACATTTTCTTTTTTCGAGAGAATATCCCTCCTCAAATACAGCCAACTTTAAATCCGGCTTCTTTTTCATCAGCTCATATGCCGCAAAAATGCCTCCCGGACCAGCCCCAATTATTATCACATCATATCTCATACGCCAAGTTCCTTTCTCCTGATCATTCTCTATCAGTATACAACATTTTCGTCATTATGAACACCATAAAAAGGTCACAAAAAAAGAAGCGTACACCGACAGATCTGCCAATGCACACTCCTTATCCTACAGCCTTTATACTTCCTTATCCGAGTGCTTTCTTGATCGCAGCAAGCAGCTCATCATATGTCTCATATGCCGGGAGCTCCGGATGATCTGCCTTGATCTGATCGGTACTCTTAAACAGGAAACCGGCCTTACTTGCCTCGATCATGCCAAGGTCATTGTGGCTGTCACCGCTGGCGATCGTATCATATCCGATGGACTGCAGTGCCTTTACGGTTGTGTACTTTGACTTCTCGCAGCGCATCTTAAAGCCGGTGATCTCTCCGTCCGGAGCAACCTCCAGAGAATTACAGAAAATTGTCGGCCAACCCAGCTTCTTCATCAGCGGACTTGCAAACTGTGTGAAGGTATCGCTGATAATAATCACCTGTGTGATGGAACGAAGCTCGTCCAAAAACTCCTTTGCGCCGGGGATCGGATCGATCTTTGCGATCGTCTCCTGAATCTCCTTGAGTCCAAGACCATGCTCCTTGAGAATGCCCAGACGCCATGTCATCAGCTTATCGTAATCCGGCTCATCTCTCGTTGTTCTTTTCAGTTCAGGAATCCCACTTGCCTCTGCAAATGCGATCCAGATCTCCGGTACTAATACTCCCTCTAAGTCCAAACATACAATATCCATTTTCATCCTCATTTCTGCACACGTTGTTGTAATTGTCAGAGACCGTCTGTGTGCCGGACATATCATCTCTGTTTAATTATGGTAAAACCTTACAGCGCAACGCACAACAGATACGAAGCATCCGTATTTTGCAGTTATTATAGCACAAACCTATTCCTCTATACAATGATGCTCTGGAGAAAAATTTATTTTGCAATATGCACCGTTTGAAAGCTATGACCGGTTGCCGGCACAAATTTTTCCGGCACATCCTTTATCCGAGTCTCAGGTTGGAGGTATTGACACATGAATCTCTGTTTCTGTCCTTCCGGTTTCATTTTCCGGTCTGCCCTTATGAATCTGCATCTGATCCATAAAAACCACCGCTTCCACCAGCGAATCCTCGTCCGCCTGCTCTGCCACCTGTGCCGCGATCCCATACCGGCGTGCTTCTTCTTCCGTGCGCTCTCCGATGCAGACCACCCGCATCCGGGCACGGACATCCGGAGTCATCTTCTCTACGGTTCCCCGCACAGTCGAAGCACTTGTAAATACAAACACCGCACGCTCATCCTCCGCAAGTGTCTCCATAGCAGTAAGATCAAATCCTGCATTCTCCGATTCACGATCCACCGCCTCCGTCCGGTAGATCGCGATATCGTCCACCGGATGAATGAAATCCTTCTGCAGCCTTGCAAGAAGATCCGGAGAACCTGCCTCCGCTCTGGCGATCAGTATCTTTTCCGCAGCTCCCGCCTGCTTTGCCAGCGCATCGCCTAACGCCGCGGCAGAATATTCTTCCTGTGGGATCAGATCCGGATAGAGCCCGTGCTGCTCAAGCTGTCTTGCCGTCCCGGAGCCAATCACTGCGATCTTAATCGCTGATAATCTTCGTATATCAAAATGATATTCCAGACACCGTTCAAAAAACACATCTATCCCGGACGGACTTGTAAAAACAAGCCAGCCATACTGTTCGATCTGCTCGAGTGCCGCCTGCAGTCTATCTGTCTCCGAAATCGGGCAGATCCGGATCGATGGCAGCTCAAGCACCTCTGCACCCAGAGCACGAAAACGTTTTGAGAGCCGTTCCATCCGTTGTCTCGGTCTGGTCAAAACCACCTTTGTCCCTGCTAACGGAAGCTTTTCGAGCCACGCAAACTCCTCCGCCAGCGCACAGACCTTTCCGATCACCAGGATTGCCGGTGTCGGGAGCTTCTCCTCCTGCATTCTCTGCGGCAGTTCAGACACGTTGGACACAAGACGTCTCTGTCCTGCCGTTGTCCCCTGTGACAGGAGAGCTGCCGGCATCTGCGGATCCATTCCGGCGTCAATAAGTCCCCGGCAGATTTCCGGTGCTGCTGCCACCCCCATCAAAAAGACAAGCGTTCCATTCATCCGGCAAAGTGCCTCATAATCCAACCGAAGCGGCTGCCCCTGTCGTTTATGCCCGGTAATAATATGCAGAGAGGAGCAGTAATCCCTGTGCGTCACCGGAATGCCATTGTATGCCGGAACCGCCAGTGCCGATGTAACTCCCGGCACCACCTCATAATCAATGCCACCGCGGATCAGCTCCTCAATCTCCTCGCCGCCTCTGCCAAACAAAAAAGGGTCACCTCCCTTTAAGCGGACTACGTTCTTCCCCTGCTTTGCAAGCCTGACAAGACACCGGCTGATCTCCTCCTGTGGCATGGCATGATGGGAAGAACGCTTTCCCACATAGATCTTGTCCGCCTCCTCCGGAAGCTTCGCAAGGATCGCCTGTCCCACCAATGCATCATAAACGATCACATCTGCCTCCTGAAGCACACGCACCGCCTTCTGTGTCAACAGCTCTGCATCTCCCGGACCGGCTCCCACCAGCCAAACCTTTCCCTGTTCCATTCTGATTCCTCCTGCTTTTCTTCGGACAATTGCTTTATCTCCGACTCTCTCTTTACTTTCGGAAACGCTCCTTAAAGTTACGCATAAGCTCACAGGCAAGCTTTTCCCCCAGCTTTTCCGGCTCATCCACGCTTCCTGTCATCACACCGGTCACATATCCATCCTCCCCGGTTCCAGCGCTGTACATTCCACGCAGAGTAAGCTCTCCCTGCATGATCTGCGCAAAGGCTGCCACCGGCGAAGAGCACTCACCGCCAACACCACGGATAAAGCTCCGTTCACATTTTACGATGCATTCCGACTCTTCATTCACATAGCCGCGGAATACTGCACAATCCATGTCCGCCCGTCCCTGTAAGGCAAGAATCCCCTGTCCGGCGCACGGTATGATCTCCTCCGTTGTAAAATATCGTGAGATCCGCTCAGATAGCCCCAGTCTTTTCAGACCTGCTGCCGCAAGGATCAACGCACTGTACTCCCCACGATCCAGCTTTTGAAGCCTTGTCTGCACATTGCCGCGCACACTCTGAAACGTCATGTCCGGATACAGCTCCTTCGCCTGCAGCACACGTCTCCGGCTCGAACAGCCGATCGGCAGCTTAGGATCTAACGTATCCTTCCCATTGGAAGGACAAGCACATCCCGTGGATCCTCCCGCTTTGAAAAGCCGATCAGTGGAAGCTTTGAATTTATCTCCACCGGCACATCCTTCAGGCTGTGAACCGAGATATCACTTCTACCGTCGAGAAGTGCGGCGTCCAGCTCCTTGACAAACAAGCCCTTGCCACCCACCTGATCCAATGTCCGGTCCAGTATCTTATCCCCCGTCGTCTTCATCGTTACGATCGGCGCCTGCACTCCCTGACTCTCCAGATATTTCTGCACCAGCTCAGACTGAACCACTGCCAGCCTGCTCTCCCTGCTTCCGATCCGTATGGTTCTCATCACTCTCATTCTCCTCTATCCATAAATGCTTCTATCGTTCCGTCTCTTCCTCGTAAAGCTCCCGCATCGCATCAACACACTCTCTGAAAGTGGACACATCCACAGAATCCCGCACCGCAAACATCAGCTTATTAACCACCTTTTGAACCGCTGTACTCACCATATCCTCCACGGCATCCTGCTGCTCCGGCACCGACTTTCGCAGCTTTTTGTCGATCCGCGCGATCACATCCTCCGATGCCTGTCCGCTGATCGTAAGAAGCATCGGCACCACATCCCTGGCATCATACCAGCTTTCAAACTCTGCTGCCTTTGCCTCCAGCAGCTGTCTTGCCTGTGCTAACGACTGCTTCGTCTCCTCCGGAAGCTCAACCCCGAAATCATCAATATCATAAAGAGTTACGCCGTCCATTCCGCCGACAGCCTCCTCAATATCTCTTGGCACCGCCAGATCTACGAAAACCGTATTCTCCTGCAGCGCACACGCATCCAGTTTATCCGCCGTGATTGTTGTGTTTGGACTTGCCGTTGCCGAAAAAACATAGCGGCATTCCGGAGCTTTTCATAACGCTTCGAATAATCAATCCTTGCTGCCTCCACCGGCACATCCACAATCCCGCTGCGGTACCGCCGGATCGTCACGGTAACATCTGCACCACGGTCCAACAAAAGCTGTGCCGTCAGTTTTCCCATCGCACCATTTCCGATAACAAGACAACGTTCTCCTTTAAACGCGGCTCCCTTTTGCTCCAGACCGGATATCGCCGCAAGCGGAGCGGAACGATTGGACGAGGGCAGGTTAATGTTCGTTTTGATCTCCTTGCCTGCTGTGACTGCCATGCGAAACAACGTTTCTAAGATCTTATCTGTTCCAAAGAATTTTCTCGAAAAATCTGCCGCATCCTTCATCTGTGTCAGAATCTGATCCTCGCCAAGGATCTGCGACTTTAAACCGCCCGCCAGCGCAAACAGATCCTTCACCGCATCCATTCCACGGCGCAGATGCAGATATGAACCATACTCTTCCACACTCTGCCCCTTCAGTTCACAGAAAAGAGACCTTTCCTCCCGCTCCCATTCCCTTGTCCGCGACAGTACAAGCTCCGTCCGGTTACAGGTGGATAACAGAATGCAGCCTGAAATTCCTTCCTTCTTCCTGAGTGCCGTGATCGTCTTCTCCTGCTCCCTCTTGGTATAGCTGAATTTCCCGCGTATATCTAAACCGGCATCTGTATAATCAATGCCAACCATTGTAATGTCCATGTTCCACCTCATTTGTATCATATTGATCTGTCTTAGAATCATAAGTAATATAGCATTTTTTGTTCTGCGGCGCAATCATCCCCGGAGCACTGCCGATGCACATCCATACTCACCGTCACACCGCACTGTCCCAAAAATCTCCCACCAAAAGGGCAAAACCAGCATTTTCCTATACCATAAAAAAGAAGAACCACAGAATAAACTAAATTATTCTGTGGTTCTTCCCGCTGCGGTTTGGAATCCTTCCTCACGGTCATATAAAAGGATTCTCTATGTCGTCTAAAACACTTCCTACTCCCTCAGAAAATATTTCGACATTTTCATACCCAATTCGCTTTTTATTTCTATTGCCACCCTATTTGCCCTCATATTATCACGACTTTTTTCATTTTTCCAGCGTTTTGTCATGAAATATACCATTTTGGTTATGAAAAAAACAATTTGCCTTATCTGTCCACTAAGTGGTACAATGCTTTACAAATAGAAATGACGTATTTCGACTCTTTTTTCGTCTAAAATATATCATATTACTAAAATTAGACACTTGAAAGGAACTGACAATGAACCCTTCTGTTTTCATATTGGAAGACAATCCTGCTTTTGCAGAAGCACTAATTAAAATGATTGAAAATTATCCGATCCGGATCGATTACACATACGCACCAATTTAAATATGGCACTCAAGAAAATTGACGAAGCTGTACATTACACGGCGTTTTTTATTGATATCGCACTGGATGATAACGTCGAAAATACCGATGGTTTATCCTTTGCGAAATTCCTATCGGAAAAGTCCGCTTATAAGGACACACCTGTCATCTTTACAACCAACTTTCCTGACTATGTTTATGAGGCATTAAATCATCTTCACTGCTATGCCTATCTTTTAAAACCTTTTCAACAGGAGGATGTATTCCACCAGCTGGATCAGATCCTGAGGACAAACGATTCCATCCGATTCAAAACGGCTGACGGAATTTATATGAAGCTTGACACCGATGAGATTTATTATATTCAGGCATTTGGGCGCAATATGCATTTTATGACAAAGCACGGTGAGATCACCTCAAGACAGTATACAATGAAATCTCTGAATGATATTCTGTCCGGCTCCTTTGAGCGGTGCCATAAATCTTTTCTTGTCAACAAGAAATATATCCAGTCGGTCAACCCAAGAACAAAAACACTGCATCTGCGTGGTCTTGATGACGATATTCCTTACGGAAAGGATTTTCACATCAAATAACTGAGACTACACGGAGCATCAGTAATGGAGGTATCACATTGGCAGCATTAATTCCATACTTTATTTCAAATATTTTTCAGATCGGTGCGTATGCTTTCTGTATAGCATATCTGTCCGATGAAATTGCTGAACTGAAGAAACATCCGCTCACAACCGGCATCAGCTTCATCGTCATGTACTTTACGTCGATCATCATTCAACGTTACGACAATGACTGGGTGGCCATCGGACTCTCACTGATCCTGAGCCTTTACTGCCTGCTGCTGTATCTAAACACCTCCAAAACTCTCAGCCAGTGCTTTAACATCGTTATCTGCGGGTATCTGATCGAAACACTCTGCCAGTGCATCTTTATTTTACTTTTTACCATTCTGCATGTTCCTTTGGACGCCAATGGATACAATGATCCCATCTCCCTGTCGATCGTCTTTCTGGGTGCACTGCTTCTGATTCCTGTGCTTTATTTTCTTCCTGTCCGAAAATGGGTACAGTCTCTGGCGAATATCTCCTACTCGACCTCGCTTATCGTTGTCCTTGTCATGATCATAATCTCCGTAATGAGTCTGAAATATAACGATGTGTCGCTTGGTCTTTTGCTGCCGACCGTTACCTCGATCGCCTTCTTCTTTTTTCTCGGCGTTCTGATCATTATGCAGAGTCTTTCAGACCAGCGGCGCAAGCAGGCGATCCGCGACTATGAAACCTATATGCCGATCCTGAATGATATGATCCAAAATATCCACAAACAGCAGCATTTATACAATAACCAGATTGCTTCTCTGGTGCATCTTGCCGACTCGTATCACGATTACGATTCACTCAGCCATGCACTGAAAAGCTATTCTAATTTCGAAGAAAATATCATTGATAATGAATCGTATTCTTTTCTGCATATCGAAAATAAACTGTTAGCCAGTCTGCTGTACTGTAAATTTCACGAGGCTGCATCCTCCGGAAAAAATCTCATTGTCACCGTCGATGATTACCATTACGAAAGTCCCTGTACCGACACCGAGATCGTTGACATCGTCGGCATTTTGATCGATAATGCATTGGAGGCATCCGCCGAAAACGATACCATCTATGTGACTCTCGGAAAACGTTCCGATTCCGGAAATCCGTTCTTCATTAATGTTGCAAATCCCGGTCCCCTGGCGACCCCGTCATTTGTCCATGATATTTTTGCCACACGCTATACCACCAAAAGAAATCAGGTCGGACACGGTCTGGGACTTGATCTTCTCAAAACCTTTGTCGATACATATAACGGATCTATCACGGTTGGAAATACCTATCCCGATGAGATCTCTTCATCCGTACATGAGCAATATATCTTTTTTGAAGTAGAAATATAAGGAGGCATTAGCATGACACAATCAGAAGCACTTTTTAACGAAGCCGTTAAATATATCCCGGGCGGAGTCAATTCTCCGGTTCGGGCATTCGGTTCCATCGGAAGCACACCACGCTTTATCACAAAAGCGGACAAGGCATATATGTGGGATGAGGATGGCAACTGTTATATTGATTATATCGGTTCCTGGGGACCGATGATCCTTGGTCACAACCATCCTGCCGTTTTAGAAGCTGTGCTTGACGCGTGCCGTCTCGGCTTAAGCTTCGGTGCTGCCACCCGTCCGGAAGTCACCATGGCAAAGCTGATCTGTGATATCGTCCCATCCATCGATATGGTGCGCATGGTCAATTCCGGCACCGAGGCAGTCATGAGTGCAATCCGCACCGCCAGAGGTTACACCGGCAGGGATAAGATTGTCAAATTCACCGGATGCTATCATGGACATTCTGATGGTCTTTTGGTCAAAGCAGGCTCCGGTGTAATGACCGCCGGCGTCCCTGACAGTTCGGGTGTTCCTGCTTCTGTTACAAAAGATACGCTGACCGCGGAGTACAATGATGTGGACAGTGTGCGTACATTGTTTGAGCAATGCGGCGAAGAAATTGCTGCCATTATCGTGGAACCGGTCGGTGCCAACATGGGTGTAGTTCCTCCAAAGGAAGTTTTTTTGCAGTCACTGCGTGAAATCTGCAATGCATACGGAAGCGTTCTGTCTTCGATGAAGTAATCACCGGTTTTCGTCTTTCTCTCTCCGGCGCACAGGGTTATTACGGCGTCACTCCTGACCTGACTACCTTCGGCAAGATTATCGGTGCCGGCATGCCGGTCGGTGCCTACGGCGGCAGACGAGACATCATGGAGCAGGTTGCTCCGGTCGGAAATGTCTATCAGGCAGGAACCTTAAGCGGCAATCCGGTTGCCATGGCTGCCGGCATCACACAGCTTACTCTTTTAAAAGATCATCCGGAATATTATACCGAATTAAATGAAAAGTCTGACCTCTTTTTCGGACAGATCAAAGAGCTTCTCCGCCAGAAGGAGCTTCCATGGCAGGTAAATCATGTCGGTTCTATCGGAAGTATTTTCTTTACACAGTCACCGGTTACCGATTATGCCAGTGCTAAGACATCGGATGTCAGTGCCTACGCTGCATACTGCAACAAGATGCTCGCACACGGTATTTATATTGCACCGGCACAGTTTGAGGCAATGTTTATTTCTCTGGCTCACACGAAAGAAGATATTGATATAACTTTAAAGACAATGGCAAAATGCCTGTAACATAAAAACAACCAATTCTATCCTAAAAGAACCTGATTTCTGAGTACTATAAAATAGCTCAAAAGTCAGGTTCTTTTTCATTGCTGTCAACAACATTTCTTTACATACTCTGTGCCTCTGCATCCTCCACGGAACACTCCGTAAATACAAAGGAAAATGTGGTTCCTTCTCCCGGTGTGCTTTCCACCGAAATATCGCCGTCATGTCTTTTGGCGATCTGCTTGGCGATCATCAGACCAAGTCCTGTTCCGTTCTGATTCTGCCGTAGCTTTGAGGTATAAAATTTTTCAAAGATATACGGAAGCTGTTCCTCGGGGATGCCAATGCCATGATCTTTGATCTGTACAAAAAGCTGTACACTTTCTTTCTGCTCCTTTCGCATCAGAAAAATTTCAATCCTTCCATTTTTCTCTGAAAATTTCACAGCATTGTCCACAATAATCAGAAACATCTGACGCAGCCTGTCATAGTCTCCCATGATCAGACACGGCTCGTTCTCCGGCATATCTACAACAAATTCAATACCCTTGTCCTTTCCAAGAATACGACCATGTCTCACCACATCACTGAATATCTGAATCATGCTGATCGGCTCTTTCTCAATCTTAAAATCGGGATTCTGCATTTTCGATAAAATGAACAGATCTCCTACCAGACGTTCCATCCCCTGACATTCCTGTACTATTCTCTGATAGTATTCCTGCTCCTGCTCCTCTCCGGCAACCACACCATCGGCTAATGCCTCCGAATAGCCGCGCATTACCGTGATCGGTGTCCGAAGTTCATGTGAAACATTGGCAAAGAAATCCTGGCGCACATGATCCAGATTCTCCCGCTCCTCATTGATCTGGCGCAGACGTCCTGCAAGCTCATCCAGCGCCGACTCCAGCTGCCCGAGCTGAGTATCCCGGCGCACAGTGTTCCGGTCACTGTAATCACCATCCACCAACCGCTGAATGTCCTTTCTTATCCGTGCGATCGGCCGGGACAGATATTGGGATGCGCCCAGTGCAATAATGCAGGATATCAGCATTGCCAGCAATGCGCTCAATGTCAGAAGATACTTTCCCTGACTGACACCCATCTGCTGCCGGTCAAGCATACTGACCATCATTACTGCTCCTGCCGCTTCTTTGTCATTTTCATCGACATAGATCGGCGTTGCAATCCGCAGGATCACCATACCATACACTTTATCAAAATTAGAGCTGTGAGCTGTTTGTCCCCGAAACGCCTTATCCAGTACATCATACATTTCATCGGTCAGACTTTCCGTGTCCGCATTGGTGTAATCCGGTGTCAGCGGATTTGCTGCCTTTTCATTGCTCACGATCCACACATCGATCTCATCTGCCCTCTGCAATTCATCGATATCCGCCGAATATCTGGAAAACCGCGCCTTCCTGTCCTTTTGCGCAAGCTTTCCCACACGTCCCGCAATGACAGAACACTGCCTGCTCAACGTCTTCGTATAAGAACGCATATAATTGGTTTCATACAATCTCATGAATATGATTCCGATCAGTGCTACCGTCACGGCAAGCACCACAATAAATGACAGATATATACGGATCACAATATCATTTCTGCGAAACATACAAATCAAACGCTTCATGACAATAACCACGCCTTTCCAATCATCTGCTTTTCACTTTGTCCATTACTCTGCTTCTTTTACTTCAAACTTATAACCAACTCCCCAGATGGTCTTAATCCCCCAATCCGGATGTTCCACCGAGTCTAACTTTGAACGCAGTCGCTTGATATGAGAATCGACGGTCCGGCTGTCCCCGTAATAGTCATAGCCCCACAGACTATCCAACAGATTATCTCTCGTAAACACCTTATTCGGATGGCTCGCCAGTGTCCACATCGTCTCGATCTCTTTCTTTGTCAGAGGAATCCTCTTGTCGTCCACCTTAAAGGTATACTCCTCCAGATTGATATACAGGTTCTTCATCCGGATCACACCCTCCTGCTGCTTCTGCTCCTCCGGCGGTGTAATACGGCGCAGCACAGCGCGGAGTCTTGCCATAACCTCTCCAGGGCTGAATGGCTTGACAATATAATCGTCCGCTCCGATATCAAGTCCCATGATCTTGTCATAATCCTCTCCTCTTGCCGTGATCAGTATGATCGGCACACTGGATTCCCTGCGGATCGATCGGCAAACCTCGTAGCCGTCCTTCACCGGCATCATCACATCCAGAAGAATCGCCATCGGCTGATATTCACCAAAAAGCCGCTCCGCTTCCAGACCATCCTTTGCGATCACCGGCTCATACCCTTCCTTTCGGACATATGCCGCTAAAATATCTGTGATATCCTTATTGTCATCTGCGATCAATATGTATTGCATATTTTCCCCTTCCTTCCGAAAATGTCTTGATATTGTATAATCACTAAGACTTCTCTCACCCCTAAAATAACTCCGGACATAATATTCCTTATGTCGGCGTATGAACAAAAGAATTTTGCCTGCCAAAGCATTGCAGAATCCGTGAACTGAGACTAAAAAATTGTCTTGTCACTTACGGATTTCGAAAAGTCTAATTGCTTTGCTGCTTTGATTTTTGATAAACACATCCTTCCGTACTCGTCCCAAGGTGGGATTCAGATGTTTCGAGAGGCACTTGCACCCGCCGGTACTTACGCCCCAAGTCTTAACTGACTGTTTGCATTATTTTATGCTTGGGGCGTTATGTACGCTGCGTGGTGCAGTTGTAGCGGGAGCGTGCCGTCCGAAATAGCTGAGCCCACCCATGGGACTCAGTCGTTCGGATGTGCATTTATCAAAGCATTGCAAAGCAAAGACTTTTCAGAAATCCTACTGATCTGCGTCAATTTTTTAGTCTCAGTTCACGGATCAGCTTGTTTCCTGAGGCAAAATTATTATTGGCTTTCCGGACATGACATAAGGAATATTATGGCTACACATCCTTCTTTCGTGTGGAAGTCTTAGTGATTATACATAGTTTATCATAAAAATAAGGAAAAATTATGGCATTTTTTTCTTTCTGTGACATGTTTTTGCCACGGATGCCGTTTATGATGGTATCATACAATAATAAAGTATAATAACTTATCTGTATAATGACACATACAGACTTACAGAAAGGTATGATGACCATGAAACATAAACATAATTTATTCCGATGGATCATGCTGCTTCTGGTGTTCTCACTTCTTGCGAATACGGCATCCGTATCTGCCGCATCCAAGAAGAAACGCAAAAAGACCGAAGCCGTGTCCAAATATTCCTTAAATATGATTTCCACAGATCTGCTTTTATCCGAGGATACCGAGTTGACTGTTGATGGAATCACCAATGAAACCGTGTCCTTTAAGAGCAGCGACAGCGATGTTGTATCTGTAGACTCCGGGGATTCTGACACAAGCTGTAAACTTACCGGGGAAAACGTAGGAAACGCCACAATTACCGTTAAGATCAAGGAGAAAGGCTTTCTTTTTTTTAACAGCACCACGACAACTCTTACCTGTAAAGTGACTGTCACTCCATGGGCGTCCAGTATCCGCTTTAATCGCAAACAGATTAAAATGGCACCAAACACCCGTAAACATGTGAAAATCATACTACGACCAAGCATCACGACCGAAGATCCTGTATTCACATCATCTGATCCCAATATTGCAAGAGTAAATGCATTTAACAAGATTGTTGCCAAATCTCCCGGAATTGCAGTGATCACTGCAACGATCCGAAACGGCAACACCGCATCCTGCCGTGTGATCGTCACTGAAAAGTAAATCCTGCTTCTCTAAATTATTTACTCAAAACAGAAAATGCCCGAACCGGCTTTGTACCGGAACGGGCGTTTTTATTTTTCAAATAATGACCGGCAAAGTGCCAGTTCTTCTTCTGTATCACGACTATTGTAAAACCGGACCTGTCCCCTTTCCTGCTTGGGATTTAAAAGATCCTTTTCCTGAAGACGGCGCCGCATCTCCCGCGCTGTTCCGGAACCTCCGTCATAGATCGTCACCTTGTCGCCGACAACCTGCTGTATCATCTCCCGTACAAACGGATAATGCGTACAACCTAATACAATACCATCGACCGGCTCCTTCATGACCGGTGTCAGAAGCTTCTGCAGATATTCTCTCAAATCATCTCCGTTCAGATCTCCACGCTCTACAAATTCCATCAAGCCGGGGCATGGCAGCGGAACGATCCGGATCTTGTCCTCATATCGTTTCATCAGGTTACAGAACTTCTCCTGCTTGATCGTCATAGGTGTCGCCATGACTACAATTCTGGAACCCGGCTTCTGTACAGCCGCCGGTTTGAGTGCCGGCTCAATTCCAACCAGAGGAAGCTGCGGATACATCTTGCGAAGCACAGCGACTGCCGCACTCGTTGCCGTATTGCATGCAACCACAACCCCCTTGGCTCCCTGTGCCATCAATGACTCCACATGATGGATCGTCAGATCACGAATCTGCTCTGTCGGTCTTGTACCGTACGGGGCATTCACCGAATCTCCGAAATATATAAAATCTTCATGAGGCATCACCTTCACAAGCTCGCGAAGGACGCTGATTCCTCCCATGCCGGAATCAAACACACCGATCGGCTGTCTGCATGACTCCTGCTTCTTTTCATTTGACATGACAATCAATCCTCCTCCACATGCTCCAGTCCCTGATTGATGATTGCCCGGACATGGGCATCTGCAAGAGAGTAAAATACGGATTTACCTTCTCTGCGGCTACGAACCAGCTTATTCTGTTTCAGAATGCGAAGCTGATGGGAAACCGCCGACTGTGTCATATTCAGTGCCGCAGCCAGATCACAGACACACACCTCTGCCTCAAAAAGGACAAATAAGATCCGGATTCTTGTAGAGTCACCGAATACCTTAAACAGCTCTGCCAGATCGTATAACACTTCCTCCGGCGGTAACTTTTCATTTACTATATTTAACAATTCCTGATGTACCTCAATACTGTCACAACAGTCTAATGCAATATGTTCGTGTTTCATAAAATAATCACGCCTTTCCAGACATCTGTCTATCAATCATAATCCCTGTATTAGTATGTAGGAATCTTACGGGGATGTCAAGTCGATACCAGAGTAGCGGCTGTTTAATATATGATAACTCAAACTGATATGTAATGACTTTTGTCAAGAGTAAATTCGAAAAAAATCAAAAAAAATTAATTATTCTGTTTTCTGAAGGCACCCAGAAAGAGCTTCGGAGTATCAG
>NZ_QUET01000060.1 GCF_003478445.1 Roseburia sp. AM59-24XD
TTTTGAACGCAAAATTATGCAGCATTTTCAAAATTTAGTATACAATAACAAATATGGCAAACATTTCCTGTGTGCTTTTTCATTTTGAAACAAGGTTCACGGATTCAGGTTTTTATCTTTTCGATTTCTCCTTCAATATTCTATATTGATACTCTGGTATTTTCTTGATACCACCATTTAAGATCTTATTTCCCAAATAACGGAAACTACCATCTTTATTAAATTTTACAGTTAGCTCATGAGTAATGACCGCCTCATTACATAACACCATTTCGCAAACCGCATCCACGGTAAGAGTAACTGTTCCATTGGAATTATGTTTAATCTTTGTTACTTCCGGGATAGAAGTTCCAAAAAAATTAGGAGCATAATTAAAACATCCCAATCGCATCCAATCATATGTCTTTTTCTTTTCATTATAACTTGCATACTTTTCAATATCTTCTCTGGAAACAGGTAAATATTCCATGATCAATTGCTCAAATTGATCTTTGGGTATTCCACTTGGATATTTTTTTCCATTAAATTTCTTTTTATATTTCATAGCATATAAATATTCATATAAACCATTATAATCTATCTTTTGCATATGTTCTTGATCCCAATTAGAACATAAAATATTATTGCCCTGATACGCTAAACCACGAACGCATTTTCTTGATAATTTCCGCTTATTATCACTCATTGGCTTAATCCTGATCAGACAGCTTCCATCTACCATTTCCGTCACTTCAGGATATTCCGGCACACACAATTCATAGCAAAACCATCCTTTTCTCGAATATCTCCATTTCTTTATCCTTGTGTAGGAAACAAATGTAATAATTGGCTTACCATTATCATCCCACGATGCATTTGAAGCCAATAGAAACATATCCTTTCCGTCATAAATAAATTTTTCTCTTCCAATGCTGCCCTCGGAATGAACTTCATAAATAACACCCGACCCTTTCTGTTTCTTCTGTGCTTTTGCAAGAAATGAAGAAAATCTTTTATAATTCTCCATATTAGAATAATCTTCAGAAACTGTAACAGAATAACCCTGTTGTTTTATCTTTTTAATCATTTTACATATCGATTTGTTATCTAAAACAACATTTAACGAATCTCCTTTATCCGCATTTCTATATATATGTTCAAGTCCCGACATTATCTGCATAGAATCTCTTGTAGCCTCTTCATTCTCTTGAGCGGATACCGGCAAGTCATATCCTTTTTCCAGATCTTCTTCCGATATAACATCTTCTTTTGTATTATTATTTGGGACACTTTTTAGCTTTTTCTCATGCTGACTTGATGTCTTTTTCACATCATTTGTCTTTTGACTGCACGAACAGCAAAAAACACAAAGAGTCATTACAAAAAGGATTAAATATAAAAATTTTCTCATAATTCTGCACACTCCTTCCTGTTTTCAATTTTTACCAAACCATTTATCCAAAACAGCCTTATCTTTTTTTACCACATAACCACTTCCTCCTATTCCCTTTACATCTTCAACCATACTGACAATAAGAATAGGTTTTTTGTTTTTCTTATCTGGTGTCATAACAGCAAACCACCCTAATTCAGTTCCTGTCGTATCACTCTGCGACTCTTTAATTTCAGCAGTTCCTGTTTTCCCTGCTAAAATCATATCTTTACGATGTATGGCATATCCCGTCCCGTGTGAATCATTTACTACACTTTTTATACCCTCTAACACTTCTTGGGATACGGATTTGGAAAAGGCTTCTGAAATCCACTGCTCTGCTTTGGCATTTTCTTTATACAATAAATACGGTTTCAACACATTTCCGTCATTGCAAAAACTTGTGTAAATACAAGCCAAATGAAGTGGATTGACAAGTACCTGTCCCTGACCATATCCCGTATCCGCTAACCCTACCTCACTTTGAATATGCTTATTATTGGAGAACTTTGACTCCGCCATCATTATTTCAAATGGAATAGATGAATGAAACCCCAACATAGATAATGACCTCTCCATCTCTTCTGTTCCGATTTTAAGTGCTGCTTTGGCAAAATATATGTTATCTGAATATATCAATGCATTTTTCAGTATAACGGGGCTATATGTATGAAGTGTCGTAACATGATATGTCCCCCATGTTTTATCTTTTTGCCAGCTATGTCCTTCATTTCCAAAATTATCTGTTCCGGTAAATGCTTCAGACTGTAAACCAATCGCCGCAATAACAGGCTTGAATGTGGATCCCGGACACCATACTTGTCTAAAACGGTTATACAATGGTTGTTTCTTATCTTTATTTAATCTATCCCATTGCTTTTTACTCATTCCCATTATAAATGCATTCGTATCATAGGAAGGTGTACTAACCATTGCCAGCACTTCCCCAGTAAATGGATTCATGGCAATGGAACAACTTTTGTCACTTTTAAAATTTTTATATAATTGCGCCTGTAAATCCGCATCTATCGTTAATTTAATGTCTTTTCCATCTTTCACTATTTTATATGCCAGCTGCTCTTTCTCTTTTCCTTCTGAATCAGCAATATATATTTTGCATCCATTTTCCCCCTTCAATTCCTTTTCATATACCCCCTCTAACCCCGTTTTTCCAATGACACTGGCATTTGTATATCCTTCTCCTGCATGCTTTTCTAAATCTTCTGCAGTTACATTTTGTACATACCCCACTAAATGTGCAGCCTCATCCTTTAATGGGTATTCTCTGACTTCTACATCCGAAATCATTACACCAGATATTTTTAATAATTTTTCCTGTCGTTTTTGTTCCTCAACAATTGTTTCATCCGGATCCAGTGCGAGTAAATCAAGTTCTTTTACTTTTGCAATTTTTTTAATCGGGACAAATGAATCTTCTTTTACCCATTTTGCCGTTAATTCCTTTTCTATATCTTCTGGTTTTATTCCCAACAATTTCGCAATTCTGACAATGGATTTTTTCCTATTTTCTAACTTTCCAGGTATAATTCCAACAGATGAAGCAACACCCTTTCCCGCAAGCATTCTTCCATTCCTATCCAGAATTTGACCTCTCTGCGCCTGTATTACGGACACACGCACTTTGTCATCCTCTGTAAGCCCTGGATAGATTACTGAATTACTCCATACCATTTTGTACTGATCATCTTGTTCTAAAAAAGCAACTTCGTTTTTAAAATCCACTTTTCCGGCTACTGTGTCAAAAGCTGTATTATATTTAACTGTTAAACTTTCTTCTTCATAATCTATTATTTTTATATTGATGTTTTTTGCTTCAATCCCCTCATAAATAGCAGAATTGCGCTTCACAAAGTCCTCTTTTTCAATGGTTTCTTTACTCTCATTTGTTATCATTTCATACATTTCGCTATAGTTTTTCTGACAAATGCAATTCATATATGACTTCAAAACCTGTTCAGGACTTTTGACAACCTCTTTCTTAGTTATCCCTTTTATAGTAAACAGGACTACACCAGCTATAAATATTATACTTAGCACCAAAAAGCCAACACGGATCATTCTTCTTTTTCTATTATGTCTATATTTCATAATTACTCATTTTCCTTTCATTTTTCTTTTATCCAATCTATGCAACCTAACACCTTTTTTCCTGTATGACCGGATTAACTTTTGATCTACAGGAATAATACACATACGAACACTTTCGCCGTATGCGAAATAAGGATAAATTCCTACTCCATCTCTATAATACAAATCGCTTGGTAGATTATAGCTATGAAATCCTTTTTCTGTCTGAAATATATGATCATATGCCTTTTTATTTAATTTTTTATACAAACTTGTTATCTTATTCTTCTCCATATTCGGAAAAAGCATTTTCAAACAATAAAAGCATAATTTCTCATATTTCTTATACATTTTTTCTGTATAACATTTTCAAACAATAAAAGCATAATTTCTCATATTTCTTATACATTTTTTCTGTATAACTATGATCATCAAAATTAACAGTAATAGCTTCTATGTTTTTTGTATGTTTATAGTGTACACAGCAACAGTGGGTAGTGTCAGTATTTTCTTATTTTCCGTATATTCATAACACATATCTCCTTTCAGCCTTCCAAAATCTTGTTTATATGAATACCATGTTACAAGCGACTGAATATATTTCTTTCCATAATCTTGGTAATAGCAATAGTTGTAAGCATCTATAAAATCTTTAATCTCTATTGCAAAGTACAATTTCTCATTTTTCCTGGCAACACTATTATTCCAATCAATATAACTCTGCTCACAAGGTAAAGCCGTGCTTTCTGATGTTTTAGTATCCTTTCGTTTATCTTGAATCACTTTTTCGTTTTTGCAGGCAGTCAAAACAAATATACATATCGTCATATATAAAGCCCATTGTGCTATATGTTTATTCTGAAACATCTTTTACTCCCTTCTTATAATTCTTACATTTGTAAGAATTAAGATTAAAAAATATATGTTTTTTTGTTTTTATATTACACCTGTAATATTTGCATGTCAAGATAAAAAATCTATGCTGGCTAAACACATTCATTATAATGGCTCAGTTGTCAAGACAAAAATTTGATATTTTTATAATGAACTGATATGTTGACGGTTGCATGGGAGAATACAATGCAGTATTTCCCAGAATTTTATATTAT
>NZ_QUET01000061.1 GCF_003478445.1 Roseburia sp. AM59-24XD
ATCTTTGCTTTGCAATGCTTTGATAAATACGCATCCGCACGACTGAGCCCCATAGGTGGGCTCAGCTATTTCGGACGGCACGCTCCCGCTACCACTGCACCACGCAGCGTACATAACGCCCCGGATGTTCGATGGAGTATCTATATCATTTGCAAAATCCGGGCGTAAGTACCGGCGGGTGCAAGTGCCTTTCGAAACATCTGATTCCCACCTCGGGGCGAGTACGGCAGGATGCGTTGATCGAAAATCAAAGCAGCAAAGCAATTAGAATTTTCGAAATCCGTAAGTGACAAGACAATTTTTTAGTCATAGCTCACGGATTTTTAACATATTGGCAGGCAAAATATGATTTCTAAATAACCGGACATAAGAAATATTATGGACATACATCAATTTGAGGTATGGGAAGTCTTAGTTATTAAAATATTTTTATTGTACAAAACGGAATGTGGTAATTAAAACTATGTAATATAGAAAATGATAAAAGAAAATATTGACATCATTACCGCGAAAAGATAATATATTGAATGACGGTATAGAAAATATCGGGAATGGAGGATGTATATGAACGAATTACAGATTGGAAACAAAATAGCAAAGGTGCCGATCATACAGGGCGGTATGGGGGTTGGAGTCAGTCGTTCAAAGCTTGCCGGAGCGGTAGCGGGAGAAGGTGGAATTGGTATTATTTCAACCGCACAGATTGGTTATGATGAGGCTGAATTTGAAACGGATCCGGCAGCCGCCAATAGAAAAGCGATTGTTAAACATATTCGTCTGGCAAAGGAAAAGGCAAAAAACGGTTTGGTCGGTGTTAATATCATGGTTGCATTAAAAGATTATGCAGATCATGTGAAAGCTGCTGTGGCAGCCGGAGCAGATGTGATCATCAGTGGTGCTGGTATTCCGGCAAAGCTTCCGGAGTATGTCGAAGGAAGTGACACAAAGATTGCTCCGATTGTCTCTTCGGCAAAGGCAGCAAAAGTTCTGTTACAGCGCTGGGAGAAGAAATATCATCGTACCGCAGATTTTATTGTAATCGAGGGACCCAAAGCGGGTGGTCATCTTGGATTTTCCAGAGAAGAACTTGACGATATAGATGCAATTGATTATGATACAAGAATCAGAGAGATTATACAGACTGTGCGTGGTTTTGCAGTGCGATTTCAACAGAAGATACCGGTGATCGTGGCTGGAGGTATCTTCACAGCGCAGGATGTCAGACATGCGGTTTCTCTGGGAGCAGATGGTGTTCAGGTAGCTTCCAGGTTTGTCGTCACAGAGGAATGTGACGCGGCAAAGGAATATAAGGAAGCATATATCAAGGGAACTTCGGATGAGATAGAGATTATTAAGAGCCCGGTTGGAATGCCCGGACGAGCACTTCATAATCACTTTCTTGATGAGATCAGGGAAAAACGTATCACGGTAAAAAAGTGCTATGGATGTATGCGTCAGTGTAATATCAATGAAATTCCATATTGTATTACGGAGGCGTTGACCAAAGCCGTTCGGGGAGATGTAGATAATGGATTGATCTTCTGTGGAGCAGAAATAGGAAGGATTCATGAAATGACAACGGTTCATGACTTGATGGAGGAGCTGAAACAGGGCTTTGACTGAGGTAGATCAGATGAGTGAAAGAAAAGAGATCAGAAGAAGGATTGTATTTTACGGAAGAGTACAGGGGGTTGGATTCGGTACCGGACTCAATACGCAGCAGAGCAGTACAGACTGACAGGCTGGGTCTATAATGAGGATGACGGAACAGTTTTGATGGAGGTTCAGGGCGACGAGGCATCCATTGATCAGATGCTGCAGCTACTTCAGAATGACCGTTATATTGACATTGTGGATATGGATATGAAGCAGCTGGTTGTGCAGGAGGATGAGCGGAGCTTTCATATCCGCTATTAAATGGCAGAAACAGAAATAATAAACGAAGGAAAGGTGGAAACGGATATGCGGGGAGCAACGATTTTGGTATTTCATATGGAGCGCGCCAAGGAAAAGCAGATCCGTCTATTGTGCCGCCGGCTTAATATTGAGGTTATCAAGGTGACAGCCGGGGATTATCAGCAAAAGATCGGCAGTCTGGCGGGAATCGTTGGCTTTGCAAAAGAGGCTGTTGAAGAGAGTGACGAATTTGATGGAGAGATGCTGATATTTTCAGGGATGGACTCGGCGGCTGTAGATCGTTTTCTGGCAGAGTACCGGAAGGACGGAATTGAGCCGGTTTCGCTGAAAGCGGTTATCACACCACACAATATCTTCTGGACAGCCGAAAAGGTTTACAGGGAGCTTGAGAGAGAGCATGGCTCTCTGCATTAGCCCGTGAGATAAGCGGACAGAGTGCAATGAGAAGGGCAAAACCAGCGTTTTGCCCTCCAGGAATTACTTTGCAATTCTCGTTGACATAACGCTATATTTCGAGCATTTTCCTATACCATGAAAAAGGGGATCCACGAAAATCGTGGATCCCCTGAATTATTCTTTGTCGTATGAATGAATGGATTATGAATTAAACACAACCCTGAGCCTTCATAGCTTCTGCAACCTTTAAGAAACCTGCGATGTTTGCACCGGCCATGTAGTTTCCTTCCATACCGAACTCCTTAGCAGCCTCGTCACAAGACTTGAAGATCTCCTTCATGATGTTATGAAGCTTTCCGTCAACCTCCTCGAAGGTCCATGAAAGTCTCTCAGAGTTCTGGCTCATTTCAAGACCGGATGTGGCAACACCACCGGCATTTGCAGCCTTAGCTGGTCCGTAGAGCATCTTGTTCTCGAAGTATACGTCGATAGCTTCCGGAGTAGAAGGCATGTTAGCACCCTCAGATACAGCGTAGCAGCCGTTTGCAGCAAGCTCTTGGCACTCTCTGCATCGATCTCGTTCTGTGTAGCACAAGGAAGAGCGATGTCACACTTGATGCTCCAGATGCCACTGCATCCCTCTGTATATGTAGCATTTGCATGGGAGGTTCTTTCAACATACTCTTTGATACGTCCGCGCTCAACCTCTTTGATCTGCTGAACAACAGGAAGATCAATTCCGTCTGGATCGTAAATATATCCGTTAGAATCAGAAAGAGCAACAACCTTAGCACCGAACTCAGTAGCCTTCTTTGTAGCGTAGATAGCTACGTTACCGGAACCGGAGATAACAACAGTCTGATCCTTGAAGCTCTTGCCGTTTGCTTTCAGCATCTCTTCTGTGAAGTAGCAGAGACCAAAACCTGTAGCTTCTGTACGAGCGAGGGAACCACCATAGGTAAGACCCTTACCGGTAAGTACACCAGACCACTCATTGCGGATTCTCTTGTACTGTCCGAACATGTAACCGATCTCACGAGCGCCTGTTCCGATATCGCCGGCAGGTACGTCGCAGTCAGAACCGATGTGCTTGCAAAGCTCAGTCATGAAGCTCTGGCAGAAACGCATTACTTCTCCGTCGCTCTTACCCTTAGGGTTGAAGTCGGAACCACCTTTGCCGCCGCCCATAGGAAGAGTAGTAAGGCTGTTCTTAAAGATCTGCTCGAAACCGAGGAACTTGATGATACCGCTGTATACAGAAGGGTGAAGTCTGAGACCTCCCTTGTATGGTCCGATAGCTGAGTTAAACTGGATACGGAATCCTCTGTTTACCTGAACTTTGCCATTGTCATCAACCCAAGGTACACGGAAGATGATCTGTCTCTCAGGCTCTACGATACGCTCGAAAACGCCTGCCTCTACGAGATCCGGTCTTTTCTCAACAACAGGCTCCAGAGACATAAATACCTCTGTTACGGCCTGGATGAACTCAGGCTCTCCTGCATTTCTCTTCTTAACTGTTTCAAGTAAGTCGATCAGATACTGATTTTTTAACGCCATTGCTAAAAAACCTCCTTTTCTTAATTTTATTAAATTGTGTGTATGATTAGCTCAATACGCTAAATAGAGTATCGCACAAAATTAGTGAAATTTCAACAATTTTTTATAAGAAATCATCATTTTTTTTCGATTAAACTTGTGAAAATAAAACAAAAAAAATACTTTGTAAAACAAAAAAAATACTTTGT
>NZ_QUET01000062.1:0-2132 GCF_003478445.1 Roseburia sp. AM59-24XD
CATGCGTTACCGCACTTCCACCTCTGCCCTATCTACCTCATCGTCTCTAAGGGGTCTTATGTGATTCCTCACGGGATATCTCATCTTAAGGGGGGCTTCACGCTTAGATGCCTTCAGCGTTTATCCCTTCCAAACTTGGCTACCCGGCTATGCCACTGGTGTGACAACCGGTGAACCAGAGGTTCGTCCAGCCCGGTCCTCTCGTACTAAGGCCAGCTCCTTTCAGATATCCTACGCCCGCGCCGGATAGGGACCGAACTGTCTCACGACGTTCTGAACCCAGCTCGCGTACCGCTTTAATGGGCGAACAGCCCAACCCTTGGGACCTGCTCCAGCCCCAGGATGCGATGAGCCGACATCGAGGTGCCAAACCACTCCGTCGATGTGAACTCTTGGGAGTGATAAGCCTGTTATCCCCAGGGTAGCTTTTATCCGTTGAGCGATGGCAATCCCACTTTCTACCACCGGATCACTAAGTCCTACTTTCGTACCTGCTCCACCCGTCGGTGTCGCAGTCAAGCTCCCTTCTGCCTTTGCACTCTTCGAATGGTTTCCGACCATTCTGAGGGAACCTTTGAGCGCCTCCGATACCCTTTCGGAGCGACCGCCCCAGTCAAACTCCCCGCCTGACGTTGTCCCCCGGCCGGTTCACGGCTGCAGGTTAGAAATCCAATACTGCAAGGGCGGTATCCCAACAGCGGCTCTGATGCAACTGGCGTCACATCTTCATAGCCTCCCGCCTATCCTGTACATGCAGTATCGAATCCCAGCATCAAACTAGAGTAAAGCTCCATGGGGTCTTTCCGTCCTGGCGCGGGTAACCAGCATCTTCACTGGTACTTCAATTTCACCGGATGCATTGTCGAGACAGCGCCCAAATCATTACACCTTTCGTGCGGGTCGGAACTTACCCGACAAGGAATTTCGCTACCTTAGGACCGTTATAGTTACGGCCGCCGTTTACTGGGGCTTAAGTTCGCACCTTCGGATTACTCCTGAGCACTCCCCTTAACCTTCCAGCACCGGGCAGGTGTCAGCCCATATACCTCACCTTTCGGTTTCGCATAGACCTGTGTTTTTGCTAAACAGTTGCTTGGGCCAATTCTCTGCGGCCTTGTTTCCAAGGCACCCCTTCTCCCGAAGTTACGGGGTCATTTTGCCGAATTCCTTAACAATGCTTCTTCCGTCGGCCTTAGGATTCTCTCCTCATCCACCTGTGTCGGTTTACGGTACGGGTCCGTAATACTTTATAGCGGCTTTTCCCGACAGCTGCTCCACATGCTTCGCTACCCTTATGTTCGCTCCGCTTCACACCTCCGGCTTACATGGGGGATTTGCCTCCCATGCACCTCCTGTGCTTGCACCGGTCTTTCCATTCCCGGCTCATGCTTCGCCTCTGTGTCCCCACATTTCTTATATTACGGAGTACAGGAATCTCAACCTGTTATCCATCGACTACGTCTTTCGACCTCGCCTTAGGCCCCGACTTACCCAGAGCAGATCAACTTTACTCTGGAAACCTTAGATATTCGGCCAATAGGATTCTCACCTATTTCTCGCTACTCATTCCGGCATTCTCTCTTCTTAACTCTCCACATCTCCTTCCGGTAATGCTTCGCTGGGTTAAGAATGCTCCTCTACCAATCATGCAAGCATGATTCCACAGCTTCGGTGTCGTGTTTCAGCCCCGGACATTTTCGGCGCAGGGACTCTCGACTAGTGAGCTGTTACGCACTCTTTGAATGTATGGCTGCTTCTGAGCCAACATCCTAGTTGTCTTCGAATCCCCACATCCTTTTCCACTTAACACGCACTTTGGGACCTTAGCTGGTGGTCTGGGCTGTTTCCCTTTTGACTACCCAACTTATCTCGTGCAGTCTGACTCCATCAAATCATCTGGCCGGCATTCGGAGTTTGATATTCTTTGGTAAGCTTTGACGCCCCCGCGGAAATTCAGTGCTCTACCTCCGGCAGACTCTTGACAGGCTAGTCCTAAAACTATTTCGAGGAGAACCAGCTATCTCCGAGTTCGATTGGAATTTCTCCCCTACCCACACCTCATCGCCACCCTTTTCAACGGATGTGCGTTCGGTCCTCCACCGCCTTTTACAGCAGCTTCAACCTGGACATGG
>NZ_QUET01000063.1 GCF_003478445.1 Roseburia sp. AM59-24XD
CAGAAATCCTACTGATCTGCGTCAATTTTTTAGTCACAGCTCACGGATAAATATGTTTTTCGAGGCAAAATGTCTCATTGATTTTTAGGACATAAGAAATATTATGGGCATACATCAATTTGAGGTATGGGAAGTCTTTGTATGTAATATGTTACAAAATGCCGAAACCATTTTTGTAACATTTGTTACTCAGACGGATAATGCTTCTCGAGTCTCCTGCGACACAGGAAAAATGCCGGGATCAAAAATGCATCCGCGAAAATCCATGCCAGCGTATTTGCCATACAAATACCGAAGTAGCCTGCCACTGCCACAAGCAAGGTTCCTGCCAATGTTCTTGCCACCATTTCAAACACTCCGGCGAGGATCGCAATTCCGGAAAAGCCCATTCCCTGAATCGTGAAACGAACGGTGTTGACAAGCGTCAGCAGACAATAACCTGCCGCAGTCACCGTCATGTACTGATAGGCATATCCCATTGCCTCAACTTCTCCTGCATCCAGAAAGAGAACGGACATCCTGCGCCCAAATAATACAACAATCACAAGAAGCACGGCAGAGACGCAAAAGCCCATCAACGATGCAGCCTTCAGCCCCTTACTGACACGTTTCAGCTTTCCGGCGCCGACATTCTGCCCCACATATGGAGCCATCGTCTGACCAAGTGCCTCAATCGGACAGGACAGGAAATTGCCCAGACGACCGGCTGCCGTTACGCCCGCCATAACCGTTGCGCCAAATCCATTGACTGCAGCCTGAATAACGAGTGTTCCGATCGCCGTGATCGAATACTGCAGTCCCATCGGAATCCCGATCGTACACAACCGAACCATATACCGTGGCTGCACCTTCCATTCGCTGCGGCTTCCATGCAGGATTGGAAATGTCCTGCCCACATAGAACAGACAGCACACCCCGGAAATACCCTGCGACAAAACTGTTGCCAGTGCGGCACCGATCACGCCCCAACGAAATACGAGAATAAATACCAGATCAAGCACAATATTTAATACGGAGGAAATTGCCAAAAATACCACAGGTGTCCTGCTGTCTCCGAGCGAGCGAATCAGCGCCGCCAGAAAATTATATAAAAATGTACATGGAATCCCAAGGAAAATGATCAGCATATACCAGTATGCATACTGAAATACATTCTGCGGCGTCCGCAGAAACAACAGAATGTCCCTGCAGAAAACGGATGCGGCGATCGTCATTACAGCCGCAAAGCCAATGCAAAGCCATGTCGCATTTGCCACAAACCGGCGCAGTGCACTATCATCCTTTGCGCCAAATTTCTGAGCCACCGGTATTGCAAATCCATTGCACACACCAATGCAGAAGCCAATCACCATAAAATTCAGCGATCCTGTAGAGCCTACGCCTGCCAGAGGCTTTAGACCCAGAAATTTCCCGACGATCATGGTATCGACCATGCTATAAAACTGCTGAAATAACATTCCAAGAAACATAGGAATCGCAAAACCGATGATCAGCTTTGCCGGAGAACCTTCTGTGAGGTTTTTCATTTTACTTTTTTCTGCTGCCATTTCCTTTCCCTCCACTGCATCATTTCAAAAAGCGAAACTATTATACAAAACGGATGTCGGAAATACAATGAACATTTCGTTAAGAAAATGTATCTTTTATGTATACAGCAAAAAGTCCATTACCGGTGTCGATAACGGACTTTTGCTGCATCTGATTCTGATTTTTTACTTTACTTCTTCACAACCACTTTACACTTCGCACTTGCTCCGCTCTTCATAATGACTTCAATGGTTGCTTTTCCTTTTTTCTTTGCTATAACAACACCCTTGGCATTGACCTTCACAAATTTCTTTCCGCTGATCACCTTATACTTCTTAACTTTATCACCCGGCACTTTTACCTTAACGACAATACGCTTTTTCTTGCCGCGCTTGATCGTCAGTTTCTTCTTAGCAAGGCGGAGCTTTACAGATGATGCGGTAGAATCTTCATCGTCAAGCGCTGTGTCGCTCTGCGAAGGCTGTGGTGTAACACCCGTGCCTGCTCCAGGTGTTGTTCCGCTCGGAGTTGGTGTTGCAGAAGCTCCCGGCGTCTTGTCCGGCGACGGTGTTGTTGACGGTGTCCCGGTCGGTGCCGGTGTTTCACTGACTCCGGGCGTTGGTGCCGGTGTCTCGCTTATTCCCGGTGTCGGAACCGGTGTTTCGCTAACTCCGGGTGTTGGCTCTTGTGTTGGAACTATAGTAGGCTCTACCGTCGGCTTTACGGTCGGCTCCGCTGTTGGTGCCTTTGTCGGTTCTACTGTTGGTGCTGTAGTTGGCACTTTTGTAGGTACTGCTGTCGGTGCCTTCGTTGGTGCCGCGGTTGGCTTTACGGTCGGTTCCGCTGTTGGTGCCTTTGTCGGTTCTACTGTTGGCGCTGTAGTTGGCACCTTTGTAGGTACTGCTGTCGGAACCTTCGTTGGTACTACCGTCGGCTTTACGGTCGGCTCTGCTGTAGGCACAACTGTCGGCTCTGTCGTAGGTTCCGTTGTCGGAACCGGTGTGCCTGTCGGCGTTGGCGTCTGACTTGGCACTGCGGTCGGTGTTACGGTCGGTGCCGGTGTCTGACTTGGCTCTGCAGATGGCGCAGGCAAAGGCGAATCCGTTGGCACTTCAGAAACACTTGGACTTGGTGCCGTCGTCGGCAGCGGAGTCTGTGTTGGAACCGGTGTCTGACTTGGTGTTGGCGCCGGCACCGGACTATCGGTTTCATTCGGCTCCTGTGTCGGCACTGCACTTGGCACGATCGTTGGCACCAGTGTCGGCACTGTTGTTGGATTTACGGTTGGCTTCGCGGTTGGTGCCTTTGTCGGCGCTGCCGTCGGCTTTACTGTCGGTGCCTCTGTTGGCGCTTTTGTTGGTGCAGCCGTCGGCTTTACTGTCGGCTTCACCGTTGGCGCCTTTGTCGGTACTGCCGTCGGCTTCACAGTCGGCTTCGCGGTTGGTGCCTTTGTCGGTACTGCCGTCGGTTTCACGGTCGGCTTCGCGGTTGGTGCCTCACTCGGACTCGGAGACGCTGTTGTTTCTGTATCTGTTCCTTCTTCCGCATCCTGATGCACCCGGTAGGTATTCACAAGCCAGATTCCGGTCGTTGTCAGATCGGACTCTTCAAAGCCACCCGTTGTCTTGTTGCAGGAGGTCTTCAGATAAGAAGCGGACTCTCCCTTATTGCAGAAGCTCCAGCAGGCATAACTGATATTCATCGAATCCAGAAATTCGATCCATT
>NZ_QUET01000064.1 GCF_003478445.1 Roseburia sp. AM59-24XD
ATCATGGTATAAAGTTCATTGTAATTTCTATAAAACTGCTCATTAAATTTCATAATTGCCATTTTGAAATATTAATTTCTATTTCTACTAATTTTAGTAATAACAACCTTAGTAGCAGAATTAATTTTCACCCTCCAATCCTAATTATCATGTCGCATAAACCACCTATATCCATCTCAATTATACTCCCCTCTATGTAAGAATAAAAGCGTATTATTAAATTCGTTTTGCATGTTTCGGTGATAGTTCTTTCCGCAATTCCTCATTGTATATCTCCCCCTTCGGATTAAATCCATGAATCATAAGCTCCGCTGACATATTCTCCGGTATGTTCCCAACCACATTTACATCATGCAGATTTTCAACCAATTCACAAACCTTTTGAATAGCAGTTTCTTCCGCATTGATCTCCGGATAATAACGCAACATATCCAAATCCATCTTCTTGCCAGACACCAGATCCATCTGCGCATCTTCCATTCCCGTCTGCCCCGGCTTATGTATCTGAATACCAATGCTTGGAATACCGTTAAGAGGACCTTTTTGATACTCTTTCCAAAGAGCAATGGCTTCTTCTGCATTTGAAATGTCATCCCAGTATCTTCCCAGGGAATGAAACTCACCACACTCAGCCACGGTAAATGTGATTTCTGCTCTCTCCAGTTTTTCTGCAAAGAAATCCTCAACTTCACAGAAACCAAAGGAATCTACATAGAATGCTTTCTTATCACCCACGGATTCCAAAACGATCACATCACTTACCGACAGGGAATGGCCGGTAAAATCCTCCGGACGGTGGAGATTAAACCGTTCATACAAAGTATCCAGTGTTTCTCCGGGCTTTAATTTCCCCTGGTACTTTGATTCATAATCACTGACATTTACCTGCAATCCTGTCTCCTGCACATAATTCATGCCCCAAAAACGGTACTGTTCTCCGTTGCTTCCGTCCTTGATCTGCAAAATTTCATAAGTAACCGGTGATGTTCCGTGGTAAGATGCTTCTTCTTTTACACCGTCTGCCACATGGGAAATCAAATGTGCATAATGGCTTGGTTCAAACAGTTCCGGCACATTTTCCCGGATACTAAAAGTCTCTCCAGTCCCCCCTGCCACAATGATGTGGTCATAAAATGCAATGTCTAACAGAAAACTGGCATACATCATCTTTTCCGTCACATCACGATCCATCCTGCTCATCTGAAGATCCGAGGACGGATGATTGTGGAGCATGATCATCCCAGCAGCATTACAGAGTATGGCTGTTTTATATAATTCTCTTCCGGTTACCAGGGAAGCATTAACACTCCCGATACTGACCACATTGAAATTGATGGGACGCCCCTTGCCATCCAGATTGACAACACAAACCTCTTCCCGGTCAAGTTCTGCTAATACCGGTGCCAGAACAGAAACCGCTTTTTCCGGTGTATCTATGCGTTCCATACTGAATACCCCTGCTTTATCCGTCAGTTTTAACCGCACTTCCACCTGTTTTAACTCATGCTGCATCCGACACCACCTCCACTGTTATCACTAACATCGTATTCTCCTCTTTTTGTTCGATTAGCTGTTTCAGTTCCTCCAATGAGTGGATCACAATACCTGTCTGCTCTTTTTTACTCATATCTCAATTCCTTTCCTGACTAATGAATTCTTCCAGAATGTTTCATCGGTTCATGGCTTTGTTCCGGCAGCCCTGACTGCAAAGTATTCTTTTCTTCCTGCACATCAACCGCCGGCTCTAAATCCAATTCCAGATTCTTTTTCAGGTTTCTTTCCGGAACACATCTGCTAAATTTATGTTCTTTTGCATCGTACTGGTAGATGTTATCCGATAAATATTCATCTTCCGACACACACTTGGCGTTTACCGCATTTACCATATCTGTAAGTTCTCTTGGACTTACATTTACTCTTTTAGGCACAATAATTACTTCATGCACAGACGAGGGAAGAACATAATAATCTCCTCCCACTTGATCCGCCACCATCTGCTGAACCTTTTCATTGATAATGCATACAGCACCATTTATCTTGAACTCGTTGCTCAGATAATACATCTCCATCCCGCCGTTTGAAATTATCTCCCCGGCATGCTCTCTTGCCTCTTCATCTGAGAGTCCCTCCCGTTCTGATAAACCGTCTGCAATAACCTCTTCCGCTGTATCCATAAGTGATACACATACTACCGGGGAGAACTGTTCCAAATTTTCCATTGCCAGTGCATGCAATTCTTCTAGTGTAACTCCATATTTTTCCATCAAAAAGTTTGTAATCATAAGGGAACTCATAGAATACGAATCTCCAAGCACCCTTATATAGTATGTAAGACGAACCGTATTGGCATAATCACTATACATCGGAGCTTCCAAATTACCTTCCGACATATCAATAAAAATCTTTTTAACACCTTCATTCAACTCTCGAACCCAACCAAACTCCGTTAATACTCTTGAAATTTTAGGATTTCTTGAAAAACGTGTTTCTCTATAATGGACTCGTAAATTAAGGCACTGAAAGCGACATTTCTTAATGAATCTGATATACTATAATCACCAAAAGAAAGAAGGTACTTATTATGTCCAGATCAAGAAGAA
>NZ_QUET01000065.1 GCF_003478445.1 Roseburia sp. AM59-24XD
TGTACAGGTTTCTTTTGTCTTGCCATAATAAAAGGCCCTCCTAATGATATTTATTTTATCATAGAAGAACCTTCTAATCATTATTTTACAGAAAAAGTATCACACTCTCGTCTGGTTATCGTTGACAGTATAGAATATTGGTGTGCGACACTTCCGTATCCGACAATGCTGCGTGTGGCAGTATCTATTATTGGGTATGCGCTTAGACCAACCAATATATGCTTTGTGATCCTTCTTTCCTGTGGTAACAGAGTGTCGCAAAAGTTTAAGAAATTTATTGCGCTTCCGGGAATTCTGAATATGTTGATCGCTTCCACTGCGTTATTTTCAGGTGTTTGTTTTTCATACTCGGATAAGAATGAATTTGTGCGGGGACCACTTGGATATTCGGCATTTGCTGCCTCCGGTTTTTATTTAATTCTGTTGGTTATCCTGACTAATAAGTTATATAAGATGGAGCATACATACGAATCGCTGATCGCAATTTTCATTGCGGTGACGAACACGATAGCTGTCATTCTGGAGGCGTTTTTCCATTATGACGGACTCATCAATACCACGGGAGCTGTGAGTGTTGCATTTTATTATATGTATTTGACGACACAGCAGTTCAAGCGAGATCCACTTACGCGTGCGCTCAACCGTCGGTATTTTTATCTGGATGCGGATCGTATGATGAAGAGCAAATGTCTGACAGCGGTAATTTCCATTGATTTAAATGATCTGAAGAGATTCAATGACGAGAATGGCCATGCGGCCGGGGATACGGCTTTGTGTACGATTGTAGCGTGCATTCAAAATATACTGCCGAGGGGATGCCACCTGTATCGAACCGGTGGTGATGAGTTTATGATCTTATGTTCACGGGTTTCAAAAGATGATGTCCCTGCTCTGATCGATCATATGCGGAGGGAGCTTTCTAAGACTCTTTATTGCTGCGCCATTGGTTTTGCCACGCCGGATGCAGACGAGGATTTTGAACATATATGTTCTATTGCAGATGCAGCCATGTATGCAAATAAAAAACAATTAAAAGGCGAAGATACGATTCGCTAGTAATTAAAGTAGTAGAAGATAACTATCCACTTGAGGAAGATACAAGATTAGCAGAGCCTTGTATGCTGTCAGCAGACAAGAGACTTACTTGCGAGAGCAGACTGGGCATTTAGCCCAAGCAGTAAGGCAGATCTGATCGTGCAGAAGGCTATTATAGATAAGCAGTATGATATTATGCAGCTGAATGTGACCTTATTTAAGTACACGAATGAAATTCTTGAAGTATAGAATTTACAAGTAAATATTGATTAGTAAATGTTACGTCGGTACTCACATAGTATCGGCGTTTGTTTTTTTATCTTAAAAGTGTCGCCGGGACAGCGACCATATAAAGATGCCATTCAATTATACTCATATTGAAATGGTCAAGATTGAGCCGGAAGACGAAAATAAATATTTTGATAGAAAATCCTGTCAGATTCGGGTTGCAGAATTAGCACCACATATATCTGCTTTTGCTAATGCGGATGGAGGGACATTGGTAATTGGAATTAGCGATAAGAAAAGAATTATTGAGGGAATTAATGCTTGTGGCAATGATAAGATTAATGAATTTATCAATGCTCCGAAAGACTGTTGTCGTCCTATGCCTAGGTATAAAGAAGAGTTTATTGATGTCGTTAATGTTCATGGTGAACCGAATCGAGTATTGTTATTGCATATTGAAGCAAGTACAGGACAGGTAATACGAACAGCAAATGATCGGACATATTTGCGAATTGGGGACAAGTCTAAGGAGATGCTGGGAGAAAATTTAAGAAATTTGGAATATGCAAAAGGTTCCAGACATTACGAGGGCGAAATTAATTCATATGCGACTTTAGAAGACTTAGATGATGACCTATTGAATTCTTACAAAGAGAAAATTGGCGCAGAGAGCATAGAAACAAGTCAGGTACTTAGAGCCAGAGGCTTTGTAAGGCAACAGGGAGACAAGGAATATTTGACTAATGCGGCAGTTTTATTGTTTGCTAAGAATATTATGCAGTTTTATTCTAATTGTCGTGTTCGCTTTTTGCGCATTGATGGAAGAGAACTACAGGTAGGGGACATATTTAATATCATTAAGGATAAAAGCATTGATATACCTATTCTTCGCATTATTGACGAAGCCAAAAACTATATTTCTGATCAGCTTCGTGTGTTTATAACTCAGGATATTAAAACGGGTAAATTTATTGAGACACCGGAATATCCAAAATTTCCATGGCTTGAGGGAATTGTTAATGCTGTAGCACATCGTGACTATTCAATGACAGGTTGTTTTATCAAAATTAGTATGTATGACGATCGTTTAGAAATAGAAAGTCCAGGATGTCTTCCGGATGTAGTGACAGTTAACAACATTCGAGTATAATGGCTCAGTTGTCAAGACAAAAATTTGATATTTTTATAATGAACTGATATGTTGACGGTTGCATGGGAGAATACAATGCAGTATTTCCCAGAATTTTATATTAT
>NZ_QUET01000066.1 GCF_003478445.1 Roseburia sp. AM59-24XD
GTGCGCCTAGCGGCGCACGTTTCTAACGGGTTAAAGTCCCGAATCCGCCCGGTAGTGGGAAGGATATAGCCGAAGGCAAGGGTGTCCATCGTGAGATGGAATCTGAAGGAAGCTGGATGTGAGGAATATACTAACTCACGGGCAAATCTCTGGTCTGACGAACAGAAATCTCATATGAGGTCATGCATGAGGGCAAGACTGCATCACAAGTTGAAACCCAATAACTACACGGAATCATGTATGATAAATGAGGCAGATGGATGGAGAGGAAGAAACGTGTGGTACCTAGGGAGGTCTGTGCGGTACGCCTTGAAAGAGGTAACCATTGCATAAAGCAATGCTGAACGCGCAGAAGTCAGCAGAGGTCATAGTAGCCAAACGGAACAAGTTCCGTTCGAGGTGAAGGACCGAATCAGTAGGAGTCTTGAGTATGACCGAGAAAGGAGGAATGACCGTCTATGGCAGAAAACATTGAAAACAATGGCTGTTCGCAAAGAGATAATGCGGAACATGAAGGGTATGTGAAAGCGTCTAGGTCATTCAATCGGATATGGAAAGAAAGAGACAGTGCACAGCCGAGACTTTTGGAAGCGATACTGTATAAAGACAACTTTAACAGAGCGTATAAGAGAGTTAAGGCAAACAAGGGAGCGGCGGGAATTGATGGCATGACCATTGAGGAGGCTCTTCCATATCTAAAGGAACATCAACAAGAGATAACCGACCGCATTTATCGTGGAAAGTATACTCCGTCTCCAGTAAGACGAGTTGAGATTCCCAAACCAGACGGTGGTGTGCGAAAGCTTGGCATACCAACAGTGGTAGACCGTACACTTCAACAGGCAATAACCCAACAGTTAGTGCCAATCTATGAACCGCTATTTGCAGAGGGTAGCTATGGCTATCGTCCGAACAGAAGTGCAAAAGATGCAATACTTAAGGTTAAGGAGTATGCAGAACAAGGCTATACATTTGCTGTAGTCCTTGACTTGTCAAAGTACTTTGATACTCTTAATCACGAAATTCTCATCAACCTTCTCCGAAAGAATGTAAAAGATGAACGTGTAGTGCAGTTGATAAAGCGCTATCTGAAAAGTGGCATAATGGAAAACGGAGTGGTCATTGACACAGAGGAAGGCTCACCACAAGGTGGAAACCTATCACCATTGCTGGCAAATGTCTACCTCAATGAGTTCGACCAGGAATTTCTGAAAAGAGGTGTTCCATGCATAAGATATGCAGATGACATCGTGCTTCTTGCAAAGAGCAGGCGAGCATCAGAGAGACTCTTGGAAAGCAGTACAAAATATCTTGAGGAGAAGCTGAAACTTACAGTCAACCGAGAAAAGAGCCGTACTGTCAGCGTGTTTGCAATCCGAAATTTTAAATTCCTTGGCTTTGCATTGGGAAGGAACGGAAAGGGCATTTATGTCCGAGTTCATCCGAAGTCATGGAAGAAATTCAAGTCTAGACTGAAGGAGTTATCTTCCCGTAAGCGATGTCAGTCAATCAAGCCAAGCCTTGAGAAAATCAAGGTGTATGCAAGGGGATGGCTTAACTACTACGGAATTGCAAGTATGAAGAGCAACATAAATGACATCAATGGATGGCTTTACCACAGAATACGCATGTGCATATGGAAACAGTGGAAGAAACCTAGAACGAAATATAAAAATCTAGTCAAGCTGGGAATTCCAGAACACTATGCGGCAACAATAGCAAACAGTCGCAGAAAGTATTGGTATATCAGTAATAACAAAGCTGTGATTTGGGCGCTGAATAAAGAAAGACTGATAAACAGTGGCTTTTATGATTTAGCCACAGCCTATCAGTCTGTGCACGTCAACTATTGAAACCGCCGTGTACCGAACGGTACGCACGGTGGTGTGAGAGGACGGCGGTTAGTCACCGCCTCCTACTCGATT
>NZ_QUET01000067.1 GCF_003478445.1 Roseburia sp. AM59-24XD
ACGAAAACTTTACATTCCACTATGTCTCTATTAAAACACAATCCAGCCGAAAAGGGCTACACTCATGAAAAGTCTTTACATTCCACTATGTCTCTATTAAAACTTTTGGATGAAAAGTTTAAAACAATTAAGCAACAACCTTTACATTCCACTATGTCTCTATTAAAACCAAGTACAGCAACCGGTATCGGTGTCCGGTATGGTCTTTACATTCCACTATGTCTCTATTAAAACGCCATAACATCTTTCGATGTGTCTGCTTTATTGTACTTTACATTCCACTATGTCTCTATTAAAACACGCTATGGTGACCGTATATATATATCTACTAATTACTTTACATTCCACTATGTCTCTATTAAAACCAGTCGGCGGTCAGATTGCTTTTGACTACTCTGTAACCTTTACATTCCACTATGTCTCTATTAAAACCCCATATAGCAATCATCCGCTTGTGTGTCCCAATTTACTTTACATTCCACTATGTCTCTATTAAAACAATGACGCACTTTAGCGAAGATTCACAGCTTGTAACTTTACATTCCACTATGTCTCTATTAAAACGTCTCATATGATGTAAAAGTCGGTGGATATCGTAACTTTACATTCCACTATGTCTCTATTAAAACTTCGGGGGATCACACATACATCCCGATGTTACTACCTTTACATTCCACTATGTCTCTATTAAAACTCACGCCGGTACGGAGACCGACACGACAGGTAAGGCCTTTACATTCCACTATGTCTCTATTAAAACTGGAACAGTTTAAGGGCGTTACTTATTATTGCATGTCTTTACATTCCACTATGTCTCTATTAAAACGTTGTGTTTTCACGAACAATCGTAGATATTGCGTTCCTTTACATTCCACTATGTCTCTATTAAAACGGAAACTCATAGATATGAAAAGCATTTCAGATTAGCTTTACATTCCACTATGTCTCTATTAAAACCAAAGATAGCGGATCAAGCGATTCAGGAGAAACTGCTTTACATTCCACTATGTCTCTATTAAAACGTCATTGTCTATATACATTTTTCAACACCTCCTTTCTTTACATTCCACTATGTCTCTATTAAAACAGGTCATCCTTCCACTTCTTAATATCCTCCGTATATCTTTACATTCCACTATGTCTCTATTAAAACCGCTTATCTGTCTGAACAAAAGACGATCGCCGACATCTTTACATTCCACTATGTCTCTATTAAAACACAGCACCGCAAATATGGCTATGATGTTATCCTTGCTTTACATTCCACTATGTCTCTATTAAAACTAAAAGTGTTACATATTATTGTTTGTCGGATGAAATCTTTACATTCCACTATGTCTCTATTAAAACAAGCTTCCAAAATCAATCAGAATCCCCCCCATCCTCTTTACATTCCACTATGTCTCTATTAAAACACGATGCTCAAGCGTGCAAATCAACTTACGCTTTTCTTTACATTCCACTATGTCTCTATTAAAACGCCTAAATTATTAGGCTTAAATGGTCCGATGTTTACTTTACATTCCACTATGTCTCTATTAAAACAAGAATTATGTATGCGTGACACCGGTCTTGATATGCTTTACATTCCACTATGTCTCTATTAAAACTGATAATGTTTAGCGGTGGAACGTCTACACAAGTCTTTACATTCCACTATGTCTCTATTAAAACGGATTAAAAGATGATTTTTCCGCACGTTTTAATACCTTTACATTCCACTATGTCTCTATTAAAACCTCCTGCGCCGGGTGAATCTGCTCCGCCGGATGTATAATGGACTCGTAAATTAAGGCACTGAAAGCGACATTTCTTAATGAATCTGATATACTATAATCACCAAAAGAAAGAAGGTACTTATTATGTCCAGATCAAGAAGAA
>NZ_QUET01000068.1 GCF_003478445.1 Roseburia sp. AM59-24XD
ATGTAAAGCCGTAAGCGCATCGGACTTTGCGTGAAGCTCCTTCGTTTTAATAGAGACATAGTGGAATGTAAAGTTATTTTTTATGATGGTTATTTTTTATTCCTTTGCGGTTTTAATAGAGACATAGTGGAATGTAAAGGTCGCCCATATCGTCATAGGCAAGCGGAGATTCGGTGTTTTAATAGAGACATAGTGGAATGTAAAGGAAAATTCATAATCAAAATTGCTTTCTCCCGTTTTCGTTTTAATAGAGACATAGTGGAATGTAAAGAGAGTTAGTCGAGATTATGTCTGCTAAGCAGTATTGTTTTAATAGAGACATAGTGGAATGTAAAGTCTTTTTCTGCTTATCCTCCGGCGTGTCAGCTTTAGTTTTAATAGAGACATAGTGGAATGTAAAGTACCGTTTAGAGTCAGCCACCAAGACAACGCCCGTGAGTTTTAATAGAGACATAGTGGAATGTAAAGAGACAACGCCCGTGATCGGTATACCTGGTATATCTGTTTTAATAGAGACATAGTGGAATGTAAAGTAGTTTTTACCTCTCTTTCATAAAAATAAGGGCAAGTTTTAATAGAGACATAGTGGAATGTAAAGTTTTGATACATTTTCATGGCGTTCTGTGCAAGCGGGTTTTAATAGAGACATAGTGGAATGTAAAGAACGCAAAGAAATTTAAGCGTTGGGTTACGAGCGAGTTTTAATAGAGACATAGTGGAATGTAAAGGTAGATATATCCAAGAGGTTTGAGTTGACGTAGTGATAGTTTTAATAGAGACATAGTGGAATGTAAAGTTATATCCACCTCCTACAAAGTTACAAGAACGTAACGTTTTAATAGAGACATAGTGGAATGTAAAGCTGCATGAACGAAACGGCAGTAACGCTTGAGTATTGTTTTAATAGAGACATAGTGGAATGTAAAGTCATACACGCCCGTGCTGTTATGGATCTTAATGAAGTTTTAATAGAGACATAGTGGAATGTAAAGGTCGACCATAAATATCGCGTAGGATATCCGTAAAAGTCGTTTTAATAGAGACATAGTGGAATGTAAAGAGGTGTAAAATGTGGTCTTTCCGTCACTTGTCTTGCGTTTTAATAGAGACATAGTGGAATGTAAAG
This sequence comes from Roseburia sp. AM59-24XD, assembly GCF_003478445.1. Lineage (GTDB taxonomy): Bacteria > Bacillota > Clostridia > Lachnospirales > Lachnospiraceae > Jutongia. Next base: position 1,127 of record NZ_QUET01000068.1, read on the forward strand.
GAAATTCAACACCATTATCCGTGGTGATTGACTTGAAGTTTAATAGAGACATAGTGGAATGTAAAGTCTAAATATGCATCCCATGCACCTGCATCATCCCGGTTTTAATAGAGACATAGTGGAATGTAAAGAAGTCTCAAACGCAACATCCGGCACAAGAGCAAGCAAGGTTTTAATAGAGACATAGTGGAATGTAAAGTCATCGTTAGATGATGTATTATCCTCTATGTAGTCTGTTTTAATAGAGACATAGTGGAATGTAAAGTTTCTTCCAACGGCATTGTTCCATCTTCTTTTGGTTTGTTTTAATAGAGACATAGTGGAATGTAAAGTATTACAGGAACTTATACAGAATACGAGGAATGAGTTTTAATAGAGACATAGTGGAATGTAAAGAAGTCTCAAACGCAACATCCGGCACAAGAGCAAGCAAGTTTTAATAGAGACATAGTGGAATGTAAAGTTAAAAAAGGTTTGTGCTTTTAAAAGCACAAACCAGTTTTAATAGAGACATAGTGGAATGTAAAGGAATCATTATAATGGCTCAGTTGTCAAGACAAAAATTTGATATTTTTATAATGAACTGATATGTTGACGGTTGCATGGGAGAATACAATGCAGTATTTCCCAGAATTTTATATTAT
>NZ_QUET01000069.1 GCF_003478445.1 Roseburia sp. AM59-24XD
AAAAAAAATTAATTATTCTGTTTTCTGAAGGCACCCAGAAAGAGCTTCGGAGTATCAGTTCCCGGCATTGGCCACTCTGATATACGTGGATTGGTTACCTACAGGTCAATGGTCCGCCGTGAGCTCTGACTGTCTTCGCGCGTGGATCACAGCTTTTGCTGTGCCAACAAAGTTTGATCGCAGATAGCTCGAACCTTGAAATGGCCGAAACCCTTTCAGGATGTCTTCAGTTTTATGGTATAGTGCCATGTGTATGCGGCGTAAGCTGCCTTACACATGCTTAACTAACAATTATAACTGCACGGTGTTTAAGTCAAGGCTGCGTCAGCAACGCTGTACAGCGGCCCGGCCTTGACTTAAACAGGCTGCTGTTATATAAGTATCAGGCGATACGGTCAGTCATCATGCCCCATATGAAACAGACAAGTTCTCTTGTGATCGCTGTTTTTGCTACGTTATGTGTTTTTCTTTCCTGAAGAACCATTTTATAGTATTTACGCCTCAGTCTTTCGTTTGCTTTATCGGCATATGCGATAATCTCTGGGGGATTTCCGGACTGCCGTGCTTTTAATGCCTTAGATTTATAACCGATCTGTCCGCGAGCGTAACATTGTGCAGCTTCTGTCAACAGCAGGCGAAGATGCCGGTTTCCGGCCTTTGTGATGCCAAGTCTCGTCTGATCATCACCGCTGGAATCTTCACCGGGTACAAGCCCAAGATAGGATGCAAATTTTGAAGCAGCGGCAAAGCGGTGAAAATCACCAACCTCCACAAGTGTGGACAATGCAGTATGTGTTTTGATCCCAATGAAACAGCTTAGTTTTTTGACCGATTCATTGTATTCCGGTTTTGAAGCGATCTCCTCGATCCGGCTGTCCAGACGTTCCAGTTTATCTGTCAGCGTGGTATAGGTCAGCAGATACTCATCAAGAATCTCGCGATGCATACTATTTAGTTCCAGTTCCTTCAGCCATTTCAAATGAGATATTGTCCAATTGCTTTTTCCTCCATAAATATGACCATGACGCAGACAAAACGCAAGGATCTGCTGTTTTATCCTTTTTAATGCCAGCTTATGATCATTTCTCATTCTGAGATATTCTTTGGTTTCTTCATCTGTTGCAGTCGGTATATGCACTGCGCTGTAATTATGCTGTGCCAGGCATCTGGCAATGACCTCTGCGTCCCGCTTATCCGTTTTGATCCGTTTCCTGCTTCGCTGTTCCAGCATTGTTGTTGGTGCCAGGATCACACATTCCACATGATGTTCTGTAAGCTGGTGGTACAAAGTGTAGCCCAGACATCCGGCTTCATAGCCGCAGACAAATCGTGCATCATCCCCATAAACAGTACGGAGAAATTCAAGATACTTTAACACTTTTTTGTAATCCACTTCCGTTCGTTGGAAGTGTGAGGCTTTTTCTGCCTCGATTGTGTACGAGCAAAGTGTAAAACTTGATTTGTGAACGTCCATTCCCACATAAATTGTGTTATAATACATTTGGTGACCTCCTTTTGTATGCGGTAATCCCTGTTACCATTGTTTTTT
>NZ_QUET01000007.1 GCF_003478445.1 Roseburia sp. AM59-24XD
GAAATTATTTAAGAAAAAGTTTTTATGTTGATTACTCTACTTTTAACAACATTATTGAATATATCAACATTGAACAAATAATGAAAACTCTGTAAAAAAATCATGTTGATAGCGACAAATTTTCTTTTAGAAGTTTGTCGTTTTTTTATGCCTGAAAGGAGGAAATTTTATTTGATTTTAGTTGTCGCAGAAAAGCCCAGTGTGGCGCAAACAATCGCTGCCGTACTTGGGGCAAAGGAAAAGAAAGACGGATTTCTCACAGGAAGCGGCTATATCGTTTCTTGGTGCGTAGGACATTTGGTAGGGCTTTCCGAAGCTGCCGCCTACGGGGAGCAGTATAAAAAGTGGAGCTATGACAGCTTACCGATTTTGCCGCAGGAATGGAAGTACACCGTTTCGGCTGACAAGGAAAAGCAATTCAAAACCTTAAAGGAGCTTATGCACCGGGCAGACGTTTCCGAAGTCGTCAATGCCTGCGACGCAGGGCGCGAGGGAGAACTCATTTTCCGTTTTGTCTATGAAATGGCGGGCTGCAAGAAACCTATGCGCCGCCTTTGGATTTCCTCTATGGAGGACAGCGCAATCAAAGAGGGCTTTTCCCGTCTGAAGAACGGCGAGGAATACGACGCGCTCTTTGCTTCCGCATTATGCAGGGCAAAGGCTGACTGGTTAATTGGTATCAATGCCACCCGCCTTTTCTCTGTCCTTTATAATCATACCTTGAACGTGGGGCGCGTACAGATCCCGACCTTAAAAATGCTTGTTGACCGGGACGCAGCGATTACCACTTTCAAGAAAGAAAAATACTACCATGTGCGCCTTGCCTTATCCGGCGCGGAAGCTGCAAGTGAAAGAATTTCAGATAAGGCAGAAGCCGACGCATTAAAAACGACTTGCGAAGTGTCAAAAGCAGTCTGTACTTCCCTTGTGAAAGAGAAAAAGACCGCAGCCCCGCCGAAGCTCTTTGACCTTACTTCTTTACAGAGGGAAGCAAACCGCCTGTTCGGATATACGGCAAAGCAGACCCTTGACCTTGCACAAGCCCTGTATGAAAAAAGACTTCTTACTTATCCGAGAACCGACAGCGCATTTCTGACCGACGACATGGGCGACACAGCGGCGGGCATTATCAAACTGCTTTGTGGAAAGTTTTCTTTTATGGCGGGAAAAGACTTCACGCCGGAGCTTGGAAAGGTGCTGAACAGTAAAAAGGTATCAGACCACCATGCCATTATCCCGACTATGGAACTTGCAAAGACCGACCTTGCCGCGCTGCCGGAAAGCGAAAGGAATATCCTTACCCTTGCCGGGGCGCGTCTACTTATGGCGACCGCTGCACCGCATACCTTTGAAGCGGTTACGGCAATCTTTGAATGTGCCGGACAGTCCTTTACCGCAAGGAGAAAAACGGTACTGTTCGACGGGTGGAAAGAGATTGACCGAAAATACAGGGCAGCCTTAAAGAACAAGACCGAAACGGACGACGCAGACAGCGACACAGAAAAGACTCTGCCGCCATTTACCGAGGGACAGACCTTTGAAAATCCGGCGGCAACGGTAACGGAGCATGACACAACACCGCCGAAACCTCACAACGAAGCGTCGCTGCTCTCTGCTATGGAGCGTGCCGGAAGTGAGGACACCGACCCGGACGCAGAACGCAAAGGGCTTGGAACTCCCGCCACCCGCGCCGCCGTCATTGAAAAACTGGTAAAGGGGGGCTTTGTGGAGCGAAAAGGCAAGCAGCTACTTCCCACAAAAGACGGTATCAACCTTGTGTGCGTCCTGCCGGACACATTGACAAGCCCGCAGCTTACCGCAGAATGGGAAAACAATCTGACGCAGATTGCAAAAGGCAAGGCAGACCCCGCTGCATTTATGGAGGGTATCGAAAATATGGCGCGGGAACTGGTAAAGACCTATCCGTTTCTTTCTGATGATAAAGCGCAGATGTTCAAGCCGGAACGGGAGGTGTTGGGAAGCTGCCCCCGCTGCGGTTCTCCTGTCTATGAGGGAAAGAAAAACTACTATTGCAGCAACAAGGACTGTATCTTTACCATGTGGAAAAATGACCATTCCTTTGAAGAACGAAAAGTAACCTTTACCCCGAAGATTGCCGCTGCACTCTTACAGTCCGGCAAGGTAAATGTGAAAAAGCTCTATTCCCCAAAGACGGGCAAAACCTACGACGGAACTATCGTATTGGCTGATACGGGCGGGAAATATGTCAACTATCGCATTGAACTGCCGAAGAAAAAATAACTGAATAGCAAGCATAGGAAAAGAGTACCCTTTTCCGTAAAATCCCTGCTTTCTCTACCGAGAACGGCGGGGATTTTTGCTTGTTGGGAAGTTCCCAAACCCTCTGAAACAGCAGAAAGGAGGTTACACATGGTAAGTTTACGGGACACCGTAAAGGACTATCAAGAAGAATTAAGGGACGGTATCGCTTGGGTGGCGTTTTGGAAAACGGGACGTTCTTGGAACGCCGAATATTTCCACCTTGAAATGAGCGACTACCTTTACCCGAAGGACAGAAGCCGCATGGAAGAAATCAAACAGGCTGACCCTGCCGCCGTTGTGGTAAACGGCTATTATTCCGGCTATCTTGGCGAGGATATGAACCTTGACGAGCTGACCGCCGGGGTGCACCGCCACTACGAAAACGGATATAGCAATATCGGGGAATTTATCGAAGTCCACGACGACAGGCTGCCGCCGGAGCTTATCGAGGAAGCAAGAGCCGCCGCCCACGCTGCGGCGCTTCCGTTCTCTGAAAAAGCCTACCGGGATGGCGAAGAACCCGACCCCTATCTATTTGACGGGAGCATGAGCATTGAGGACTACGAACTTATGCACCGCATGATTGAAAACGAAAGGAGTGAACGCATGGCAGAAATAAAAACAGGATATTCCACATACGACCATGACCGCTTAGACCCGGCAGACAGTATGAGGATAGAACGCAAGCTATATTTTGAACAGGACAAAGCCGATATTTCCGGGTTGACTGTCTTATCTATGGAACAGCTACGGGAAATCCGCGAGGAAAGCGCGGCGGCTGAACAGACAATTTATGAAGATTTGAAACAGCGGGCGGCTGCATGGGAAGCACAGGCAGGACAGACCCTTGCCGTTGATAAAGCCATTGAGTATGTGAGGACACCCGAAGTCAAGCATACCGCTAACCAGTGGGAAGCCGCAGAAAATGACCGCCATATCATTAGCAACCGCGTTTATCAAATGCGCTACCACATTTATGAGAATACCCGCTATGACCGGGAAAAGGAACAATCCGTTCCCTATGCGTGGACGCTCTCATGGAACGTTTACACCAACAGCCCGGACGGTTACAATCAAGCAAAAATCGCCGGACAGGAAAAGAAATTTGCAGACAAGGCAGCTATGGAAAAATATCTGAATGGGCGTATCAAAGCCTATCAGCATTTATTTACTGAAATATCGCCGCCTATTCCGAAAGAATATGCCTACCATTTCAAGATAAACGGGCAGCTTTTACCGAACTACACGATTGAGGGCGAGGAACGGGAACAGCCGACCACTGAACAGGCAGCACCCGTCCCGACAGAGCCACCGCAGAACATAGGGCAAAGGAACGAGCCGGAACAATTTGCAATTCTGATTAACAGCCGCAGCCGTTTTGAAACAGGCGAACCGGGCGGCGTGTGGCTTTCCATGCCGACCACAAAGGAGCAGCTTCACGAAGCTATGAGAACTGTCGGCATTACCGCTGACAATCCACAGGACTTTTTTATTAACGGATATTCTGATAATGAAAACAGGCATATTGCCTTACCCTATGACATGGTATGCGCCGCTGACATTGACAGCCTTAATCTTCTTGCAGCGCGTATCGCACAGCTTGACCCCGCAGAGCTTCCAAAGCTCAACGCAGCCTTGCAGCAGAAACAGGGATTTGAAAATATCGGACAGATAATTGATTTTACTTACAACGTGGACTATTTCGTACATATCCTCGGAGTGAACACGTCCCGCGACTTGGGCGACTATTACCTTAACAAATCCGGCATGGTGCAAATGCCCGAAGAATGGAAAAACGGCGTTGACCTTGCTGCTTTTGGAAAAAATGCTGCCGAGCAGGAGCAGGGCAGCTTTACCCCTTATGGCTACCTTGTGAAAAGCGGCGACGAATGGGAACGCCATTTTGAGGGGCGCGAATTGCCGGAGGAATACCGCATTATGAGTTATCCGAAGCCGGAACAAAGCGAACAGGACAAGATTTTTATGGACGCAGCCGCCACAGAACAAACCGCCCCGGCGACAGCCATAGAGCCGCAAAAGCCCCGCCCGGTTATCCCTATCGTGCTGACAAGCGAAAAACCCGCAGAAAAGATGAAAGAGATTACCGACCGTTTGGAGCAGGGCATTACAGAACTCTTTGACAGTGAACGCTACAAAGAATATCTCAAAGTTATGTCCCGCTTCCACAATTACAGCTTTAACAATACGCTGCTTATCGCCATGCAGAAACCCGACGCTTCCCTTGTGGCAGGATTTACAGCTTGGAAAAATAACTTTCAGCGCAACGTAATAAAAGGAGAAAAGGGTATCAAGATTATTGCCCCGTCGCCGTTCAAGGTAAAACAGCAAACGGAGAAAATCGACCCACATACAAGGAAGCCTGTTATGGGGAAAGACGGGAAACCTGTCATGGAGGAAAAGGAAGTCACCATACCCGCTTATAAGGTGGTATCTGTCTTTGATGTGTCGCAGACCGAGGGAAAAGAATTGCCGGATATTGCGGTTGACGAGCTGACTGGGGACGTTGACCGTTACAAGGACTTTTTCATAGCCCTTGAAAAGACTTCTCCTGTCCCTATTGGTTTTGAAAAAATCACAGGTGGCGCACATGGCTACTATCACTTGGAGGATAAGCGTATCGCTATTGATGAGAGCATGAGCGAGTTGCAGACCCTCAAAACCGCTATCCATGAAATCGCCCACGCAAAGCTGCATGATATTGACTTAAACGCCCCGAAAGACGAGCAGCAGCCCCGCGTTGACCGCCGTACCCGCGAGGTGGAAGCAGAAAGCGTAGCCTATACTGTCTGCCAACATTACGGACTTGATACGTCTGATTATTCCTTTGGATATGTCGCCGGTTGGAGCAGCGGGCGGGAACTTGCGGAGCTGAAAGGCTCTCTTGAAACAATCAGAAGCACCGCTGCCGAGATAATCAACAGTATAGATGAACATATCGCACAAATCCAAAAGGAGCAGGACAAGGAACAGGCAGCCCCCGCACAGGAGCAGCCGGAACAGGAAGCCCCACAGGACAAAGACACCTTTTCCATTTATCAGATAAAAGGCGGGGACGAAACAAGGAACTTGCGTTTTGAACCTTACGACCGTCTGACTGCCACAGGACACCGGGTAGACCCGAAAAACTATGCGCTTGTCTATTCCGCAGAGCTTACGCCGGGGACTTCCCTTGAAGATATTTACACCCGCTTTAATATCGACCACCCGAAAGATTTTAAGGGACACAGCCTTTCCGTTTCCGACATGGTGGTGCTTCATCAGAACGGGCAGGACACCGCCCACTATGTAGACAGCTTTGGTTATAAGGAAGTGCCGGAGTTTTTCAAGGAGCAGGAAAAAGCCCTCATTCCCGACGACTTGGAAACGGGCGAAACAATCAAAACACCGAGGGGGACTTTCTATGTAACCGCCATGAGCCGCGAGCAAATGGAAGCTGCCGGATATGGATTACACCACCAGTCCGACGACGGAAAATATTTAATTATGGGGAACGGAACGCGGGCGTTTGCCATTTTCGCAGAGCAGCCGGAAAACTATCTGAAAGCTGCTGAGCAGACCACCGAGCAAAACTACAACATGATTGACGGGCAGATAAACAACACCCCGACCGTTGCAGAACTGGAAGCAAAGGTAAAGGCAGGAGAAACCATTTCCCTTGTTGACCTTGCGGAAGCTGTCAAGGCTGATAAGGAACGCGGAAAGGCAGCAAAAACGGAAAAGAAGCCCTCTATCCGGGCGCAGCTTAAAGCAGATAAAGAAAAGACCGCACAGAAAAAAGCGACAAAATCAAAAAATCACGAATTGGAGGTATGAGCATGATTAGACTGACCGTTGAAGAAACGAACCTGTTGAGCATTTACAATGAGGGCGGTAAGCGCGGGCTTATGGAGAACATCAACGCTGCGCTGCCGTTCATGGACGAGGATATGCGGGAACTGGCGAAGCGCACCCTTGCAAAAATCGCACCTCTGACAGAAAATGAGTATGCGGAGCTTGCTATTTTCGCCGCTGATGAGGTATGACCGGGGGTAAGCGGCTTACGCCGCCCCAAAGCCGAAAAGTCAACAGCCTTGTAAAAAAGGAGTGCTGCAACTGCGATAACGGACACTGTATTTTACTGGACGACGGGGAGGAATGTGTCTGCCCGCAGCTTATTTCCTATTCGCTTCTATGCGAATGGTTTCAGACTGCCGTACTTCCTCTTGATAAGCTGCTGTATGCAGAGCTTTTCAAGACCGAGGATAAAAAGCGTTGTACCGAGTGCGGAGTTTCTTTTGCGTCCACCTCTAACAGTGTAAAATACTGCCCGGACTGCCGGAAGCGTATTACCCGCAGACAGGCAGCGGAGCGCATGAGGAAACGACGCGCCCTTGTTACGCAGTAGGGGCAAAAAAAGCCTTATTTTATGCGGCTCTGACAGCCGTTTTCTAAGGCGGTAAGGGATTAAATACCTTTCCCCTCAAAATAGGACTTTTACTGCGTAACACATACTTAAAACGCACCTACAAGAAATGGGGCGCGGACAGTCATTTACTGGCTGTCTGCGCCCCGTTCTTTTTGCATTATAGAGGTAATGTACCTAACAATGCGATTATTCCAGATGCTATTAAGCTTCCGCTTGCACCAACGGCTAAGTCTTTGAGAATACGCAAAGACTTTTTCACGATACCGACATCTTCTTTACTTTCAACTGCTTTAATTGTGTCCTCAATAATTGTTTTTACATTTTCAGAATTTTCTTTGAAAGTTGTTTGAAATTGAGGAAAATCAACATATTCCCTTATCTCTTTTAAAACTTCAAGAGCCTTGTCATAATTGAATGTCTGTGAGTTAGTCATTTCTTGCGTAGCACCATCGGAATTTTGCTGTATTTGTATTCCATTAGCGTTATCTCCGATAACTATTGTTGCTCCTTTTTCTCCAGCTTCTTTCAAGGCAGCGACTATTTCGTTATGTCTGCGTAATTCCTCGGCTTCTTTTTCTTCTCGCGCTTTTTGAATGCTTCTAATGGTTTGTTCCTGTTCTCTTTGTATTCGTGCCATTTGGTCTTGTACCGGATTTACATATTGCATGGTTTTTGTCAAATCCAGACTAAATTTTGATAAATCAATATCTTTGAAGTCTGACATAATTAAATATCCTTTCATTTTCTTTTTGTAATAGGGATTACTCTGGAATAATCTGTGCTAAATCGTCCTCTACATCAAGCCCATAAGATTTAGCAATTTGTCCTATCATAATGCCAAAAACACCGCGTAATTCACCAACCGCAGAAGTGAAAATCCAGTTGTCAATATTTCCGCTTTGGCAAGCATAGCAGCGGAAATCTTTACGGTCTGGACATTTACTTAAAAACTTATTACAAGCGTTACGCATTGCTCGAACATAAGAATTAAGTTCTGAATTTTCATCAATTTGCTGAAGTTCAGATGTAAGATAATTCTTTATTTCTGTAACTGATGTAATACACGGACATACAGATTCATATTCATATGCAGAATACAACACCCTGCGAGGTTCAAGAAATACAATTATGCGCCGAGCAATACTTCTTTCAGTATCAACAGGGTTCCACGATAATCCAAAAATAGGGCAACTAATACCTGTAAGCCTATTCATTATTTCTGAAAATCTCAATGTCCTTCACATCCTTTCTATTTTTTTAATTATACTATAAAATTATGAATAAATCCACCATAGAAGGCTATCCACGCTCTGGTTCCTTGCCCCGTTCCTGTTCTTTGCCCTGCCGCAAAATACTGTCTATGTTCTGTTTGATAACGTCGTATTCCTTGACCTGTTTTTTCAGCTTGCCATAATCAGTGTAAAGGACTTCTTTTTGCGCTTGTAGTTTCCCGTATTCTTCCTGCATGGCGGCAAGGTTGGGAAGTTTAGTAACGCCCGCCGCTTTCAGTGTCTTTACTGCTGCTTTGTGGAGTATCAGACTGCTTTCCTGCTTTGCCCGGTACGCGTCCTTATCCTTTGCCCTGCGGTATGCTTCATAAACAGGCTTTGTCTTTTGGTAGGTGGTAACGTGCTTCATCAGCACTGCCATGTCTGCAAGATGCTTCTCCACGCTCTTTAATGCGTCTGCTGTCTTTACATTTTCCGCATTTATTTCCTCAATCCGGCTGACTAAATCTGCGTACTGCTCAATCTTATGTTCCGTCAAGAAATTCATAGTCTTTGCAGCCAGTTTCAGATTATGGATTTTCGCCCACTGTTCATAGCCCCGGCTCTCTTGTGCTTGATACTGTTTTCAATGTCGATAAGCAGCGATACGCCGCGCTGCTCTTTGGGAGCTTTCGTCGCCTTTGTGCGCTTGCCCTCTATCCGTTCTCTTATGGCTTCTTCTGTATAATCTACACCGAGAGTTTTTAAGCGGGTAAAGCGTTCCTGTCCGGGAGCGCGGCAGGAGATATATTTTCCCGGCTTTATCTCATAACCCGCTGCCTGTAACCGCTGCAACAATTCTTCAAAACTTGCTACTTGGGGGATAAGCGTATCAACGGCAATTTTCAGCTTGCCTTTCCAACTTGTACCGACCTTTTCCGCTTGATATTCTGCATAGCTTTTTCCCTTGCTGCCTTTGCCCGGAACGACAACAGACAGCCCGTTTTCCCGGCACAGCTTATCGCTCATGTTCCGTATGCCGTAGTAACTGCGTTTGTTGGAATTGTACTTATGGTAGTCAACAAAATTGACCGCACAAAAAATGATATGGTTATGGATATGCCCTTTGTCTATGTGGGTAGTTAAGACGTATTCATGCTGTCCCTTTGTTACCGCGTCGGCAAGCTGCTTTCCGATTTCGTGGGCTTTCTCATAGTCTACTTCTCCCGGCTCAAAGGACTGTATCAAATGGTGGGCGAGATTGTTCCCTTTCTCTATGGCTTGTGCAAGCGTAAATCCGAACTCAATGTCTGCCGTTTCATAGCTGCACCCAAAGGAGGACACAAGCATTTTCCCGTCTGTTTTATCCGGGTTTTGGATATAGTCAAGGGCTTTGCTCAACGTGCTTTTAATAGGCTTAATCTTTGTAACCGCCATATCTCCGCAAGCACCCCCTTTATTTCCTCTATGTCCTCTTGGTAGACGCTGCCTGTCGCATTGACACGCTTTGCAATCTGATTGATGTTGACCCCGATTTTCTGTATCTCTGCTGTCATGGCTTTTATGTCGCTATGGTCTGTCTGAATGATATACCCGTCAATGGCAATCTTGCGAAGATACGCCGCCATGTTCCGGGTGGGGACGAGCTTCATTTTCTGTTCAATCAATGCCCTTTCTTCCTCTGTTACATAGAATTTGATTTGTATTTTTCTTTTGCGTCCGTTCATGCAATCGCTCCTTTCCATTCCGAGGGTTTGGGACACTTCCCAACAAGCAATTTTCAACCGACACACCGCAGGACGGGAGGGCGAAAATACGGAAAAGGGTACTCTTTTCCTATGCTTGCTAAGAAAGTTTTTTCCTCACTTACCACTACAACGAAACTTCCAGTATGCCAAAAAAAGTGCAAAAGAAAAACGCCGCAATCCTGCGACGCTTCAATCACTTTATGCAGACAAAAACGAGGGAACTTTATTCCCCCGTCCTGTCGTTGTTGGCTTCCTCTATGCCTTTTGCAGTAGCAGACATGATTTTTAAGTCCGTTTCGCTCATAGTGTCAAGCATGGTATCGAGCTGACGGCGGCGTGTGGACTTCTCCTGTTCCCGTTCCGGGAAAAAGAACTGGTCTACTGATACGTCAAGCAGGGTTACAAGCTCATACAAAATCTGTAAACTTGGGTGCTGCCCGCTGTTCTCAATGGACGCGATATATCGGGGCGCAATATTCAGCGTGTCGGCTAACTGATTGCGTGATATTCCCTTTGCTTTTCTTGCTGCTTTAATGGCTTGTCCGAAAGCCTTAAAATCAAATTTCTCTTTACTCTGCTTCATAATCATTTCACCCAGTTACATTTTACCGTTCACCTTTCTTTCAAGATATGAGTACACATATCATAGTATTGATAGTAATAGAGCATAAAACATGCAGAGTAAGGTTGCTATCACTCATACTGCCATATATAATATCTAATGACATCGAAAATTAAAGAAATTGATTAGAAATAGATTTTTGTTTGATAATCTTAAATCAGATATTTACAAGGGAGGTATATTTATGGCGCAGAGTATTTTAATTGTAGACGATGAAAAAGAAATTGTATCAATGCTGTATTACTATTTCAGCAAACTTGGATATACGGTATATACTGCAACAGCAGGAAATGCTGCATTAAAAGAAGTAGAAAAAAAACCTGACATTATTTTGTTAGACGTTAATATGCCAGATATTGATGGATTTACTGTTTGTGAAAGAATACGGGATTATGTTTCATGCCCTATAATTTTTTTAACAGCACGCATTGAAGATAGTGATAAAATAAAAGGATTTTCTATTGGCGCAGACGACTATGTAATAAAACCATTTTCTGTTGATGAATTAGAAGCTCGCATTGCAGCACATCTTCGCAGAGAAAAAAGACACAATACATCTTTAAAGGTGCAATTTGATGAAGATATGGTTATAGATTATTCCTCACGTATTGTGTTTTATCATAATAAGGATATGGCTTTTACCAAAAAAGAATTTGATATAATATCTTTCCTTTCGCAAAACAAAGGAATTGTTTTTGACCGGGAAACTATTTATGAAAAAGTTTGGGGATTAGACGGCATTGGTGATAATACAGTTGTTACAGAACATATCAGACGTATTAGGGCAAAATTTTTATCTTTAGGCGATAGACCTTACATTGAAACTGTTTGGGGGTGCGGATATAAATGGAAAAATTAAAGAGAAGCAGATTGTTCAATCGGTTAAATAGCATGAGTATTAGAATGTCCTTTGTTCTTTATGCTTTGTTTTCGTTGTTGATTGGAATAATTATTTGTATATTTTTAATTTCAATGGTTGACAGATACAGAATAAATTTAAACTATAAGTATGAAAATATGTCAACAAGGTATGATATACCGGAAAATGGCTCATTTACCGCCACTTATAGTAATGACCAAACAAAATATACAATATTTGACACGAAAGGAAACGAGATATGCAAGTTCAATGTTGATTATCAAAAAGAACGCCCAGTACACGAATATGTCTATCCGAACCATGTTTCATATATCGAAGTTTTACCTAATTTTACAAGCCGGGATAGGCTTATTGACAGTGCTTTAGGTTCATTAAATATTGCAATTATTCCTATCGTATTATCTATTAGTATGATATGTTGTGTAACATTTTTTATAAAAAAATTATCAAAACCCATTAAGCTATTAACTAATGCGTATCATAAAATTGAAGCAAATGACTTGGATTTTGCGTTATCATATCCCTTGAATGATGAAATGGGAAAACTTTGTTGTGCTTTTGAAAAAATGAAAGATTGTTTAGCAAAAAACAACGAAATAATGTTACGGCAATTTGCTGAACAACGACGTTTAAATGCTGCCTTTTCACATGATTTACGCACTCCTTTAACCTTACTAAAAGGTCATGCTTCTACGTTGCTTTCCTTTATCCCAAAAGGCTTAGTATCACAGGAAGAAATAATGGAAGAAATATCTGTTATGTCAAAAAATGTTGTGCGGCTTGAAAAATATGTAAATGCCATGACAAACTTATATAGATTGGAAGAAATTGAAATGCCACGCCAGTATATTCAATTCCATTCACTAATAAACAGCTTGAATGAAACAGCAGAAGCCCTTTGTTGTGACAAACGCTTTACGATCACATCAAAAAATGATGATATAGCCTTGTTTATTAACTTAGATACGGTCATGCAGATATATGAAAATTTACTTTCCAATAGTATCAGATATGCAAAAAATAATATTACTATCGGAATAGAAATACAAAATAATGATTTAGTTATATCTGTTTCGGACGATGGTTGTGGTTTTAAAATTAGCGATATCGAAAAAGCAACTTTGCCATTTTATAAATCATCAAAAGAAATATCTACTGAACATTTAGGATTGGGTCTGAATATTTGTAAGATTTTAAGTGAAAGGCATGGTGGAAATATTCAAATTTCCAATAACGAAACAGGTGGAGCTTGTGTTACCGTAAGAATAAATTATAGTGAAAGTTGATTGAAAATAGATATTTAGTTGCTAAGATATACTCAAAAGAAAGGAGATAAGGACAAATGAAAAAAATAATATGTATGTTTATTATGTTATCATTATTGGTGTGTATTGTTGGGTGCAGTCAAGCAGAGGATAGTGGTAATCAATTAGTGCAGGATTATTCCGAAGAATATGAGGTTTCTCCTTATGGAAATGAAGAAGAACTTGACACTTTGAAAGATTTAAAGATTTCATTGAGTACAGAAAATGATTTAGATTTGAAACAGCTTTCTTTTCTAATCGAAAATACTTCTGATAAGGAATACCGATATTCACCAGAATATTTTGAAATAGAAGCCGAACAATCCGGTACTTGGTATCAGCTAAAACAGCTTAATGACCCCTCAAAGAATAATGAAACAGATTGTATTATTAAGCCCGATGAACAGTTACCATTAAAAATAGATGTCAAAAGTTTTTATGGAGAGCTGCCCGCTGGACACTATCGCTTGATTAAACAATTTGCTTTCTTTGAGCATGAGAGAGATTGGGATTACGACACATACAATTTATCTTGTGAATTTACAATCAAATAAGAAATATCTACTCCATAAGCAGGAAACAAAAAAAACCGCTTATGAAGTAGAAAGTACTCATGCCTCTATAACGGCGGTTTTGAAATAACAATCAAAGCCGCCGTTTTCCTTTTTAAAAAATGGATTTGCGGGGGGTGTGTTGAAGTCGCCCTTTTCTAAGGACACGGCGGTATCCGGGAGGTATTGTCATGTCCTTTTTTCTATACCTAATGGGTTACTATCAAAAAAAGCCATTATCCACCGACGGGGTATTCCGGCTATGTAGATGAACTATCAAATCAATTAAATACTGCTGTTATTTCCTATGCGTCTGTCTGCATTTTGCAGGCAGGCGCATTTCGCATTTTACAGAAGATTTTTCAAAAACTTTGCCCTCTTTTTGGCAAAGCAAAAAGTCGCCTGTATTATCCCGCGAAAAGGGGAGGTACTACCGCCTTTCGGCAGAAAGGAGGTGAACACCATGACACCTAATCGCAGGAAATTTGAAAAGCAATGTACGTTTCAAAAGTTCTGTAAATCAGTGCTGCACAATGAAGCGTGCAACGCCCATGAAGAAATTCGTCGGCGCAGAGTTCGGGAAGTTACTTTTTCCGACCTTGCCTTGTATGAGGAACGGCAGCTTTATACCGTCGATAAGTATTTTCAAGACGAAGAAGCAGAGCCGTCTTATCAAATGGCAGGAAAAGAAATAACCCCAAAACTGCTGCTTGAAGCTATCCGGGCTTTACCCGAAGAACGGCGCAAAATTGTACTGATGTATTACTTTGAGGGATTGACTGATGTAGAAATCGGAAAGCAGCTCAATATCTCAAGAAGTACGGTACAGTATCGCCGGACAAGCTCCTTTGAGCAGTTAAAAAAATATTTGGAGGAAAACGCTGATGAATGGATTGAATGGTAAACCGACCGAGTACCCGGAAAATGCCCTTGTTCCCTATCCCGTTATTTTGGCGGCGAGCAAAGGCGACCCGGATGCAATGAAGATTGTATTGCAGCATTTCAGCGGCTACATAGCAAGTCTTTCCATGCGGAAGCTCTATGATGAGCGAGGAAATGTTTATTTTGGAGTAGACAAAGAAATACGCGAAAGGCTGCAAGCAAAACTGATGAGGGCAATCCTCACATTTAGGGCTGAATAAAGCAACGCGGTATTGGAACGCTTCCCCCTTTTCCGTTCCATATCGCAGAACAGCCCTCTGCTCTTTGACAAAGAAAGCGGCGCAATAGAACGGCGACGCAGCATAGGACAAATCAGATACATTCGATATATGGGGAGCCGTTGGGCTGATACGCCATGACTGAAAGGAGGGACAAAACGAGCGAGAACTATCAGCGTTCCATAGCAGACTTAGCAACTCTGTCGCCACAATCCATATATCGGTATAATGATACTCCTTTACCGCCGTAGTCCGAGCGTTAAAAGCGTCGCAGACAACGGGTAGAGCTGCATGAGAACCATGCGGAAGTGAAATTCTTGTGAGGTTTGCTAAAACCGTCTGATGAGCCTTTATAATTTTACAATAGTTTTATAGTTCAAGAAAGGGGAGAGAATAAATGAATAATGAAACACAGGTACAGATACAAAATAAGTTTTGTTTAACGATTGATGAAGCAGTAATTTATTTTAATATTGGAGAAAAGAAATTAAGAAAACTTGTTGCAGATAATTTGGACTCCGGTTTTATTATTCAAAATGGAGTGAAGTTTCTTATCAAAAGGAAACGATTTGAAGATTTTCTGAATGACCTGACAGCAATTTAACAAATATACGATAATCAGTAGCCATATCGGATAGGCTATATAGTCGTTTCCGCTTTGAGTGCTGCTTGATAAAAGGATAGAAAAAGGGCTTTGCTTATGATATAATTTAATATATCGTGGCGAGGCTCTTTTTGTACGAAAGGAGCATAGACATGAGCGGAAAAAGACGAGATAGCAAAAATCGTATTCTTCGCAATGGAGAGAGCCAACGCCGGGACGGACGATATGCGTTCAAATATATTGATACAACAGGTAAACCGCAGTTTGTTTATAGTTGGAAATTAGAAAAGACCGATAAGACACCGCAAGGAAAACGCGACGACCTTTCATTAAGAGAAAAAGAAAAGCAGATAATGAAAGCGATTGATGATGAAATTGTCCCGCGCGGTGGAGAGATGACCGTTTTAGAATTGGTAAAGAAATATCTTTTACAAAAAACGGGAGTACGACATAACACCGAAGCAAATTATAATTTTGTTCTCAATATTATCAAGAAAGAGGACTTTGGTAAAAAGCGAATAGATAAAGTGAAGCTGTCCGACGCAAAGTGTTGGCTGATAAAGTTACAGCAGGACGGACGTGGATATAGTTCCATTCATTCTATCAGAGGTGTTGTAAGACCAGCTTTTCAAATGGCGGTAGATGATGATTTGATACGCAAAAATCCGTTTGAATTTCAGCTTGCTACGGTTGTTGTAAACGACAGCGTAACAAGAGAAGCAATTACAAGAAAGCAAGAACGGGCATTTCTTGAATTTGTGGCAAATGACAAGCACTTTTGCAGATATTATGAGGGAATTTTTCTTTTATTCAAAACAGGGCTTCGTATTTCAGAGTTTGTGGGATTGACATTATCAGATTTGGATATGCAGAATAGAAAAATCAGTGTCAATCATCAGCTACAAAGAAAAAGAAATATGGAATATGTAATTGAAGATACAAAGACTTCTTGTGGTACAAGAGAAATCCCTATGACAGATGAAGTTTATGAGTGCTTTCAACGTATTATTTCCAATAGAAAGAAACCGAGGGTTGAACCTATTGTAGGAGGTAAATGCGGCTTCTTATATTTGGATAAAAATGATATGCCTATGGTAGCCTTGCATTGGGAGAAATACTTTCAGCATATTTGCGAGAAGTATAATAGCATTTATAGAGTGCAAATGCCAAAGGTTACGCCACACGTTTGCAGACACACTTTTTGTTCTAATATGGCTAAAAGCGGCATGAACCCTAAAACTTTACAGTACCTCATGGGACATTCGGATATAAGCGTTACGTTAAACACCTATACACATATAGGCTATGACGACGCAAAAGAAGAACTGAAACGGGTAGTAAATGGGGAGTAGTAAAATACGGAGTTAGCTTTTAATTTACTACTTTTTGTACTACTTTTGAGGTAAAAGATGTGCTAATTTATGCTACGATATGCCACGAATGAGAGGAAACAGCAAGCGGAAGAAAATGCCGATATATCAAGGAAATACAGTAAATTCAAGGAGTTTTATATAGATGATTAGAGTATTATTTATTTGCCACGGCAACATCTGCCGTTCCACCATGGCGCAGTTCGTTTTCCAGCACCTTGTCAACGAACAGCACCTCACCGATCAGTTCCACATCGACTCCCGTGCCACCAGCACGGAGGAGATCGGCAACCAGCCACACCACGGTACTGTCCGCAAGCTGCGAGAGGTCGGCATTCCGGTGCTGCCGCACCGCGCCACGCAGATCACCTGGCAGGATTATCAGGAGGCAGACTATATTATCGGCATGGACGAATGGAATATGAAAAATCTCCATCGCATGCTGAAGGGCGACCCGGACGGCAAGGTGTACAAGTTGTTGGAGTTTGCGGGCAGTCATCGGGACATTGCGGATCCGTGGTACACCGGCAATTTTGATGCGACCTACGATGACGTGCTGGAGGGTTGTACGGCGTTCCTGAAGTATCTTAGGGAAAATAAAGAGATATAATATGATATTGGGGGCAAAAGGCATCCACCCTCCCGATCCCATCCTCCTTCTTGTTTTCCAAACGTGAATAGTATATAATATACTTTATATAATGATGCACGGCAATGATATCAATGGATCGATCCGGAGCATCAGATAGAGGGGCGATATTTTCGAGCCTTTCATAGAACACGACGGAGGGACAGACCATGAAGGAAAAGATTTATAAGAGATTTCAGGAGATTTTTGGAGCGGAGGGAGAGATTGGTGTTTATTTTGCACCGGGACGTGTGAATCTGATCGGTGAGCATACCGATTATAACGGCGGACATGTATTTCCATGCGCCTTGACGATCGGTACATATGGAGCCGTTCGCAAGAGAAATGACAATAAGCTTCGCTTTTATTCTATGAATTTTGAGCATCTGAACGTGATTGAGTCAAGCCTTGATGATCTTACGCCGCGCAAGAATGCCGGATGGACGAACTATCCGAAGGGCGTGATGTGGGCGCTGCGTGAGAAGGGCTATGAGATCCCGTGTGGTATTGATCTGATGCTGTTTGGTAATATCCCGAATGGTTCGGGACTTTCGTCTTCTGCATCGGTGGAGGTGCTGACGGGTTATATTCTGAATGATCTGTTTGATCTTGGTATTTCCAATCAGGATCTGGCACTTCTGGGACAGTTTTCGGAGAATAATTTCAACGGAGTCAACTGTGGAATTATGGATCAGTTTGCAATCGCTATGGGCAAGAAGGATCATGCAATCTTTCTGGATACGGCAGATCTTTCGTTTGAATATGCACCGATCAAGCTGGAGGGTGCAAAGATCGTGATTTCCTGCAGCAATAAGAAGCGTGGCCTTGGAGATTCCAAGTATAATGAGCGCCGTGCAGAGTGCGAGGAGGCTCTGGAGGAGATCCGGCAGAAGGTGAAGGTGGACAGCCTTGGTGACCTGAGCGAGGAGCAGTTTGAAGAGGTGAGGGATGCGATCAAGGATGCAACCCGCCAGAAGAGAGCAAAGCATGCGGTATATGAGAACCAGCGCACGATCAAGGCAGTACAGGCATTGAAGGCAAATGATATTGAGCTGTTCGGTAAGCTGATGAATGCGTCTCATGTTTCTCTGAGAGATGATTATGAGGTGACCGGTATTGAACTTGATACACTGGTGGAGGAAGCCTGGAAGGTTGAAGGTGTGATCGGTTCCCGTATGACAGGAGCAGGCTTTGGGGGATGCACCGTAAGTATTGTAAAGGATGATGCCGTTGATACATTTATTGAGAAGGTTGGCACAGCCTATAAGGCAACAATCGGATATGCCGCCGATTTCTATGTAGTACAGATCGGAGACGGTCCGGCGAAGCTGTAAGATAAGGAGATTTACAGGATACAAAGGGGGTGCGTGGTATGGAAACGATTTCAGATAAGATAGCAGAGAGCGGCTTTGAGATGCACAAGGAACAATTTGCCAGACTGGCAGGCATGTCGGAGTGCGGCATGATGATCACGAAGATGCAGGCGGAGCTCAGATCATATATGCCAATGATGGATTTTACAGAATGTTTCAGTATACCTCGGAGGAGTTTGAGGAATGCTTTGATAATAAGGTCATGGGACCGGCGCTCCCGGAGGAGAAGCAACGTATGAAAGCACTGATGGCGCGTCAGGTCAGCATGGGCGGTAGTATTCATCTGGAGTTTCGGGCGAAGCGCAAGGATGAATCGATCATCTGGATTTCTTTTACGGCGAAGAGAGAAGCGGAGCCGGGGAGTATGGTGTATTATTGCTCATGTCTGGATATTTCGGGTTCTAAGCGGCATCTGCAGGATGTCTACAATGCCAAAAGAGAGCTGGATCTTATCGCAAACAGTATTCCGGGTGGTGTGATCAAGGTTCGCCTGAATGATTTTAAGATCCTTTATGCGAATGATGGTTTCTTCCGATTGGCGGGATACAGCCGATCGGAGTACAGCATGCAGTTTCATAATGATACCTCGAAGCTTGTTTATCCGGAGGATCTGGATATGGTGACGAGCCTTATCAGGCAGGCGATCGAGAACCGGGGACCTTTGGCGGTGGAGTACCGGATCATGGCGAAAAGTGGCGAGATCCGCTGGTCTTACATTAATGGTACGCGGATTGATGATGACGATGGAAAGCCGGTTTATCTGTGCGTAATCGTGGATATTACCGCCAGAAAGCAGGCGGAGGCAGAGCTTGCGGACAACAATCACCGCTCGAATGTGGTTACCAGCATGCTGAAGGAGACGATCTGGACCTACGATCTGGAGAATCAGGTGTTGCGCCGGGATGGCGATCTGGGAGAGTCGTATTCGCCGGAGTCTATTCTGGAGGGGCAGTTTTCGGACGAGAAGCTTGGGACGATCATTCATCCGGATGACGTGTCAAAGTTTATGGAGATGCGCAATTTCTGGATTGAGCAGGAGGGCAGATATCAGGATGTCTTCCGGGTGATCAACAGTCACGGTGCTTATCACAGAATGCGGATCAGTACCTGTACGGAGAAGAGACCGGGAAAGGGAGCTGTTGTCTATGGCTTGACGAGGCTTCTTTCCGATGGAGAACAGACGGCATTGAAGCCACAGGAGTCGAAGCCGGCAGAGCTGGAGATCACACAGGTTGCAGGCAAGCTGAAGAAGCTTGCGGCGTCAGCAAGAGCGAAGACAGAGGATACGATCACAGGTCTTTTGCCGTATGCATCGTTCCTGCGTAAGGCTGAGAAGATCCTGGCGAACCGGAGAGAGGATTCACACTATGCACTGATCTGTGCGGATATCAATGAATTTCAGAGCTTCAGCCATCATTATGGCTTTTATGTAAGTAATCGGATTTTGAAAGCATTTTCGGATGTTTTGTTAAATCATTTGACAAAGGATGGAATGTGTGCGAGAGTAGACGGGGACTATTTCGTCGTTCTCTTCCAGTACGGAAGTCACAAGGAACTGGTTCGCGCAATGTCCGCAGTTGTCCGTCATCAGCAGGAGGTTGAGGTGGAGGAGGACAACATTGACTTCGGATCGACGGTTGGAGTTTATCTGATCCAGCAGGAGGATCACGAACTTTTAGAAATGTTAGAGAAAGCAGATCTTGCCAGAAGAAGCATTAAGGGACTTCGCGGCAATCATTATGCGATCTATACCGAGGATATGGAGCAGCAGTTGTCCCGCGAGGACGAGATGGCGGGAGAGATCCGACGTGCGATGGACGAACGGACGGTCGAGATCAGCTATCTTCCGCGTATCAGAGGGGATAAGGATCATGTAATTGGGTGCAAGGCGATACCGAGGATTCTTATGAAGGATGGTCAGTATTTTGAGTATACGCAGATCATGCATCTGATGGAGCGCGGCACGCATTTAGAGGAGTTTAGTTTCTATCTGCTGCAGGAGGTTGCAGATAACATTGGTGCCTGGAAGGCAAAGGGCAATACGGTCATTCCTGTTTCGCTGGAGATGACGGCAAGCCAGCTGTCGACCCGGCATGCGGTTGAGCGCATTCATAATATTGTTGTGGAGCGGAATAATCTGGAACCGGAGGATTTCATTTTTGAGATTCCGGAGCGATTCTTCGCCGATGCGACCACAGCATTTGAGGTGGCGATCCGTAACCTGACGAATCTGGGGTACCGGGTGATCATCAGCCGGTTTGGTGCCGATCATACAGCAGTTAATTCAATGCGTCGTCTGCCGGTGACCGGTATTAAGTTCCATGGAGAGTATTTCAGCGAGCATATGATCAATGAAAAGGATACCGTGGTATTTCAGAAGACGGTGGAGATGGCGAAGGAGATGGGTCTTACCGTCACCTGTGGGGGTATTCATACCAGGCTCCAGGAGGAGTATGCGAAAAAGATAGGATGCGATGTGTTTGAGGGCGTGATTTATTATGGCGCCATGAAGAACGTTGTATTTGAAAAATGCTTTTTGAGCGAATAAATCATAAAGGAGAAAAGAAATGTTAGACTTGAAATTTGTCAGAGAAAATCCTGACATCGTAAAACAGAACATCAAAAATAAGTTTCAGGAGGACAAGCTTCCACTTGTGGATGAGGTGATCGCGCTCGATGCAGAGGCGAGAAAGACACAGCAGGAGCTGATGAGCTTCGCGCACGCCGCAAGAAGATCTCCAAAGAGATCGGTGGTCTGATGGCACAGGGCAAGAAGGATGAGGCTGAGCAGAGAAAGGCTGAGGTTGCAGAGATCGCCCCTCGTCTGGAAGAGCTGCAGGCAAAGGAACCGGAGCTTGCAGAGAAGATTCAGAAGATCATGATGGTCATTCCGAATATTATTGACCCAAGCGTACCGATCGGTAAGGATGACAGCGAGAATGTGGAGATTCAGAAGTATGGTGATCCGGTTGTGCCTGACTTTGAGGTGCCTTATCATACAGAGATCATGGAGCGTTTTGACGGTATTGATCTTGACGCTGCAGGAAAGGTTGCCGGTAACGGATTTTATTATCTGATGGGTGATATTGCAAGACTGCATTCTGCAGTTCTTGCTTATGCAAGAGATTTTATGATCAATCGTGGATTTACTTACTGCATTCCGCCGTATATGATCCGAAGCAACGTCGTGACAGGCGTTATGAGCTTTGCAGAGATGGATGCGATGATGTATAAGATCGAGGGTGAGGATCTCTACCTGATCGGTACCAGCGAGCATTCTATGATCGGTAAGTTTATTGATACGATTCTGGAGGAACAGTCACTGCCTCGCACACTGACAAGCTATTCTCCGTGCTTCCGTAAGGAGAAGGGTGCACATGGTATCGAGGAGCGTGGTGTTTACCGTATCCATCAGTTCGAGAAGCAGGAAATGATCGTTGTCTGCAAGCCGGAGGAGAGCAAGGAGTGGTTTGATAAGCTGTGGCAGAACACGGTTGATCTGTTCCGTTCACTGGATATCCCGGTTCGTACATTGGAGTGCTGCTCCGGAGATCTGGCAGACCTGAAGGTGAAGTCTATTGATGTTGAGGCATGGTCTCCGCGTCAGAAGAAGTACTTTGAGGTTGGAGCTGCTCTAATCTGGGTGATGCACAGGCACGCCGTTTAAAGATCCGTGTGAAGGGCGAAGACGGCAATAAGTATTTTGCACATACACTGAATAACACAGTTGTTGCACCACCTCGTATGCTGATCGCATTCCTCGAGAACAATCTGCAGGCAGACGGCAGTGTTAAGATTCCGGAGGCATTAAGACCTTATATGGGTGGCATGGAAGCGATCACAGAGAAGAAGAGTAAATAAAGATATAATGAGTCCCAAGGGACTCATATTAGGAGTTTCTTCGAAACTCCGCTATGCGCAAAAAACGCGCGCAGATATATGTTATAATGAGTCCTAAAGGACTCATATTAGGAGTTTCTTCGAAACTCCGCCATGTGCAAGTGAACAAGCTTCCTTGCGTTGTGAATTTATTTTTTGAAATATATATAGTATAGAAAAAAGCAGAGGGTGTCCCGTTTTGGGGACACCCTTTTTGCCGTTTAAATATTCGTCTGTGAAACATATTAAAGCAGCTGCAGAATTATTTCTCTGTTTGATCGTGATCGGAATGCACCGGCTCGTCTGTGTCGCGTTTCCGGAAAAGAGCGGCAGCAGAAACTTCCAAGGATCGTATAGATAATGTAGCAGGCGGCGCCGATGATCACGATGCGCTTAAACCATTTGAGATGAACGGGTGTGATGTGATACTGCTTTGTAAGATTGTGCGTTACCTTTGCCTCAATCTTGTCCTTCCGGATCGGTCCGATCTCACGGCTGTCGGTGGAATTGTTCCGATTGTCACCCATCACAAAATATTCGTTATCGGATAACCGGATGGACATATCGGAGGTATTCATCGGCTCGGCGATATAGTTCTCTGTCAGAGCCTTGCCGTTGACATACACAACGTTGTCCTTAATATCGACCTGATCGCCCGGAAGACCGATGCAGCGCTTAACGATGCGTTCCCTGAGAACATCGCTGTATATGATCAGGATGTCTCCCTCGGCAATCTCTGCTTTCTTGTCGCCGACCAGCAGATCGCCGTTCGTGTAGGTGTTGTTCATGCTGTTTCCGTCTACCGTGAAAAGCGGCATCTGGCGGATAAATATGATCAGTGCGATCACAGCAAGCAGGAACAGAAATTGCAGGGTATCTACAATAGAAAATTTCTTTTCTTTTTTATCGACCGTTGTTTCTTCGGATATATTTTCTGTTTCGTTCATGAGGATTATCCTTTCTCGTATTGTGTTTTCAGCCCCTATCTTATCACATTGCTTCTTTAATGTAAAATTACGCCGCAGGAATATTCAGAGAAACATTAGGTTTTCTTGAGGAAAAGCAAAGGCATTTTCGGACAGGAGATCCTATAATGGTAATCACACAGAAACAGAAATGGGGGACAAAGGATGCGGAAATGGAAAAGAAGAAAGAAACGAAGACTTGTGCTGACGGTGCTTCTGGTGATCGGGGGGCTCCGTCTGCTGACGTGGAACGGTGGTGCCGGAAATATTTTGAAGAACGGAATGGAGGCGGTTTCGGAGCGGATTTCTCTGGGACAGGATCAGTTTCTGAAAAACGAAGACGGAACTTATCCGGATCAACTGGTGGAGCTTGCAAAAAAGAACAGGGAGACAAGACAGTTTGTGAAGGATTATCCTGAAAATGCCGGCAAAAAGCAGAAGATTAAGCTGACCGACGAGGATCTGAAGGGGAATCAGGGAAGCAGCGTGCCGTTGCTTGTTCAGTGGGATGAGCGATGGGGTTACCGGCAGTACGGTAATGATTTTATGGCGCTGACCGGATGTGGCCCTACGTGTCTTGCGATGGTTGCGGAAAGTCGTGGAGAGACAAAATGGAATCCGTGGAGGGTGGCGAAAATGGCGCAAAGGAATGGTTATTATGTGGATGGTCAGGGCTCGGCATGGTCGCTGATGACGGAAGGTGCGGCAAAGATGGGCTTAAACGGTACAGAGATGTCATGTGATGCGGAAACGATCCGGCGGACGCTGGAGGACGGGCATGTGATCATTTGTGCCATGCGTCCGGGGGACTTTACAACAGCAGGACATTTTCTGGTGCTTGCCGGTGTGACGCAGGATGGCGAGGTGATCATCAACGACCCGAACAGCAGGAAGAACAGTCGGAGAACGTGGGATCTGGAACGGGTTGTGCCGCAGATCAAAAACCTGTGGAAGTATTCCTGACCATGGAAAAGTGGAAGAATTAAGATATGAATGGGAAATTTATGTGTGAAAAAAATTAAGACATAAACGGACAAGAAAAATGAGGATAAAAGGTTGACAATTGTGAATGAATGTGGTAATATGTCATTCGATTTGTGAAAACAAGTCATACTGCCGTAGACAGTAGGTGCTGATAGCTCAGCGTAAGGAAACCGCCTACCGAGGAAGGATGTAATTATTTTGATGATTTCACCTCTCTGTGTTTACGCAGGGAGGTTTTTTAATAAGAACTTCCCAAGGCAGGAAAAATTATGGGACTGCCCAGGAAAGGAGATATCTTATGGCAAAGGTTGAATTAAAACAGCCAATCGTTGATGAAATCAAGGCGAAGATCGATGGCGCTACTACAGTAGTGCTTGTTGATTATCGTGGACTGACTGTAGAACAGGACACAAAACTTCGTAAGGGATTGAGAGAGGCAGGTTGTGAGTACAAGGTATACAAGAACACACTGATGAAGCGTGCGTTCGAGGGTACTGATTTCGCACAGCTCGATGATCTTTTAGACGGACCATCTGCTATTGCAATTTCTAAGGAAGATGCAACAGCTCCTATCCGCGTTTTAAATAACGTTGCGAAAGAGGCTGAGGCTTTGGAATTCAAGGGTGCCGTTGTTGAGGGTACATTCTATGATGTTGACGGTGTTAAGGCACTGGCAAGCATTCCTTCAAGAGACGAGCTTATTTCCAAGCTGCTTGGTTCTTTGCAGTCACCTATCACCAATCTTGCTCGTGTGCTTAATCAGATCGCAGAGCAGGGCGATAGTGCAGCAGAGGCATAATTAACATTTTATTGAAACAAAACGAAAAGAAAATAATACGGAGGTTATAGAAATGACTACACAGGAATTTATTGATGCTATTAAGGGCATGACAGTGTTAGAGCTGAACGATTTAGTTAAGGCATGTGAGGAAGAGTTTGGTGTATCTGCAGCAGCAGGCGTTGTTGTAGCAGCAGCAGGCGGAGATGCAGCAGGCGCAGCAGAGAAGGATGAGTTCGATGTTGAGCTTACAGAAGTTGGTGCAAACAAGGTTAAGGTTATCAAGGTTGTTCGTGAAGTAACAGGTCTTGGACTGAAGGAAGCTAAGGAAGTTGTTGATGGCGCTCCTAAGGTTCTTAAAGAGGCTGCTTCTAAGGACGAGGCTAACGAGATCAAAGAGAAGCTCGAGGCTGAGGGTGCTAAGGTTACACTTAAATAATTTAACCGAAATATTGTGGCATCTATGTCATGTAAATATGCTGGCAGAGGTTTCAGAAATGAAGCTTCTGTCAGCTTTTGTTTGCTTTTATTAGTATTTGGAGTGATGAGTTATGGCAAAGAAAATGACAGAGGGCAGACCACTGCCTTTGATAATGGGATTCGCAGTTCCGCTTTTGATCGGAAATGTTTTGCAGCAGACCTATAATATTATTGATGCGGCGATTGTCGGGAGAGCATTGGGAGCGAATGCTCTGGCGAGTGTAGGTGCATCAAGCAGTGTCCAGTTTTTGGTACTCGGCTTTTGCATTGGTCTGGCGTGTGGCTTTGGCGTGCCGATCGCCAAAAGCTTCGGTGCGGGAGATATGGCACAGATGAGAAGCCATATTTTTCATTCCATGTTCCTGACCGGTGTATTTGCGGTGATCCTGACGGCAGTCTGTGCGCTGCTTTGTCCGCAGATCCTGCATCTTTTGTCAACGCCGGATGAGATTTATCAGGGAGCCTATAATTATCTGATTATATTGTTTCTCGGCATACCGTTTTCATTGTTGTATAATCTGATGTCCAGCATCCTGCGATCGGTGGGAGACAGCAGAACACCATTTATATTTCTGGCGATCTCAACCGTGTTAAATATTATATTGGATCTTGTCTGCATTCTGGTATTTCACTGGGGTTGTGCCGGTGCGGCGGCTGCAACGATCACGGCGCAGGCGGTCAGCGGCATTTTGTGCTGCATTTATATCTGGACAAAGGTGCCGGTGCTTCGGATTTCCGGAAAGGATTGTCATGTGCAGAGCCGCGGAGTGCGGATCATGTGTACCATGGGCGTACCGATGGGACTGCAGTATTCGATCACGGCGATCGGAAGCATGGTGATGCAGTATGCCAATAACAGTCTCGACAGCGTTGTGTATGTCTCTGCATTTACGGCGGCACTGCGGTTGAAACAGTTTTTCATGTGTCCGTTTGATGCGATCGCCACGGGCGTGTCCGTTTTTTGTAGCCAGAATCTGGGTGCAGGCAAAAAGAAACGTATCGTCAAGGGACTTTTTCAGGGAATGGCAGTTGCTGTGGGGTATGGTCTGTGTGCCGGAATTCTGTTGATCTTCTTCGGACGGGATCTGTGCCGGATTTTTATCAGCAGCAGGGAAAATAAAGTGTTGGATGCTGCCGCAATGTATCTGTTCTGTCAGGGCTTTTTCTTCTGGAGTCTCGGCATCCTGAATGTGAGCCGCATGACGACACAGGGACTTGGCTATTCCGGCAGAGCAGTATTTTCCGGCGTGACAGAGATGGTGGCAAGGATCGTGGTCAGCCTGATCTTTGTTCCGATCTACGGTTATACGGCAATCTGTTTCGGCGATCAGACAGCGTGGGTGTCAGCGTGTATTTTTATCTTTCCGACCTGTCTGATCTGCTTGAAAAAGGTCGGTGCGAATTTTCGCTTCCGCAAGGTGGCGTAGTTTACAGTTCATTAAAAGCGAAACGGTGGAAAGAAAAAGCCGGGGCTGCGTGATCCGGAATGTCGAAGGTGTGGTCCGGGCTCCGTTCTGTGAGATTCGCAAGGGCGAGGGCTTGGATCCGGTTCAAGTCTCGGACGGGGTGGTGCAGGAGGCTTTGGTTCCGGCTTTGGAGGGACACAGCCGCACGGGTGTGGAGGCATAGGAGGTCTTGGCCCCGATTTTGGCTCCGGTTCAGATTTCGGACAGGGTGGTGCTGGAGGTTTTGGAGGGACACAGCCATTCGGACAGGGCGGCTTTGGCGGCGGGCAGAATGGACAGCACGGGAAGCATGGTGGCGGACACGGCTTTGGCCTGGAAGGCTTTGGCTTCGGTTTGTGTCCATGAGCACAGAGCGCATCCAGAACAGAATTAACCTCATCAACGCAGTGCTTCATATGGAGGACTTTACGGTTAAGCCGGTAGTTGCACTGCATTTTGCGTGCGATCATATTTTGGATAGACATAAGAGCCTCCTTGAACCGGAACATTCTTATCACTCATGATATGACGTTTTGGACCAAAGGTGCCTGTTTAAATAATTTTTCGAGGTCTGTAAAGTTTCGGACGTAATCAGCCGATAAGAATAATAACAGAAGATGCAGTAAATTATGTTCGCAAAGGAAAAGGAGGTTCGGGAACATGAGTATATCATCAATCAACGGAGTTGGCGCATACAGCGCAGTGACTGCTGCAGAGACAGAGAGCAAGGCGGCAAAGGCGGCAGAGACAACCGACAAGCAGGTCAAGGAGGACGCTGCAGTATTTGAGAAGAGTCAGGATACCAAGAAGGACAGTGCTAATCAGATTTATAATAGAGACAACGTGATCGCAAAGCTGAAAGCAGATCAGCAGACACGTCTGGACAGCATGAACAGTCTGGTACAGAAGCTTTTAGGAAAGCAGGCAGAGAAGTTTAATCTGGCAACAGGAACCAATCTGGCAGCAACCTTCCGTGAGATCGCAGGAAAGGTTGACCAGCAGACGATTGACGATGCGAAGGCATCCATCGCAGAGGACGGTTACTGGGGCGTTGAGCAGACATCAGACCGTATGGTCAGCATGGCAATCGCTCTTTCCGGTGGAGATACCAGCAAGGCAGATCTTATGATGGAGTCTCTTGAGAAGGGTTATAAGCAGGCAACAAAGGCATGGGGTGAGGATCTTCCGAAGATTTGTCAGGATACCGTGGACGCAGCCAAAAAGAAAATGGAAGACTGGAAAAACGGTGTCACAACAGCAGAGGATTATTCCAAGTATCTGAATGAGTAATTTTAGAATAATGTGGCACTGCTGCTGAGAAGAAAGCGGCAGCTGCCGGACAGAAGTTACATAGAAAAGACCGGGACATTGCGGATCATATGCGGTGTCCCGGTCTTGTTCATCGTGTATAGAAAACTGCCCATTTTTATTCCGGTAAACGTGTGCGGCACAGGAGAACATCGTAGTCCTGATACTGCTCCTTTGCCTTCTTTAATGCCATGCGGGCGAGGATCTCATCCTGATAAAGTCCGTATGTGGTAGGACCGCTGCCGCTCATCAGAGAACCAATCGCACCGTTGTCGGAAAGGAAACGTTTCAATTCTGCAAGAATCGGATATTCCGGGATCGTGACTGTCTCAAGTACATTGGAAAGTCCTCTTGCCAGTGTGGCATCGTCGTGACGGCGGATGCAGTCGATCAGGTGCTCCGTGTCCGGATGGGACGTAATCTCGTCCAGCTTTAGATGCGTGTAGACGTAGCCGGTACTCACAGAAATGTCCGGCTTGATCAGAAGCACCCACAGAGGGGAAAGATCCGGAAGTCTGGTCAGGATCTCGCCGATGCCCTCGGAGAGCATTGTTCCTTTCTGGAGACAAAACGGAACATCCGCACCAAGCGTTACACCGAGGTCACAGAGCTGTCCGAGCGTCAGACCGAGACCACACAGCTCGTTGATGCCGATCAGCGCAGCGGCACAGTCTGAGCTGCCCCCGGCAAGACCGGCTGCGGCAGGAATATTTTTTTCCAGATAAATATCAATACCATCCGTGATATGACAGCGCTCCTGCAGAAGCTCGCTGCTTTCCAGACAAGATTCTTCTCCGGAGGGATATGATCCGGCAGCTCCCGGTTCATGGAAAAATAAATGCCGGGCTCGGCAGTCTTCTTGATCGTTAGCTCATCGTACAGGTCGATCGTCTGCATCAGCATGCGAAGGTCGTGATAGCCGTTCTCACGTCGCCCGGTCACATCGAGCGACAGATTGATCTTGGCAGGTGCCTTTATGGTAATCGTATCGTTTGTCATCAGAAACACTCCCCTTTCCGGCAATGCCACGTTGTATTTGGCAAAGCCATGCGCAAGTGAACAAGCTCCCCGGCGCTTCGAATTCATGATAAACAATTATAGTCAGTATAGCAGGAAATTCCTGAAAACTCAAATATTTCAGAGGAAGCGTCTTCATAAAAAATTAAGTAATTTTCGTTCTATATCCGGCAGAATCCCTTGAAAATGAAAACAGGATATGGGATAATAATTTGCAAAACAGAGTTTTTATGTAGTTTTTTGTGCGAAAGAAAATGGGGGATAATACAAATGAAACGCGCAGTTGTTGTGTTGATTGTTTTAGTGGCTGTTTTTGCGGGCTTATTATCGCATCAGCTGGGGAATATAAAGGCGGGGTCTGAGAGTGCGGCAGACACCTCTGACACCGGATATGAATATTATACCGGAGACGATGAGAAAGATGAGGACTCCGGTGTGAAGAAGACCAAGAAAAAGAGTCCGCTGATCAAGGTGGACACGAAAGAGGACAGCATCACTGTTCTGGTAAACCGCGAGTATCGCATGAGTGCGGATTATATTCCGGCTGATCTTGTGGTGCCAAACGTACGGTTTAGTTTTTATGGTACCTTTGAGAAGAGCTATGTGCGCAAGGTGACAGCGGGTGCGCTGGAGAAGCTGTTTGCGGCAGCCGAGCGGGATGGCGTGATCTTAAAGGCTGTGTCCGGGTATCGTTCCTATGCGAGACAGAAGGAGATTTACGACCGGAATGTGAGCAGCCGCGGTAAGTCAGCGACCGATCTTGTGTCCGCAAAGCCGGGCAGCAGTGAGCATCAGACGGGACTGACTATTGATGTGTCCAGCGAGGCGGTGGATTGCGCGCTGGAGGAAAGCTTTGGAGATACCTCTGATGGCAAATGGCTTGCGAAAAACTGCCATAATTACGGATTTATCATTCGATATCCTAAGGATAAGACGAAGATCACCGGATATTCCTATGAACCATGGCATATCCGTTATGTCGGCAGGAGCTGGCGACATATCTTTACAAGAAGGATCTGACGCTGGAGGAATATTATAAAACAACCACTGTGGATCAGCAGATCAAGGAGCCGGAGGGCAAGATACGAGATGTGCCTGATGATGACAAGAATGAGCCGGTAATGACAGCGGCTCCGACGCCGAAGCCGAACCGAAAGGTGGGCAGAGTAAAGCCTGTTATTACTCCGTCCGCAGCTCCGACTGCGACAAAGAAGCCGGAGGCAACGAAGAAGCCAAAGGCAACCAAGAAACCAAAGGCAACGAAAAAGCCGGAGGAGAAACCGAAAGCAACGAAGAAACCCGTTGCCAAGCCGACAAAGAAACCGTCCGTACAGACACCGACGACAGATCCGGCAGAGAGTACTGTGGCGCCGGCTGTCCCGGATCCGGGACAGGGCGGTCAGGAGACGACCGAGGAGAATACGGTGCCTCAGACAGAGTAATGAGGCAGCTTATAAGGCAGGAATAAGCATCATCATAAGAATGGGAGAACACAATGAGAACAATCATAATCGTAATTTACCTGATATTGTATTATATTTTTAGTATACCGGCATGGTTCGTTGGCTGGATCATCGGCAAGATCAATCCGGATATGAAGCCACGGTATGCGCAGACCCTGATCCGCAGGGCATTTAAGGATATTTTGTTTATTGCCGGCGTGAAGGTGACGGTCAAGGGACAGGAAAATGTGCTGCAGGGTGAGTCGGCAATGTATGTCTTCAATCACCGGAGTTATTTCGATATTCTGGTAGGTTATACAACCGGACCAATGCCAATGGCGTTTGTGTCCAAGGATGATCTTGCGCATGTTCCGCTGATCACCCGCTGGATGAAGGCAATGAAATGTCTTTTCCTGGATCGCAATGATCTCAAAAAGGGGCTTCAGACGATACTGGAAGGAATCGAGCTTTTGAAATCCGGACATTCTGTATTTATTGCTCCGGAGGGAACGAGAAATCACGGCGATGAGCTTCTGGAGTTTCATCAGGCAAGCTTTAAGCTGGCGGAAAAGTCGCATCGTCCGATCGTTCCGGTGGCGCTGAACAATACCGATGAAGCATTTGAAAATCATTTCCCGTGGATTCACAGCACACACGTTATTGTTGAGTATTGCAAACCGATCTATATGGATGATCTGGAGAAGACCGAGAAGAAGCATGTTGCAGAGAAGGTTCGTGAAATTATCGGCGAAAAGGTCAAGAAAAATGCGGCAGAGTTGTAGATGGGTATTTTCAACGGGACGAAAATGTGGTATTCTTAAGAACAGTTTGAAGAAAGGTTTGGTTGAAGAATTATGAACGAATGGATGATGTTCATGCCGTTATTTGCAGTAAAGGCATGGGTAGTTGTTACGATTATTGTTATTATTGCACTTGTTGCAGGTCTTGTTGCACTCAGCATCTATGGTAAGAAGCTGCAGAACCGCCAGGAGGAGTCACAGAAGCAGCTTCAGGCAGCAGCACAGAATGCATCATTTCTTGTTATTGACAAGAAGAAAATGAAATTAAAGGATTCGGGGCTTCCACAGCTTGTGATCGACCAGACGCCAAAGCGTTTCCGTGGTCAGAAGGTGCCGATCGTAAAGGCAAAGATCGGAAATCAGATTATGTCATTAATGTGTGATGAGAAGATTTTTGAGCAGATTCCGGTGAAGAAGTCTGTAAAGGCAAAGGTAAGCGGTATCTATATCCTTGAGGTCAAGGGATTGCGTACCAATCTTGAGACACCGACAGGAAAGCGTTCCTTCCGCTCGCGGATGCAGGATAAGCTGACCGGCATGCAGGCGAAGGCAAAGGCTGCCGCTGAGAAGACGGATAAGAAGTAAGAGGCTGATCCCGGTATAGGAAAATGTTCGTAATATAATGCTAATTAAGGGCAAAACGTTGGTTTTGCCCTTTTGTGCTTCAAATTGCAAGATCTCCGGTATTATTGTACCAGAATGGACATCGTGCATTCGCTGACCGGGCTGCCGTTCATGTTCAGGGAGTAGCTCAGCTCCACGCGGATCTCGTTATCGTTTTCGATCATTTCCAGATGGGTCGTGTCAATGCTCAGAGGCAGGGCACCGATCGGTGTCTGATAAAGGGTGTTGTGGGAGATGCCCGGTGAAAAATGCATTTTCATCGGTGTGTCCCCTTTTTTGGTCAGAACCACATTATTGGCATCGAGCTTAAGCATACATGGCACCGCGATTGGAGGTACATCGTCCTCAAGCTCAGGATATTCCTCATAGCGTATAATATGCTTGCCCCGGAAATAAGCATATTTGCCGGGCTGCTTTGTCTCGATGGTATTTTCATCCTCGTCGGTCAGATGGCGGCCGGTAATGGAGATCAGTACATTTTCTTTCATGACAATCCTCGTTTCTGTATTTGGGTTACCCCTATTGTACGGGAAGATACATGGAATGTCCAGTGCAGTTCGGAAGGGGATGTTCGATCCG
This sequence comes from Roseburia sp. AM59-24XD, assembly GCF_003478445.1. GTDB lineage: Bacteria > Bacillota > Clostridia > Lachnospirales > Lachnospiraceae > Jutongia. The sequence goes on from NZ_QUET01000007.1 coordinate 32,459, forward strand.
GTGATGGAGCTGTTGCAAGCTGATCATAGAGAGAAAACATCCCCTAAAATGTACTCTGTGATTCCGTCGAACAATCAGCGAAGCTTGTCAGTGATCCAGTCGCAGGCGGCAGAATGTATTTCAAGAGACTCGTATTCCTCCTGTGAAAGAGAATCCTGAAGCTTTTCCTTGGAGTCGTCAGGGACAACAGCGTGGGTCTCATCGACAAAGCACAGGCTTGGGAACAGGACGCACCACCAGTTGTGACCGGCTGCGGAGCCGATCCGGACACAGAGTGCTTCATAATTGCCGGCAGGAAAACGCAGATCGCCATAATCCTTCACCGGAAAATATTGATTGCCGAGAGTGACTTTGACCGGGTAGCCATAGCCCGCTCCGGCGACTGTTTCCTGTGCTTTCTGTTGGATCTTCGGGATCCGGGTGATGATCTGGCGGCGGGCATCCCGGACGGAGGCCGTTTCGGACAGACTGCTCTGCAGGTTTTTGATAATGGAATCACGTACCTTCAGCTTGAGTGCCTGATCCTCGGCTGTGTCGCTGTTTGCGATGACATGAAGGCGGATGACCCGGGAGGCAATACCCTGCTGGATCGTTTCTGCAGATTCCTGCCGGTATAGAACCGAGGTGTTTGCGTGGTCGGCGGTTGATGTAAGTGTGGTCATAGTCCCGGACAGTGAAGTTTCAAAATGCAGAATGCGCAGTCCCAGCAGAAGAAGGGTAAACGCCATGGCATACAGGAAAACTAAAATCAGCATTTTTGGTGATAATATGGTTGGAAGCTGTTCCAGAAGGACCCAGCGCACTTTCTTTGTGTTTTTGTTCTTGTCTGATATACGATACATAATAAAATCCTTTCGCTTTTTATTTGTCGACATGAAGATTTTTGCCGGATTGCCGAAAAATATACACGGGAATCGAAAAGATGTCGAAATACCATTTACGAGAATCTTATGAATTTATGAAAACCACCTGATAATGATGCATTTTAGAAAAAAATATGCTATGATAACCACATTAGAAAGGCGTGATAAAAGTATGAATTATTCAGAAAGAGGCAGAGCAGCAAACGGCTCTGCAGGGAGAAGCAAAACTTCATATGGTACAGGGCGTGCAGCCTCCCGCGGAACGGGACACGGCACAGCTTCCTACGGTACAGGCAGAGGTTCTGCTTCTTATGGCACGGGTTCCGGAAGAAGCGCATCCGGTTCCGTCGGAAAGAGACCGGCAGCGGCGGCATCGTCAGGAAAGACCGGAAAGACAAAGCGCAAGAAGAAGCATCCAAGCTTCGCTTGTTTTTTAAGATACTTTTTTTGTTGATCCTGTTAGCAATTCTGGCGGTGGTGGCACTGTTTTATTTCAAATACGGCAACACACTGCTCAAGTGGCAGGCAGAGGCGAAGAAGATGATCGCTGCCTCTTCCGAGGATACCTTTAAATCCTCCGAGGCAAGTTTTATTTATGATTCCAATGGCAAGGTTCTGGCAAAACTCAAAGGTGATCATGATTCCTACTACCTGACCTTCGACAAGATTCCACAGTATGTAAAGGATGCATTTGTCGTAACGGAGGATCGTGATTTCTATAAGCATGCCGGTTACGATCCGAAGGCACTGGTCAGCGCAGGTATCACCCTGTTTATGAACAAGCTCAGGGGACAGGATGCGACGCGTGGTGCAAGTACGATTACCCAGCAGCTGGCCCGTAATATTTTTACGGACTATCTGCCGTACACGGATAAGTCATATTCCCGTAAGGTCAAGGAGATCTTCGTTGCCACGGAGATGGAGAAGAAGTACTCCAAGGATCAGATTCTGGAATTTTATATCAACAATGTATTCTTCGCAAATGGCTATTACGGAATTGAGGCAGCGAGCCGCGGCTACTTTAGTAAGTCGGCGTCAGAGCTGAGTCTGGCTGAAGTGGCATTTGTCTGCTCGATCCCAAACCGTCCGCAGAGCTACGATCCGCTGGAGCATTTTGACAATACGATCAAGAGAAAGAACCGTATTCTGGATCAGATGTTGTCCCAGAAGTTTATCTCCTCTGCGGAATACAGCGATGCGTATTATTCGGATATCGTGATGAATCCGGCGAAGGAGATCAAGAATCAGAATTATCTGACGACCTATGCGGTAAGCTGTGCTACCAAGGCATTGATGCAGAAGCAGGGCTTTGAATTCCGGTATGAGTTTTCTTCAGATGCGGATCGGAGCAGCTATGATGCAGAGTATAAGGACATGTACGAGGAATGCTACAAGTTACTGCATACGGCAGGATATAATATTTATACGACACTGAATAAGAAGATACAGGCGAAGTTGCAGAAGGCGGTCAATGAACAGCTTTCTTCCTTCACGGAGAAGAAAAAGGGTGTTTATGCCATGCAGGGAGCGGCAACCTGTATCAACAATAAGACCGGTAAGGTTGTGGCGATCGTTGGCGGACGTAAGCAGAAATCGACGACCGGGTATACGATCAACCGTGGTTTCCAGAGCTATCGCCAGCCGGGAAGCTGCTTCAAGCCGATTGCGGTATATACACCGGCGCTGGAGCGTGGTTATACCGCCAACAGTATTGTGGATGACACCTATTTCAAGGATGGTCCGCGAAATGCGGATGGACGTTATCTCGGCAAGATTCCGCTTCGCACAGCGGTTGAGAAGTCCAAGAACGTTGTCGCATGGCGCTTATTTCAGGAGATGACACCGGCGGTAGGCCTCAGCTATGTCAAGAAGATGAATTTCTCCAAGATCGTTGACAGTGACTATGTGCCTGCGGCATCCCTTGGTGGACTGACCAATGGAGCAAGCACCGTAGAGATGGCATCTGCCTATGCGACACTTGCCAACAACGGAAAGTTCCGCAATCCAACCTGTATCAAGAAGATTACAGATTACGACGGCAATGTGATCGTCAATATGAATAAGCTCACAAAGCAGAAGCAGGTTTACAAGCCGGAGGCAGCGGAAGCGATGACGGATATCCTCAAGGGTGTTCTGGTGCGCGGTACCGCAGCCGGCAAGCAGCTCAGCAATATGGCATGCGCCGGTAAGACCGGAACGACCAGTGATAAGAAGGATGGCTGGTTCTGTGGTTATACACCGTATTATTCGACCGCGGTATGGGTTGGCTACGATAATCCGAGAGCGGTAAGTAATCTGTACGGAAGCACATATCCGCTTTACATCTGGCATGAGTTTATGGGAGAATTGCATAGCGGTATGGAATATGCGGACTTCGTATATGATAGACAGTAACAGCAGCACAGATGCAGCCGCAGCAGAGTGCAAAGCCCAAGATGGTATCTGTACAGTCTGCACCGGCACAGGAAGCAGTGCAGCAGCGTATATTACCGGAGGGACAGATCAACCGCCAGAGCATTCCTGATACAGCCCCGGAGAAGATGGATGCGTCCGGAGCAGCGGCAGCAGATATCCGGCTGCAGTCGGAGACCGGAAACGCAGAGGTTCCGAAAGTGGAAGCCCCACCGAAGAAAGAGCATCTGATTTCTGTCAGCACATCGACGTCAAGACCGATCCGCCCAAAGACATCTGCACTTGATACAATCTCGGAAGAGACAAAGTCCATGGATGCACCGGAGGAACAGGATCATACCGTAGAGATTACGATCAAGCTTGATGTGGCAGGCATCAAAAAGAAATTCTCCGATTTTAAGAAAAAGCTTGCCCCGGAGGAGAGAACTCTGGAGGAAGTAAATGCAGCAATGGAGGAGAACCGTCACCTGCAGGCAGAAAAACAGCAGGAGAAAGCAGAATCTGCCGCCGAAAAGGGAGCAAAGCTTGCTCAGAAAACTGCCGTAGCGGCAAGCAGTATGGGCAAAAAGCTTTCCGGCATGCTTCACAAAAAGCCGGAAGAAGCAGCCACGATGGAGATGGATGGAGTCGTCAATGCAGAAACGGAAGCACAGGCAATGGATGGCGAGATCGTACAGCTTGAGGGTGAAGCGGTAGAGGAGAACCGTTTTGCAGAGAAACTCAACGATCTGAAGGAGGTTATTCCTCAGAAGGCCGGAAAGGTAACTGATTGGGTGACAACAGTTGTTATTATTGCATTCTGTATCGGAATCGCATATTTCCTGGCATCCTTTGTAACAACCTATGTGGCACATCAGACAACCGTAGAGGGTGAGTCGATGGAACCGACGCTGACGGATGGTGACAGTGTGATCATTCAGAGACTGTCCTATTATTTTGCGGATCCAAAGAGATATGATGTAGTGGTATTTCCGGTAAGCTATGATGATGGAACCGCTAAGAAGACATATTATATTAAGAGAGTGATCGGTCTCCCGGGAGAGACGGTACAGATCATTGACGGCAGTGTTTACATCAATAATGAGAAGCTGGATGATGATGTCTACGGCGCAGCTGCGATCAATGAGGCGGGCATTGCAGAGAATCCACTGGTTCTCGGTGAGAATCAGTATTTTGTGATGGGTGATAACCGCAATATGAGTACAGACAGCCGTAATTCATATGTCGGTCTGGTCAACAAAAACGACATTATTGGGGAGGCATGGCTTTGCACATGGCCGCTGAACCATTTTGGTGGAGTTAAAAAATAAATCCATTAACGCCTCTGTGAAAGCAGGGGCGTTAAATAAAACGCAAAATAAACAGAAAAGAAAAAAGAGGCGAGACTGTGAAACAGAGCATAGAGGAAATAGAAAAGAAGCGAGGCTGTGAAACAGGGCATTGAGCAAACAGAAAAGAAACGGGAATTTCAAACCGAACAAAGAGCAAAAAGCGCGATTGCTAAATAGAATGTAGAATAAAATCGAGAGGAGAATACGCAAGATCATGAAATCAATCCGGGATATTAAAGAAGAATTTCAGAATGCGGCGGATCTGGCAGAAAAGGAACGGATCGCACAGTCATACAGTGAGGATAACAGAAAGGGAGTTCAGGATCTGATCGTAAGAGTGAAAAAAGAGAAGGAGAAGCTTGCGGCGGAAATTACACGTCTTCAAGAAATGAAGTTTTTTGAGCGCAAGTATGCGGATTGTTCGGCAATCTGTGGAATCGATGAGGCGGGAAGAGGACCGCTTGCCGGACCGGTTGTTGCAGGTGCCGTGATCCTTCCCAAGGATTGTCAGATCCTGTATCTGAATGATTCCAAACAGGTGAGTGCATCAAGAAGAGATGAGCTTTTCGATGAGATTCGGGAAATGGCGGTTGCAAGTGCGGTTGGAATTGTAAGTCCGCAGAGAATTGATGAGATCAATATTCTTCAGGCAACTTATGAGGCGATGCGTCAGGCAATTGATGGACTTGGCATAACACCGGATATGTTGCTTGTGGATGCCGTGACGATACCAAATGTTTCGATCCGGCAGACAGGAATCATTAAAGGGGACGCCAAAAGCGTATCGATCGCAGCGGCAAGTATTCTAGCCAAGGTGACAAGGGACCGTATGATGGAGGAATATGATAAGCTGTATCCGGAATACGGATTTGCAAAGCATAAGGGCTATGGCTCCAAACAGCATACGGATGCAATCCACGAATATGGTCCTTGTCCGATCCACAGACGGACATTTATTCATAAGTTTATATAGAGTTGACGGTCTGCTCTGCATTAAAATTTGTATAGACAGGTTTCGACGGAAGGAAGATTTTATTTTGCGCTACAGGGATTGTGGTCGTGACAGGAAGTTTACAGACGTGGAATGAAAGGAGAGGCTATATGGAACAGGACGGATTTCAGTATTTTCACAGTCCGAACCGGGAGAAAAAAACGGCGGTTGCTCTGGAATATGAGCCGACGGATCAGGCACCGAAAGTCATCGCATCCGGACAGGGTTATATTGCAGAAAAGATCATTGATACGGCGAAGCAGTCTGACATTCCGGTACATAAGGATGAGAAGCTTGCGGGAAGTTTAAAGAATATCGAGATCGGGGAATACATTCCACCGGAGCTTTATCAGGTGGTGGCGGACGTGCTTGTCTTTGTGGATGCTATGGATCATATCAAGGATAAGGTGATGGATCACCGGAAGGAACGATAAAATTAAGCGTAAATTAAACAGAATGATTTGACAAATGCCGGCGGTTGTCTAAAGAGAATGTGAGGAAGAAAGCACCGGCGTGAAAAGGAGAACAATGTATAATCGACGGGAGATTGGGAGTCATTATGAGGATATTGCGGCAGAATATCTGGAAAAGCAGGGCTATGTGATCCTGCAGAGAAATTACCGTGCCGGGCGTCATGGCGAGCTGGATATCATTGCCGAGGATCCGGCAGGACTGCTTGTGATCTGTGAATGCCGTTACCGCAGGAAAACCGGGTATGGTGATCCGCTGGAATCGGTGAATATGGCAAAGCAGAGGCAGATATGCCGCACAACGCTTTATTATTACAAAGAGCATGGTTACGGAATGGATCATGCCTGCCGATTTGACGTGATTGCCGTCAGCGGAGACGGGTCGCTTTCACATATCAAAAACGCATTTGAATTTATATGATGCCGCGGTAGAAAGTATAAAGGAATTTATACAGCAAAACGGGTTAAATGGAGATTGATGGAATGGAACAGAAACTGATACGGAAAAGACAGGACGAATTTGAGGCGGAGGGAAAGGAATATGCCGCATATTATGACAATGAGGAGACGATTCTTGAAGAGAGATCGAAGGTTCCTTATCTTCATTTTGGCTCCTTCGACCGGCAGGAATGGCTGCAGCTTTCCTTTTCAACAAGACTTGGGGGCGTCAGCGACGGATATCTTTCCTCGTTGAATCTGGGCTGGGACCGCGGCGAGGGACGGGAAAATGTTTGTGAGAATTACCGCCGTTACTGCGAGAGCATCGGAGCGGATCATCAAAAGCTTGTGCTGTCGGATCAGGTGCATGAGACAACGGTAAAGTATGTGGATCCGAATTTTTGTGCCGGAGCGAATATCGAGAAGAAGCTAAAGGCGGTGGACGGAATGCTTACAGACATTCCGGAACTGCTGCTTGCAACCTCCTATGCGGATTGTGTGCCGTTATTTTTCTGTGATCCCAAGAAAAAGATCATCGCATCCTCGCATTCCGGCTGGAAAGGAACGGTTGCAGGGATCGGTGAGGTGACAGTACACAAAATGCAGGAGATGGGCTGTACACTTTCAGATATCGAGGTGCTGATCGGACCATCAATCTGTCAGAGCTGTTATGAAGTAAGCGGCGATGTGGCAGAGCAGTTTCTGGAGAAGTACCCACAGGAAGAAGCTTCTCAGATTGTGACGGAAGGAAGGGTGACCGATGAGGGAGAACAGAAGTATCAGCTTGATCTTTGGGCAGCAAACTGGTTCTTACTGAAAAAAGCAGGCATTCTGCCGGAGCATATTCATCTGTCCGGTGTCTGTACCTGCTGTAATTCAACGTTATTATATTCTCACCGTGCGAGTCACGGGAAGCGGGGCAATTTAAATGGTTTTATCCGTATCAGAGAATGGATCAGATAGAACCCTGTTCCTTTAAGCGTGTTTCCACAAGCTCCTGAATGCGGCTTGTGGCATCCAGAATGTTATTTACGGAAGTATCATGATTTAAGGTGTCAATGATCAGTGAGATGTATGCACTCATGTCGACATTCACATAATATTGCTTATGAAGAAGTTCATTTGGTACATGAACCAGGTTCGTTGTATAAATGTTATCGAAAAGCCCCTTCTCATAAGCGGCATCGATTTCATCCAGTCCATTGGAGAAAAGACCGAAGGTTGCGCAGATGATAACCTTGGAAGCACCGCGCTTCTTAAGCTCTGCGGCAGCATCCATGATCGTCTGACCGGATGCGATCATGTCATCTAAAAGGATGATGTTCTTACCGGCAAGATCATTACCGAGAAATTCCACGGAAACGATCGGATGATCTCCGTTGACTGTGATCGAATAATCCTTTCTGCGGTAGAATGTTCCCATATTGACACCGAGCAGGCTGGCGTAATAAACAGCACGTCCCATGCCGCCCTCATCCGGACTTACGATCATCAGATGCTTATCGTCTACCGGCATATCCGGATTACGATCAAAGATCTCACGGATGAACTGATAGGAGGTATAGAAATTATCAAAGCCGTGGATCGGAATCGCATTCTGAACACGGCTGTCGTGTGCGTCAAAGGTAATGATCGTCTCCACACCCATCTCTGTCAGCTCCTGAAGTGCCTGTGCACAGTCCAAAGACTCATTTGCCATACGGACATTCTGACGTCCCTCATACAGATACGGCATGATAACTGTGATACGTCGTGGAGAACCGCCACATGCCATGATAACTCTCTTCAGATCCATAAAATGATCGTCCGGAGACATCTGTGAGATGCTTCCATGCATTTTGAAAAGCTCACTGTAATTGACGGTGTCTGCAATAATGAACAGGTCGGTTCCTCGGATCGACTGATTGATCACGGCACGTCCCTCGCCGGTACCAAATCGTGGACAGTCATAGGAAACCAGATAATCGTCACGGTCATATTCCTGCATCTTAAAGGAAGAATTGCGGATGCCCGCTTCTGAAAGTGCTTTGTGGCGTCTCTCGATAATAAGCTGGTTGACCTTCTCGCCAAGTTCCTTACAGTTGTTTAATGCAATAATTCGAAGTGGGGCTACCAATAAAGAGTCATGATAATTTATATTTGACATAATCGTTCTCCAATCTGAAATTTTCAATCCTATTCAAAAATATATCGCTTTTGGACGTATCCGTCAATGGTTTCCTTTTGCAATTGGGTGTGAATTTTTCTCAAAGGGCTTTTCATTTTTAATGGTTTATGTTATAAATTAATATGGCTATGTGTGTTTACTCTGTATTTGATCCGTTATTCATTTATTTAAGATTTTGGAGGTATTATTTTGAGAAAGATAAGTAAAACAGCACTTTCCGTGCTTTTATGTGTAACAATGGTACTCACATCCGGCTGCAGTATTGGCAGCAAGAGTAAGAAGGAGACAGAGAAGAAGGCTTCCGAGTATGTCACTCTGGGCGAATATAAGCAGATTTCCATGAAGAAGTCTGATGTTGATGAACAGGTACAGAAGCAGATTGATTCGACGTTAGATTCTTATGCGGAGTATAAAAAGAAAAAGTCCGGCAAGGTTAAAGATGGCGATACCGTCAATATTTATTATGTTGGTAAGATGAACGGAAAGAAGTTTGACGGCGGTACCTGTACCAAGAAGGAGAATCCGGACGGATATAACCTTACGATTGGCTCCGGTACCTTTATTCCGGGATTTGAGGACGGCTTGATTGGTGCCGGCGTCGGTGAGAAGCTTGATGTTAAGGTGACATTTCCAAAGAGCTATCCGAATAATCCGGACATGGCAGGGAAAAAAGCCGTATTTACAGTAACGATCAATTATATCCAGGGCAAGAAGATACTTCCGAAGCTTACGGATGCGTTTGTCAAAAAGAACCTGACTTCGTATAAGTCATTAAAGGATTATAAGGATACACTGCGTCAGCATTCTCTGGAGGATCTGGCATGGGACAGCGTTTACAGTGCTTCCAAGGTGAATGAGTATCCGAAGGCAAGAGTTAATGAGATGTATAAGCAGCTCAACACCTCGATTGTATATTATCTGCAGCAGAACAACTACACGATCTCCGATTATCTGTCTGCACAGAATACGACATCGTCGGATTTTAAAAAGGAGCTGACAAAGACGGCGAAGGAAGATGTCGGTAAGCAGCTTGTTTACGGAGCCATTGCAGAGAAAGAAAATATCGAGATTTCCGATAAGGATTATAAGACAGAGCTTGACAGCTATCTGTCAACCTATAACTGCAAGGATGAGGATGCATTAAATGAGCAGTTTCAGAATTTCTACGGCACGGATGCCAAGCAGCTCATCATGGATGATCTGTTATACAAGAAGGTGAAGACCTATCTGGCAGATAATGTTGTAGAGAAATAATCAGGTAAGGAGGAGCATGTAAAATGGCGAAACCAATTGTGGCGATCGTAGGACGTCCGAACGTCGGTAAATCCACATTATTTAATATGATGGTCGGGGAACGTCTTTCTATCGTTAAAGATACACCGGGTGTGACAAGAGACAGAATTTATGCAGATGTGACATGGCTGAATCACAGCTTCACACTGATGGATACCGGCGGAATCGAGCCGGAGACTAACGATCTGATGCTTAAGCACATGCGTGAGCAGGCCGAGATGGCGATCGAGATGGCAGATGTTGTGCTGTTTCTGACCGATGGCAAGACCGGTCTGGTCGATGCGGATTATCAGGTGGCAGATATGCTGCGCAAGTCCCGCAAGAAGGTGGTTCTTGTAGTAAATAAGATCGACAATTATGAGAAGCAGATGATGGATGTATACGAGTTTTACAATCTGGGTATCGGTGATCCGTTCCCGATTTCTTCCATCGGTAAGATCGGTGTTGGTGAGATGTTAGACGAGATCGTGCACCTGTTTCCGGAGAATCTGGAGGAGGAAGAGGATGAGCGGCCGAGAGTGGCGATCGTTGGTAAGCCAAACGTTGGTAAGTCCTCGATCATCAATAAGCTTCTGGGCGAGAACCGCGTGATCGTATCGGACATTGCGGGAACAACCAGAGATGCGGTTGATACTGCTGTGACCTGGGAAGGCAGAGAGTATGTCTTTATCGATACGGCAGGACTTCGCCGTAAGAACAAGATCAAGGAAGAGATCGAGCGTTATTCGATCCTTCGTACGGTGTCTGCCGTAGAGCGTGCCGATGTGGTCATGCTTGTGATTGACGCAACAGAAGGAATTACGGAGCAGGATGCCAAGATCGCAGGAATCGCTCATGACCGTGGACGGGGTATGATCATCGTTGTCAACAAATGGGATGCGATCGAGAAGGACAACAACTCTGTCAAAAAGTACACCAATGAGATTCGAAAGGTCTTGTCTTTCCTGCCGTACGCAGAGATCGTATTTGTTTCTGCCAAGACAGGTCAGAGACTGCCAAAGCTCTTTGATACGCTCGAGGTTGTGATCCAGAATCATTCCCTTCGGATTGCGACAGGTGTCCTGAACGACATTCTGGCAGAGGCGGTCGCTATGCAGCAGCCGCCATCAGACAAGGGACGCCGGCTTAAGATTTACTATATGACACAGGTCAGCGTAAAGCCGCCGACATTTGTTATTTTTGTCAACAGTAAGAAGCTGATGCATTTTTCATACACCAGATATCTGGAAAATAAAATACGTGAGGCGTTTGGATTCTCCGGAACGCCATTGAAATTCTTTGTCAGAGAAAGGAAGGAAAACTGATCATGACAGCATATATTATCTGTTTGATCGTGGGATACTTCTGCGGATGTATCTCCATGGGTTACTTTGTAGGAAGATTTTATCATATGGATATCCGTACAAAAGGCAGCGGCAATGCCGGTACAACCAATGTGCTGCGTAACCTTGGTAAGATTCCGGCGCTCATCACGTTTGCCGGCGATCTTGTCAAGGCGATCATACCGATCCTTGTGATACGTCTTGTATTTACGCCGGAGCAGTGGTATCTCTGGTGTCTGTATTGTGGGCTTGGTGTTGTTCTGGGTCATAACTATCCGTTTTATCTTGGATTTAAGGGCGGCAAGGGCATTGCCGTGACAGCAGCGGTTGTCATGTCGGCATGTCATCCGCTGATGATTCCGATCGGACTGGCGATCTTTATCGTGATGGTTGCGCTGACACGGTATGTATCTGTGGGATCTTTGTTTGTGGCATGGTATATTCCGGCTAATACATTGATCTTATACAGGGACAACCCTTATTTTGTACATATGATGATCTTAAGCCTGATCTTCACGGCTCTGGCGTACTTCCAGCACCGTAAGAACATTGTACGGCTGATCCATGGCAATGAAAATCCGCTCTGGGGCAATAAGAAGGAAGCGTAGGGGTCAAGAAAGGAATGCAGGACTATGAGTAAAGTAAGTTTTCTGGGGGCCGGAAGCTGGGGGACAGCTCTGGCGATTATGTTAGCAAAGAATGGACATGATGTGACATTATGGTCAGCGGTAGAGGCAGAAATCGATATGCTGGCAGAGCACAGGGAGCATAAAGACAGACTTCCCGGTGTGAAGCTTCCGGATTCGATTGCACTTACAAAGGATTTAAAAGAGGCATGCACCGGATATGACCTGCTTGTCTTTGCGGTAGCGTCACCGTTTGTGCGACAGACGGCAAAGAACGCATCGCCGTATATCCGCGAGGGACAGCGGATTGTCAACGTGGCAAAGGGCATTGAGAATGATACTCTCTGTAGCTGCGCGATGTCATTCTGTCCGAGATTCCGCAGGCAGATATCTCTGTGCTGTCCGGACCAAGCCACGCAGAGGAGGTAGCGATCGGTGTGCCGACAACGGTTGTGGCAGGCTCCGTGAAGCGTGAATCCGCAGAAATAATCCAGGAAATATTTATGAATGAGAGATTCCGTGTATACACAAGCTCAGATATTATCGGTATTGAACTTGGCGGCTCGATCAAGAATGTGATCGCACTGGCAGCCGGAGTGATCGATGGCATGGGCTTTGGCGATAATACGCGTGCCGCGCTGATCACAAGAGGAATTACCGAGATCAGCCGTCTCGGCGTGAAGATGGGCGGTCGCATGGAGACCTTTATGGGTCTTTCCGGGATCGGTGATCTCATTGTGACCTGTACCAGCGAGCACAGCCGGAATCATACGGCGGGCTATCTGATTGGAAAGGGTTATACAACCGATGCTGCGATGAAGGAAGTCAATCAGGTGGTTGAGGGCGTGCATTCTGCCCGGGCGGCAATGGCTCTGGCACAGCAGTATCAGGTCAGCATGCCGATTGTGGAGCAGATCAATAAGGTTTTATTTGAGGATATGCCGGTTCTGGATGCGGTACATGGTCTGTTGGTCCGTGATAAATGTAACGAATATCCCGGACTTGACTGGGACGAATAAACAGCTTTTCCATTCATATATTTAGTATGGGGCTGGAGGCAGCATGCATTTTGATCACAGCATCATTTTGTATGAAGTCGCAGACAAATGCAAAATATATGAATGGAGGAGATCTTAATATGCAGCAGATGGATCGGCAAATGAATCGTCAGCAGAAAATAATGGCGGCAAAGGCATCTTTTCAAAGGACAGGTGACGATGCCGGCTTTTTCTATAAGAGGGATTTGAAAGAAGCGGAGCAACTGTTAAATGAAACGAAAAACACAGGACCTTCTTTTCATTTCGGACTGATGCGCTTCCTGGCGTCCGTCATGCTTCTTATCATACTTCTGGCTGCATTTTCCGGCGGATTTTCCTATCGGGGTTTTCGGCAGGAATATGTTGAAAAATGCATGTCAGATGAAACGACCTGGAACAAGCTGGAGGAGCAGGTGCAGAAGCTGTATCAGAATGCGTTGGAGCAGGGGAAGAAGCTTTCGAAGGACTCTGCGCAGTAGGTCGGTGAGACAGAAGAGATTTCAGGATGCACAGCAGCATAAGACAGAAAGGATTTTGAATACATGGGTGCAAGAAAATTAGCATTATCGGATGAGATATTATTATCTGTGGAAAAACCGGCGAGATATATTGGAAATGAGATCAACATGGTCAAAAAGGATCCGGCACAGGTGGATGTGCGTTTCTGCATGTGTTTTCCGGATGTATATGAGATCGGTATGTCCCATCTTGGCATACAGATCCTTTACGATATGTTCAATCAGTGGGATGACGTATATTGCGAGAGAGTGTATTCTCCGTGGGTGGATCTGGATCAGATCATGCGTAAGCAGCATATTCCGTTGTTTGCACTGGAAACGCAGGAGCCGATCAGGAATTTTGATTTTCTCGGGATCACACTGCAGTATGAGATGTGTTATACCAATATTCTGCAGGTTCTTGATCTTTCCGGGATCCCACTTAAGGCAAAGGAAAGGACGATGGAGGATCCGTTCGTGATCGGTGGAGGTCCGTGCAGCTACAATCCGGAGCCGATCGCTGATTTCTTTGACATGTTTTACATCGGCGAGGGGGAGACGCAGTACCGTCGCATGATGGATGAATACAAGGAATGGAAAAAGTCAGGACAGGACAGAGTGGCATTTTTGAAGCGTGCTGCACAGATCCCGGGGATCTATGTGCCGATGTTTTATGAGGCGTCCTACAACGAAGACGGAACTTTGGCAGACTTTCAGCCGATCGTGCAGGAGGCACCGAAGACGGTCATGAAAGAGGTCGAGATGGATATGGAGCATACCTATTATCCGGAGAAGCCTTTAGTGCCTTATATCAAGGTGACGCAGGATCGTGTTGTACTGGAAATACAGAGAGGCTGTATCCGCGGCTGCCGTTTCTGTCAGGCGGGTGTATTGTATCGCCCGATCCGTCCGCGTAAGCTGGAATTTCTGAAGGACAGAGCAATTAAAATGCTAGAATCTACCGGTCATGAGGAAATCACGCTCAGTTCCTTAAGCTCCAGTGATTACAAGGAGCTGCCGGAGCTTGTGTACTGGCTGATCGATGAGTGCAGCAAAAACGGGATCAATATTGCACTGCCGTCCCTTCGTATCGATGCATTTTCGTTGGATGTTATGTCGAAGGTACAGGATGTGCGAAAGAGCAGCTTAACCTTTGCGCCGGAGGCGGGCTCCCAGAGGATGCGAAATGTCATCAACAAGGGTCTGACCGAGGAAAATATCTTAAACGGTGCGATGGATGCCTTTCGTGGAGGCTGGACAAGAGTAAAGCTTTATTTCATGCTGGGGCTGCCGGGTGAGACCTACGATGATATTGAGGAGATCGCGGTGCTTTCGGACAAGATCGCGAGAGAATATTATACGATCCCGAAGGAGGAGCGCAAGGGAAAGGTCAATATCGTGACAAGTACGTCCATTTTTGTGCCAAAGCCGTTTACGCCGTTCCAGTGGGCACGAATGAATTCCAGGGAGGAGGCACTGGATAAGCGTAATTTTCTGCTTGGTAAGGTCAAGAGCCAGTTAAATGCCAAGAGTATTAAATATAACTGCCATGATGCCGATGTATCCGAGCTTGAGGGCGTATTTGCAAGAGGTGACCGCCGGTTAAATGACGTGATCCTCCAGGCGTATGAGGATGGCTGCTTCTATGATGCCTGGACTGAATATTTCAAATACGATGTGTGGCAGAAGGCGTTTGAGGATCATGGGCTGACCATGGACTTTTATAATGACAGAGAGCGCAGTGAGGACGAGCTGTTTCCATGGGATTTCATTGACTGTGGTGTGACAAAGCAGTTTTTGCTGCGGGAGTATCACCGTGCAAAGGAAGCTGTTGTGACACCGAATTGCCGTCAGAAATGTGCCGGCTGTGGTGCGGCAAGATTTGGCGGCGGTGTCTGTACCGAGAAGAGAGAAGGGGGATGTGTGTAGGATGAAAGCGAGAATCAAGTTTTCCAAATGTGGTTCCATGCGGTTTATCGGTCATCTGGATGTCATGCGATATTTCCAGAAGGCATTTCGAAGAGCACATATTCCGGTCAGCTACAGCAAGGGCTATTCACCGCATCAGATCCTGTCCTTTACCTCGCCGCTCGGAATCGGGCTGACCAGCGATGCCGAATATATGGATATGGAGCTGGAGGAGTGTCCGGAGCCGGAGAAGATGGTGGACTGGATCAACAGTCAGATGAACGATGAGATCCGTGTGAAGGATTTCGTCCTGCTGCCGGATGAGGCAAAGCCGTCCATGGCAATGCTTGCCGGATGTGATTATCTGGTTGCTTTAAAACCGGGCAAGATGTCCGATTTTCGGGACAGACCGGATATGGAACAGGTGCTTGCAGATTTTGTAGCACAGCCGGAGATTCTGGTAACAAAGAAAACAAAGCGCTCCGAAAAGCAGGTAGATATCAAACCGAATATTTATTATTTGAGCAGCAAGCTTGAAGCATTCGAGGAGCAGACCGGACAGGCATATGGTGCGCTATGTCTTGATACAGAGGAATATCAGCCGGTGCTTTACTGCCAGCTTACGGCGGGCAGTGTGTTAAATATCAAGCCGGAGCTTGTGATGCAGGCGTTGTGCCGGTTTGTGGGAACGGAGTATGATCCGCTTGACTATCAGATCCACCGACTGGAAATGTACGGGGATGAGAACGGCAAAAAGGGAGAGATCCATCTGTTACACGATGAAATTCCGTGTCAGCTTGTGCCATTGTCAAGCTATCATAAATAAAAGTTCCGGATCTTCGGAATGTATTATATATAGATTTTAAAGGAAATAAGCATTTACAATGATGAGGAAAGGGGTGTGCCTGCCATGGAGCTTTTGCTGACGAAATCGGACCATAAAATATTATCCATGCTGTCGGATGGCAAACGGATCCTGCAGGTGCATGCGGAACCGGAACAGACGAAAGAGGATAAGATCTTTGTCGGTGATATTTATGTCGGAAAGGTCCGCAATGTCGTTAAAAATATCAATGCGGCGTTTGTCGAGTTTGCCAAGGGGCAGATGGGATATCTTTCTCTGGCAGACAAGGTTGTACCGCTTCACACGGCGGGCGGAAGAGGGGACGATCGCGTTCTGATCGGGGATGAGATCATTGTACAGGTGAAAAGAGAGGCTCTGAAAACCAAGCCGCCGGCACTTAGCGGAGCGATCGACATTACCGGCAGATATGTGGTGCTTACCATTGGCAAGAAGGGCTGCAACATATCCAAGAAGATCCGGGATAAGGCAGTGCGAAGCCGCCTTCTGGAGATTCTCGGAGAATATGAGGATCCGGGATATCTTCTGATCGCGCGCACGAACAGTGCCGGGGTGGCGGAGGAGACGCTGCGGAAGGAGATTGAAGCACTTTTAAAGCGTTATGAGAAGATCTCACAGCAGGGAATCTACAGACAGCCGTTTCAATGTCTGGAGCAGGCACCGCCGACGTATCTGGCAGACATCCGTGACGGCTACGCCGAGCAGATCGAGCGGATCGTGACGGATGATGAGCAGCTATATACACAGGCGGAGACGTATCTGAGGGAGTATTCTCCGCAGGAACAGGACAAGCTTGTGCACTGGGATCTAAAGGACGGTAAGCTTGACGCGGTCTATAATGTGACAAGAACCATAGAGCACGCCCTGATGCCGAAGGTATGGCTGAAAAGCGGGGCGTATCTGGTGATCCAGCCGACTGAGGCTCTGATCTCGATTGATGTCAACACCGGAAAGGCAGTCTCTAAGAAGAAGGATGTCCAGAAGACCTTTGCAAAGATCAATCTGGAGGCAGCCGGGGAGATTGCCGTGCAGATGCGGCTTCGCAATCTGTCCGGTATTATTCTGGTGGATTTTATCGATCTGGAGGATAAGGAGGATCAGAAGAAACTGATGGAGTGTCTCCGACAGGAGGTACGAAAGGATCCGGTCCAGACAACGGTCGTTGATATGACGAAATTAGGGCTTGTGGAAATTACAAGAAAAAAAGGACGAAAAAGTCTGTACGAACAGATCAAAGAGATAGAAACAAAGCAGTCAGAAAGGCAGGGTGAGCGAATTGACGCAGGATGAGATCATAATCAGAAAAGGAATTGTCCATATTCTCGATGCAGAGCTGGGCTATCCGGTATTTTCCGAGGAGCTTTTGGAATTATCACCGGATACCAATGATTTTTTTCGGGGATTGATCTATAAGATCATGTCCGGAGATGAGATGAAGAAATGCTTTTTCGATGAATCCGGGGAGCAGACGGATGAGATGCCGTGGGAAGAAGGCAGTACGGCATCGGCAGACCAGACACAGGAGGGTGGACTGGAGAGTGACGGACAGGAAGAGAACACGATGAGTCTGCCACAGACGGACGTGTATTCTCTGGTTAAGGCATTTTCGGAGGAGAGCATGGTCGAGGACAGCAAGAAGCTTGCGCAGGCACTGTATGATATCATGAATGCCAATGTCACGATCCCGTCCGCAGACTTTGCGGTTGTAACATTTCAAGTGCATTCCATGATGTATCTCGGTCTTTTAAAGATGAACTATAAAGAAAGCTATGTACATATGACGCGGAATAATGAGGAGGGACGGAATATTAACCAGATCATCCGTTACCGTTCCATGCTTCCGTCGGCGACCACAAAGCTTTCCGAGGCAGTGATCATCGATCTGACGGATTACAGCGTACAGATCATCGAAAAGAAATACGACATTAACGGAAGCAAGGTCAATTATCTGTCCGAACTTTATCTGCACTGTCATGCGGCAATGTCTTCCAAGACAAAGCTTGATATCGTGGTCAATGCGGTAAAGCAGGTCAATAACAAGCATTATTCGGAGGAGCCGGTCAAGCAGCTTGAGGCAAAGCGTATCATCAAGGAAGAGATGGAGGAGACCGGAAGCGTCAGTGTTGAGAAGGTCAGCGATAAGCTTTACGGAGATGTGCCGCAGATCAAGGAAGAGTTTGACAAGAAAATGGAGAAGTACCATATGGAGACGGCAGAGGTGACGCCGCAGAGCGAACGGACCACCAAGAAGTTCGAGAAGCAGTACCTGAAAACGGACACCGGTATTGAGATCAATATCCCGATGGAGCAGTATCAGGATGCCGATCAGGTTGAATTTATCACGAATCCGGACGGAACGATCTCTGTTCTGATCAAGAATATCAATAAGATCACGACGCGGTAGCAGAGATGGTACGAGGAATCGCGATATTATTTGGCAGGTGACGGCATATACAGGCTGCTTCCATGCGTGCAGAAATGACAGTGAAAAGGGGAAAATAATGTTTCGATTATGGGCAAAGATATTTAAGGATAACCGGATGCTTCAGGATCTGACGATCTGTGATGACAGCAAGGACAAGAACCGGACGAAGAAGGTGTTTGATTCACTGGATGAGGTCTGCTATGCCTTTGATCTGAGTCGTCCGATCTGGTTAAATACCAACATCGATGAGTTTAAGAGGAATGACAAAACAAGATTCCGCAGGGATAATTTTATTGATGATATCGATTTTGATTTTCTGGAGATCCATGTGATCGAGGAGGATGACGATTTCTAAAACAGCGGGGAGAGAAATTCTTTCTCAATAAGCGTCCGGCTCCGGTCCGATACAGGGCAGGGCGCTTATTTTGACTTTACTTTTTATTTTGGTCATGGTAAAATGAGCGTTGACGAGCAGCACAGACAATCGCAGCTGCAAGCGCCGAAAGGCCGCAGGTGAGGAAAGTCCGGGCTTCACAGGGCAGGATGCCGGATAACGTCCGGTGGAGGCAACTCCCAGGCCAGTGCAACAGAAAATAACCGCCAGCCTTAGCTGGTAAGGGTGAAAAGGCGAGGTAAGAGCTCACCGCGTTTCCGGTAACGGAGACGGCTGTGTAAACCCCATCCGAAGCAAGACCGAACAGGGACGATACGGTTGCCCGCCGTGTTCCGGGTAGGTTGCTTGAGTCTGCCGGTAACGGCAGACCTAGATAGATGATTGTCTGATACAGAACCCGGCTTATAGTGCTGCTCCCTTATTTATAGAAAACGGAGAGAGAACTATGGCACTGACACCAATGATGCAAAAGTATCTTGAGACGAAGGAGGAATACAAGGATTGTATTCTTTTTTATCGTTTAGGGGACTTTTATGAGATGTTTTTTGACGATGCAAAGATCGTTTCCAGGGAGCTTGATATTGCGCTGACCGGCAAAAGCTGTGGTCTGGAGGAGCGTGCGCCGATGTGCGGCGTTCCGTTTCATGCGGTGGATACATATCTGGATCAGCTTATCAGCAAGGGCTATAAGGTGGCAATTTGTGAGCAGGTGGAGGATCCGAAGCTTGCAAAGGGACTTGTAAAGCGCGAGGTTGTCCGTGTGGCGACACCGGGCACGAACCTGAATATGCAGGCACTGGATGAGAGCCGTAATAACTATCTTCTTTGTGTGGTATATACGACAAATGCTTACGGTGTCTCCTATGTCGATGTGACGACGGGAGACTATTATGTGACTGAGTTTGATTCGGAGAATAAGCTTTTGGATGAGATTGGTAAGACGATGCCGTCGGAGATCATCTGCAACGATTCCTTTCTGGTGTCGGGGATCGATCTGGACGATCTGCGGGATCGTTTAAAAATCGTGATCTCAGCGATCGATGCATGGCATTTTGACGAGGACCGTTGTGTGGACAGTCTGTGCCGCCACTTTCATGTAAGCTCCTTAGATGGTCTGGGGCTTGCGGATTATTCGATCGGTGTGACTGCTGCCGGAGCCGTGATGCAGTATCTTGAGGAGACACAGAAGATCTCTCTTGACCATATTACAACAATAAAGCCATATGTGCCGAACAGCTATATGCTGCTTGACCGGGCGACCAGACGTAATCTGGAGCTTTGTGAGACGATGCGGGAGAAGGCGAAGAGAGGCTCTCTTTTCTGGGTGCTTGACCGGACCAAAACGGCGATGGGAGCCAGAAAGCTGCGTAATTCCATTGAGCAGCCGCTTGTCGATAAGGATAAGATCAATGAACGTCTCGATGCGATCGAGGCATTAAATAATAACGAAATCTCCAGGGAGGAGCTGCGGGAATATCTTTCACCGATCTATGATCTGGAGCGCCTGATCAGTAAGATCAGCTACCGCAGTGCCAATCCAAAGGATCTGCTGGCGTTTAAGCAGTCTCTGTCCATGTTGCCGGCGATCAAGTACCTTCTGGAAAGCTTTGAGGGAGATACCCTGTTATCCGCCTACGGAAAAGATCTGGATGATCTGTCGGATATCTGCGGACTGATCACGGATTCAATCGACGAAGAAGCACCTTTGACTGTGCGGGAAGGCAAGATGATCAAGAGCGGCTATAATGAGGAGATTGACCGGCTGCGTCTGGCAAGCACGGATGGCAAGAAATGGATGGCAGATCTTCTGGAGGAGGAGAAGGAACGCTCCGGAATTAAGAATCTGCGTATCAAATATAACAAAGTATTCGGCTATTATCTTGAGGTGACCAAGTCCTTTATCGACCAGGTGCCGGAGGACTGGATGCGCAAGCAGACATTGGTAAATGCGGAACGCTATACGACGCCGAAGCTTAAGGAGTTAGAGGAGACGATCACCGGAGCGGAGGATAAGCTTTATACGCTCGAGTACAACGTATTCTGTGAGGTGCGTGATGTGATCTATGCACAGATCGGCAGGATCCAGACGGCAGCCAAGATCATTGCCGGCGTGGACATGTTAGCATCGCTTGCAGTCGTGGCAAGGCAGAATAATTATGTGCGACCGCAGATCCGTAAGAAGGGTGCGATCGACATAAAGAACGGACGCCATCCGGTTGTGGAAAAGATGATCAAAAACGATATGTTTGTCGCAAACGATACATATCTGGACAATGACAAGCACCGGATCAGCATTATCACCGGACCGAACATGGCAGGAAAGTCCACTTATATGCGCCAGGCGGCACTGATCGTTCTGATGGCACAGATCGGTTCCTTTGTGCCTGCCGAGAAGGCGGTCATCGGAATTGTTGACCGGATCTTTACGAGAGTCGGTGCGTCGGATGATCTGGCGAGCGGACAAAGTACATTTATGGTGGAGATGACTGAAGTTGCCAATATCCTTCGGAATGCCACGAAGGACAGCCTGATCATTTTGGATGAGATCGGACGCGGCACCAGTACGTTTGACGGACTTGGCATTGCATGGGCGGTGATCGAGCATATTGCAGATAAGAAGCTGCTTGGTGCCAAGACTCTATTTGCAACGCATTATCATGAGCTGACGGAGCTTGAGGGTAAGCTTGACAGCGTGGATAACTACTGTGTTGCCGTTAAGGAGCAGGGGGAGGATATTATTTTCCTGCGAAAGATCATCAAAGGCGGCGCGGACAAAAGCTACGGTATTCAGGTGGCGAAGCTTGCCGGTGTCCCGGAAAATGTTCTCAGACGTGCCCGGGAGATCGTGGACGAACTCAGTAATAATGACATTGCCGAGCGTGCGAAGGACATTGCCGTGGAATACGAAATTCCGGACTATGAATACGGCATTGAGCAGCAGACCAAAAAGCCGAGAAAGATTCGTAAGAAAACAGAGTCGGAGATTGAATCAGAGAAGATGGGACAGATCTCTTTGTTTGACGGCTATCAGCCGAATGTAAAGACCGATGATATCATATATGAGCTGCACGATCTGGATCTGTCGACAACGACGCCGATCGATGCAATGAATATTTTATACAAGATGCAGACAAAGCTGAGAGAGAGAATGTAAGGAAAGGCTGGTGGTTGAAGTGTCAAAGATACATGTTCTGAATCAGGATACCATAAATAAGATCGCGGCAGGCGAGGTCATTGAGCGGCCGATGGCAGTCGTGAAGGAACTGACGGAGAATGCGATCGATGCAGATGCCACTGCAGTTACGGTGGAGGTCAAGGACGGCGGTAAGGCGTTGATCCGTATGACTGACAACGGAGTCGGCATGAACAAGGAGGATATCCGTCTTGCGTTTACGCCGCATGCCACCAGTAAGATCGAGGATGCCAAGGATCTGCTTAAGGTAGCGACACTTGGATTTCGCGGTGAGGCTCTTGCGAGTATTTCCTCGGTTTCACAGCTTGAGATGGTGACAAAGACCAGAAATGAACTGATGGGATCGCGTTATGAAGCAGACGGCGGTGTGGAGCGTACGCTGGAGGATGTGGGATGCCCGGACGGAACGACGATCCTTGTGCGCAATCTGTTTTATAATACACCGGCACGCCTGAAATTCTTAAAATCCTCGCCGACAGAGGCGGGATATATCAATACGCTGATCGAGAGACTGGCATTATCCCATCCGGAGATTTCTTTCCGGTTTATCAATCAGAATCAGACGAAGCTTCATACGTCCGGTAACGGTAATCTGAAGGATGTGATCTATCATATTTACGGCAGGGATATCACGGCGAATCTGCTTGAGGTGGATGCAGATGAGGTGAGCTGTCAGGTGAAGGGCTTTATCGGAAAGCCTGTGGTATCAAGAGGAAACCGTAATTATATGAATTATTTCATCAATGGACGCTATATCAAGAGTTCAACGATCCACAAGGCGATTGAGGATGCCTACCAGCCATATACCATGCAGCACAGATATCCGTTTACCGTGCTGCATTTTACGGTCAATCCGGAGCTTGTCGATATCAATGTACATCCGCAGAAAATGGAGATTCGTTTTTCGGATGCACAGGGAATTTATCAGAGTGTGTATCATGCCGTCAGTGAGGCATTAAAGTATAAGGAATTTATTCCGGAGGTCACTCTGCAGGAAAATTCCTCCGAACGCAAAGCCGGAGGAAGGAACGGTTCTGTCGGAAATACAGGGGGAACGTTTCAGAAGGACCACGCCGGAAAAGAAAATATGGCAGCGGTCAGACCGGCAAAACCGGTTCGTGAGCCGGAAATATTTGAGAAGAAGAGAATGCAGTCCGTGCGGATATTAGAAGAGCTTAAGAAGCAGGATGAGCTTTTAGAACAGCAGGGACAGCTGCGGGAAAACGCACCTTATGTGACAGGCAGAGAAGAGACACCACAGGCATATCCTGTTTTGAAAAACAAGCCGGTACAGGAGTCTATGTTTGACAAAGGAATATTATCCGAACAGGCGCAGAAGGAGGTCAAGATCATCGGTCAGGTATTTGATACCTACTGGATCCTGCAGTATGACAATGCCATGTATATGGTTGACCAGCATGCGGCACATGAGAAGGTGCTTTACGAGCGTTTCATGAAGAAGCTGGCAGAGAAAAAGCCGATGGTGCAGATGCTGCAGCCGCCGGTGATACTGACACTTACCATGCAGGAGGAAGAGGCAGTTAAGAATAACATGACAGTCTTTGAGGAGTTAGGTTATCAGATCGAGCCGTTTGGCGGCAGGGAATATGCGGTGAGCGGTGTTCCTTCACATCTTCCGCATATTGGCAATGAGGAGCTGTTAAAGGAAGTGATCGACACGCTCGTTGATGAGCATGACCACAGGACGCCGGATATTTTAAAGGATAAGATTGCGTCCATGTCCTGCAAGGCTGCAGTTAAGGGGAATAACCGGCTTCCGAGAGAACAGATGGAGGAGCTTTTAAGAGAGCTTATGACATTAGAGAACCCATACCATTGTCCTCATGGCAGACCGACAATGATCAAAATGACGAAGACGGAAATGGATAAGAAATTTAAGAGAATTGTGTAAGGAGACAACTATGCAGGAGAAACACAAAAAACCGCTGATCATTCTGACGGGACCGACGGCAGTGGGAAAGACCGCATTATCCATCGGTCTTGCCAAGGCAGTGGGTGGTGAGATCATTTCGGCAGATTCCATGCAGGTATACAAAGGGATGGATATCGGAACTGCCAAGATTATGCCGGAGGAAATGCAGGGCGTGAAGCATTATCTGGTGAATGAGCTGGAACCGGACGAGGAATTTAATGTCGTGGTGTTTCAGAGGCTGTGTAAGCAGTATATGGAGCAGATCTACGCCGAGGGAAGGATTCCGATCATTGTCGGAGGAACCGGATTTTATATCCAGTCGATCCTGAATGATATCGACTTTACGGAGAATGAGGCGGACACCTCATACCGACAGATATTAGAGGAGCGGGCAAAGACACAGGGCGTTCAGTCGCTTCACGCAGAGCTTTGCCGTGTGGATGAGAAGGCGGCAGAGCAGATTCATCCAAACAACGTCAAAAGAGTGATCCGTGCACTGGAATATTATCATCAGACCGGAGAGAAGATCTCAGAGCACAATGAATCACAGAGGCAGAAAAATTCACCGTACGATTTTATTTATTATGTGCTTCGTCTTCCGCGGGAGATCCTTTATGACCGGATCAACCGGCGCGTGGATCTGATGCGTGAACAGGGACTGGAGGCTGAGGTCAGACGATTAAGAGAACAGGGATGCACCAGAAATATGGTTTCGATGCAGGGGCTTGGCTACAAGGAGATCCTTGCGGCATTAGACGGTGAATGCACCATGGATGAGGCATTTGATAAGATCAAGCTTGAAACAAGACATTTTGCGAAGCGGCAGTTCACCTGGTTTCGCAGGGAACGCGATGTGACGTGGCTTGATAAGGACCGGTTTGCGGATGAGCAGGAGCTGCTCAAGCACTGCGTTCGGGAAATCAGGCAGCACTTTGACCGGACGCAGGTATGATGCTTACGGAAAGAAGTCGCAGAATATGGAGAATCAAAGAGAAAAGAGGAAGAAAAATGGAGTTACAGAATTTATACGAAAAAGCAGGAATTGACAGTAAGGTGTATGATTTCTGCAGTCAGATAGAGGAAGGGTTAAAGGAGCGTTTTGCAGAGATTGACAAGACAGCGGAGTACAACCAGATGAAGGTGCTTCGTGCAATGCAGCAGCACAAGGTGAGTGCCGGCTGCTTTGAGTCTTCTACCGGATATGGCTATGATGATCTTGGCAGAGAAACACTGGAGGATGTCTATGCGTCTGTGTTTGAGGCGGAATCTGCGCTGGTGCGCCCGCAGCTTACCTGTGGAACCCATGCGCTTACCGTGGCACTTTCCGCCAATTTAAGACCGGGGGACGAGCTTCTTTCGCCGGTCGGCAAGCCGTATGATACGCTGG
Organism: Roseburia sp. AM59-24XD; assembly: GCF_003478445.1. Classification (GTDB taxonomy): domain Bacteria; phylum Bacillota; class Clostridia; order Lachnospirales; family Lachnospiraceae; genus Jutongia. The sequence goes on from NZ_QUET01000007.1 coordinate 58,008, forward strand.
AGGGAGTGATCGGCATCGGTGACAATGCGGCACCGGGATCCTTAAAGGAGTTTGGTGTCACTTACCGTCAGGTTGATCTGAAGGAGGACGGAAGCTTTGATTTTGATAGCATCCGTGCGGCACTCAATGATAAAACAAAGCTTGTGACGATCCAGCGTTCCAAGGGCTATGCGACACGTCCGACGCTTTCGGTAGAGCGGATCGGTGAGCTGATCGCGTTTATCAAGTCCATCCGTCCGGATGTGATCTGCATGGTTGATAACTGCTACGGTGAGTTTGTGGAGCGTATTGAGCCGATACAGGTCGGAGCGGATATGTGCGTTGGCTCACTGATCAAGAATCCGGGCGGCGGTCTCGCACCGATCGGCGGTTATATTGTCGGAAGAAAAGACCTGATCGATATGTGTGCATATCGCCTGACAGCACCGGGACTCGGGAAAGAAGTCGGTGCAACACTCGGATTAAACCGTTCGTTTTTCCAGGGATTTTTCATGGCACCGTGCGTGGCAGCTTCTGCACTGAAGGGCGCGATCTTTGCGGCAAATGTCTATGAGCGTCTGGGCTTTCCGGTTGTACCGAACGGTACAGAGTCCCGTCATGATATTATCCAGGCAGTGACACTTGGCAGTGCGGAGGGTGTGATCGCATTCTGCAAGGGCATTCAGGCGGGCTCGCCGGTGGACAGCCACGTTGCGCCGGAGCCGTATGCTATGCCGGGCTATCACAGTGATGTGATTATGGCAGCAGGTGCTTTTGTGCAGGGTTCTTCGATCGAGCTGAGCGCGGACGGTCCGATCGAGCCGCCGTATGCGGTCTATTTTCAGGGAGGTCTTACCTGGTACCACGCCAAGTTTGGTATCATGATGTCCGTTCAGTACATGGCAAAAGAGGGATTATTGAACCTTCCTGTGTAAATCATGTAGAATTTTATAAAAATGTCACGAATAAATCACAATTCCATTGGCAGATGGTTCTATACAAAAATAAGATTTTATGATACCATATAATGTGATGCGTTTGGTGGGGAAAGCCTTCAGACAGGAGGCAGTAATGAATAAAAACAAACGTGAACAATATGGTCAGAGACCGGACGGATCCATCCGCATGAAGGAACTTCCGCTTTCCGAGCGACCCTATGAGAAGTGTCTTCGGTACGGTCCGGAAGCTCTTTCGGATAGTGAGCTTCTTGCAGTTGTGATACGAACGGGCAGCCGGGGAGAGAAGGCGGTGGATCTTGCCAGAAAAGTTTTGGGCAGTCTGCCACAGAAGAATCTCGGTGGTCTGTTTCAGGTGTCGTTAAAGCAGCTTCAGGAGATTCGCGGGATCGGCAAGGTCAAAGCGGTGCAGCTTAAATGCATGGCAGAATTTACAAAGCGCATGGTGCGCTGCAGCATGCCGTTGGAGCAGCTTAAGTGCAGTGAACCGGAGCAGGTGGCAGCGTATTACTGCCAGCAGATGCGTTTTCTGGAGACCGAGCAGGTGCTTTTGCTTGTACTGGATGGCAAGAATGCGGTGATACAGGAGATCGTCATTTCAAATGGATCTTTTAATGCTTCGGTGGCATCTCCCCGGGAAATTTTCTATAACGCGCTCAAGCACAGAGCAGTCAGTATTCTGCTTTTGCACAATCATCCGTCAGGAGATCCGTCGCCGAGCCGTGAGGACATGCTTTTGACAAAGAGAATCCGTGATGTGGGGCAGATGATCGGAATTGAGCTGGTGGATCATATTGTGATCGGTGATAACCGATATACCAGTTTTCGTGAGAGCGGTTATTTATAAAAGCATCGATGGACATAAGACTCAGATTACCGGAAGGGAGTATTCCAATGGCACATAAAACTTATGGTATTGATTTTGGAACGGGTACCGTAAAGGTCTATAAAAAATCAGAGGGAATTATTCTGAATGAGAGAACGGTTGTGGCGACTGTCGGTAAGGGCGCAGCGCAGCGTCCGGTTGCGATCGGGGACAAGGCATATGAGATGTTCGAGAAGGTTCCGCCCAACATTAAGGTTTCTTTTCCTCTGGAGAACGGAGTGATCTCGCAGATGGGAGATATGATCTCGCTGTGGAATTTCATGCTGGAGAAGATATCCGGCAGACGAAAGGCAAAGAACGCCGATTTCTATATTGCTGTGCCGGCAGATATCCGTGAGGTGGACAAGAATGCTTACTCGCGTGTTGTTTCTGAAAGTGAGTGCAAGCCGCACAAGGTGTTTCTGATCCATAAGCCGGTCGCGGATGCGCTGGGACTTGATCTTGATGTGGAGAATGCGAGAGGCATTATGATCGTCAATGTAGGTGCGGAGACAACCGAGATTTCCGTGCTGTCACTGGGAGGAATTGTCGTGTCGAAGCTTCTTCGTACGGAGGCAATTATTTTGATGAACAGATCATCAATTATATCCGCAAGGAGCATAACTTTGTGATCGGCAGGAAGAGCGCCGAGCAGATCAAGAAGACGCTTGTTTCAGCCGTACCCGTTGATGAGAAGGTGACTGTGGTCGGACGCAATGTGGTGAAGGGGCTTCCGGGTGAGGTGACAGTGGCATCCTCCGAGATATTTCCTTTGGTTCAGGGCGTATTTCTGTCGATATCGGCAGCCGTGCGTTCCATGCTGGAGCGGACGCCGCCTGAGATTGCATCCGAGATTGCGGAAAGAGGCATTTATCTGACCGGCGGATCCTCCTGGATCCGTGGAATGGATCAGCTTGTTGCCAATGAGACACGGTATAAGATCAATACCACGAAGCATGCGCAGAGAACGGTTGTGACCGGTCTCGGATATCTGGCAGAGCATCCGAAGCTTGCCGCCAGATACAGCATTCCTCTGAAGGAGATCAGAGGATAAAGAGAATGAAGGAGTTGTAGGAATGCGTAAACGGACTAAAATTACAATGGATCCGAAATATATACTGATGACCATTGCGATCGTGAGTGTTGCTCTGATCATTGTATCATTTCGATTTCAGGATAAAATGACACCGATCAGAACGGCTGTGGGCAGTGTGGTGACACCGATGCAGCGCGGAATTAACAAGATCGGACTTGTTGTGGCAGACGGGATGGATTATGCGACAACTGTCAAGAAGCTGGTCAAAAAGAACAATGCACTGCAGAAGCAGCTGGATGATCTGTCGCAGCAGAATCGTCTGCTCCAGCAGGACAAATATGATCTGGATGATTTCCGCAAGCTCTATAGTCTGGACGAGAAGTATTCCAACTATCCGAAGGTGGCGGCACATGTTATCAGCAGTGATGGCAACTGGTTTAACAGCTTTGTCATCGACAAGGGTTCCAAGGACGGTCTGAAGGTCAACATGAATGTGCTGGCGGGAGACGGACTGGTCGGCATCGTCACAGAAGTGAATAAATCCTATGCGAGAGTCCGTTCGATCATTGATGATGAGAGCAGTGTAACCGGATCTTTCTTGAAAACATCGGATATGTGCTTTGTAAACGGGAATCTGAAGCTGATAGGTAAGGGGATGATCGATATCAGCGGCATCCCGGCAGATGCCGAGGTGAAGGATGGCTACGAGGTTGTTACCTCACCGGTCAGCGATAAGTACCTTCCGGGGATCCTGATCGGTTATGCCAGAGATATCAAGACGGATTCCTCAAATATCACACAGTCGGCGCATCTGACACCGGCTGCCGATTTTTCGGGACTTGATATGGTGCTTGTGATCACAGAGGTGAAGGATTCCGGTGATTTGGAGGATATTTTAAATTGAGACGTTATATTTACCTGTTATTGCTGAATATCGTATGCTTTGTGCTTCAGACAACGATGTTCAGGCATCTTCCGCTTGGTGGGGTCGTACCGAATATTCTGATCATGATCACAGCGGCTTCCGGACTCATGTATGGAAGAAAGCTTGGTATGTTTTCCGGATTTTTGGGTGGTCTTATGATCGATGCGATGTTTAACAGCGTGATCGGTCTGACAATTTTGATCTATTCGTTTATCGGATATGTCAATGGTATGTTAAATAAACTGTACTTCAAGGAAAGATTATATATTCCGGTTATTACGATCGTGCTTAGCGATCTGGCATATGGTGTTTTGTATTATGTGTGTCGTTTTATGCTTCGGGGCAGAATGGACTTTATGTTTTATCTGATGCATGTGATGATTCCGGAGGCGGTGTACACACTGATCATCGGAGTGCCGATCTACCTTCTGATGCGGCAGATCAAGGAGCATTTCAAACCGGAGGAGCATGTTTCGCTGGAGGAGCATGTGGAGATGGATCGGGAGAAGGCTATCTGATTTCGGTGAAAGGAGAGAAGAAACGTGTTAGACACTTTGAAGGATTATATCAAAGCATTTTTCAATTCAAGATTGCTGCCGGTTACGGTTGTTTTTATGCTTCTTTTTTCCATTCTGATCAATCGTATGTTTGAACTTCAGATCGTGGACAGAGACAGTATTATCGCAAGTGGTGCGAGCAATACCATCAAGGAAAAGGATATCAAGGCGACCCGCGGTAACATTTATGACTGTAACGGAACACTTCTTGCCTATAACAAGCTGTCTTATAATATCGTATTTTCGGAGACCTCCAAGCTGACGGGTATGACGGACGAAGAGAAGAACACGATGATCTACCGTCTGCTTTATATCTTAAAGAAGCATGGTAGTGAGCTTTCTGTGGATTATTATCTGGCGTATGATCACGGCAAGCTGCAGTATCAGGTGGAGGGAAGCTCTCTGGAGCGTTATCTGGCGGATGCATACTCTGTGCAGAACGGCGTGAAGGCACTGACACAGGAGCAGAAGGATACGACGCCGCAGGCGATGTATGATTATCTCATTAAGAAGTTTGAGATTGCGGAAACTTATGATAAGGATACGGCGATCGATATTCTGGCGGTGCGTTATGCGATGTTTATCAACCGTTATGCGAAGTTTCAGGACATCATTCTTGCCAAGAACGTCGATGAGAAGACAGTGGCGGCTGTCAAAGAGAACAGTGAACTTTTGCCGGGTGTTGACATTGATCAGAACACCTCTCGTGTTTATAAGAAGAGTAAGTATTTTGCACATATGCTCGGTTATACCGGTTCCATCTCAGCGGAGAAGCTGGAGGAACTGAATAAAGAGAACAAGGAATCTATTTATTCCGTAGATGATCAGATCGGTATTTCCGGCCTTGAGAGCACCTATGAGGATTATCTGCGCGGAACAAAGGGAAGCCGTGAGATTACGGTCGATGGTGGAACGAGCCGTATTATCTCTGAGAAGACAACGAAGGATCCGGTTGCAGGAAATGATCTGTATCTGACGATCGATGCAAAGCTGCAGGAGGAGTGCTATCATCTTCTGGAGGAGCGGATCGCCGGTATTCTGATCGCTAATATCAATAACAGTATGGACGCCGGAACAAGAGGGCATTCCACGAAGGACATCAAGGTACCGATCTACGATGTGTACAATGCGATCATCCAGAATAACATTGTCAATGTGGAGCGTTTTACGGATGAGGATGCTTCCTCGCTGGAGAAGGCAACCTTAAAAAAATACAAAGCCAAAAAGAAAACAATCGTGCGCAAAATCCGACACCTTCTGGCAGCGGACAGCACGGCATCGGCAAAGACTCTTTCTTCCGATATGAATGATTTTCTGGATGCTTTTTATTCCATATTAAAAGATAATTCAATCGTCATTACAAATAGCAGTGATTCTGACAGCTCCCGGAAAGCAGTGGATACATCGGATGCCACATACAAAAGCTACGCCAACGGATCACTCAGCCTGAGCAAGTATCTGCAGTATGCAATTTCACAGCAGTGGATCGATCTGGACAAGCTGGATATCGGGAACGACTTTTATAGTACACAGGAAATTTACAAAAAACTGGTTGACTATGGTATCAATTTATTAGAAAATGATACTGCGTTTACAAAAATGATTTACAGTTACATGATCTATCATTATGAGCTGTCAGGCAGAGATATCTGTCTGCTCCTGTTTGATCAGGGTGACATAAAGTATAATGCACAGGAATATAATCAGGTGCGTCAGGGAATTACATCACCGTATTCCTTCCTGATCCGCAAGATCAAGAAGCTTGAGATCACACCGGGACAGCTCGGACTGGATCCGTGCTCCGGTTCCATTATCATAACTGATGTCAATACCGGTGATGTCAAGGCGATGGTGACATATCCGAGCTACGATAATAACAAGATGGCGAATCAGGTGGATTCGGATTACTTTTACACATATCTGAAGGACAGTACGGCGTCACCGCTTTTGAACCGACCGACCCAGCAGGAGATCGCACCGGGTTCCACCTTCAAAATGGTTACCTCTGTGGCTTCCCTGCAGGAGGGAGTGATCTCGCCAAGCAGTACGGTTTACGACACGGTCAGCTTCACAAAGGCACCGTCTTACGGTTCTCCACGCTGCTGGAGCAGTTCTTCTCATGGTAATCTGACTGTGGCGGGAGCTCTGGAGCATTCCTGTAACGTGTTTTTCTATGAAATGGGATATCGTCTCGGCAATGGTCATAATGGCAGAGTCAATGACAGCGGCGGACTTGCCCGTTTGAAGAAATATGCAGATATGTTTGGTCTGACCGACAAGTCCGGTGTTGAGATCACGGAGTCATCACCTCACTTTTCGACATCAGATATCATTCGTTCTGCGATCGGACAGGGTAGTCATGCGTATGCACCGATCCAGCTGGCAAGATATGTGACAACGATCGCCAACAGCGGAACCTGTTATGATCTGACGCTTGTGGATAAGATCAAGGACGTTAATGGCAAGACGATACTCAACAATTCTGCAAAGGTCCGCAATAAAGTCAATGTTGCGCAGTCAACCTGGCAGAGTGTACACAACGGTATGTACCGGGTGGTAAACGGTGCACAGCATGGAAGTATATTTGCCGGCATGAAGAAGAAATTCGCCGGAAAGACAGGTACGGCACAGCAGAATACACTGCATCCGAACCATGCATATTTCCTGTCCTACGGACCATATGAGAATCCGAAGATCTCCGTAAGCTGTGTAATACCAAACGGATATACATCAACCTATGCGATGGAATGCGCAAGGGATGTCTATAAATATTACTTTGGCGGTAAGAAACTGTCCGGAGGCAAGGCAACCTCGGTTGCACATTATGCAGGAACAAACGATTAAGATATCTATTGTACAAGAACAGGAGCAATGATATGGACAATATAGTAAAAATAACCGGATCCAAATCAGGAATCATATTGAGACTGGATCCGGAGGCAGATTGGGACAGCATCGTAAAAGATGTGGCGGAGAAGTTTAAGTCCTCCGCACAGTTCTGGGGGGATGCCAAGAAAGCAATTGCATTTCAGGGGCGCGAGCTCGATGAGAAGCAGCAGGATGAAATCCTTGCAACGATTCAGGATAACTGTGAGCTTCAGATCGTGTGCGTGCTTGATGAGAATCCGGAGAGAGAGGCTGCCTTTGCAAAGGCTCTCCAGCAGGAGAAATCAGGAAGTGCGTCTGCGGTGGCAGAGAAAACTGCAGCCAATATGCTTCAGAACGATAATGGCACCGGTTTCTTTTTCAAGGGAAATCTTCGTTCCGGTCAGGTGCTGGATGTTGAGACGAGCATTATCATTCTGGGAGATGTCAATAACGGTGCAAAGGTGATCTCCAAGGGAAATGTGATCATTCTCGGATCCCTGAAGGGAAATGTTTTTGCCGGTTCTGCTGGAAATGTTGACGCATTTGTGATAGCCTTAGATATGAAACCGGTACAGATACGTATTGCGGACACGATCGCAAGATCGCCGGACGAGTCTCCGCGCCGTTCCAAGACGAAGGAGACCAGAATAGCATTTTGGGAGGATGGCAATATTTATATTGAGCCGCTTGACAAGGATGTTATGAGTGACATACGTCTGTCATAACACATGAGAGACGGTATTATTTGGAAATGTAACTGCAGACTGGCAGTGCATCATAGACTAACACTTTAAAATTAGGAGGAAATAAAAATGGGAGAGGTTATTGTAATCACATCCGGAAAAGGCGGCGTTGGTAAGACAACGACCACAGCCAATGTTGGAACCGGACTTGCCATGATGGGAAAGAAGGTTGTTCTGATCGATACAGATATAGGACTTCGTAATCTTGACGTGATCATGGGATTAGAGAATCGTATCGTTTACAATCTGGTTGACGTTGTGGAAAATAACTGCCGCATTAAGCAGGCTCTGATCAAGGATAAGCGTTACCCGAACCTTTATCTGCTGCCATCTGCACAGACAAAGGACAAGACCGCAGTAACACCGGAGCAGATGAAGAAGCTGGCGGATGAATTAAAGGAAGAGTTTGATTACATACTGATGGATTGTCCGGCAGGAATCGAGCAGGGATTCAAGAACGCCATTGCCGGTGCTGACCGTGCTCTGGTCGTAACAACACCGGAGGTATCCGCTGTCCGTGATGCAGATCGTATCATCGGTCTTCTCGAGGCCAATGAGATCGGACAGACACATCTTATTGTAAACCGTCTTCGTGTTGATATGGTAAAGAGCGGCGATATGATGTCCAGCGATGATGTTGTGGACATTCTGGCGGTTGATCTGATCGGTGTAGTTCCGGATGATGAACATATCGTTATTTCTGCCAATAACGGTGAGCCGCTTGTAGGCTCTGACTGCATGGCAGGACAGGCTTATATGAATATTTGTAAGCGAATCATCGGTGAGCAGGTAGATTTTACGGATTTTGACGCTAAGAAGGGATTATTCCAGAAGCTGGCAGCTATATTAAAGAAATAAGTTTCATATTCAATAAACAGGATAAATTCGCTGTCTGCCGGGTGTTCCGGTCTGTCAGCGTAGATGGAGGTTTGGAATGGGTTTTTTCTCAAATTTTTTTAAGAGTGACGTAAAGAGCGGAGAAACCGCTAAGAATCGTCTGAAGGTAGCCATCACCTCTGATCGGGCAGTATGCTCGCCGGAAATCATGGAACAGATGAAGAACGAGATCATTCAGGTTATTTCAAAGTATGTGGAGATTGATGTGGATGGTCTTGATATCAAAGTGAAGCAGATGGAGCTTGAGGATGGTTCAACACCGGTGAATGCGGTTATGGCGAATATCCCGATCAAGGGTTCCAGAAATTTTAGAAGATCACAGCAGCATTGAGAGGAAGTAGACATACATGTTAAACAGATTAAAGCAATATGATTGGCGCAATTTTAACTATTCTCTGGTCATCATTGTTGTAATTTTGTGTCTGGTTAGCGCATTTACTTTGAAGCTGGCAGGCGGCGTAGAAAAGGGAGCCGGCTATATGAGAGGGCAGCTCATAGGTATGGTAATGGGGTTATTTATAGTTGCTTTTTTGTCGGTCCTGGATTATCATTTTATATGTAGATTTGTCGCGATCTATTTTGTGTTTGGTGTTGTTCTGGTTCTTCTGACGAAGATCCCGGGCATCGGAACGGATCTTGATACCGGGTCGACCAGATGGATCCGTATCGGGAGTCTGACCTTTCAGCCGTCAGAGCTTCTCAAAATCATATTTATCCTGACGCTGGCTACGTTGTTTTGCAAGATCAGGAAGCAGTTAGATCAGTTTAAGGCGGTCATATGGATCGTGCTTATAACCCTTCCGGCGTTTGGCGCGATCGTGATACAGCCGGATCTGTCATCAAGTCTTGTTATTTTGTTTGTGATGGCGGTCATGACATTTGTGGCAGGTCTTTCCTACCGTGTGTTGGTGCCGATCATTTCTATCGGACTTCCGGTGACGCTGATTCTGTACTGGTATGTGCAGCAGCCCCACAATCTGTTGCTACAGGGATATCAGTATGACCGTGTCTTTGCGTTCAAGAATCAGGATTCTACCGTGAAGCGTATTGTCGATCTGAACAGACAGCAGAAGTCCTCAGTCAATGCAATCGCAGAAGGTGGATTGTATGGCAAGTTTTTGAAGGATGGTGCGAGAGCCGGCAGTTCAAGAGCATATTCCAGTGTATCGATCCGGGAGAGTGATTTTATCTGGAGCGTTATTTCAGAGGAATTTGGTTTTCTGGGATGCTGTCTTGTATTGCTTTTGTTTGGCATTTTGATCTTTAAGTGTTTCCGTGTGGCAAGCAAGGCACAGGATTTTCTGGGAATGTTGATCGCGGTTGGGGTGTCTGCGATGTTTATGTTCCAGGTGTTTAGCAATATTTGCGTTGTGACATTTCTTTTTCCGAATACCGGTCTGCCGCTGCCGTTCTTAAGTAACGGTTTGAGTTCAATGATGTCATCGATGATCGGTATAGGGCTTGTTATCAATATAGGCATACAGCCTGCCAAAACGAAAAAGGGTGGTTTTACCATGCGAAAGGCTTATTCAGATATGGACGATGTTGACATCGATTTCAGTTTGTAGCATATTTTACAGGAGAAGGCAGAAAAATTATTTGGAGGGGTGAACAAATGAACATTGGATTGATTGCACATGATGCAAAGAAAATATTGATGCAGAATTTCACGATCGCGTATCGCGGGATTCTGAGCAAGCATGAGATTTATGCTACCGGTACGACCGGACGTCTGATCGAGGAAGTGACGAATCTGACGGTGCATAAGTATCTTGCGGGTCATCTGGGAGGAGAACAGCAGCTTGCATCCCAGATCGAGCATAATCAGATTGATATGGTGATCTTTCTGAGAGATCCGCAGTCACCAAAGTCCCATGAGCCGGATGTGATGAATGTGATCCATCTTTGCGATACCTACAACATTCCGTTTGCAACCAATCTGGCAACGGCAGAGCTGTTGGTAAAGGCTCTGGAGCATGGAGATCTTGAGTGGCGCGAAGTCATTAAAAAAGAAGAGGAATAGTTCTGTGAATAGAAAAAGATACAACAAATCCGGAATCAAGGGAATACCTGCTGTGTGTGTTATTCTGACGATGCTTGTCTGTTGTGGGATCATGGCAGGCTGCAGTGTAGATACTGTTCCGGTATCAGATACTCAGACAGCGTATCAGGGAGAGGCAGACAGTACGGATACCGCCTCCTCACAGGAGGAAGGATATCTGTCAAAGGATATCTGTGTTATCCCCAAGAAAAAGAATATTGCTACGGATGCGGCGATCACGGCAGATGCAGCACTGCTGATCGATGATACCCGCAATAAGGCACTTTATGCCCAGAATATTTATGCCAGTGAGTATCCGGCAAGTGTTTCCAAGATTGCAACGGCACTGATGACATTTAAGTATGCGAAATTCGATGATACGGTGACGATCAGCTATAATGCATCCCATGTGACAGAACCCGGCGCCAGATTATGCGGCTTTAAAGAAGGCGATAAAATTTCCGTGAAGGATCTTTTATACGGTATGATGGTGTATTCCGGCAATGATGCGGCGGTTGCGCTCGCAGAGCATATTTCCGGTTCTGAGACGGATTTTGCGGCTGAGATGAATCAGGAGATGGTGGCGATCGGAGCCAGCGGAACCCATTTTGTCAATGCGAGCGGTCTTCATGATGATCAGCATTATACGACAGCGTATGATCTTTATCTGATTTTTCATGAGCTGTTAAAATACGACGATTTTAAAGAGCTTTTACAGTGTACGAAGTATACTGCCGAATGGACGGATGCACAGGGCAAGAAGCAGAGTCTTGATATCACGTCAACCGATCCTTATCTGACCGGGTCCAGGCAGGCACCGAAACCGCTTACGGTGATCGGAGGGAAGAGCGGAACTACGATCAAGGCGGGTTCCTGTCTGATCATGTATTCGCAGGACAAAAAGAACCGGGATTATATTTCAGTGATTTTGAAGGCAGATTCATCATATTCCATGTATACACAGATGAATCATATGCTTGAATATGTAAAGAGAGGAAAATGATCCTCTCTTTTTCAGTGCATTGAAAAGTGACGTAACGCAGCGAAATGCCATCGGGAATTGCAAAGCAATTCCTGAAAATTAAAACATTTGTTTGGCTTTTTTACATTGCGGAGCGGATCCGGCCGAAGTAACTGAGGGCATATAAACCGCTAAGTCCCACCGCTGCGTAGATGATCCTTGAAAACATACTCATATTTCCGAAGATCACGCGGACAAGATCGAACTGGAAAAATCCGATAAGCCCCCAGTTTACAGCACCGATGATGATGAGTACAAGGATAATATAATCTAATGTTTTCATAAAACACCATGCCTTTCTGTATCCGATTAATGATACATCCATAGCATTCCCATGTCGTAGAAATTCTATGCACTTATCTTGTCAAAATCAGAAAAAAAAGCTATAATAAAAAGGTTAAAACAGCCAGATTCGGAAGGAGGGATTTTGTGGCAGGAAAGCGCCGTTCCGGCAATGTCGTTAAAATGAAACGCAAAAATGCAAAGTTTACAGGAGCTTTTTTGGTTCTTTTTGCCATATATGTCCTTTTTCAGGGTGTCATGTCTATGACCAGGGAAAATGTGTCGATCTACGAGGTTACCGAGAAAAAGATCGCAGACGATAATCTGGTGCGCGGGATCATCCTGCGAAACGAGAAGCTGGTCACAAGCGATCAGGAGGGATATATCAATTATTATGTTGCCGACGGAACGAAGGTGGGTGCCAGAACGAAGATCTATTCCATTGACCAGACCGGTCAGATTTATGAAAAGCTGTCCGGAACACAGACCGGAGAGGTCAAGCTGACCTCGCAGAACACCAGCGATATCCGCAGTGAGATTGCTGCGTACCGTGCAGCATACAGTACCTCGCATTTTGAAGAAATCTACAGCTTCAAATATAATCTTGATAACACGATCTCGGAGCTGACCAATGCAAGGCTTTTAGACAATGTAACACAGATCTTAAAGGAGCAGGGCTCACAGGGGTCTTTTCAGTTTGGAAGTGCCGGCGAGAGTGGGATCATTTCTTATACATCGGACGGGCTGGAGGCTCTTGACATGAATCATATCACGTCGAAGACCTTTGAGAGTACGTCAGATGAGACCAAGCAGCTACGTCAGACAGAATCAGTCAAAGCGGGGACGCCGATCTATCGTCTTGTGACGAATGAGAGCTGGTCGGTTGTGTTTCCGTTATCGAAGGAGCAGTTCAAAAATATCCAGCAGGATAAGACCGTCACGGTGACGCTGAAGAAGATCCAGGCAAAGGTGACACCGCAGGTAACCACGTTTACCATGGATGGCGGGTATTATGCCCGGATAGATCTGAAGCGTTATATGATCCAGTATATCAACAACCGTTATATTGATCTGGAGATCAAAATGAACGATGAGGCGGGATTGAAGATTCCACGGTCTTCCATTTTGAAGAAGAAGTTTTATAAGATCCCGGAAGAGTATGTGGTGAATACACAGAAGGGAGAGGGTGTCCTTGCGGTAACCTACAAAAAGGACGGGACACCGGAGTATACCGCCCGGTATCCACAGATTTTAAAGATTACCGCGAAGGTAAAGAACAGTGACGGCGAGATGGTTGATGAGACAACCTGTTATATTTCGGCAGATGCATTTGATGCCGGTTCCGAGATTGCGGATGATACCGCAGGAACCAACAGCTTGCGCTGACGGAGCTTGCAGAGCTAGACGGCGTGTATTGTTGTAACAAGGGATATTGCGAATTTCGCCCGATCCAGATCGCTTATCAGAATAATGAATACAGCATCATCAAGAAGGATACTTCCGGCGGATTGTCGGCGTATGATCACATTATTCTGGATCCTAAGGTGATCCGAGAGGACGACATCATATATTGATACTACATTGGGAAAGGACGAATTACCATGATCAAAGATAATTTACAAAATGTCGAAGAAAATATCCGGCAGGCATGTTTACGTTCCGGAAGGGATGTTTCCGAGGTGACACTGATCAGTGTCAGTAAGACCAAGCCGGTAGAAATGATACAGGAGGCATATGAATACGGAAAGCGCGAGTTCGGTGAGAACAAGGCGCAGGAGCTTAAGGAGAAGTATGAGGTGCTGCCAAAGGATATTAAATGGCATTTTATCGGTCATCTTCAGACCAATAAGATCAAATATATCATCGGAAGAACCTGCCTGATCCATTCGGTTGATTCCCTGCATCTGGCAGAGGCAATCGAGAAGGAATGCGTAAAGCGCAATACCCATGTAGATATTCTGGTGGAGGTCAATGTGGCACAGGAGGCATCCAAATTCGGTCTCAAGCTGGAGGATACACTCGAGCTTGTCCGTCAGATTTCAAAACTGGAGCATCTGCATATTCGCGGATTGATGACGATAGCGCCTTTTGTCGAAGATCCGGAAGAAAATCGCAGTATTTTTCGTCAATTAAAGCAATTGTCGGTTGACATTGGAGCTAAAAACATTGATAATGTTGATATGAGTGTTCTTTCTATGGGAATGACAGGTGACTATCAGGTTGCCGTAGAGGAAGGTGCGACACATGTTCGTGTCGGCACAGGAATTTTCGGAGAGAGAAATTACGATATAAAATAGATGTGAGAGACATCGGGAGGTAAAGTTATGGCGAATCCATTAGGAAATCTGTTACAGTTATTGAGACTCGGAGACGATGAGGACTATGATGACGATTACTATGAGGATGATTTCGAGGACGATATCGATGAGGAGGAAGAGAGAAGTCTTCTGGCGGAAGAGCAGAGACGTCAGAAACGTTCTGAGCGAAAGAGCAGTCGTCGTTCCGGTTATGATGAGGAGGAAGGGGAGTCCCGTCAGCCGGCGCCGGAGCCAAGAAGAACTTCTGTACGTACAGCATCCAATAAGGTAGTTCCGATCCGGACAACTGCCAGGGGGTTAGAGGTATGCATCTGCAAGCCGAAGAATTTTGGGGATTCAACGGATGCGTGTGAGATGCTTCTTCAGGGGCGTGCTGTTGTGGTCAATCTTGAAGGAATTGACATTATGGAAGCACAGAGGATCATGGATTTCATCTCAGGATGCATTTTTGCAATTTCCGGTAAAATGCACCAGATCTCAAGATATATCTTTATATTCTCTCCGGAAAATGTTGACATTTCCGGAGATTATCTGGAGCTTTCCAGAGATGATGAGTTTGGGATTCCGACACTGAACAAGGAGTTCTAAGATGCGGCTGGTTTTTTATACCTTTCAATGTTTTTTCATTGTGCTGGATGTCATCGTTTTGTTGTATCTGCTTCGCAACATTCTTGTAATGATGCCGTTTGGCAGCAGCATTGTTCGGCTGATCGCCGTTCTAATGACACCCATGTGGTATCCGATGCAGTGGCTGGTGAAGCATTCAATCCTGTGCACTGCAAAGTTTGATCTATGTCCGTATCTTTTGATCATAATACTGACTTATTTACAGGAACTTTGTTCCTGTTTCGTATAGGTAAGTGCTCGTAATGTAGCGGAAAACAAGGGTAAAATGATGATTTTGCCATTTATATGAACATTTTATAATTTTCAGAGGAGGTAAATTGTATGCTTACACCGATTGACATTCAAAATCATGTACTGAAATCCACTATGGGAGGATACAACAAAAAGGAGACAGACGATTTTATTGAATCAATTCAGGTCAGCTATGAACAGCTTTATAAGGAGAATAGCGATCTCAAAAAGAAAATCACGACGCTGAGTGAGGGTATCCAGTATTATAAGCAGATGGAGGGGACATTGCAGAAAACACTGGTGCTTGCTGAGCAGACAGCATCCGAGACGCTGGAGACATCCAAGACTGCGGCAGCGCAGGTTGAGAAGGAGTCCAGAGCAAAGGCTGAGGTAATGCTGCGTGAGGCAAAATCGCGTGCAGACGGGTTAGTAGCAGATGCACAGGAAAAGGCAAATAAGCTTACAAGAGAGTCTGAGGAGCGTGCGGCTTCTCTGAAGAAGGAGTCTGAGAAAACTGCTGCCGCATTAAAGCTGGAGTCTGAGACAAAGGCAGAGACGCTGACAAAGGAATCTGAGGAGAGGGCTGCGGCTGTCACAAAGGAGGCTGAGGAGAAGGCTCAGAAGGTGACAAGCGAGGCACAGGAGAAAGCAGATACACTTGAGAAGGAGTCACAGAAGAAGGCGGACGAGCTTGTTGCAGAAGCTGAGAAGAAAGCAGACAATATCATGTATAATGCGAAGGAACGTGCAGACCGCATTATGGCAGATACAAAGCAGTCAGCGGATGAAGTGATCAAGGATACACGCGAGAAGACAGAGGAGAAATTAGCAGAGTCCGGCAAGCAGATTGCAGAGCTTACCGGTATCGTCAGAAAGCTGATGGGCTGTTATGATGAATATAACAGCAGTTTAACGATCTTCTGAATAAGCAGTTAGAGCAGTTGCAGGATGAGGATCTGAGCACAGCAGATTTAGAGGAGCTGTTAGAGTCCCAGCAGGTTAAAATGGCTGAGGAGCAGGTTGCTGCAAAGCAGAGTGTTGATGATATGGAGGAACACACCAGGGAGCTTGACCTTCCGGTTGAGGACACGGCTCCTGAGAGGAAAGAGGAAGAAAAGGCTGAGGAGACTGACATTCTTGCAGAGGGGCTTTTAAAAGAGGCAGAAGACAAGGCTTCTGAGGAGGAAACTTCAGGAGAAACTTCTTCTTTGAATATTGAGACTCCATCCGTTGATGAGGTTGCTTCCGGTATTCATGTTACAGCAGAGGAAGCAGTTGCTTCTTATACGGTACCGGAGGAGACAGAGGCAGAGAAGTCTGCAGATGATATCCAGTCCAAGTTAGAAGAGATTGATTCCATTGCCGAAGAGGCTTTAAAGGAGATGAAGCAGGAGTCATCTGAGAATCCATTTACAGCAGTAAACAACATGCTCGGAACCTCTTATGATGATTTTGTACCGGGACAGACGACAGAGACTGCCGGGGAAGCTTCTTCATCAGAGCAGGAGACAAAGGAAGCTGAAGAAACACCTGCACCGGTTGTTGCTGAGGCTGAGACGGAGAAGACGGAAGAATCTGTTGCAGACAGCACAGAGACAAAGGAGATTCCTCCGACAACAACGGATGAGCTTCCAACTGTTCAGGAGACATACGATGCAGATACCTACGTAACCAATGAGACATACTTTGGTTCTGCGGATAATATGACATATTCAATTCCGGATCCTGTTCCGGCAGCAACCACAGAGGAGTCTGTGGAGATTCAGGCTGAGCCGGTCGAGGAGGAAGAGGCAGAGAGTACACCGGTACATGAGATCCCAATGCCTGACTTTAGTAAATTAGATGCTGTCAGCGAGGAACAGCCGGTTGTACCACATGCTGTTCCAATGCCTGATTTCAGCAAGCTGGATGCCAAGAAGGAAGAGCCTGATGTGAGTGCTGATCTTGATACGATTGCAGCAGAGGCGATGGCTTCCCTGAATACTGACAGCAGCAAGGAGACAACGGATGAGCTTCCAACTGTTCAGGAGACATATGACACAGACACCTATGTAACTAATGAGACATACTTTGGTTCTGCAGATAATATGACATATTCAATTCCGGATCCGGCACCAAAGACAGAAGAGTCTGCGGAGGATGATTTCGCTGCAGGGATCAGCGGTGTAGATCCAACAGCAAACGGAACAATTCCACAGGCACCGGGTGAGCTTTTTACCGCACCAAGTGAGTTTGATAATGTTCCGGCCGCAGACGATGAATTTGCAGTAACCAAGCCGGAGGATCCTGCTTCTGAGGTTATGCCGGAGGAGACAAAGAGTGTGAGTCCATTTACAATGATTGATGCAGAGGAATAATACAGATTGGATGAAATATTTCGGCTGCTAATAATTACTGCCAGACCAGATGCAGTTTCCGCTTTGGTTTGGCAGTTTTTTTCGGAAAGGAATTTATAAATATGAAGAAGTATATCAAAGGTATTTTGCTGTTTCTTATACTGTTTGGAATCGACCAGTGGACCAAAAATGCGGCAACTATATATTTAAAGGGACAGGAGACTAAGAAGGTGTTGGGAGATTTCTTTGTGCTTCGTTACCTGAAAAATTACGGTGCTGCATTTGGCATTTTACAAAATAAACAGATATTTCTGATCCTGTTGACTGCTGTGATCTTGGTAATGATCCTGTATGTGTATATTAAGACGCCGGACACACCGCATTATCGTCTGATCCGTATATTCAGCATTATGCTTGCTGCAGGTGCAATGGGAAATATGTATGACCGCTTTGCGCATCGCTACGTCATTGATTTTCTGTATGCAAAGGTGATCGATTTTCCAATCTTTAATGTGGCGGACTGCTACGTTGTTGTATCTGCGGTGGTTCTTGCCATGCTGATCGGATTTTATTATCAGGAAGAGGATATGGCGGTCTACAAATTTGGCGGGAAAAAAGAAAAAGAAAGCAGTAGTCTGTAACATTACCGGAAATAATGAGAAAAAGTCAGTCTATATATTTGCAGTAAATGATGAGGAAGAAAATGACAGAAGAACGATATGAATTTACAGTTGCTCCGGAAGAGGAGGGAAGACGTCTGGATGCATATCTGGCACAGAAGCTGCCGGATTACTCCAGATCATTCCTACAGAAGAATATTAAAAGCAAAGCAGTTTTGATCAACGGGAAGGCAGCGAAAGCAAGCTATAAGGTGATGGGACAGGATCAGATCGTGTTTGAGGCACCGGAACCGGTAGAGCCTGCGATTGTACCCGAGAATATTCCACTTGATATTTTATACGAGGATGACGATGTGATCGTGATCAATAAACCCAAACAGGTGGTGGTGCATCCGGCACCGGGACATTATACCGGAACAATCGTTAATGCATTAATGTATCACTGTAAGGATTCCCTTTCAGGGATCAATGGCGTTATGCGTCCGGGAATCGTGCATCGTATCGATCAGGACACAACCGGTGTGATCGTTGCCTGCAAAAACGATTATGCACATCAGTGCATTGCAGAACAGCTTAAGGAACATTCGATCACGCGAAGGTATCATGCAATCGTACTCGGATCCCTTGCAGAAGATGGTACCGTAGAGGGGAAGATCGGTCGTCATCCGGTTGACCGCAAGAAGATGGCGATCAATGAAAAAAACGGCAAAGAAGCCGTCACACATTATCATATTCTGGATGAACTCAATGGCAAATACACTTATGTGGAATGCCAGCTTGAGACGGGACGCACGCATCAGATCCGTGTGCATATGGCAAGCATTGGTCATCCGATTCTGGGAGATCAGGTATATGGTCCGCAAAAGTGTCCGTTCCGGTTGACAGGTCAGACCCTGCATGCAAAGGTTCTTGGCTTTATTCATCCAAGAACGAAGGAGTATATGGAATTTGAGGCACCGCTGCCGGAGTATTTTGAAAAGCTTGTAACACAGCTTTCTGCAAAAAAGAACATATGATATTTTTCGGATGATGAAGCTGCGAGCAAATCAGACCTCTCTGTACTTACGTGATCTACACATGTAGAACGGGCCTGAAAAGTGATATAAGCGACATATATGGTTGATTAAAATAGTTTTGTTGGCACTGTAAAATAATAATTTATCATGTGCATATTCAAATCTGGAATGATGCATATTAACATAATTCTACATCTGTAGCATGTTTGTAATACAACAGTAAGACAAAATACAAATTCGAAAATCGATATCGCTTGGTGTAAATAAAATGTAATATACTTAATTTTTGTGCAAAGTGAATTAAAATGCATGTAATTTTTTAGACATATTCCCGTTGACGAAAGACTTCTAAGTGAGTAGAATAAAAGCAGACTGGGTATGATTGGAATGACATAGCTGTAGAATGCAATTGCAAAATGAGAACACAATTGTAGAAAACGTGTACCCTTTTTCTGTTAATGACATTATTATGGGGGTTACTTTGAAACTGGAGGATAATTCATGAAAGAGATACGTTTACATGAAGGTGAATTAAATGTTATGGAGCTTTTATGGTCTAATAAGGCACTGGCTGCCAGAGATATTTCCAAGATCATCAAGGAATATATCGGCTGGGAAAAAAACACAACCTATACGGTGATCAAACGTCTGATTGATAAAGGCGCAATCACCAGAGAAGATCCGGGCTTTATCTGTCGTGCCAATATTACAAAGAGAAAGATTCAGGAAATTGAAACAAAGGCATTGCTGAATCAGATGTATAACGGATCGTTGGAGAACTTTATTCAGTCATATCTTGCAAATCAGAAGTTTAGCGAGTCAGAACGCAACGAACTTCAAAAGCTTTTATCCGGGCAGGGCAGATAGTAGTATCTGTCTTTTTTAAATCACTCTCTTGGATAAACTCCAGTTTTTCAAATAGAGCTTGCCGGTTTAAGCCCAATATGATACAATATGGCTACGGCGTTATTATTTTAATAAGACTTATAAGGAGTTGTTATTTATGGGAACATCCAACGTACAGACATATCATCAGAGTACATCGAATCAGAATACTGTGAAGCTGCGCGAGCTGTTAAAGACAATGCCGTCTTTCTGCAGGGATTATTTTCGCGGAATTGAACCGACTACCACAGCAAAGACACGGATTGGTTACGGGTATGATATTCGTACCTTTTTCCGTTTCCTGCTGTCTGAGAATCCGTCTTTTAAGAACGCACAGATGACGGATATCTGTCTTAGTGATCTGGATCAGCTCCGGCCGGTGGATATTGAAGAATATCTGGAATATCTCAAATATTATACCTATGATGGTCAGGTGTTTACGAATGATGAACGAGGCATTAAGCGCAAGTTTGCTTCGTTAAGAAGCTTTTTTCTGTATTATCAGAAGCGGGATCTGTTGCGCCATAATCCAACGGTTGTGGTCGATATGCCTAAGCTTCATGACCGGGAAATTATCCGGCTGGATGCCGACGAAGTCAGTGATCTTTTAGAGCTTGTTGAGCATGGAGGAGATCATTTGTCCGGCATGAAAAAGGTCTATTATGAGAAAAATAAGCAGAGAAATATTGCGATTTTTACATTGTTTCTTGGAACGGGGATTCGTGTTTCGGAGTGTGTCGGACTTGATATTGAGGATGTTGATTTTAAGAATAACCGTATCCGGATCATTCGGAAAGGCGGCAAGGAGGAATATGTTTATTTTGGCGAGGAGGTTGCCACTGCGTTGAAAAGCTATATTACTGAGGAACGTGTTCACGTTAAGCCCAGGGAAGGTCATGAACATGCCCTCTTCTATTCGATACAGAAGAGACGCATCAGTGTGCAGGCGATCGAAAATCTGGTGAATGAATATACTTCTCAGATCACTTCTTTTAAGCATATTACACCGCATAGCTGCGCAGTACCTATGGCACGGCACTTTATCAGCAGACCGGTGATATTTATCTTGTGGCAGAGGTTCTGGGGCACAATGACGTTAATACCACCAGAAAGCATTATGCGGCAATGGATGATGAACAGAAACGAAGTGCGGCTGATGCAGTGACGCTGCATAAAAACGGTGATATCTTTTATCTGCTAAAAATATCACCGTACTTCCTACCGTCCGGTAGGATATGCTTTAAATATGTCTGCAACCCCTTCGTAAATATTCTGTGCTGTCTTCTTCTGATATGCCGGAGACGTGATCTTGTTGTAATCACGGTTACCGGATATAAAGCCAAGCTCGATCAAAATGGATGGTACTGTATTGTGACGCAATACATAAAATTCAGCCTTTTTGACGCCACGGCTTGGAATAGTCAGGTTATTCTCCAGACGATCATGCATTTTCCTTGCTAACTTCTGGCTGGACAGACCAGTATCCGTGACTCGGTTGTTACTTTTTGCATAATAGACCTCCATGCCGTTGGCAGAACGATTGGAGGCACTGTTCATATGGAGACTGACAAACAGATCCGCATCCACCTCTGCTGCAAATCGGGCGCGTTCCGACAGAGATATAAATTTGTCATTGTAACGGGACCAGTATGCTTTTACGCTGGAGGAGGGACTGTCAAAATATTTTCTGGCAAGTGTATAAATGATCTTGAAATTAATCGCTTTTTCTTTGGAACCACGGTTTGTTGCACCGAAGTCTTTACCGCCGTGTCCCGGATCAAGAACGACAATATTTTTATAAATTTTACGGGGACGATCTATTGTGACGAAAAGATAATCGCCCTGTCTGGTATACTTATAGCCCTGCAGCTTGGAGGTACTTACCGTAATCTTCGTATTGCTGCCACTCTGAGTTACTTTAACGCCGGTGATCACCGGATTCTTCCGTATGATCGGATACTGGTCATACAGGCTTTTGTGCTTGCCTGGAATCTGGAGAACAAACTTGTGGTTGTAATAATAATCGGTATCTATGATCTGTTCCATTGTGACTCCCTCCGGCAAACGGATACGCAGAGAATACGATGACTTGGAGAAGGTAATGGAAAATCCAACATCCTCTGTCTCGACGGAGATCATGCACTCGGGCTGATATGTTACCGTCACGGTTGTATTGTTGGAATCGGAGGTGACGGATATCGTTTTGACATAAGTAGAATTCGTGAGTGCAGGTATCTGCTCTCCTACTGCATTGTATGTGTTTGGAAAGACGAGAGTCAGGATTCCCTTTTCTTCATCGGCGTTCCAGGTCAGCTTGTCCGTATCTGATGAATAATCAGTATACAGCGACAATACCTGTTGACTGTCATCGGTATCTTCCAGATAAACAGTATTCAGTGCGGCATCATAATGCTTGCGGTCATATTCGTCCGGAACGATATCAATATCCAGTAATACGCCGTTCTGATCGGCACTGTCATATTCTACACCTTCCAGATCATCGGAATCAGTTTCAATCTCCGCAGTCTCTGCAGAGACTGTATATGGATGGAGGGTCACCCCTCCGAAAAGTGCTGCTCCAAGCAGCAAATTTAAGATGATAATAAACTTACGCTTCAATGTTTCTTCCTCATTTCGTGAATTTGTACTTAATATTTATTATCAGGAAGTACCTGATGAATGTTGCGGATCGCATTGCTATGGTAACGTTGTCGTTGACCAATGTATCAACCCTTGCATCCTATTATAGTACAGAATAATTGTTACAAATTCAAGGCAGAATCAGGAAAAATCGACGCCGGATCTATAGGGGGTGATCCGGCGTCTTGATAATACGCAGATAAGAGGATATAGGGAATCCGCTTATCCTATTGCAGAGGGCGAGTTCGTTGTATATGGCACAACTCTTCTACGCATTGTGCGCGCAGATGCAGATGTCTGTTGTTCGTTCGATAATTGAACCGGCTACAGGCTGCCTTCCTCCAGAGCAGGAAGCTCGGCATCGGATGCCCATACCGGCACCAGCAAAGGATAACCTGCATAAATGGTGTCTGATGAGATAGAATTACATTTCTTAATCTCTGCAATATAATCCTTCATGGATCCGCATTCTTCTGTGTAATACTGCTTGGCGATCGACCAGATACTGTCGTCCTCTTCGACCATGACAGATACAACACGCTTCTCGCGGATATTCGCTGCCTGTGTCCTTGCAGGGGAAGCTGATATCCGGCTGATGCCGCTCATCACGAGCAGTCCCATCAGAAAAGCAATGATCATGCATGGTACGATAAATTTGTAATTCTTCATCATAAAGACCTCCATTCGAAATATCTTCTGTACTGCCGGAAAGGACTCCGGATCAGAAAATAAAAGACAAACATCTGTTCTGTGATATAAATATACCACGCGAACAAATGTTTGTCAATAGATTTTCGAACAAAAGTTCGTATTATTTGTTGCCCTGATAAAAGACTAGTAACGACGATATAAACCGGATACTGTTCCAAGGATCTCAACCTCATCAACAATGATCGGATCCATTGTGTCATTCTCAGGCTGTAAACGAAAATGACCTTTCTCCTTATAAAATGTCTTGACAGTGGCGGAGTCGTCCACCAGAGCTACGACAAGGTCTCCGTTGTGTGCCGTATTCTGCTTATGTACGATAATATGATCGCCATCGTAAATGCCGACATTGATCATGCTCTCTCCCTTGACCTTCAGCATAAATGCTTCACCGGACGGCATATCATCTGCCAGCAGAGGAAAATATCCCTCGATGTTCTGCTCTGCAAAGATAGGCTCTCCAGCGGCAACGCTTCCGATCAGAGCACATTGACAATCTCACGGCGAACAAGATTAAAGTCATCGTCAACAATCTCAATTGCACGCGGCTTCGTCGGGTCGCGGCGGATATATCCGTTCTTCTCAAGTGTCTCAAGATGAGAATGTACGGAGGAGGTTGACTTTAAATGAACCGCTTCGCAGATCTCACGGACTGCCGGTGGATAACCACGGTTTAAGATTTCTGATTTAATATATTCCAGAATTTCGGACTGCTTTGGTGATATTCTTCCTTTTTCCACGGTAGTGTTCTCCTTTTCGTTGGTTAAATGGTATAAAAGATGCAAACACAAGTTCTTTTATTTAGAATATCATATGTCAGAGTCTTTGTCAAACAGATGTTCTTAAGGTGTCAATGTTGACAGGCTTTCCGTCTGACCAGATGTGTTCAAGATCATAAAACAGGCGGTCATCACGGTTGAAAAGGTGTACCACAAGATCGCCGTAATCCATCAGGATCCAGCTGCTGTCGCGGTTTCCCTCGATCCGCTTGACGTCAAAGCCTGCCTCATGCATTTTCTCCTGTACGTTGTTGATCATCGCCTGGAGCTGTGGTTTGCTTGCGCCTCCGGCAATAATAAAATAGTCGGCAAGAATGGAAATCTCACCGATTCCGATGATCCTGATCTCTTCGCCTTTCTTTTCGTCCAATGCTTCGTATGCGGTCAGTGCCATTTTTTTAGACTGATTCATATATTCTTCCTTTCTGGGTGATGTACTGCTCTCAGGCATTTGCTGCCTCGTGCAGTTTCCGATAATATTCGTAGGCTTCCAGTGTATGATGTTCAATCTCGTTTTCCTTATCCGGATCAGACTCACCAAGGTAATCTACGGTATCCCGGAGGATCAGATAGACTGCCTCGTCCAGATCAATAAATGCCATCTGGCGGATCGCAGGAAGATGCTCGAGCAGCTTGCGGTTCGGTTCAATATAATCGGCGGTAAACACGATCTTTTCCAACAGCGTCATACCGGGGCGCCCTGTTGTGTGATACCGGATCGCTCCGGCAACCGCCGGATCGGTTATGCCGTACTTTTTGGCGGCATAACAGGCACCAAGCTTCGCATGAAGCAGATATGGCTGCTTTTTCTCGGTTTTGTTGCATACGATATTGTTCTTCTCGCACTGACGCAGCATTTCCTTGTCATCAAGGCATTTGGCGCAGTCGTGCAAAAGGCCTGCGAGTGCTGCCTGATCCAGATCGACACCATAACGCATTGCCAGCGAAATGGAGGTATACTGTACACCGATCGTATGGCGGTAACGCTTTGCGGTGATGTTTTTTTGAAGCTTCTTCTGGATCTGCTCCAGTTGTTCGTAGTTGATCATGTTGTCACACTTCCTTTGTATAAATGGTTTGTACGGATGTACTCTTCCACTGCAGGAGGAACCAGTGCACCGACCGGCTGTCCGTTCTGTACCCGATCACGGATAAGGCTGGAGCTTACCGGCATCTCCTCCATGGAAAGAAGACGGATATCCGCTTCATAACGGTGTGCAAGCTCATCTGCCCGCGCCTGCATCTGCCTGTCGGTCTCTCCATTGCGGGAAAATGCCAGAATTGTCGTAAGCTTCATGATCTGCTCCGGGTGATACCAGGTTTCCAGTTGAAAAAAAGAATCTCCGCCCATCAGAAAATAAAACCGGTCTGCCGGATATTCCCGCTGTAGCCGCTTCAGTGTCTCAGCGGTGTAAGTCGTCCCCTCATGGCGAAGTTCAAAGTCGGAGAAAATATATTGTGGTGCTCCCTGGATCGCAAGACGGATCATGTCACTTCGAAGCTCCTCTGATACAATATCCCGTGAGGACTTGTGCGGCGGATTCTTGGAGGGCATAAACCAGATCTCATCCAGAGCCATTTGCTCAAGAGCAGCAGCTGCCATGGCAAGATGGGCATTATGGATCGGATTAAAGGTGCCGCCCATTAAGCCGATCTGCTTCATTTGGAAGCTTCCCTTCTCTTCTTTTCTTTCTCCGGATTTAATTTGTATAGTACGATCTTCTTGCCGATCACCTGTACAACCTGTGAACCGGTACGCTCTGCAAGAATACGTGCAAGCTCTTTCGGATCGTCTGCACAGTTTTTGAGTACAGAGATCTTGATCAGTTCTCTGGCGTGAAGTGCATCACGGATTGCTTGTGTCATCTGTGGTGTCAGGCTCGCCTTGCCAATCTGAAAGATGCTGTCCATTGTCATTGCCTGAGACTTTAACTCTGCCCGTTCTTTACTTGTCATATTAAATACCATGCCTTTCTCTGGGGTACGCGTCTTTGAAACGTCTTTAAAGAATAAGCATACCCATAATGTTCTCACATTATTATAAACGAAGATGCCACGGTTGCCAAACATTTTTTGGAATAATCCGACATTTTGTACAATATATTATGATAATTGAATGAGATGCGAGGTTTCTTATGAAATATAGAAAAGCCTTTGCTCTGTTTCTGGCATTTATCATGTCTGCAGGCGGTATGACGGGAAATGGTGCTTCCGGTGCATCTGCAAAGCAGGCAGAAAAACAAACGCAGGATGTTCTTGAGATCACGGCACCGTCTGCTGTATTGATCGAAAACGCAGGCGGACGTATTCTGTATGAAAAGGAAAAGGATCAGGAACGCATTCCGGCGAGTATTACAAAGATCATGACGCTTTTATTGATCTTTGATGCATTAAAACAGGGGCAGATCAGTATGGAGGATATGGTTACGGTCAGTGAGTATGCCGCTTCCATGGGAGGATCACAGGTGTTTTTAGAACCCGGAGAAACACAGAGCGTTGACATGATGATCAAATGTATCAGTGTGTCCAGTGCAAATGATGCGGCGGTTGCCATGGCGGAGTTTATTGCCGGCTCCGAGCAGGCATTTGTGGACCGGATGAATCAGAAGGCAAAAGCGCTTGGCATGGAGCATACACATTTTAAGAACTGCAACGGGCTGGATGATTCGATCGAAAGCGGTCACTACAGCAGTGCCTACGATGTGGCGCTTATGTCCCGTGCGCTGATCACGTCCTACCCACAGATCAGCCGGTACTCAACCATCTGGATGGATGAGATCACGCATTCCACGAAAAAGGGAGATACGCAGTTCGGTCTGACCAACACGAATAAGCTGATCCGGACTTACCGGGGGATCACCGGATTAAAGACAGGTTCGACCTCGAAGGCAAAGTATTGTCTGTCTGCCACGGCATCCAGAGCGGGCGTAAGTCTTACGGCAGTAGTCATGGCGGCACCGGAGCCGAAGGTGCGTTTTGCAGAGGCGGCATCTCTTCTCGATTATGGTTTTGCAAACTGTACCGGTTATCTCGATCAGACTTCTACCCTGAGCTTCCGGATATTCCGGTGGAAAACGGTGTGCAGGAGGTGGCGGAGGCATATGTAGACAAGGACTTTTCTTATACCCTGTGTAAAGGGGAATACGGTGATCAGATCAAGCGCAGTATCGAATATAAAAATAACCTGACAGCGCCTGTAAAAAGGGGAGATGTGATCGGCAGAATCGTCTATTCGCTTGATGATCAGACGTTGGAGGAAATCCCAATCTACGCGGCAAAGGACATAAAAAAGGCAACCTATTCAGATGGATACGGAAAACTTCTAAAAAGATTTCTGGTTTCGTAAATGACAGGATATAATATCCCCAAAATCCAGATGTTTCGCATCTGTCGCGCATTGCGCTTTAAGATTTTACTAAAAATGCCATTGCGGAAAATGCGCTCCGGTTCAATACCGGAATGCATTGCTCTGCAATGGCTGTTATATTTTGAAAAATATGTGGTTTGTCAGTTTGCCGGTGACGCTGATGGTGTCGAACTGCTGACATAACCACTGACATCGCTGGAAGGGGTATACGTAAACTCTCCGCCTTTACCATCGTACTTAAAGACGAACTGATTGATCGCATCTGCCTGATATTCCTTCTGGATGGACAGGCAGGAGCCCACGCCGGGAACATTTCCGCCGGAGAAATACGGGTTGACAGGGATCTGAAGCTGATGGATCGTTGTAGTACCCATCATGACGACATCTTTGATATAGTTAAAGATCTGCTTGTTGGAAAGATCTGTCTTGACGTTCTGCTTCAGAACATCCTTGGCAATCTTAAGCCACTGTGACTTCGGCATCTTCTTCACCTTGCTGAAGATACTGGTAATGGCATTACGCTGACGCCAGGTACGACCGTAATCGTCAATCTGACCGTTTGGTGTGACCGGCTGGATTCCCTTGGCATATTTACGGATACGGCAGTAACCGAGAGCCTGTGCACCGTTTAAGGTGTGCTTGCCGGCTTTGACAGTACGGTACTTAGCCGGACGGATATAGTTTGTTGCATTCAGATAAGCTGCTTCGGACTCGGTCAGTTCGATCTCTACACCACCAACGTCATTGACAACTGTCTTAAAAGCATCGAAGCTGACTTCGACATAGCCGTCAAGCTGGATATTAAAATTCTGCGCGATTGTTTTATACAAAAGCTCGATGCCGCCATAGGAATTAGCTGCATTAAGCTTGTTATTGCCATGTCCCGGAATCTCAACCAGCATATCACGCATCAGTGTCGTAAGCTTTAAGGTGCCATGCTTCATATCAAGCGTAGCGATCAGCATGGTATCGGTCAGTCCTCCGGCAGAATAACCGGATTCCTTTCGGTAGTCATTGCCGACCAGCAGGATATTGACAATGTTATTATCGGAATTTACATGGATGCCGGAAAGATCAACCTTGGAAAAGGATGTATCATAATCTCTCTGAACAACATCTAAAGTGTCTATTACGGCAACCTGTCCTTTGGCAGCAACAAATCCAAGTGCTCCGCTTACGATCAGTGCAACCACATAAAGTACTCTTTTAACCCACATTATGGTAACCTCTCATTTATCTTATAGTTTTACAATAAATACCTATACATTTTACATGAAAGCTGTGGATTATGCAATAGAAAAAAGCCAGTCGTTTTAAGATAAGCGGCTGGCTGATTTATTCGGTATTCCTCTGAGTAAAGATCTCTGCGTGAACCTGCGATTACAGAAAGTGGATCCTATAAAGTTCTAAGAGGATTTACTGCGGTGCGGCAGTGCTTCCGCCGTATGTGTACTCCTGCCCCGGTGTACCCTTATACTTGAAAATGAAGTCCTTTAAGGCAGCGGTATTGGTGGTCATATCCGGTAAGATCACAGAACCGAGGTTTGTTGTAGAACCCGGAGCCTGATAATTCGCCTGTGTCGTAAAATAACCGTCCATTGGGATCTGCAGCTGGTAGATCTCCATCGTACCCATCATGACAACATCTTTCATATAACCGATGATATCCTGGCTGTTTAAGTCTGTGGTGACATACTTGCTGAGGATGGTCTGAGCCATATCCATCAGCTTTGGCAAAGAGGTTCCCTTGGCCTTGTTAAAGATTGCATTGATCACGTTACGTTGACGCCAGGTACGACCGTAATCGTCCATTTTGCCGTTTGGCGTAACCGGAGTGATTCCCTTGGCCTGCTTACGGATACGGCTGTAACCAAGTGCCTGTGCACCATTTAAGATGTGTGTACCGGCTTTGACATTGCGGTACTTTGCAGGACGGATATAGTTCGTTGCATTCAGATACGCAGCCTCTGACTCGGTCAGTTCAATCTCTACACCACCGACAGCGTTGACAATCGCCTTTACGGCATCAAATCCAACCTCGACATAACCGTCAAGTTTGATGTTATAGTTCTGGGCGATGGTCTTATAAAGAAGTGTCGGACCATCCTCTCCGTATCCGAAGCAGGAGTTAAGACGGTTCTGACCGTGCCCCGGTATATCAACGACCTGATCACGAAGCAGAGAGGTAAGCTTTAAGTTCTTATGCTTCTTATCAAGGGTGGCGATCATCATAACGTCCGGAAGACCTGCAGCGGAATAGCCGGATTCTTTTCGATAATCGTTTCCGATGATCAGAATATTGACGATGTTATTATCGCTTTTATAGTTGCCCTTCGGAAGCTTTACCTGCTTAAAAGCATTGTCCTTATTCTGATTCACGGAACTGAATACGATCTGAGTACGTGCGATCCAGAAGCCTGCAAATACACTGACACACAGTGCCAGCACAAAGAGGATTTTGGAAACAATTTTTCTATTTTTTTTCTTTTTTGTTTTCTTCATTTTAATAAATCCTTCCTGAATATGTAACTTGTCAACGCAACATATATATGCATCATACACTATCTGTCATTGTTGTACAAGTCTGTTTGAATATGTTTCAGAAAGTATTCAGAAATAGACAGGGATTGTCATTTTTTTCTTGACGAACATATGTGCTTCCTATATAATCGAAGAAGTGATATCTATTAGAAATGAGGTGAATCTTATGGCACGCGGTGCTGGTAAAAATAAATGGGCGCTGTTTCTTCTGCTGCTTGCGGGCATTGTGATCGGAAGCTTTATCGCACAGGCGACAGCGGGCGTTTCTGCCCTCTCCTGGCTCAATTATGGTCAGAAGTTTGGACTGACACAGCCGTTTAAACTGGATCTTGGCATTCTGGTACTGACCTTTGGTCTTTCTGTGAAGATCACGCTGGGAAGTATTGTGGGAATCGTGATCGCGATCATTATCTATCATTTTATTTAAACGTACATAAAACAAAACGGGCTTTCGATATTATACGAAAGTCCGTTTTGTTTTTTAGAAATCAGAAGCCGGAGCATGTAAAATGCAGTCCGGCTTCTTAAAAAATATCAAATTATATCATATACAAACAGTGAATTAGACCGGATAAGCCTTGCTGTCAGTATCCGCAGCAGCCGCATCGACCTTATTCTGCTGTGCTTCACGGTACTTGAAGAACTCTGTAGCAACCTGTGGGAACAGTGCATAAGAAAGCACATCCTCATCCTGCTGCTTGTACTGAGCCATCTCCTTCTCGATATCTGCAAGCTGCGGCTTGATCAGATCGGCCGGACGGCAG
This sequence comes from Roseburia sp. AM59-24XD, assembly GCF_003478445.1. GTDB lineage: Bacteria > Bacillota > Clostridia > Lachnospirales > Lachnospiraceae > Jutongia. The sequence goes on from NZ_QUET01000007.1 coordinate 89,010, forward strand.
GTGATCGGCTTTGTATCACCGATACACTTCTTCTGAACTTCTTTATCGAATGGCTTAACAGTCTGACCAAACTCTCCGGAGAGAAGCTTCTTGGACTCTTTGGTAACCATCTTATAACGCTCGCCGGATACGACATTGAGCACTGCCTGTGTACCAACGATCTGTGAAGAAGGTGTAACAAGTGGTGGCTCACCGAAGTCCTTACGAACCTTTGGCACTTCCTCGAGAACCTGCTCGTACTTATCCTCCTGACCCATTTCCTTTAACTGGGAAACGAGGTTACTGAGCATACCGCCCGGTACCTGATAACGAAGTGTCTGGATGTTAACACCAAGTACCTTTGTATTCATAAGACCTGTCTTTAATGCCTCTTCACGCATTGGACGGAAGTAATCGGCGATCTCTGACAGCTTGTCAAGATCAAGACCTGTATCATAAGGTGTTCCCTTGAATGCCTCAACCATAACCTCTGTTGCAGGCTGGCTGGTACCCATTGCGAATGGAGAGATTGCGGTATCAATGATATCGCAGCCTGCCTCTACTGCCTTCATGTAAGTCATGGAAGCAACACCGGATGTGTAATGTGTATGCAGGTCGATCGGAATATCAACAGACTCCTTAAGAGCCTCAACAAGCTCGGTAGCCTTAACAGGAACTAACAGACCGGCCATATCCTTGATACACAGGGACTTTGCACCCATGTCCTCAATTCTTTTAGCCATGTCTTTCCAGTAATCCAGAGTATAAGCATCTCCGAGTGTGTAGGAAAGAGCGATCTGAGCATGTCCGTTCTCCTTATTGGCTGCCTTTACAGCAGTCTCAAGGTTACGAAGATCGTTCAGACAGTCAAAGATACGGATGATATCAATTCCGTTTGCGATAGATTTCTGTACGAAATACTCTACTACGTCATCTGCATAATGGTTGTAACCAAGAATGTTCTGACCACGGAAAAGCATCTGCAGCTTTGTATTCTTGAAGCCTGCTCTGAGCTTACGGAGTCTCTCCCATGGATCCTCCTTCAGAAAACGAAGGGAGGCATCAAATGTAGCTCCACCCCAGCACTCTACTGCATGGTATCCGATCTGATCCATCTTATCAACGATCGGAAGCATCTGCTCTGTTGTCATTCTGGTGGCGATCAGAGACTGATGAGCATCACGCAGAATGGTTTCGGTTATTTTTAACGGTTTCTTTTCGATAGATTTCTCTTTATTAGCCATGATTCTCCTCCAATTCTAAATTCCAAAGATTGCCATAAATACACCGGCTGCGACTGCAGTACCGATAACTCCGGCAACGTTTGGTCCCATTGCGTGCATCAGCAGGAAGTTTGTAGGATCTGCTTCCGCTCCGACCTTCTGGGAAACACGGGCTGCCATAGGAACGGCAGATACACCGGCAGAACCAATCAATGGGTTTACTTTTCCTCTTGTTACAAAGCACATCAGCTTACCGAACAATACACCGGAAGCGGTACCGATCGCAAATGCAATCAGACCAAGACCAACGATCTTTAATGTGCTGAGTCTTAAGAATGCCTCTGCAGATGTGGAAGCACCGACAGAAGTACCAAGCAGGATAACAACGATGTACATAAGTGCATTGGATGCAGTCTCTGTGAGCTGTTTCACAACGCCGGACTCCTTGAACAGGTTACCAAGCATCAGCATACCTACCAGAGGAGCTGTTGTCGGCAGGAGCAGACATACAACGATCGTAACGATGATCGGGAACAGGATCTTCTCCAGCTTAGATACAGGACGAAGCTGCTCCATCTTGATCTTACGCTCCTTCTCTGTTGTGAAAAGCTTCATGATCGGAGGCTGGATGATCGGCACAAGTGACATATAAGAATATGCCGCAACGGCGATCGGTCCCATATATCCGTCTGTTTTAACTTACCGCAGAGGAAAATGGATGTAGGACCATCGGCACCACCGATGATAGAAATTGCTGCTGCAGCTTTATCGTTGAATCCCCAGAGGATTGCGATCAGGTAAGCAGAAAAGATACCGAACTGTGCGGCAGCACCAAGTAAAAAGCTCATTGGGTTTGCAATCAGTGGACCAAAGTCTGTCATGGCACCGACTCCAAGGAAGATCAGTGATGGCAGGATACTCCACTCATCGAGAATGTAGAAATAATGTAATAATCCACCAACGCCATTGGAGGTGTCTTCAGGATTTGCCATGATGTCCGGGTAAATATTTACCAGGATCATACCAAATGCAATCGGAACCAGCAACAATGGCTCATATTCTTTTTTGATCGCTAAATAGAGAAATACACAGCCTACCAGAATCATCAGGTAGTTACCGGGTGTCAGCGTTGTAAACGCTGTCTGACCGGCAAGATTCTCAAGCGTTGAGATAATATAATCCAAAGTTATTCCCTCCTAAATTAGTTCAAAGTTGCAAGTACAGCACCAGCCTCAACAGAATCTCCGGCAGCAACATCAATGCTTGCTACAGTACCGTCCTCCGGAGCAACAACCTCGTTCTCCATCTTCATAGCCTCAAGAATAAGAAGAACATCACCCTTCTTAACCGCCTGTCCAACAGATGCCTTTACGGAAAGGATCTTTCCGGGCATCGGTGCATTTACCTTTACAGAACCAGCGCCAGCTGATTTAGCGGCTGCCGGCTTAGCTGCCTTAGGAGCAGCCTTTGGTGCACTTGCTGCTGCCGGTGCTGCAGAGCCTGTTCCCTCTTCCACAGTTACGTCATAAACAGTTCCATTTACTGTAATTGTATAATTTTTCATGATAATCCTCCATTAAATAAATTCATTCATTTGTTTGATATTACTATCGACGGATAATTGAGCGAACAACAAGACCGTCTGCACTCTCTGTCTCAGAAGCGGCCGCGATCGCTGCGGTGATGACTGCTACAAGTTCCAGATCATCAGTAAGATCCTCCGGCTCGGAAACCGGAGCTGCCGGAGCTGCGGCAACTGCTACAGGTGACTTATCAGCCTTACCTTTACCGATGAGACCGATAAACTTGAAGCAGCTGATCAACAGACTGATGAAGATCAGTACCAGGAATACGATAGACATACTCATGATCGTATTCAGTCCGGCTTTCTGCATTTTCTGACCGAGGGTCTTATATTCATCAAACTTGAATGAATAATTTCCGCTGTCATCGGTCTGGATCTGTCCGTCTTTGTCGAAGGTAAGACTTGCAAGAAGCTTATCTCCGCTCTCACAGAGAATGGTCTCTGTAACCGTTGCAGAATCTGTTGTGATCGTATACTCTGTTTTGATTTTCTTTTTCAGTCCCTTATACTGCTTTTTCTGCTTTGCATAAAGCTTATACTGTGCAAGGGTTGTCTCATCCATCTGATCCTTGTAAGTGGCGATCGTTGAATCGAAATCGAATGAAAACCAGTTGTTTAAGAAACTGTCGGTCTGCTGCTCGAGAGTTTTCTTGTCGAAGTTTTCATTGCCACGGACCAAAGAACATCCGGATACCATCAGTACACAGGATAAAACACAGAAAAATAATAATAACTTTCTTTTCATAAATGTCTCTCCTTTTTAGATGGTTCCATGCTTCTTGCCGATTGGATACTCACTCTTAGTGAAAAGAAGCTCGAATGCAAAAATTAACTGTTTTCTTGCTGCTTCCGGAGCGATGATGGAATCAACATATCCTCTGGCTGCAGCAGCCTGTGTGCCGGACTGTGCTGCGAATTCAGCAGCCTTAGCGGAAATATCAGCATCCTTATCGTCGGCATACATGATCTTAGCGGCAACCTGTGCATCCATCATACCGATGTTCGCATCAGGAAGGGCAAATACCATGTCAGCACCGATGTGCTTAGAGTTCATTGTGATGTATGCACTGCCGTAAGCATTGCCTGTAATCAGGTTGACCTTTGGTACATCTGCCTCAGCAAATGCAGCAGTCAGAATTGCAGCCTTGGAAGCAATCGTCTTCTCTTCCTCAACCGTTGTAGCAAATCCCTCAACGTTTGTCAGTGTCAGGATCGGAATATTGAAGGCATCACATGTCTTAATGAAAGAAGCTGCCTTATCACATCCGTCAGAGGTCAGGCGTGCCTCGAAACTCTCCTGCTCGCTTCCATCCTCGCCGTATACGGCAGTTCTGTTGGCAACGCAGCCGACTGTCATGCCGTCAAGGCTGATAAAGCCTGTTACCATCTCCTTGGCAAAGTCCCTCTTTAACTCAAGGAAGAAGTTGTTGTCGCCGAGATCCTCAAATGCTATTGCAGGATCCTTGATCTCATCTGCAAAGTCAGGTACAAGACGGTTTAAGTCATCCATGCACTCTTCCATGCCGCCGATCTCATTGTTATTCTCAGGGAGAATGCTTACAAGATCACGAAGCTCCGAAAGAAGGTATTCCTCACCGTCGCAGATAACATCCACAACGGAAGCGGTCTTCTGGAAATCTGCAGAAGCGGTATCAAGCTTATCTGCGTAGTTACCCTCCAGAGTATTCGGAGAATTTACGAAAAGCTTACCGTTATTCTGCTCCATAAATGTAAAATCGCTCATGGCAGCCATAACAGCAACACCGCCGCCGCAGTTGCCAAAGATAGCGCTGATCTGTGGGATCACGCCGGAAGCCTTTGCCTTCATCTTGTAGATCTGACCAAAGCCTGCAAGGGCATCGGTAGACTCCTGAAGACGCATTCCTGCACAATCGATCAGTCCAATGACAGGAACCCCTGTCTTCATTGCCAATTCATAGATGTGTGCGATCTTCTTTGCATGCATCTCTCCGATCGTACCATTCAGTGCAGATGCATCCTGACTGTATACATAGACAGGATTGTTCTGGATCAGTCCATATCCGGTGATGACACCATCTGCCGGTACAGATTTCTCCTCCATGTTGAAATCTGTGCTTCTCTTAGTGATTCCGGCACCGAGTTCAACAAAACTATTCTCGTCCACCAAAGACTCAATACGGTCTTTTGCAGACAAAGTGTTTGAGTTACTCATGTTTTGACCTCCTATATAATAGTTATAATAAAAACAAATTTAGACCAAGTATAAGTGTATCTCTTTTGGGCAAAAATGGCAACCGTTTTTTCGCCATTTTTTTCAGAAATAAAAGAAAAAAGAATGATTTTGCCGTTTCCTCATATAATTAGGTAATTCTATATGTATAACAGGTAAATACCATGCAAAAAATCATTAGCATTCTCCTTCTTGGTTTCTGTATTTTTCTTTTGGCACAGCCCTTGAAACGCACATTAAAAGAGCAGGAAAACCGCTTTTTAACACCGAATCCGTCAGTGACAATACAGCCTGCCACACAGGTTCGTCTGACCGGCGCGCAGCTTGGCTCAAAGGTCGCCGCTTCTACCCCATCCGCCTTATATGCCAAAGCATACTGTGTGATGGATACGGCTTCAGGAAGGCTGCTTCTCTCGAAGAATGAACAGGAGCCAATGCCGATGGCAAGCACAACAAAGATCATGACCTGCATCCTTGCACTGGAATCAGACAGGCTTGATGAATTTGTTCCGGTGTCCTCCTACGCAGCATCGATGCCGGATGTGCAGTTAAATATCAGAGAGGGCGAAAAATACCGTCTGCGCGATCTACTCTATTCCCTGATGTTAGAATCCCATAATGATACGGCAGTTGCAATCGCAGAATACCTCGGCGGCTCTGTCAAAGGCTTTGCTGACAAAATGAACGAAAAAGCCAGAGAGCTTGGCTGTGAGTCCACTAGCTTTGTCACGCCGAACGGACTAGATGATGAAAAACACTATACCACAGCAAAGGAGCTTTGTATGATCAGTGCTTATGCCATTCAGAACGAAGACTTTCTAAAGATCATACAGACGCCGCAGTATCAGTTTCAGGATCAGTCGGGGAAGCGCAGCTTTAACGTGAATAATCACGATGCGTTTCTTGGAATGTATGACGGTGCGATTGGCATTAAAACCGGATTTACCGCAAATGCGGGATACTGCTTCTGCGGTGCAGCCAAACGGAAAGGACGCACGTTAGTTTCGGCAGTGCTTGCCTGTGGCTGGCCGCCGCATAAAACATATAAATGGTCTGATACGAAACAGCTGATGGATTATGGCTTTGAGGGCTTTCAGACCTGCGATATCCCGTTGGGACAGGATACCTTTAACCTGCCGGTTGAAAATGGACGGCAGCATACGGTTTTAGTATCAGCTCTTTCAAAAGATACGGACAGCGTGCCGATGCCTCTTCGGATCGATGATGTGATCGAACTCAAAACATCACTTCCCGAGAAGCTGACGGCACCTGTCCGTGGTGGAGATATCATTGGATACAAAGAACTGCTTCTAAACGGAGAGATTCTGGAACGGATCCCGTTATGTACGCAGCAGGACGATGCATCCGTTGATTTTCCGTACTTATTCCGGCATGCGCTTAAAAGCGTTGTCTTTTCGTAGCCGGATGTTTCCGATTACATGATTCCGATTACTTGGAAGCACTGTCACTGTTCTCACCGGTATCAGCGTCTGTATTAACAGATCCTGTGTTGGAAAACTGAAAACTGAAGATCGTGATTCCTAAAATAACAATACCTATAATAGCTAAAGCGATAGTTGTACTCATAATATAAAACCTCTTTTCCTTTTATTCTGTTTTCATGTTATAAATAAGGTGAAACAGGTACCAAAAGAAAACGGTCAGAAACTCACCGGTGGTACCCTATTGGAATAAAAGGTCTGCTTTCGCCCCATCCTTGTCGTGGATAAAACGTATGGCGGTTGCAAGCCGGAAGGTAGTAGATCTGTAAATGGCGGGGGTAAAATCTCTTCTGGAAAAAAAGGTACAGATAGAAAGAACAGCAATCGTGTAAAGAAGAGTCAGATCATGCTGCTGTCTGCCGTCCTGTCTGAGCGTGACCGGACGCGCGTTACTCAGTCTCGGCTGGATCAGACGGACGCCAAGAAGCTCCGGGCTGCAAAGCTCCAGAGAACTGTTCTGGACAGTGGTGGTCTGAATAAGACTGCCGTTCGCAGAAAATTCCGGAGAATGTCCCTGTGGAAGTGAAGTTACATCCATGCCGGATGCAGAAACAATCATTACAAGGATCATGCAGATGATCAGCCAGTGCTGTTTATGTAATTGCTTCATGGGACATCCTCCTTCCTTTTGATAATGCTTATGTTGTGATCCGCCAAATTAGTAATCTTTCTGCAGCTCAGGTATGGTACTTATCCATCAGCAGCGGACGGCAAGCTCCGGCAGATTGCGTTCACCGAGCCGGACCGCCTTGCAGACGCGGCGGTATACAAGGTCGCATACCTCAACAGACTTCATATCCTTATAGTCCTCATAATAGAGTGGCTTCAGAAAATATACCTGTGTGTGGACGCGGCGCAGGGAATTGAGATCATATACTTTCCAGGAATCCACGAGTGCAACAGGAACGATCGGCGCTTTCACCTTCATGGCACTCTTAAACGTACCCGGTTTAAACGGATCCACGTGGTTACCGTTGCGGTGCTTATAGCCTCCTGCCGGAAAAATAATGAACTTGCGTCCCTGTGCGGTCTCCTGGGAAACCTCATGGATGATCCGGGCTGCCTGACGGATATCGTGCAGCTTGATCCGCTTTCCTTTGACCAGATCGATAAACTGGCTGACAAGAGGCATATGGGAACGGGCGTCATCCATTACCACAGAGCAGGGCAGCGGATGACCGTACATGATTCCGAGTGCGTCGTATTTGCCCTGATGGTTCGGAAACATAACATAACCTCCGGTAGCAGGAAGATTATCTCTGCCATAAACGGAGGTGGAGATCCGTGCGGTTTTCATCATCTGACGGATCATCTTCAGGTCATACTGATAACGGAACTCCTCGGAATATTTGCGCTCCCTGACAGCATAATAGCCCGCTTGCGGGATCATCCATGCCCTGTGCAGGTTCCGTATTAAAACATATATAAAACGGAGCAATGTGCTTCACTCTTTTCTAATGGTAAAATCATTTTGAAACAGCAGTGAATGAAGCCATTTCTTTTATATCATAATTTACCATATTAAATATTTTTTGGCAACTGTTGCAAAACGGAGACGGTACATATAAAATGATGCATGAACGAAAATCAGATCACAATGGATATCTTTTCCAAATGCTGTCGCATATTTGATGATTTATGGAGATAAATAAAGATAAAGGAGGATGAATCCATGGCATTAGATGGAATGGTGATCGCAGATATGGCATATGAGCTTAACCGGGATCTTACGGGCGGACGCATTGCAAAGATCGCCCAGCCGGAGAAGGATGAGCTGCTTCTGACGATCAAGCAGAGTATCCCTCAGGAAGGAGAAAAGACACTGCGCAGTCAGAAGCGTCTTGTACTTTCGGTCAATCCGAGTCTTCCGTTGATCTATGAGACGGAGGAGACCAAAAATTCTCCGATGACGGCACCGACCTTTTGTATGGTGCTTCGAAAGCATTTGTCCAATGCAAGGATACTCTCGGTTTGTCAGATCGGACTGGAGCGTGTTCTTTGTTTTGAACTGGAGCATCTCAACGAGATGGGGGATCTGTGCCACAAAAAGCTTTATATCGAGCTGATGGGCAAGCACAGCAACATCATTTTCTGTCAGGAGGATGATGTGATCATAGACAGTATCAAGAGGGTTTCGGCGTTAGTCAGCTCGGTGCGTGAGGTTTTGCCGGGAAGAACATATTTCATTCCGAATACGTTAGAGAAGTTTGATCCGCTGACCGTGGACAGGGACACTTTTTTAGAGCGTGTTCTGACAAAGCCGATGCCGCCCGCAAAGGCAATCTATACATCGCTTACCGGTTTCAGTCCGGTTATGGCAAATGAACTTTTATACCGGGCAAGCCTTTCGGATGTGACATCTACGGATGCGCTTACGGAGATGGAGCGACTGCACTTGTACCGCAATTTTGAGACGCTTCGGGAAGAGCTTCTCTCCCACTCCTTTGTGCCGACCATGATCCGGCGCGGACAGGAGCCTGTGGAGTTTGCGGCATTTGACCTGACTTCGTATGAGCGGGATGAGAGCTGTCAGAGTATTGTGTATGACAGCATGAGCAGTCTGCTGTATGATTATTATGCGCAGAAGGAACTCTATTCGAGAATCCATCAGAAATCCTTTGAGCTTCGTCGTGTGACCAACACGGCGCTGGAGCGCTGCCGCAAGAAATACGATCTGCAGGAAAAACAGCTTCGGGATACTGAGAAGCGTGATAAATACAAGGTCTATGGTGATCTTCTTACAACATATGGTTACAGCCTTACCGGCGGGGAGAAAAGCTTTACCTGTGAGAATTATTATACCGGCAAGGAAGTAACGATCCCACTTGATGAGACGAAGTCGGCGATGGACAATGCCAAGCGATATTTCGAGAAATATGCCAAGCTTAAGAGAACCTTTGAGGCGCTGACAGTCCAGATCGAGGAGACAAGACAGGAAATCGAGCATCTCGAGTCTGTCAGCAATGCACTTGATATTGCAAGACAGGAGGAAGATCTGAGCCTGATCCGCAGGGAGCTTTCGGAGTGCGGCTATGTCAAGAAGCATGCGGAAGCCAAAAGCAGCCGTGGCAAGGTTAAGACAAAGAGTAAGCCGTTTCATTATATTTCTTCGGATGGTTTTCATATGTACGTCGGACGGAATAATTATCAGAATGATGAGCTTACATTCCACTTCGCCAACGGTGGCGACTGGTGGTTTCATGCCAAGGGAACGGCAGGCTCTCATGTGATCGTAAAGACCGAAGGGAAAGAGCTTCCGGACAGGACTTTCGAGGAGGCAGCAGCTCTTGCCGCGTGGTATTCCAAGGCAAAGAATCAGGCAAAGGCAGAGATTGATTATATTGAGCGCAAACATATCAAAAAGCCGAACGGTAGCAAGCCGGGCTTTGTTGTTTATTATACCAATTATTCCATGACGATCGTTCCGGATATTTCCGGATTAAAGGAAATTGAGGATTAGGACAGGAGGGATACTTACTGATGATACGTTCGGATAATCATGTGCATACATCATTTTCAACAGACAGTGACACACCTATGGAACAGATGGTTTTAAAGGGGATTGAGCTTGACTTATCTTCCATCTGTTTTACCGACCATATTGACTATGATTTCCCGGATATGGGAAATGGCGTCGAGTTTTTGTTTGATGTGGATGAATATTTTGCAAAGCTTGCCGCGCTGAAGGAGTCATATCCGCAGTTTGAGCTGCGCCGTGGTGTAGAGATCGGTCTGAAACCGGATCTTACAGAACGTTGCAATGCACTGGTGCATGGATACCCGTTTGACTTCGTAATCGGTTCGACACATCTGGTGGACAATGTCGATCCTTATTACCCTGCCTTTTGGGAACAGTATTCGGAGAAGGAGGGCATCCGCCGCTACTACGAGCTGACCATGGAAAATATCAAAACAGGCATAGACTTTGACGTCTACGGACACATTGATTATATTATCCGCTATACGCCGACCCAGCAGAAATACAAGGCGCAGGGCATCATCAATGAGGCATATATGGAAAAATGTTTCCGGGAGTCCGCAGATGCGGTCGATGAGATCCTTCATCTTCTGCTTGCGCGCGGCAAAGGCATTGAGGTAAATACGGCGGGGATCAAATACGGTCTTGGTCACACGAATCCGCAGGAAAAGGTGTTAAAGCGTTACAGAGAGCTTGGCGGCGAGATCATTACGGTCGGCTCCGATGCGCATGAGACAAAGCATCTGGCGTATGCCTTTGAACGCATCCCGGCTCTGTTACAAAGCTGTGGTTTCCGGTATTATACCGAGTTTCGCGGACGAAAGCCGGAAATGATCGCACTTTGAGTAACTACATATTAAGAAACTACTTTTGGCACGTGGTCTGAATGCAATTGGACATTATGAATCTGCTGCAGGTAAGCGGCTATGCGAGAGACCTGAGTTCGTGTACGCAGTTTTTGATCTGGCGGAAGGTTTCCTCAATCTCCTCCGGCGTATTTTCGTGACCGATCGTGATACGGACGGCGGACAGCGCCATCTCATCGGACAGACCGATTGCTTTTAAGACGTGGGACGGTGATGGATCTGAGGAGGAGCATGCGGAGCCGCCGGATACGTAAATGTCTTTTGCTTCCAGCATGGCGATCAGGGTCGCACTGTCGATTCCGGCGAAGCTGACATTGATATTGCCGGGAAGCCGTTCCTGTCTGCTGCCGTTTAATCGTGTCATCGGAATTTCCGAAAGGATTCGGTTCATCAGGTGGTCTCTGAGTGTCTGTTGTAACAGGGTATGTTCCTTTTGGTGTGCCGTGGAAATGTCAGAGGCGGTTCCCATGCCAATGATGCCGGCAACATTTTCGGTGCCTGCTCTCCTGCCCGCTTCCTGTGCACCGCCATATAACAGAGGAGTGAGTGCAAGCTCTTTGTTCGCATAGAGAAATCCAACGCCCTTCGGACCACCAAATTTATGGGCGCTGACACTTAAGAAATCAATCGAATCGTCATCGACCTGAATGGGAAGATGTCCATATGCCTGAACAGCATCCGTGTGAAACGGAATGCTGTTTTTTTGCGCAATCTGTCCGATTTTATGGACAGGCTGCAGTGTACCGATCTCATTGTTGGCATACATAATACTGATCAGAATCGTGTCCGGACGGATTGCATCATTGAGCATATCACAGTCGATGATCCCGTTTCTGGTGACGGGCAGGTAGGTGACCTCAAATCCCTGCTTTTCCAGAAAACCGCAGGTGTGCAGGATAGCGTGATGCTCGATGGAGGAGGTAATGATGTGGCGGCCTTTGCAGGAAGAGGTTCTGGCTGCGTTTAACAGCACCCAGTTGTCAGCCTCTGTTCCACCGCTGGTAAATATAATTTCTTCCGGGGAGGCATGAATCACGGCTGCCAGCTTTTCACGGATCTTATCCAGCTTTTTGTGCAGAAGTCTGCCTTCCCGGTAAGAGCCGGATGGATTGAAATACTGACGATCCAGATAGGGTGTCATCTCACTGACAACCTCCGGATAAGCGGCTGTTGTAGCGGCATGGTCCAGATAGATCATAATGGTTTCCTCCAGATATGAAAACGGTGGCTTATCATTAGTATATGCGTATTTTCGTCATAGTTGATTCCTAGGTTTCATAAATATTTAGAAACAATCGATGATCCCGAAGCGAAATGCTGCCGGATCCGGAGGAAATATGACAACGACAATGGCACACAGGCTTTTAAAGGGAACGTTATTATTGACGATTACCGGATTTATCACACGGGTCCTCGGCTTTTTCTACAGGATCTATCTCGCGGATCTTCTGGGGGCGCATTATCTTGGCATCTATCAGCTGATCTTTCCGGTGTATGCCATTTGCTTTACGATTTACGGGGCAGGCATTCAGACGGCACTCTCCCAGGTAATCGCCTCGAGAAAAAATGACAGAGAAAACCCCTCCGGCTGCTTGCGTCTTTTCGTCATCGGAACCGTGATCGCAATGGCGCTTGCCCTACTCCTGCAGTTTCTTCTCTCGAGCAATGCAGAGTGGGTTGCCATACATTTTGTCATGGAGGTGTCTTTAACGCCGTATCTGAGGATCATGACAGTGTTTTTCCCGTTCTGCTGCCTGTCTGCCTGTATCAACGGCTATTATTACGGTATCCAGGATGCAAAGATTCCTGCTATGACGCAGGTGATCGAACAGATCTTCCGGATTGTTTTTGTGTTTGGCATTTCTTATCTTTTGATTCCGGGAGCAACCCCGCAGGAAAACTGTCGGATCGCCGTATGGGGGCTTGCGGTCGGTGAGATCAGTTCGTGTTTTTATAATGTGTATAAGCTTGCATGTCATCTGCGGTCGCAGAGAAAAAATGTGTACCGGATGGTTTATGGAGAAAATGTAAAACAGAGTCATAAGAGCAAAGCTGACGTCAGGAAATATCATTTCATGAAATCAGTGGACCGCGGTGGCGTTTATTCGCTGGTCTGGCTTGCTTCTACCCTGACTGTGACAAGGCTTTTTATTACGCTGTTAAACAGCATTGAGACGGTACTGCTGCCGGCAATGCTGCGTAAATACGGATACAGCGGCGAAGAGGCACTCAGTATATACGGAGTGCTGACAGGAATGACATTTTCGTTTCTTTTGTTCCCATCGACGATCACCAATTCCCTGGCGGTGCTTTTGGTGCCGTCCATTGCCGAGGCGGATGCGGCGGGGAATATCCGGATGATCCGTAAAAGTATTATCCTGTCGATCCGCTACTGCCTGCTGCTCGGCATTTTGTGTACCGGGTTTTTTATGGTATTTGGCATGGAACTTGGCAGAGTGATCTTTCACAATGAGATGGCGGGAGAATATCTGGTGACCTTATCCTGGCTTTGTCCGTTTCTGTATCTTGCGACAGCACTGACCAGCATTATCAACGGAATGAAAAAGACGCATATCACCTTTCTCATCACGGCAGTCAGTCTTGGTATTAAGATTGTGTTTCTTGTACTGGCAGTGCCACGGTATGGAATGCGTCTTTATCTGATCGGTCTTTTGGTGAGCCAGCTTCTGCAGGTTATTTTGGAGCTGATCTATCTGTGTCCGCATTTTCGGACAGAGGGAAAACGTCAGGACAAGGAAGAACGATTTGAACCGGTTCGTCAGATCCTGCTTCCCTCACTCCTGATCCTGCCCTGTACCATTGCAGCAAAAAGCAGCTACCAGTGGTCTGGCAACTGCTTTGGAAATGTCTCTATCGTATGTCTTTTGATTGCCGGCATTGTCTTCTGTGCCGTATATGCTGCCGGTCTGTTTCTGACCGGAAGTCTTACTCTGACTTTGCTTCCGGGGAAGGCTTCTTTGGAGACTCCTCCTCGAAGGTAAGACCGAGATTACCCTCTCTGGTGATCGTTCTGTTTAAACGCATCTTTAACTCGCCCCAGGCATCAACAAGTGCCATCTTCTCAGAAAACGGCATATCCTTGACGTAGGACATGGTCTCATCCTCCGGCAGCATGGATGACTTTGGCATCGCAAGGATGTATGTACGGTTGGAATTGATCGTAACCGTGGTGTAATCATCTCTGGACAGCTTCAGTTCAAACTGAAAAGCGTGCCGTCTTGCCTTGACGGTAATATCTCTCGCAATCTTAAGGCGTTTGCGATAAAGATAATCAGTGATCTTGTCAACTTTGTAATCGATACTGCTCCCCATGATCAGTTACCTCCCCTGTGAATGACATCTCGCTGGCAGGCAGACATAAAATCTTATCTGCCAATTAAGTCTTATATATCATTTCTGTATATAACAGCATATCTATTTTTGACGGGAATGTCAACTGATTTGCGGGGATTATTTGCCATAATGTACATGGAGCAGTTCGTGTGCGCGATCCTTTAACATACCGTTTTCGTAGAGGTTGATCAGCGTTGGATTCTCACAGGAGCGTTTCACGATCGCTGACTTGTCAGCCTTATACATACCCTGTGCACGGTCCTGCTTGACGCTGCGGTATCCAAATGGCTGGCCGGCTCCGCCGATACATCCGTAAGGACATGCCATAACCTCGACAAAGTCAAGCTTTTCTTCGCCGCGCTGCAGCTTCTTGATCAGTGCATCGGCATTACCCAGTCCGTTGACGATGCCGACGCGAAGCGTGTTTCCACCAAGCTCAATCTCGGCGATTTTAGTTCCTTCCAGCCCTCTCACGCCGGAATATTCAATCTCGCGCAGTGCTTCGTTGTTCTTGTCCGCAACATGGCGCAGTGCAGCTTCCATAACACCGCCGGTGACACCGAAGATCACGCCGGCGCCGGAATTGATCGAGAAAGGCATATCCGGTGCACTTGGCTCGATCTCCTGAAACTGAACACCGAGCTCCTTGATCATTAAGATCAGCTCCTTGGTGGTGATGACATAGTCCACATCCGGCACTTCGTTTCGCTTAAATTCCTCGCGTGCTGCCTCGTATTTCTTGGCAACACATGGCATGACAGCCACGGAAACAGTCTCAAGACCGGCTTCCTCGTCTGCCGGCTTGTAGTATTCCTTTAAAACGGCACCAAACATTTCCATCGGTGACTTGCAGGTAGAGACATATGGGAGAAGCTCCGGATATTTTGTCTCAACAAAGCGTACCCATGCCGGACAGCAGGAAGTAAACAGAGGCATGGAATTGCCAAGCGGATATTTCTTCTCACCGTTTTCCAGCTTGTAAAGAAGCTCATTTGCCTCCTCGATCACAGTCAGATCGGCACTGAAGCTTGTGTCAAATACCGTGTCAAAGCCAAGCATACGCAATGCGGTGTAGATCTTGCCGATCGTGTTTTTGCCGGGTGCGATTCCGAACTCCTCTCCGATCGCCACACGGACTGCCGGTGCGATCTGGACAACCACGCGCTTGTTTGGAGCATAAAGAGCCTGCCATACGCCTTTTAAGTCCTTTTTGATCGTGATGGCAGCAGTCGGGCAGACAGCGGCACACTGACCGCAGTTGACACAGTCTGTCTCGGCAATAGGGCGGCCGAAAGCCGGGCTTACGATCATGTTGGCACCGCGGTGTGCAAAATCAATGGCACCGACATGCTGAACCTCGTTGCACATGCGCACACAATCTCCACACAAAATACATTTGCTCGGATCACGGACGATGGATAATGATGAATCATCGATCACAGGTTCCGGATGTGTATTCGGGAAACGAACCTTTGTCAGGTGGAATCTGGCAGCAAGCATCTGCAGGCGGCAGTTTCCGTTTTTCTCACAGACGGTACAGTCGCGGCAGTGAGATGCGAGCAAAAGCTCCAGGATCATTTTCCGGTGCTGGTGCAGTTTGGAGGTGTTGGTGCGGATCACCATTTTATGCTTGGGCGGCGTGGAACAGGAGGCGATCACGCTTCCGCGCTCGTCTTCCACCACACACATACGACACGCCCCGTAAATGGACATATCGGTATAATAACAAAAGGTTGGTACATGGATTCCTGCTTTGCGGATCACCTGCAGGATATTTTTCTCATCCGTAAAAGCGGTACGGATTCCGTCAATGATCATATATTTTTCTGACATTTTCAAACCTCATCCTTTCTCAATCAAACCTCTTTTACGGCATTGAAGTGACAGCCCTCTTTGCAGGCACCGCATTTGATACATTTCGTCGTGTCGATCACATGCGGCTCCTTGACGGTGCCGGAGATTGCCTCTACCGGACACATGCGGGCGCATTTGGTACAGCCGCGGCATAAAGAAGGATCGATCTGGTAGGTCATCAATGCCTTGCACTGTCCTGCCGGACATTTCTTGTCAACGACATGGGCAACGTATTCGTCGCGGAAATATTTCAGTGTGCTGACAACAGGGGATGCCGCTGTCTTTCCAAGACCACAGAGTGCTGTCGCAGAGATCGTGTCGGCAAGCTTTTCCAGAAGTTCAATATGCTCCATTGTGCCGCGTCCCTCGGTGATATCCGTTAAAAGCTCCAGCATACGTTTTGTTCCCTCGCGGCACGGAACGCATTTACCGCAGGACTCGTTCTGGGTAAAGTTCATGAAGAAACGTGCTACTTCAACCATACAGCTCTTGTCGTTCATAACAACAAGACCACCGGAGCCGATCATGGCGCCGACCTTCTTTAAGGAGTCAAAGTCAAGCTTCATGTCGAGGTGATCCTCCGTTGCACTGATACAGAGACAGCCGCCGGACGGACCGCCGATCTGTACTGCCTTGAAATCACCGCCCTTGACACCGCCACCGATGTCAAAAATTACCTCACGGAGTGTAGTTCCCATTGGAACCTCGATCAGACCGGTGTTTTTGACATTTCCGGTTAAGGCAAAGGCTTTCGTGCCGTGGTTGTTGGCAGGACCAAAGCCCTGATACCATTTCGCACCGTTTAAGATGATCGGCGGTACGTTACAGAAGGTTTCTACGTTATTCAGAACGGTTGGCTTGTTAAAAAGACCGTGTTCAACGGTACGCGGCGGCTTAACACGCGGCATACCGCGGTTTCCTTCAATAGAAGTGGTCAGTGCACTTCCTTCACCACAGACAAAGGCACCGGCACCCTGACTGATATGAAGATCAAAGTCAAAGCCGGATCCGAGAATGTTCTTTCCGAGCAGCCCCTTGTCGTTAGCCTTATCAATCGCCGTCTGGAGGCGTTCTACCGCGAGCGGATACTCTGCACGGACATAGATGTATCCGTGGTGGGCGTTTGTTGCGATCGCAGCGATCAGCATACCCTCGATGACACGGTGCGGTTCCCCCTCCATCATGGAGCGGTCCATAAATGCACCCGGATCGCCCTCGTCACCATTGCAGACGATATATTTTTCTTCCTCCTTCTGATCAAGAACCTGCTGCCATTTGCGTCCGGCCGGAAATCCGCCGCCACCGCGTCCGCGCAGACAGGACTCGGTGATCTCATCGACGATCTCCTGGGAACTCATATCAAAAAGTGCCTTTGCAACGGCGCTGTAACCGCCAAGAGCAATATATTCGGCAATGCTCTCGGCGTTGATGCGTCCGCAGTATTCAAGGGCGATACGCGTCTGCTTTTTATAAAATGGAATATCTTCCTGCTTTACATAGGATTTGAGACTTTCGTCCTGATAAACAAGGCGGTCTACCACCTCGTCATGAATAATACTTTTCTCGATGATCTCCTCGCAGTCCTCGATCTTTACCTTCAGATAAAGCCACCCCATTGGCTCGATCCGAAGAAGTGGTCCCATCTCACAGAAGCCGTGGCATCCGCTTTTCTTTAAGCCGATGCTTTCATCATGCGGCTCCTTTTCCAGAACAAGAGCGCAGCGAAGTCCCTTTTCCTCGATAATCTCCTTCATGCGGTCATAAATCTGCAGGGAACCTCCTGCAACACAGCCTGTGCCGGCACAGATCAGGATCTGCTTGCGCTGGCTGTTTAAAGAAGCAGCATATTCCTTCTGCTTCGCGATAAGTTCGTCTCTTGTGTTAATTTTCATTGGCCGCTTCCTCCTTTAATTCCTGGATCAATGCTTTTGCTTTCTCCGGCGTCATCGACGGATGCACATGGTCGTTGACGGTACAGACAGGCGCCAGACCGCAGGCACCAAGGCATGATACCGTTTCCACGGTAAAAAGCATATCATCGGTTGTTGTCTTTTCTTTACTTAAGCCCAGTGTATTGCGGAATTCCTCAAGAATCGGTACGGATTTGCGGACATGACATGCCGTTCCGTCACAGATCTTAATGACGTATCGTCCTTTCGGCTCCAATGAAAAATTCTCATAAAATGTAGCTACCCCATAAATTTTTGCTTCACTGATCTTTAGCTTGCGGGCAATATAACATAATGCTTCCTCCGGCAGGTAATGATATACTTTCTGGATATCCTGCATGATCGCGATCAGCAGTGTTGCATTGTAATCATGCTTCTGCAGAATGTCATCAAGCCGTGCAATTTCCTGACTATTCACGTTTCCTTCTCCTTTCAGTCCATGCATTCCGGTAATGAGCTGCTCATTTGCCGAAAATTAGTTATTATTTACAGAAAAAATGCGTTTTTGACGCAAGTTATAGAAAAATTATATCATATAGGCTGTAACAACACAATCTTATTGATAAAAATAGATGAATAAATTTGTTGAAACGTATAATAAATTGTGCAGTTTTGAATCAGTTTTTGTAGACAATAAAGTAAATAATCCCCTCTGAGAAAGCGTTTGTGAAACGGTCTCTCAGAGGGGATGTACGAAAGATGCCCTCAAACGAAAAAGGGGGATGCTTTCCTATAAACATCCTGCCCTTCAATCAGCTGTTCTGATGCTTTGATAATACAGCCTCGGTATTGATAAACTCAAACGGAGTTCCTGATAAACATAATAGTTGATCCAGTTGCTGTACATTGCATTGGCTGCACCGCGCCAGCGAAGCAGCGGCTTTTGATCCGGATCATCATTCGGATAATAATTCTCAGGGAGAGCGATATCAATGCCCTTAGCGATATCACGCTTGTACTCCTTATCAAGGGTAAGCCGGTCATATTCGAGATGACCGAGCACGAAGATCTGTCTGCCGTCCTGCGCCATCAGGATCAGCTCTCCCACCTCCGGGGAATCCGCAAGCAGCAAAAGGTCATCGCAGGCAGCGATCGCCTTGCTGTCGACGCCGGTATTACGGGAATGTGGTGCCCAGAAAACATCATCAAAGCCACGAAGAAGCGGAATCTTGCGGTGGTGTACCCGGTGCTCGAAGATGCCGAATGCCTTCTGCGGCAGCAGGTACTTCGGAATGCCGTAATGATAGTAAAGCCCTGCCTGTGCGCCCCAGCAGATATGAAGAGTGGAGGTAACATTTGTCTTGGACCAGTCCATAATATGGGTCAGCTCATCCCAGTACTGAACCTCCTCGTACTCCATCTGCTCCACCGGTGCGCCGGTGATGATCAGTCCGTCAAAGTTCTTGTTTTTTACATCGTCAAAGGTCTGATAGAACTGATTTAAGTGGCTTGCCGGTGTGTTCTTGCCGATATAGCTGGCAGTTGTCAAAAAGGTTATTTCCAACTGAAGAGGTGTATTGGACAGACTGCGCATCATCTGGATCTCGGTGTCTTCTTTAAGTGGCATCAGGTTGAGGATCGCAATTTGAAGAGGACGGATATTCTGTGTAACCGCCCTTGTTTCATTCATAATAAATATATTTTCTTTTTCCATGATCTTCTTGGCAGGAAGATCATTCTGAACCTTAATTGGCATATACAACTCCTCTTTTCTCTACTGCAAACTGTCCCTCTCCGGGATAATGCCCAAAGGGGGTACACATTATTGTTGCAGATAATTGTTATTCTGTCAAGCAAGCCCGAACTGCTCCATAACCTGCGCCTCCGTGATGATCGGCACATTCAGCTCCTTTGCCTTTTTGTTCTTGGATGAGGTGCTTGCAATATCGTTATTGATCAGATAGGAGGTCTTGGAAGTGACGCTTCCGGTTACCTTGCCGCCGGCATTCTCGATGCACTCCTTTAAGGCACTGCGGTTGGCAAAATGCTCCAGGGAGCCTGTGATCACAAACACGAGACCCGTCAGATTCTGCGCACCGCTATCTGCCTTTGTCTGTTCAAATGTGATCTCCTTTAAAAGATCATCGACAATCTTATTGTGGAGCGGGGTTGCAAAATATTCGACAAAGCTTCTGGCAATGACTTCGCCGACCCCGTCAATCTCTGTCAGCTCTTCCACTGTGCAGTGGCGGATATGATCGAGATTGTTGTCAAGCGCATTGCAGATCATTTTGGCATTGGACAGACCAATGTTTGAGATGCCGAGACTGTAGATAAACTTCGGCAGTGTTGTGCTGCGTGACGCCTCTAAGGCAGCGATCAGTTTGTCGTAGGATTTCTCGCCGAAGCCCTCCATCCGGATGATCGTGTCCCGATAGTCCGATAAATGGTACAGATCCGAAAGCTCATGAAGCATTCCTTTGGCAAGAAGCTTCTCGATCGTTGCTTCGGAAAGTCCGTCAATGTTCATGGCATCGCGGCTGACAAACAGGGTCAGGGATTTGATCTTTTTGGCGAGACAATCCGGGTTTTCACAGAAAAGCACTTCGGCGTCATTCTCGTGGTGGATCACAGCAGGACCGCCGCAGACAGGACATTGATCCGGTATAACGAGATTGTCACTGCGGGTAAGGTTTTCTGCAATCTGAGGATGATCATATTGGCTTTGTAGACGCGGATCGTATCACCGATACCGAGGGCAAGCTGGCGGACGATGCTGATATTGTGGACGCTGGCGCGGCTTACGGTAGTGCCCTCCAGCTCTACCGGCTCAAAGATGGCAACCGGGTTGATCAGACCGGTTCTTGATGCACTCCATTCAATATCCAAAAGAGTAGTATCTGCTGTCTCATCCGCCCATTTGAAGGCCATGGCATTTCGCGGAAACTTTGCAGTCATGCCAAGTCCCTCTCCGTAGGCAATGTCATCCATCAAAAGAACAAGTCCGTCCGAAGGAAGATCGTTGTCCGTAATCTTTGCGGCAAAGGACTGTACTGCCTCCGGCAGTGTTTCGGCTGTGACTCTCTGATATTCCACAACATCAAAGCCCTGTTCTTTCAGAAATACAAATTTCTCCTCCTGCGAATTATGAAAATCCACACCTTCTGCCTGAACAAGAGCAAATGCGTAAAAGGAAACATTACGTTTGGCGGTGATCTCGTTATTTAACTGACGGACGGAACCGCTGCAGAGATTTCGTGGATTTTTGTACTGCTCCTCTTCCGACAGCGTTTCGTTGATTTTACGAAATTCAGAGTAAGAAATGACGGCCTCTCCACGAAGGATCAACTGTCCCTTATATGGGACAGACAAAGGAACGTTTGTAAATGTTCTGGCGTTGTTGGTGATAACCTCGCCGACCTGACCGTTTCCGCGGGTGACTGCCTTTTGGAGTGTGCCATCCTGATAGGTAAGAACGATCGTCAGTCCATCCATTTTCCAGGATAACAGTCCGGTCTGACTGCCAAGCCAGGAAGTAAGTGCATCAACATCCTTTGTTTTATCGAGGGAAAGCTTGGTACGGCGTGTGTCTCCTTCGGAAGCTCGCTTAAAACCTCGTAGCCGACACGCTGTGTTGGGCTGCCGGCAAGGATGATGCCGGTTTCTTTCTCCAGTGCTGCCAGTTCGTCATATAAACAGTCGTAATCATAATTACTCATGATCTCGTCCGTTCCCTGATAATAAACAGCTGCGGCTTTATTAAGCTGCTGTACCAAATCCTGCATATGTTTTTTCTGATCCATAATCGGCGAATCCTTTCTGATGAACGATAAGATAATGAATGACTTTAGTGACAGATCCGTTTCAGTTCACGAACCTCCTGTGGCGAGAGACGGCGGTAACGTCCCTTCACAAGACCCTCCAGAGTAATATTTAAAACACGGTCACGGCGCAGCATCGTCACGCGGTAATCCAGTGCGTCACACATACGGCGGATCTGACGGTTCAGTCCCTGTGTCAGGATAATGTGAAAGCTTCTATCGTCCTCCTGCCAAACCTTGCACGGCTTTGTGACAGTATCGAGGATCTCTACGCCCTCGGACATTTTCTTTAGAAACTCTGGTGTTATTTTGCGATTGACGCGGACAAAATATTCCTTTTCATGACCATAACGGCTGCGCAGGATCTTCTCCATCATCTCACCCTGATTGGTCAGAAGCAAAAGACCCTCGGAATTCTGATCGAGGCGTCCGACCGGATAGACACGCTTCGGATAATTGATATAGTCGATCACGTTGACAATCTTCTCTCCGTTCTCGGAGTCTGCTGTTGTACAGACAATTCCACGCGGTTTATAAAACGCGAGAAAAATCTCTTCCTCCTCCTTGTGAACCGGCTTGCCGTCAACGGTCACACACTGACCATCCTCGACCTTCTGACCGGGAAGTGCCGGAATGCCGTCAATGCTGATCCTGCCCTGCTCTAACATGCGGTCAGCTTCCCTGCGGGAACAGATACCCGCTTCGCTGAGATATTTATTAATTCTAACTGCCATAATCTTACGTCCTTTAAATTATATTTGTTGATATCCGGAAATCATAACATCCCGGTTTGCTGCTTCCCTGTGTTCAATGAAAGGCGTGGAAGTTATTTTGCAGAATCGCTTTTCTGCGCATTCTCTAACATCTGGTAAAATCCACGAACCTCGCTGTCGCGGCTGACCACGGTGCGAAGCTCCTTTTGCACGGTGGTGACAAGCTCCCGGACCGGCTTGCTCTGATCCAGACTGTCGATATACTTCTGCTCGCGTGATTTTAAGGTGTCCAGATATATCTTGAAGGAGCCATCGTTCATCTGCTTGATATAAAGCGCATTCAGCGATGGAATCAGTGTGTCGATATCATAAATCTTAACATAGTAATATACATAGACTCGGTAAGAGCTGTTGTCGGCACCGTCCAATATCTTACAGTGGATATCCTGATAGCCCTCGACATACTCTGCCTCGGTCATCAGCTTTTTCTCATCGATATGACCAACGTTGCTGACGCAGGAAGCGATCGTATTCATATCGACCTGCTGCTTGGCGGAGTAATACCGTTCCACGAGACTGTTCAGTTCCTGTCGGATATCGGTTTCCGACTTGCCTTCCAGCGTCTGGATCGCACCGAAGCTTGCAACCCGTGCCGGATTATCGGAGGTCTGACGATGAAAAGAAAAATGAAAATCAGGAGAAATAATGGCGAATGTCCCCAGACCGATCAGTAAAATACCAAGAGAAAAGAAAACCACTAATTTTTTATATTTCAATGGCATAACGGAAGACATCCTTTCAAAAAAATATACGATGCCCCATCGCATCGCAGACAAAATATACCGTACATATACAGTAAAAATAATTATAGCATACCCCCCAATCAAGGTCAAGAAACTTGACCTGTCAGGGAAGATGTGATATACTCCACTTGTTGTCTGCGTATGGCAGACAATGGCACGCACCTATAGCTCAGTGGATAGAGCAGTGGTTTCCGGAACCATGTGGCGGGGGTTCGAGTCCCTTTAGGTGCGTTACTGCAGAGGTGAGTGGTTGCTCGCCTCTTTTTGTCTGCCTTTTTTACACTATGTTACGAGCATTTACTTAATCGAGCAGGAGGCTAATCATTCATTGATTAGCCTCCTGCTCGATTATATGTGTATATCCGGATTACTGGAACTTCGCCATAACCTCTTCGTTTGTCTTCATGGCGTTTTCTTCCATCTCCTTGCGCTCTGCCTTAAGCTTTGCACGGACATCCTCATGACTGACTGCCATGATCTGCAGTGCCAGATATGCGGCATTCTTGGCACCGTTGATCGCAACGGTGGCAACCGGGATACCGGATGGCATCTGAACGATGGACATTAAAGCGTCCATACCGTCAAGAACAGAACCGGACAGAGGAACACCGATAACAGGAAGAACGGTCTGGGATGCAACGACACCCGGAAGTGCGGCTGCCATTCCTGCTGCAGTGATGATCACTTCTGTACCGTCTTCGTTACACTCGTTGATAAATGAGGATAATCCCTCATGGGCGCGGTGTGCGGAAAGACAACGCACCTTCACTTCTACACCATAATCCTTTAAGATACCGACTGCCGGCTCTACCTTTGGCAGATCGCTGGTAGAACCCATAATAATAGCTGCTTTCATTTCACTCATCCTTTCGTTGGGTTTTCATATTTTTCATGTCAGGGTAAAAGTATCTGCCCTGATATCGTACTCTTTTTTATAGTAAGGGATTGAGAGCATTCTGTAAAGACCTGTTTTACATCGAGTCGTCTGTACTGATCATTTTTAACTTCTTTTGCTGACAGTCATAAAAGTAAATATTGTCCGACAGAAATTCCTCCGGATCGACACATCGGCGGTTGACGCAGTACACCATATCGAGCAGATCCTTTGCATCGTGCTTGGTCTGCTCTTTCAGGATTAAAAGCTCATGTGTGCTGCTTGGCAGAATGTAATAATTGGAGCCAAGCTTCTGCCCGGTCCGTTCCAATACATCCGGATACAGAAAGACAGCAGCCCCGTTGATGCCGTTGCTGTTAGTGAGCACATAGGGGGAATATTCCCATGGGACGTCCTCGGAGGAAAGCTCCTCCGGCATCGGATACTGCTCCAGAAATTCACGCATGGAACGAAAGCGTTCCGGGAACATGCGTGGTGTGTTTTTAATGGCAAGTTCAAACAGCTCCTTTGTAGTAAGATCCCATCGTTTCCGGAGTGCGGTATTGATTCGAAGGCTCTGGAGACCGTCGGAATTATTGCGCAGCACATAATAAAACACAACGGCAAGGTCAAAAAAAGGGATATACGGCACATTCTTCAGCATTTCCCGATTGCGCGATATATTGACGAGTCGATAGACGATCCCATCTCTGCAGTGTGCCAGAGAAAGATCCGGGGACTGGTTATCCGGGCTGTCAATAAAACGCTGCCACCGCTCATAGATATTCTCCGCAAGTACATCGATATCATATCCGTTTGTATATTTCTTATAGTAATCCTGCAGATAAAAGCTCGGCGAGCAGTTAGAGCCCTGACGGAATAAGACAAGGCTGTCTAAATGCAGGGAATTGTTTTTGAGAACCGGATTGACCTCCATATTGACATCCTCCGGGATGATCTCATACAGCCGGCAGCGAAGCCTGCTGACAAATTCTTCATAGTTGATCTTAGTTTCTTTCATAAATAATGATACCTTTCTTTTGCCTGTTTTCCGCGGCAGCAGGCATTTACTGGAAGAATCATGATTCGATTTGATAAATTATAGATGATATTAGTAGATTTAGAAGTGACGGAAATCTCTGCCTTGTTGTACACAAACAGCGTTTCTAAATATGGATTGTCCTATTTTGACAAAAGGCATACAGTTTTCTACTGAAAAATTGAACAATGTTATAGGGAGAACATTATGGGAGGTGTTCGTTTAGAACAATAGATCAAACTGATAAAAAACAATTCT
Source organism: Roseburia sp. AM59-24XD (assembly GCF_003478445.1). Taxonomy (GTDB): domain Bacteria; phylum Bacillota; class Clostridia; order Lachnospirales; family Lachnospiraceae; genus Jutongia. The sequence continues at coordinate 114,460 of NZ_QUET01000007.1, forward strand.
TGATCGTGATGTTAAACAAAGAGTTTATTCCTTACTTCCTCTTCCGTCACTTCCTGCATACAAGGTTATCAAAAATAAGAGTCCCTGACAATCCGCAATGTCTGCCAAAAAACAAAGGAAAATATCATGATTATGACCGAAGAAAATGAAGAAAATAAAAAAGTCAATTGTGCATTATGATGGTTTTTATGAGAAACAAAAATAACAACAGCCCCCAAACACCTGTAGATACAGGGCTTGGAGGCTGTCAATAAATTGTGATGCATGGATCAGACGCAGATGGCAATGTGTGTTTGCATATAAATTACTACCCGGTAACTTGACCTGTACATTCCATTAATTACATCTGTGAGCGGTAATAGTTGATCAGGCATCCCTTCTCGATGATATCACGCTCGTCATCGGTAAGGTTTCCAAGGTGAAGTTCAAATTCCTTCATACCTTTGTTGACAACATATGCCTTGATCGTATCGTTCTTTTCTTCGATTGCCTTGCGGATATCCTTAATGAAGAGGTAATCGCCATTCTCAAATGGGAGTTCACCCTGGTACAGGAATGGAAGCATACCCCAGTTGATCAGATTAGAACGATATCTTTTTGTTGCGTACTCGTTGGCAATATTGGCAAAGCCGCCAAGCACCTTCTGGCAGGAAGCAGCCTGCTCTCTGGCAGAGCCGTCACCCGGCTTCACTGCAAAGATCGTAGAACCGATCTGCGTATCCTGTGGAGCTGCGGCGAAGGTTTCATTGATCGTCTTAAAGATATCCTCTACCTCAGGAAGTGCAGTAAAGATGTCTTCTCCTGCTACACGGGCCTTCTCTGCTGCCTGTACCTCCTTGGCACGACCAACATAAGCAGGATCCTTACGGGAAAGAGTGAACTCAGCCAGTCCAAGCGGGTTGGAACGGAAGGAGGATGTCTCACCGGATGGGATCAGCTCATCGGTTGTGGTAACCGGATCATGAATCTCGGAAACAACCTTTAAAACAAGGTTATCGGTGAGTGCGCTCATCTTCGGCCAGTCCTTGATGTTTGGACCAAACTTAACCTCTGTCTCGGGCTTAGCATTGCCCCAGCCGTTGTATACACGGTTCTCGTAGATGGCACTGTCGAAGAAGTATTTTGGCTTCTTGAAGTCGACATCAATATCGGTTGCAGCCGTTAAGTAACCCTGGTTGGCAGCAGTTGCTGCGATAGAACGGGCATCCATCAGTGCAACAGATGCAATCTGACCGTTGTTGACCTTAGATCCCTCACGGTTCGGGAAGTTACGGGTAGAGTGACGGATAGACAGACCGTTGTTTGGAGGTACGTCTCCGGCACCGAAGCAAGGACCGCAGAATGCGGAACGTACGGTTGCACCGGTCTCCATCAGATCGGCGATGGTTCCGTTCTTGACTAACTCCATAAATACCGGCTGGCTGGATGGGTATACGCTCAGGGAGAACTCATCGGCACCGATATATTTACCACGAAGGATATCAGCGGCATCGCAGACATTCTCGAATCCACCGCCGGCACATCCGGCGATGACACCCTGCTCTACATACAGACGACCGTTGTGAACCTTATCCTTTAAGGTATAGTTAACCTTATTATTATCCAGACTGACTAATGCTCTCTTCTCAACATCATCCAGAATATCCATGAGGTTTGCATTTAACTCCTCGATCGTGTAGACATTGCTTGGATGGAATGGCATTGCGATCATTGGCTTGATCGTGGACAGATCCACATAAACCATACCGTCATAATATGCAACATCAGCCGGCTTTAACTCCTTGTAGCTCTCCGGACGCTTATGGATCTCGTAGAACTCCTTGATCTTGTCATCGGTGGTCCAGATAGAGGACAGACAGGTTGTCTCTGTGGTCATAACGTCCACGCCGATACGATAATCAGCAGACAGGTTTGCAACACCGTCTCCGACGAACTCCATTACTTTATTATTAACATAACCATTTGCGAAAACAGCACCGATGATCGCCAGAGCGATATCCTGTGGACCAACGCCCTTCTGTGGCTTTCCTGTCAGATATACAGCGATCACGCCCGGCATATTGATGTCATATGTACGGGATAACAGCTGCTTAACGAGCTCAGGACCACCCTCTCCCATTGCCATGGTACCAAGAGCACCGTAACGTGTGTGGGAATCAGAGCCGAGGATCATCTTGCCGCCCTCTGCCAGCATCTCGCGGGCGTACTGATGGATGACTGCCTGATGAGGAGGAACATAAATGCCGCCGTACTTCTTGGCGCAGGAAAGACCAAACATGTGGTCATCCTCGTTGATCGTTCCACCGACAGCACAGAGACTGTTGTGGCAGTTCGTCAGAACGTAAGGGATAGGGAACTTCTCCAACCCGGATGCACGAGCGGTCTGAATAATTCCAACAAATGTAATATCATGTGATGTTAATTTGTCGAACTTAATCTGAAGCTGTTCCATATTTCCAGAGGTGTTGTGAGCCTCTAAAATACTGTACGCCATGGTTCCTTTGGCAGCTTCCTGCTTACTTGGAGCCTGTCCGCATTTGGCGGTAAGAGCTGCGGCTGCTTCGCCGTTGTCCTCTACGATATCTGTGCCATTTACAAGATAAACTCCGTTGTCATACAATTTTATCATAGACTTCCTCATTTCTGCGCTGATGGTTATTCATGGATCGACCCTGCCGGACAGCGCACCGGCACAGGTTATATTATTCATAAATGAATGAATCTTTAGTGATGTATGGGTCAAAATACATTTTGACCCATACATCATTATTATGGAAACCTGATAAAAAGTCAAGTCAATATATTGCCATACGGGGTTAGTTGTAGTAAAATAGAAAAAATTGAAATTTGAGATAGGAGGCAAATGTATGCGACATCTTATCAGTCCACAGGATTTATCTCTTGAGGAGCTCGAGGAACTCCTGACACTCGGACAGGATATTATGAACAACCAGAGCAAATATGCACATGTCTGTGATGGTAAAAAACTTGCTACTTTATTTTATGAACCAAGTACACGTACCCGATTAAGCTTTGAAGCTGCCATGATCAATATGGGGGGACAGGTACTTGGTTTTTCTGAGGCTTCTTCCAGCTCAGCATCCAAGGGCGAAAGCGTTGCGGATACGATCCGTGTCATCTCCTGTTACGCAGATATCTGCGCAATGCGTCATCCGAAGGAGGGTGCCCCGACCGTAGCTGCCATGCACTCTTCCATCCCGGTGATCAATGCCGGAGACGGCGGACACAATCATCCGACTCAGACGTTAACAGATCTTCTGACGATCAAGACAGAGACCGGCAGACTTGACAATTTAACGATCGGTATGTGCGGTGATCTGAAGTTTGGACGTACCGTTCATTCCCTGATCAATGCGATGGTTCGTTTTCCGAATGTAAAGTTTGTACTGATCTCTCCGGAGGAGCTTCGGATCCCGAGCTATCTGCGGCGTGAAGTACTGGATGCCGGCAACATTGAATATATTGAGACGGACAAGCTTGAGGAGAATATGCCGAAGCTTGATATCCTTTATATGACAAGAGTCCAGCGTGAGCGTTTCTTCAATGAGGAGGATTATATACGCTTAAAGGACAGCTTCATATTAACGAAGGACAAGCTGCAGTATGCTAAGAAGGATATGTATATTCTTCATCCTCTTCCACGTGTCAACGAGATTTCGACCGATGTGGACGATGATCCAAGAGCGGTATATTTCAAGCAGGTTCAGAATGGTGTTTATATGAGAATGGCATTGATCATGAAGTTATTGGAGGTGGATATACCATGTTAAATATCGGAGGTCTTAATCAGGGTATCGTGATCGATCATATTCAGGTCGGCGGCGCAATGAAGATTTATGAATATCTGAATCTGGAGAAGTTAGACTGTTCGGTGGCGATCATTAAGAATGCCAAAAGCAACAAGATGGGCAAGAAGGACATTATCAAGATCGAGGGTGATCTTGACATTGATCTGAATGTGCTTGGTGTGTTAGACCACAGCATTACGATCAATATTATCAAGGACGCTGAGATTGTTGAGAAGCATCAGCTCTCGCTTCCGGATACCGTGACGAACATTATCAAGTGCAAAAATCCGCGTTGCATTACTTCTATTGAGCAGGAGCTGCCGCATACATTTAAGCTGACAGACCGCAAGAACCGGATCTACCGCTGTATTTACTGTGAGTCTAAGTTTAAAGGAAATTAAAAGTTATCACATCAGGATTTTGGATTTATTATAGAACAGAATACGACCCGTGGAATTCTTTGTTGATCCCACGGGTCGTTTTTATTTTTCAGGGTTATGGACGTCGTTATGCAATACGGAAAACAAGCTTTGCTACGTTGCCTGCAGCATCCTTTGCCTTCACAACATATCGTCCGGCTTTCTTAACGGTTGCTTTCTTATTGTTTACCTTCTTGCCGTTGATCGTTACGGACTTCATCTTGTAGTTATCCTAAAACGAAGGGTAACCGGCTTTGTCACCTTTTTGCCGTTCTTAATCCCCTTGATGACAGGCTTGGTGCTGTCAACACGGAAGGATACACAAGAAACGTTGCCGTTTGCATCGGCAGCCGTGATCTTGTAGGTCTTACTTGCAGATGCTTTTAACTTAGTATTGCCAATGACAACGCCGTTTACGGCAACGGTTTTTACGTTCACGTTATCGGTAACAGTAAGCTTGGCGTTTCGATATAAGCCGTTATTCTTAACACCGGAGATTACAGGTGCTTCGGTGTCGGAAGTGAGAAGATTGCCGGATGTAACAGCGATCAGCTGCTGTCGGACGGAATTGTGTCGGTACTCCAGCTTGCGGTCGCACCGCTTATTGTTCCATTACTCTCTGTTACGTTTGTCGGGAAGGTAATGGAATAATCCATCAGGAAACCGCAGGACTTCAGATATCCATAAATACTGCCGTTGCTGTATAACTTCTTGCTCACAGCGCCAATATCCGCATAAGAGGTGTTGTCGGTCAGCTTTGTCATATTAGAGGACATAGAAGATGTCATGGAACTGGATGCACCGGTGAGTGTTGCGATGAAGGTAGTGCCGTCCAAAGTTACCTCAGAAAATGGAGTGGATGCGATAAACTCTGTGGTGTACAGGGAAGGGTTCACAGAACCCTCCTTCATGCGGTTGATATAAGCAGTCAGGTCGGTCAGAGCTGTTTTCATGGCGTCTGCGCTCGCAAAGGTAAGCTGACGGCTGAAGGTATAATACGTCATATCTCCGACGGTCTCCTCGCTCTTGTAAAATCGCCGCTAAACAGTGGTGATTTATCCTTTGCCTCGTCCAGTGTTGTCTGGAAGGTTTCTTTCTCATACATGTACTTTAAGGTGTACACACAGGTTCCGTCTGCGTTGAGTACCAGAGCTGTGTTACTTCCCATGCAGCCGGTTAGTGTCCCGATTACCAGTACCAGTGTCAATAATAAACAAAATAGTTTCTTTTTCATAATTACCTCCTTATGTTTAACATTGAAAAGCCCGAAAGCAGATAAACTGCTCCCGGGTTCATTTTACCATGAAATATAAGGTATCTCAATACTAAACCTTATAAATATAATATTTATGAATCTACTGCGCTATTTTCATTTGTGTAACCACTCCTCTACGGCAACAGAATCCCTGTGCTATTTTGGAATATTATTTTGTGATCCGCGCTTTTTTGTTCCCACGTTTTTCAAAAACTTCTTATATTGTTTCTGTTTATTTTCTGGAACCTTAATCACAAGTTTTTTGTTCGTTCCTTTTAGTATATTGGCGCCGACCTTTGAGGCTTTTAACTTTTCGGAGCGGATCACAATCTTTTTGAGATTTTTGCAGTTTTTAAAGGCGTTTTTGCCGATCGAAACAATATTTTTCCCAATCACGATTGATTTCAGCTTCTTATTATTTTCAAAAGCTCCCTTTGCAATTGATGTAACCTTATAGCGGATTCCTTTGCTCTCAACGGTATCCGGAATAACAATTTGCGAAGCAGTTTTGGAATCTTTCAGCCAATAAATCACCGATGGTTCTTCACCATCGCCGGAAATAACTTTATAAATACCATTTCCAACCGTCAGAACACTTCCTTCCGGTTCCGGCTGTGCGGTTGCAGACACCGGATTTGTCCCCTGACCATCCGGTTTGGTTGTGCTTGCCGGAGTTACAGTTACCTGTGGCGTTGGAGATGTTGTTGACGTATTTCCCGGTTTATCCGATGGCTGTGGAGCATCCGGTGAATCCGGTTGTCCGCTTGGTCTTACAGAAGCATCCGGGCTGCTTGTAACATCAGGCTTATCGGAAGTTTCCGGTGGATTGGTTTCGCCCGGTTTACTTCCCGGATCTTTTGTGACTTCCGGAGTATTTGTTGGCTGTGCGGTTGCTGTACTCTTCGGTGGAATTGTCGGTGCGATTGTCGGTTCTGCGGTTGGTTTTGCAGAGCTTGTTGGCTGTGCGGTTGGTATCTCGCCCGGAGATTTACGCACAATCTTTGTGGTGCTGTCTTTATAGATATTACTTTCACTAATTGTCTTATTTACATAAACGACATCTAACTTATTGCCCTGGCACCATAAAGTATCCAGCTGTAAATTATTACTGGTATCCAGAGACGTTAACTGATTCTGTGCAACGGACAGCATTTGTAAATCTGCATTTTGGCTAACATCAATGGATGTCAGCTGATTATAGCCTACGAATAATTCTTTCAGACAGGAATTACTTGTCACATCAACGGAAGTGAGGTTTCCGTCCCCGCAATAAAATACCTCCAGATAAGGGAGACCGGCAAAAGAGATATTTCCGTAAACTGCTTTTCCACTCCAGTTAATTTCGATCAAACGACCATCCATATTCCAGCTGTATTCCATCGAATAAATCGATTCATCAACCTTTGCTCCTTTGGAGCTCTGTTCATTGATTAATTCCTTTAATGCAGCTACGTCCTGAGGATTGATCTGGAACACATCCGGATCTTTTGTTGGTTCCAGAGAAGCAGACGGTGTTTCGCTTACTAACGGTTCTGACGAAGGAGATACAGACGGTGTTTCACTAACTAACGGTTCTGACGAAGGAGATACAGACGGCGCAGGGCTCGCTGTAACATCAGGATTTGCTTTGACCATAAAATCCACTGTAATGGTACTTCCTGATGCGATCGAAATTTTCTTTCCTTTGAAAAGATCAATTGTTTCATTGATCCGGTCCTTGTAATTGGAATATTCCGGTTTGTAATTGTCATATTCGGACTGCAAAAAGTATCTGTATGACATATATGGATTTTTCACTGTGGCGGCATAATTTTTAATATTCCACGCATCCCTGTATCCCCAGATGCTTCCCGGTTCCTGCAGACCATTATTGGCAACGGTATATTCTGTTTCTTCACTGCCATCTTCTGATGTCAGATGAACCTTTGTTACATCAAGTTGCAGCCGGCTGCCGGAATACAGGTTTGTGTCCAGCCATAACATATGAAGGTCACCGGTTTCGGCAGCCGTATAGCTGATCGAATAATCTCCGATTCCTGTAAGTTTCTTCACCTTATTTGTACTGAAATCGGTATAGAAGACCTCAGACCAATCGGTATTAACATAGGAAATTCCTACTCGAAAATCATCGTCCTGACCAACTGTCTGCTGCTCTGCCTCATAATTTGGTGTTCCCTCTACAGGAGGTTTGTCGGTTGGCTTTGGAGTTGCAGTTGGAGTGGTCTCTTCTGAATAATATGCATCATAAAATGTTAGCTTAACATTGGAGATATCTCCCGAAAATTCTCTCAGAGAATCTAATTGTGTAAATCTGACAGCCATGTAGTAATTCATGGAGATACGGGTATCCCCGGAATATCCAACGGTATATGTTCCGTCCTGATTGATCTCGGCGGTCTGGGTAGCGACGTTACCAGTCTCGTCGACAATATTTTTAATATTTTCATCACTGCTATAGAAATTGAGCTCTGCTTTAAAGCTGTCCAAGCCTGCTTCCTGTAAAATACTGTCCACTCCGGATACAGTAAAAGTAAGGTCTACTCCTTTAAAGGAGATTCCTTCCAAAGTGGATGGCAGATAGTGGTTGATCCATACATTAAATATCTCTAGTCGGCTATCGTTGCCATATCCGGTTGTCCACTCGCCTTCAGAAAGTGGTACGGTTATTTTGCTTCCGGTAGATCCTGAATCACTCTCCTGTGCCTTGACAGAAGAAATCTGCCAAGTGCTATTACTGCAGGTAATAACCATGGAAAAGATCAGGAACCACACGATCCATTTTTTGAATACGTTTCCTTTCATATACATTTCCTCCTTGTAAATAACATCATAAATTTATAAACGCTACGGCAAAAGTATATCATATGTGTTGTCTGGGAAAATTTCCGTTTTTTTCATATTCCCTCTGTTTCAGCAGTGTTCTTGCATTATTTTCATTTTTTATAATAATAAAGACCATCCAAACGCCTTAGTTACTGGCATCCGGCTGGTCCCGCATTCTTTGTTTCCTATATTCAGTTATATTTTATTTTCCACGGATGAGCTATATTTTATAAATATAATATTTACGAACGGCGAAGTTCCACAGGAATACAATAAAAGTAGCCGTGATCTTAGCCATGATCTTAACCATGCCGCAGTATTCGACAAGTCCGTACATGAATATAACGTTCAGGATAAGTCCGATGGCACCTGCCATGAAGATCTGACTGATCTCCCGCCAGATGGAACGGTCTGTTACGACATCCTTGAAGGTGATGGCACGACCTAACATCCAGTTAAAGTAAAGACCGATCACAAAGGCTGCAATGGTGCTCCAAAGATATGACAGCTTTGTAAAATAAACAAGTCCGGCAAAGCAGCACCATTCGATGATCGCACCGCTGCCACCGACGATCACATAGGAACTAAACTGACGGAAAATTGCTTTCCAGTGTTCCTTTTCTGTATCTGATGGAAACATTTCTGAATCCTCCTCTTTTGTTTCTTGTATCGTCTGACCTTAAAATGCAGACAAAATAAATGTATTTTTTGTAAAATTTGAAATACAAGGAAGGATTTTAGCATACTTTATGAAGTTTGGCAACTTTTTTTGACCTGTCAGGACCGATTTTTGACCTCTTAGTAAATTCGTATTTACAAGAAGCAGGTTAATCTCTATAATAAACATCATCACAAATGCGCAATACGGGGGGATTTAAATACCCTGCGCAGAATTCTAAAGGAGAGGCGGTGCGTATGAAGATAAAGATTGAACTGGACAGTGATCTTAAGGAAAATGAGATCATTATCCGGTGTTCTTCCTTAACGGAGGACATTCAGAGGTTGCAGCAGGTGATCTCCGATGCGGCACCGGCTCATTCCAAAATGAGCTTTTATAAGGAAGATACCCAGTATTTTCTGGAACTGGAGGATATCCTGTTCTTTGAAACACAGGATAAATGTATCAATGTCCATACGGCAAAGGATATCTTTCAGACAAAGCAGAAACTTTATGAACTGGAGGAACTGCTGCCCCGTTATTTTATGCGGATCTCCAAATCTGCGATCTTAAATACACGTCAGGTGTATTCGATCCACAAGAACATAGCAGCATCCAGTGTGGTTGAGTTTTTCGACTGCCACAAGCAGGTTTATGTATCGCGCAACTATTATAAAGCGCTGATCCATCAGATCGAAATGAACCATTATCACAAAGACAGAACAAATTAAGGCTTCATGTCAGGTATTTTAAGGTCGGCATGATATCAGAAAGGTTAAGGTGAACATTATGAAGAAACATTCAACACACAGCATTGATAAGCTGTTCTGGGGCGTATTCTTTGTCGCAGGGGCTGCAATGCTGATCTTAAGCAAGCTTGGAACGCTTCCGGAGATGTCCTTTGTCAGCATTGTATTTACGATCATTTTTGCGTGGACCTTTATCAAGGGACTTTTTACGCTCAACTTTTTTGAGATTTTATTCTCGGCAGCATTTCTTGCCTGCATTTATGATGACGCACTCGGTATTACGGCACTGACGCCGTGGACACTGCTTGGCGCTGCACTTCTCGGCTCCATCGGACTTAGCATTTTGTTTCCGGGAAAGCGCCGTTTTCACTTCTTCCACCGCGGCAGATCAGACGACAGCGTGTCGTATGCGGAGGATATCATTGATGTACCGGACAATGAGACGATCCATCTGGAAAACTCCTTCGGGGCTTCAATCAAGTACATCAATTCCCAGCATTTCCGCAGTGCCCGTCTGGAAACAAGCTTTGGTGAAATGAAGGTATACTACGACAATGCTTTTACAACCGAGAAGCAGGTTTACACGAAGATTGATGTGGCATTTGGCAATATGGTGCTTTATGTGCCAAAGACCTGGCAGGTTATCAATAATATTGACTGTTCCTTTGGCGCGGTAAATATCAAGAATCAGAAAAACTATACTCCACAGGAAGATGCGCCGGTACTTGTGATCACGGGAAGTGTGGCATTTGGTGCGGCTGAGATTATATATATGTAACTCAAACTTCGCACACCGATTAGTTGATTGCGCCCATACTATTTCTTATGTCCGAGGAAAATTATTATAGATTTTTGCCTCAGGATATCTGACGAAACCGTGAGCTGGTGGTATTAAAATTGTCTTGTCACTTACGGATTTCAAAAAGTCTAATTGCTTTGCTGCTTTGATTTTTGATAAACGCATCCTGCCGTACTCGCTCCGAGGTGGGATTCAGATGTTTCGAAAGGCACTTGCACCCGCCGGTACTTACGCCCCATACTAAATAAAATATTCATATCTTACTGTAAAATCAATATGGCGTTATGTACCGCTGCGTGGTGCAGTGGTAGCGGGAGCGTGCCGTCCGAAATAGCTGAGCTCACCTACGGAGCTCAGTCGTACGGATGCGTATTTATCAAAGCATTG
>NZ_QUET01000070.1 GCF_003478445.1 Roseburia sp. AM59-24XD
GGGGTGAAGTCGTAACAAGGTAGCCGTATCGGAAGGTGCGGCTGGATCACCTCCTTTCTAAGAGAGCGAGTAAGGGTTGTTTTACTGTTGAGTTATCAAGGATCGAGTGCACATCCGTAAATCGGGTGTGAACGTAGAGTTTACTTTGATCGTCACGCCTGATTACGGATGTATATGAGGCTGATCGCGCTGAAATAGATTTTACTTGTAAAATCTATGAAGTGGGAGCTGAACTTGCACTCGAGACTAGTTAATAACATAACATTTCGGTGACGATGCGCTTAGGGGTAACACCCGTTCCCATCCCGAACACGATGGTTAAGACCTAAGCGGCCGATGGTACTATGCTGGAGACGGCATGGGAGAGTAGGTGGTCGCCGAATCAAAAAGGGCTTATAGCTCAGCTGGTTAGAGCGCACGCCTGATAAGCGTGAGGTCGGTGGTTCGAGTCCACTTAAGCCCATAAAATTAAATAACTAACCTAGATTATTTGATTAGCTGGGGGCGTAGCTCAGTTGGGAGAGCACCTGCCTTGCAAGCAGGGGGTCAAGAGTTCGAATCTCTCCGTCTCCATTCGGTAAGGAAACTTACCGTACAGGTACCTTGAAAACTGTATATCGAAATGATTATAACAAACGAAAGTATGTTATAAGTCAGACATCCAAACGCAGATTTAAGATCATAAAGATCAAGAATCGAAGTCAATTCAGATTAAGAATTAACAAATGCGAGAAAGCAACAAGCCATCATTTGTAACGCTATACAAGTGATTGTAAGAATCAGTTAATGCTATTTTGCAGCAATAGATCACTTGCTGATCTGTTGCGTGTGAGAAAGTAAAAAGATTCAGGAGATATGTCCCATCGCCGCAGGCGATATCACATGGACATATCGTCTGTCTGCGGTAAGCAGACAGAGAATCAGGAACCGTTTCAGCAGTTAGAGATAACTGTAAAGGTTAAGCTGATAAGGGCGCAGGGAGGATGCCTTGGCACTAAGAGCCGAAGAAGGACGTGATAAGCTGCGATAAGCTGCGGTTAGGAGCAAATATCCGCTAACCCGCAGATTTCCGAATGGGGAAACCCGGCAGAGAAAACCTCTGTCATCCATACGCCAATACATAACGTATGGAAGGGAACCCGGTGAACTGAAACATCTAAGTAGCCGGAGGAAGAGAAAGAAACATCGATTTCCTGAGTAGCGGCGAGCGAAAGGGAAGGAGCCTAAACCGCGGTGCGTGCACCGCGGGGTCATGGACTGCAAAAGTGAGCTGAAAGCTAGAAGAATGGTTTTGGGAAAGCCAGCCAGAGAGAGTGAAAGCCTCGTATTCGAAAGCGGAAGGCAGCGGCAGGATCCGGAGTACCACGAGACACGTGGAACCTTGTGGGAAATCGGGGGGACCACCCCCCAAGGCTAAATACTACTTAGTGACCGATAGCGCATAGTACTGTGAAGGAAAGGTGAAAAGAACCCCGGGAGGGGAGTGAAAGAGAACCTGAAACCCTGTGTCTACAAGCTGTGGAAGCACTATATATGTG
>NZ_QUET01000071.1 GCF_003478445.1 Roseburia sp. AM59-24XD
GAGACTATGAGAAAAAGTCTGTAAATAAGATTCTTCTATGATAATGAAAGGCAAAAAATTCTTTGTCAGAGCTTTTTGCCCTTTAGTTATATATAACAGTTGAAAAATGACATGTCAAGAGCAGGCGGAGTTTCCGTCTGTCTTGGTTTACAATGTAATGTACTATTTCAGCAAATGTACTATTCCGGTAATCGTCCTTCATACATAATACTCAATTCGCCGTAGACCTGCCCCCAATTCCAGATTCTTGTTGTCCACTTTTTCGTTGCTTCAAACGTAGCCAGATACAGGGCTTTCAGCAGAGCTGTATCGCTCGGAAATACGCTTCTCTGACGGTTCAGTTTGCGGTAGGTGGAATTCAGGGATTCAATCGCGTTGGTCGTATAAATGACCTTTCTGACGGTTGTTGAGAACTTGAAAATCGGGGATATGGCATCCCAGTTTTCTTTCCAGCGTTTCATAGAATTCGGATATTTCGGCGTCCATTTTTCTGTTACATGATCTAATGCAGCCAGTGCTTTCTTCTCATCAGCAGCCTGATAGATGGTTTTTAGATCCGTTGCAAAAGATTTTCTATCTTTATCTGGAACATATTTCAGGGTGTTTCTTACCTGATGCACGATACAGCGCTGATACTCTGTTTTAGGGAAAGCTGTAGCGATTGCTTCCTTGATGCCGGTCAGTCCATCGGCGCATATGATCAAAACATCTTTTACCCCTCGATTTTTCAGTTCATTCATGACAGAAAGCCAATATTTCGCGCTTTCGTTATCTCCAATATTGATCGTCAGGACTTCCTTTTTTCCTTCGGTATTAATCCCAAGAATGACATATGCAGCAAGTTTACGGATCACGCCGTTATCCCGCACAGAATAATGTATCGCATCAATATACAGGATTGGATACACCTCATCCAGTGGCCGGTTCTGCCAGTCCTCAATCTGCGGAAGGATCTTATCTGTCACATCTGAAATAAAACTTTCTGATGTCTCAAATCCATAGATATCCTCAATGGTTTCTGAGATCTGGCGTGTAGTCATGCCTTTTGCATACATTGAGATGATCTTTTGGTCAATATCAGAAATATCCTTCTGACGCTTCTTTACCACCTGTGGTTCAAAAGTCGATTTACGATCCTGCGGCACCTCGATCTTCATGGAACCATATCGGCTGTTGACCTGCTTAGTCTTATAACCATTCCGGTAATCGTCATTGTCTGACCGCTCTGATTTTTCGTAACCGAGATGGTCATCCATTTCAGCCTCCATCATTTCCTTTATCGTGCCACCTAAAAGGTCTTTTAGAGCATCCTGGATGTCTTCTGCAGACTGGATATCATACTCTTCAAGAAGCTGATGAATAATGTTTCTCTTTCCCTCTGTCATTTGTACTCGATGTACAGGTTTCTTTTGTCTTGCCATAATAAAAGGCCCTCCTAATGATATTTATTTTATCATAGAAGAACCTTCTAATCATTATTTTACAGAAAAAGTATCACACTCTC
>NZ_QUET01000072.1 GCF_003478445.1 Roseburia sp. AM59-24XD
CCTTATTCCGTGAAACTTACCATAGTGTTACATCCCTTTTTTTCAGCAATAATACCTGCTGGAAACTGATTTTCGCAATACATTTTATTTCACCCACTAGGTTAAACAAAATTTTGTTTTTTTACTGTATCATCATGCATTATCCTGTATAATGAAAGTATCAAAAGATAGGCGGAGGCAGTGCAATGAAGAAAATACACATTGAATTCAGCGATGAGCGGCTCATTACTCCCAGTGGTCTGGTATTCGTAGGGCAAATACTTGGAAAAAGCAGTTTTGTTAAAAAAATCAACCGTGCTCCAATTTCAAAAGATTATCTGCAGAAACAGATAAAAAATGGAGACGTGCTCCTCACCTATATTGGTATGCTCTGTCAGGGAAAACCCCAGTATGAGGCTGTCCGTGAAATGATGGATGACCCTGACTACTACAAATACGCATTAGGCATCTCCTATGCAATTCCTTCCGCCGAAACACTCCGTCAGCGTTTTGACATGATCGGGGATTCCCTGCGCAAAGACATCCAGCAGGCAAATGTCGACATGCTGCGTGAAATGCACATAAAGCCGACAGCCCTGGATAACGGCTTTGTTCCTGTCGATATTGATGTAACCCCCTTTGACAATTCGAAATCCAATAAGAAAGGCGTATCCCGTACCTACAAGGGTTTTGACGGATATGCACCAATTATGGCATATATCGGCACAGAAGGATACCTCGTCAATCTTGAACTGCGGATTTGGAAACAGCACTGCCAGAATATCCAGCATCCACGTGATGGGAAAACTGTTTATATCGGACAGACCTTCCGGAATGTGACATATTCCCTTTCTGATAACGAGGAGAAAACTGTCGGAATACGCACAATTTATGAGATCACGGAAAGAACCATTGACCGATATGGGCAGTATTTTATCGTACCCGATATAGAACTGGGCACATACTGGACAAACACTTCCCTGCCAGACGAAACAGTCATTGATCTTTACCATGCCCACGGAGAAAGTGAGCAGTATCACAGTGAAATCAAGACGGACATGGATGTTGAAAGACTCCCGTCGGGAAAGTTTGAGAGCAACAAACTGGTGCTGGAGCTGACAATGATCGCATATAATATCCTTCGAATCATAGGGCAGGAATCGCTGAAAAAGAAGGATGCTCCCGGCCGGAAGAAAATACATCGCCGAAGAATACGTACGGTGATCAGTAATCTTATGCAGTTTGCGGGACATCTGACAGAACATGCCGGCCGTCTGGTGCTGTCCATTGGAAGGAGTAATCGCTGGAGATTTACTTTCAAGCGTCTTTATGACAGCTTTGCATTCATCACCTGACAACAGGTAGCTGAATATGGCAATGGCAGCTGCACACAAATGGTGCAGTCTTTTTTTGAACGCAAAATTATGCAGCATTTTCAAAATTTAGTATACAATAACAAATATGGCAAACATTTCCTGTGTGCTTTTTCATTTTGAAACAAGGTTCACGGATTCAGG
>NZ_QUET01000073.1 GCF_003478445.1 Roseburia sp. AM59-24XD
TATAATGGACTCGTAAATTAAGGCACTGAAAGCGACATTTCTTAATGAATCTGATATACTATAATCACCAAAAGAAAGAAGGTACTTATTATGTCCAGATCAAGAAGAAATTTCAGTGCTGAATTTAAAACCAATCTTGTCCTCCAACTGCTTAAGGGCGAGAAAGAACTCAATGTTCTTGCTGTTGAAAACGATATTCAACCAAATCTCCTTCGTAACTGGAAGAAAGAATTCCTTGCTAATGCTTCTCTTGCTTTCGATAATAAGCGAGAAGGCAATCTCCGGGAAAAACTTGCCGAAGAACGCAAGGAAAAAGCTGAATACGCCAAAAAGGTCGGTCAACTTACCATGCAGGTTGACTGGCTCAAAAAAAAATCTGAAGAAATTGTCGGACCTGACTACGAGAGTAAATTTAGTCCGAAACCTTTTGACGACTAAGGAGCTGTCGGTTTCTACAGGAGCCAAACTACTCGGAATCAACCGCACCAGCGTATATTATAGTGGCACCCCGGTTTCAGAGGAAGATTTGGAATGCAAAGCGATCATTGACCATCTGCATACTGATAATCCTACTTGGGGAGTCCGTCAGATGTCTGCACAGCTTAAACTGCGCGGATACCAGGTTGGTCGCCGTAAAGCAGGAAGATATATGCGTGAAATGGACATAACACCGATTTATCCAAAGATGAATCTGTCCAAGCGCATGAAACAGGCAAAAGTCTGTCCGTATCTGCTTCGTAATGCAGTCATAGACCGTCCAAATCAGGCATGGTCGATTGACATTACATACATTCCAATGAAGCATGGATTTCTTTATCTGACAGCCATTATCGACTGGTACAGTCGTTGTATCGTTGGTTGGGATGTTGATGATACTCTGGATACCACCATGGTCATCAATGCATGTAAAAAGGCATTTAAAATAGCCAAGCCGTTAATCATCAACTCGGATCAGGGCAGCCAGTTTACCAGCGACAAATACATCGACTTTATTCGAGACAACGGGATCCGGCAAAGCATGGATGGCAAAAGCCGCTGGGCAGATAATATCATGATTGAACGCTGGTTTCGCAGCTTCAAATATGAGGAAGCATATCTCACGGAGTATGCTAATCTCAAGGAAGCAAGAGAAGCCATCGGAAGATATATTTACAATTATAATTTTGAGCGATGCCATCAGGCAATCGACAATAAACGCCCTGCTGAAGTTACTATCCGGCAATGCTTTTGGATGAAGCCCGAGCAGCCGCATAATATAAAATTCTGGGAAATACTGCATTGTATTCTCCCATGCAACCGTCAACATATCAGTTCATTATAAAAATATCAAATTTTTGTCTTGACAACTGAGCCATTATA
>NZ_QUET01000074.1 GCF_003478445.1 Roseburia sp. AM59-24XD
AGCCACAGCCTATCAGTCTGTGCACGTCAACTATTGAAACCGCCGTGTACCGAACGGTACGCACGGTGGTGTGAGAGGACGGCGGTTAGTCACCGCCTCCTACTCGATTCCCCTATAAGTTATTTGACGATCTACTCCTGTGACTGGTCTGTAATTACCTTACGGAATGCAGGCACGATCTGGGCAGCAACAACTGCTTTGACCAGATCTAAAATAATAAAGGAGAAAAAACCTGCTGCCCATGCGGTAGCCCAAGGCATGTTGTTCATGAATTTGAGCCAGACCATACCGAACAGATCGACAAATACAACGGATGCCACAGATACAATGGTGAAACGGATACGGTTATATTTTGCTCCACGAAGCAGTGGTACAAGGATTGCAACGAGGATAAACGAGAAGGTATATCCGCCAAGAGGTCCCATGAGATAACCGATACCGGCATTACCGCCGATGAATACCGGAACTCCTACGGCACCCAGGAGAAGCCATACAATACTGATCAGAAGTGACTGCTCCAGTGGAAATACAAGAGCGATCAGAGTGATCACAAAATTCAGGAATGTAACGTGATATCCTGTGAGTGGAAGCGGTACACTGATATAGGCTGAGATGCAAAGGATTGCCGCAAACATTGCCATCAGTGCCAGACGCTGTGTTGTGAATTTTTTGCCGGTAACGGCTGCTGTTTTGTTCATAAGTAACCTCTTTTCTTTTGTTTTATTTTCGAATCCAAGTATAACGGACAAAAAACACATTGTCAACCGTAAAATAAAAATGGTTGACGATAAAAGAAAAGGTGATTATTGACTAAGACTTCCCATACCAAGGATGGAAATTTGCCCATAATATTTCTTATGTCCGGTTATTTAGAAATCATATTTTGCCTGCCAATATATTAAAAATCCGTGCACTATGACTAAAAAATTGTCTTGTCACTTACGGATTTCGAAAAATCTGATTGCTTTGCTGCTTTGATCTTCGATAAATGCATCCTGCCGTACTCGCCCCAAGGTGGGAATCAGATGTTTCGAAAGGCACTTGCACCCGCCGGTACTTACGCCCCGGATTTTGCAAATGATATAGATACTCCATTGAATATCCGGGGCGTATGTACCGCTGCGTGGTGCAGTGGTAGCGGGAGCGTGCCGTCCGAAATAGCTGAGCCCACCTATGGGGCTCAGTCGTGCGGATGCGTATTTATCAAAGCATTGCAAAGCAAAGAT
>NZ_QUET01000075.1 GCF_003478445.1 Roseburia sp. AM59-24XD
ATAGTGGAATGTAAAGTGATATTATTTTGCTGACTTTTTTTATTTCGTCAATGTTTTAATAGAGACATAGTGGAATGTTTTTAATAGAGACATAGTGGAATGTAAAGTTAAAAGGGAACGTATATCGGTCGTTATCTGTGTTTTCGTTTTAATAGAGACATAGTGGAATGTAAAGACTTGCATTTTTCCGTTCACGGATACGGTTTTGAAGTTTTAATAGAGACATAGTGGAATGTAAAGCTTGCTTTTTACCGTTCACACATACAGTCTTAAATATGTTTTAATAGAGACATAGTGGAATGTAAAGAGTCGATGTTATGAAAAAACATAAAGTGCCTTGCCGGCGTTTTAATAGAGACATAGTGGAATGTAAAGAACAATCACAATTACATTTTTTTTATCTGCGATATCGTTTTAATAGAGACATAGTGGAATGTAAAGTTCTCTTCTGATTCGTCTGAGTGTCGAGAACCTCCTGGTTTTAATAGAGACATAGTGGAATGTAAAGCTAAAACTGACATAAACCCCATCTTCTCCGAAATAGTTTTAATAGAGACATAGTGGAATGTAAAGACTTATATATTAGCATATTAGGTGATGTTTATCAAGTTTTAATAGAGACATAGTGGAATGTAAAGAAACCAACATTCAGCGGTAAGTCTACTGGGAACGAAGGTTTTAATAGAGACATAGTGGAATGTAAAGTTATTCTATAACAATCGTTGCGACATAATCATCTACGTTTTAATAGAGACATAGTGGAATGTAAAGCGATACGTGCAGGCTTCAAACGACTGGAAAAAAGCAGTTTTAATAGAGACATAGTGGAATGTAAAGTCTCCCGGAACTGGGTCAGATTCAAGTGGGTCTGAGTTTTAATAGAGACATAGTGGAATGTAAAGTGTTTTAGATCGTCCTGCCAGATTGCGTACACCGCGCGGTTTTAATAGAGACATAGTGGAATGTAAAGCAGGCTGACGCGGGAATGATTTGGAGTTTTGACGCTGTTTTAATAGAAACATAGTGGAATGTAAAACAAGGCTGCTTGATACCACATACTTTGCAAAATTTGGTTTAATAGCACCATAGTGGATTATACAATACTATATAATGGACTCGTAAATTAAGGCACTGAAAGCGACATTTCTTAATGAATCTGATATACTATAATCACCAAAAGAAAGAAGGTACTTATTATGTCCAGATCAAGAAGAA
>NZ_QUET01000076.1 GCF_003478445.1 Roseburia sp. AM59-24XD
CGGGTACGTCGTATGACCTGAGCGTATCAGAGGGGGCAAGCCCGCTTACGCTTGCAAAGAATCAGTGGGGCGATGATTACATTGCGGATATCCTGTTTCAGGTTCCGGATGTGATCGCCGACAAGAGTAAGGTGCAGGCGGCAAAGCCGGTCGTGCAGGTGACGATGAAGATCAACAGCATCAGCAGTGACACCGGTTCGATCCATGCGATGCTCTATGCACAGGACAGCAGCTATAACTGGAACAACAGTAAAGCTGTGGACGTGTCCGCGGGCAAGGAGATTACGGTAAGCTATGACCTTTCTTCTATGTCATGGAAGGAAACAACGCTGGCAAAGCTCGGTATTCGTTTTGCAGATGATGCAGTGAATACATCAAGTATTTCCTATACGATCACCTCTGCAACCGTGACGGTGAACAGCTCGGACAGCGGTTCTGCCGGAGGAAGTGAGGGCGGCACGACAGCGGACGGTCTCGATGCCGGTGCCAGAGAGGATGCATCGCGGTATTCGGCAGAGGTAACGCAGCATCCGCATGACCAGTGGTATTCCGAGTATACCTTCTCGATCACGAACCATACCTCATCTGCTGTATCCAAGGTTCAGATGGTGCTCCCGACCAGCGCGGAGCCGGAGAACTTCCAGAGCTTTGAGTCCATTAATGTTGTTTACAATAAGACGGTTGGCGGACTGATCGTATATTATGCCGGGGAGATCGGTGCGGGAGCAACCGTAACGATCGGCGGTAAGGTCGGCTTCAAGCCATCCTCTGTTACTCTCGGAACGCCATATGTGCGTGCTGTAAACTGCAATCCGCCAAAGGGTGAGGGAACCTCAGGCGGTGAGTTGAAATATACCTTAACCGGTCAGCTGAAGGATACGCCGTATGCGGAGACACCGGTTGGAAAGCACGGAAGACTTCATCTCGCAAAGGTGGACGGCTACGGTAATGCGCCGGTGATCGTGGATCAGTACGGCAAGCCGTTCCAGATGCGTGGAGCCAG
>NZ_QUET01000077.1 GCF_003478445.1 Roseburia sp. AM59-24XD
TCAATGGATATGATGTATTTTTATTTTAGTGACTGTATTTTTATTTTAGTGACTGCATTGAATCGTATGAAGACATATTTTATGCATTGGAAAAATGAATCGAATAATAGTAGAAAGTGATGATTATGATCTTTATGACAAATCGCAGGATTATAAAGTGATGCGTAGTAAATTATTTGCAGAAAAATCTTTTAATGTTTTAGCTCCGAACATTATTTCTGATGTTATGAATAAATTTTTAGACAGAATTGGAAATCATATAATATATCGTTATGATATTTTTAAACGCAGAGCTTATGATGCAGATTTGACAAAGAAGGCATTTGATTTAAAGAAGGGAATAAACTTTTATGAGAAAGTATTAAAGAATAATAAATCGCCATATATTAGACAGCAATATGCATTATTTTTGCAAAGAAAAAAGGAATATGATTTAGCTTGGAAGCAGATAGATCAGGCGTATACAGAAAGTAAAAAGAAAATTTTTTCGATTGCCAATACTCATGCAATAATAATGTTTGAAATGAATATTATTAATGAGGCAACAAATGAACACGAATTGAATATGCTAAAGGAAACAATTAAAAAATCATTTACAACATTAGAGTTCTGTATTACACAAGATGTTAGAGTGAACTATCATGTACTAATATATGCAAGAAATGCTATTAGATATTATGAAAAATATGCTTGGGACGGATATGCTGAGGATTATGTTGATATTGCACTAAAGCAATTAAACGTATTATTAAATTCTG
>NZ_QUET01000078.1 GCF_003478445.1 Roseburia sp. AM59-24XD
CAGCTTATCACGTCCTTCTTCGGCTCTTAGTGCCAAGGCATCCTCCCTGCGCCCTTATCAGCTTAACCTTTACAGTTATCTCTAACTGCTGAAACGGTTCCTGATTCTCATCATCACTTGTATAGCGTTACAAATGATGGCTTGTTGCTTTCTCGCATTTGTTAATTCTTAATCTGAATTGACTTCGATTCTTGATCTTTATGATCTTAAATCTGCGTTTGGATGTCTGACTTATAACATACTTTCGTTTGTTATAATCATTTCGATATACAGTTTTCAAGGTACCATTGACTGGTCTCGATCCTTCCGGATCTTCTGGATCAGTCATATATAATAAGAAGTGTTCCTCTCGGTCTGCTTCTTATCACAGATCACTGATCCAGTGATTTTTTCTTTTTTGATTCGGCGGCCACCTACTCTCCCATGCCGTCTCCAGCATAGTACCATCGGCCGCTCAGGTCTTAACCATCGTGTTCGGGATGGGAACGGGTGTTGCCCCTGAGCGCATCGCCACCGAAATGTTATGTTATTAACTAGTCTCGAGTGTGAGTTCAACACTCGATCCTTGATAACTCAACAGTAAAACAACCCTTACTCGCTCTCTTAGAAAGGAGGTGATCCAGCCGCACCTTCCGATACGGCTACCTTGTTACGACTTCACCCC
>NZ_QUET01000079.1 GCF_003478445.1 Roseburia sp. AM59-24XD
ACCAGTTATTGGTTCCGCAGACGATCAGTGCCTTGCTTCCGCAGTCACGGATAATGCCTGCGATATCTTTACAATAGGAATAAAGATCATTGCCGCCGGTATACCACTGCACACCGGTCGGCTCGTTACAGATCTCAAAGATCACGTTATCGTAATCCTTGTACAGCGTCGCATACTTCTTAAAAAACTGCTCTGCCACAGTCTTTGTGGTATGTGGATTTTCCTCATGGATATGCCAGTCCACGATCACATACATGCCAAGCTCTTTTGCCGCCTGTACGCCCTCAACAATCTTGGAGTCGATCAGGCTCTGACCGCCATTGGTATAACCATTATACTGAGTGACATAGCATGCCATACGCAACAGGTTCACGCCCCACTCATCACGGAGCGTCTGCATCGCTCCCTTATTAATATATTCCGGGAACCACTGAACACCATGGGTGCTGGCTCCACGCATCTGGAACGGCTTGCCGTACTGATCCACGATCACCGGCGCATTACCGTAGCCGTCCACCTTTGCGAGATGAAGTCTTCCGTGCTTTCCAACCGGTG
>NZ_QUET01000008.1 GCF_003478445.1 Roseburia sp. AM59-24XD
GTTTTGATCTTGAAAATCTTTTTTAAGATGTGATTCACATCTTTTATTAGAATTTTCAGGGTTGTTTTACTGTTCAATTATCAAGCTTCTCTCAAGCGTTCCCGCTTGTTTCTGACTGACTCTTTTCTGCGTCAGCGAGATATATATTATCACGCTTTTTCAAAGTTGTCAACACTTTTTTTCAAGTTTTTTTATTTTTCTACAAACTCTCGTCTTCCGACCGTTTTGTAGAAAAGATTCCCAATCTGGAAACCAAAACTCAGTAGTGTTATCAACGACTTTTGAGCGTAAAAAAACACAGTATGATGTAACTCACTGTGTAACGGAGAAGGAGGGATTTGAACCCTCGCGCCGCGCGAACGACCTACACCCTTAGCAGGGGCGCCTCTTCAGCCACTTGAGTACTTCTCCGGACGACAACAAATGTCGAACAAAAATTAGTATACCAAGTTTATAACTACTTGTCAATCTTTTTTTATTATTTATCTGGAATATTTTTGTGTAGCTGTCTCATACAGGTTATTTCCTTTATGATCGATCACAACGATAGCCGGTAAATTTTCCACTTCAAGCTTTCTGATTGCTTCTGTTCCCAGATCCTCATAGGCGATTACTTCCGCCTTCTTGATACATTTTGATAATAATGCACCTGCACCACCGATAGCGGCAAAATAGACCGCGCCGTTTTCTTTCATGGAAGAAATGACCTGCTCAGAACGTTTTCCTTTTCCGATCATTCCTTTTAGACCATGCTGCAACATAAGTGGAGTATATTTATCCATACGACTGCTGGTTGTCGGACCTGCAGAGCCGATCACCTGCCCTTCTCTTGCCGGAGACGGACCAAGGTAATATATGATATTGTTCTCTAATTCCAGAGGAATATCCTTTTCTTCCAGAATTGTTTCATATAATCTTTTGTGTGCAGCATCTCTGGCAGTATAAATCGTGCCTGAAATATAGACCATATCTCCTGCTGCAAGATTATCTATGTCTTTTTTTGTGATTGGTGCATTTATATATTTTTCTGACATAATACTCATGCATTCCTTTCTCAGCCCGTAAATTATTGGTCACAGGTATAATATTATCATGTAAATAACAGGAATAACAAACACTGTATTCCTGTGTCCTCTTTATCTTCTATAATATAATAATTATAGTTTATGTTTTTAAATAATACGGCTTTTGTGTCTGTTAACATGACAGCACATATTTACTGCAACCGGCAGCCCTGCAATATGTGTCGGATACGTTTCAATATTGACTGCCAGTGCGGTAATACGTCCACCAAGCCCAGCCGGACCTATCCCCATATTATTGATTTTTTCAAGAATGTCTTCTTCCATTTCTTTCACATATGGAATAGAGTTATGCACATTTGTATCTCTTGTCAACGCTTTCTTGGCTAAAAGGGCACACTTTTCAAAGGTACCGCCAATACCTACGCCGACTACCAGCGGAGGACAGGCATTGGGACCTGCAAGCTTTACTGCATCTAATACAGCTTCTTTGACTCCATCAATACCGTCTGCCGGCTTTAACATATATACACGGCTCATATTCTCGCTGCCAAAGCCTTTTGGTGCAACGGTAATCTCAATGTTCTCTCCCGGAACGATCTCATAGTGAATAATGCCCGGTGTATTGTCCTCTGTGTTTTTGCGAAGTAAAGGATCACCAACAACAGATTTACGCAGATATCCTTCTACATAGCCCTGACGGATTCCTTCATTAACAGCATCCTCCAGATTCATTCCTTCAATATGGACATCCTGCCCGATCTTCAGAAATACAACTGCCATTCCGGTATCCTGACAGATCGGTATCTGATTATCCTCGGCAATCTGCATATTTTCCTCCAGCTGACTTAAAATCTGTCTGCCAAGGGGAGATTCCTCCATCTGGCAGGCATGATCAATCTTCTGCTTCATATCATCTGAGAGATAATAATTTGCCTCTATACACATTTCCTTGATATTCTTTATTATCTCATCTGTAGAAATGGTTCTCATATTTTCATCCTCTCTGATAACATTATTCCTGTTCGTCGTCTGAATCACCGATGACATCTTCTTCGTCCGCTTCCTCTTCATTCTGTCTCATTTCATTTTCCATTTCTTCGAGAAAGCTGTCTTTTGCGTCAGATGGCTGGGAATCTCTTACCTTTGCCATTGTTGCAACAACAATATCCTGGTTGGGATCCAGATCAATAAGTTTCACACCGGAGGTAATACGACCCAGTACGGAAATCTCATCGACTCTCATCTGGATAATAATTCCCTCTGTTGTAATCAACATAATTTCGTTTTCTTCATTTACAGCTTTGACACTAACAACATTTCCTGTCTTCTCCGTGATCTTATAACACTTAATACCCTTTCCGCCTCTGTGCTGTGGTGCAAACTCTTCGATGCGGGTTCTCTTACCCATACCATACTCAGATACGAGCATAAGATAATCGCCCTGTGTATCAAGCTGCATTCCAACAACCTCATCATCATAGGTCAGATTCATACCAATCACACCCATGGTAGCACGGCCTGTCGGACGCACGTCGCTCTCATGAAAACGAATACATTGTCCATGCTTTGTCACAAGGATAATATCCTTCTTGCGGTTTGTTGATTTTACTTCGATGAGTTCATCATCATCGCGAAGGTTAATTGCCTGAAGTCCTGTTTTACGGATATTTGCAAAATCCTTAATGGATGTTTTCTTAACGATACCCTTCTTGGTTGCCATAAACAAGTACCTATTCTCATCGTAAGTACGAATTGGAATTACAGCGTTGATCTTCTCACCCGGCGTTAACTGCAGCAGGTTAATGATTGCTGTTCCTCTCGCCGTACGGCTGGACTCCGGTATCTCATATGCTTTCAAACGATAAACGCGTCCCTTGTTTGTAAAGAACATCAGATAGTGATGTGTTGTCGTCATAAGCATATCCGCTATATAATCCTCATCAATGGTCTGCATGCCGCGGATTCCCTTACCACCGCGATGCTGACTCTTGAAGTTATCCACACTCATTCTCTTCACATAGCCCAGAGAGGTCATAGTAATGATCGTATTCTCCTGCGGAATGAGATCCTCCATGGAAATATCAAATTCATCATAACCGATAGCGGTTTTTCTTTCATCGCCATACTTGTCACGGATCAATGTGATCTCTGTTTTGATGACGCCAAGAAGTACTTTCTTGTCGGCAAGAATTGCCTTATATTCTGTAATCTTCTTCTGCAGTTCTGCATACTCTGCTTCCAGCTTATCTCTTTCCAAACCTGTCAGAGCACGCAGACGCATATCTACAATTGCCTGTGACTGTGCATCGGAAAGACCAAAACGTGAGCATAAGCGTTCCTTTGCTTCAGTGGTCGTCTTAGAGCTGCGGATAATCTGGATAACTTCGTCAATATTATCCAATGCGATCAGCTGACCTTCTATAATATGAGCTTTTTCCTCAGCCTTGTTCAGATCAAATTGTGTACGTCTTGTTACAACCTCTTCCTGATGCTTGATGTAATATTCCAGCATCTGCTTGAGGTTCATAACCATTGGCTGATTGTTTACAAGTGCAAGCATAATTACACCGAAGGTGTCCTGCATCTGTGTATGTTTATAAAGCTGATTTAATACAACATTCGGATTCACATCTCGTCGAAGTTCGATACAAATACGCATACCCTCACGGTTTGTCTCATCACGAAGATCTGTGATTCCCTCGACTTTCTTTTCTCTATGTAATTCACTGATTTTCTCGATCAGTCGTGCTTTATTCACCATGTACGGAAGCTCAGTCACAACGATACGACTCTTGCCGTTCTCCATTGGCTCGATCGTGCTGACCGCACGCACGCGGATTTTTCCACGACCGGTACGATAGGACTCCTCAATACCTCTGGTACCGAGAATTTCTGCACCTGTAGGAAAATCCGGTCCCTTAATGATCTGCATCAGTTCTTCGATCGTTGTCTCACGATCCTCTTCCACAACGTTGTCGATCATCTTTACGACAGCGTTGATAACCTCGGTAAGATTGTGTGGAGGAATGTTCGTAGCCATACCTACCGCAATACCGGAGGTACCATTTACTAAAAGATTCGGAAATCTTGACGGGAGCACGCGAGGTTCTTTCTCCGTCTCATCGAAGTTCGGGTCAAAATCTACGGTGTCCTTGTTGATATCCGCAAGCATTTCCATGGAAATCTTGCTCAGTCTCGCCTCTGTATATCGCATCGCTGCTGCTCCATCACCATCGACGGAACCAAAATTTCCATGACCATCCACGAGTGGATAATGTGTGGACCATTCCTGTGCAAGATTTACCAATGCACCATAAATAGAGCTGTCACCGTGTGGATGATATTTACCCATGGTATCACCAACGATACGGGCACATTTACGGTGCGGCTTATCCGGTCCGTTATTCAATTCAATCATTGCATACAAAATACGTCTCTGAACCGGCTTCAAACCGTCTCTTACATCAGGGAGTGCTCTGGATGCAATAACTGACATCGCATAATCAATATAAGAGGTCTCCATTTTCTTACGAAGATCAACCTCATGAACTTTATCAAAGATATTCTCGTCCATTTTTTCCTCAACTTTCTGCTGATTCACATTAAAGCGTGAAAATCAGATCCAAATTCACAAATTACCAGGCGTCTGTTTATTAAATATCCAGATTAGTTACATACTGTGCATTTTCCTCAATAAATTCACGGCGTGGCTCTACCTTGTCACCCATGAGTGTGTTAAATACAACATCAATCTCAGATTCCGTTCCCTCTTCAATCGTCACACGCAGCAAAATACGCTTCTCCGGATCCATGGTGGTATCCCAGAGCTGTTCTGCGTCCATCTCGCCCAATCCTTTGTAACGCTGAATCTTGTTATTGCCGTCTCTGCCAATCTCAGTAAGGATCTCATCGAGTTCCTTGTCATCATAGGCATAACGAACCATTTTATTTTTCTCAATCTTGTAAAGTGGTGGCTTTGCAAGATACACATGTCCCTGGCGGATCAGCTCCGGCATGAATCGATACAGGAAGGTCAGCATCAGAGTTGCAATATGCGCACCATCGACATCGGCATCGGTCATGATAACAATCTTGTCATAACGCAGCTTGCTGATATCAAAATCTTCATCGATACCTGTACCAAATGCAGTGATCATCGCTTTAATTTCTGCGTTGCCGAGAATACGATCCAGACGTGCTTTTTCTACATTCAGAATCTTTCCACGAAGAGGAAGTATTGCCTGCGTTGCACGGTTTCTGGCAGTCTTGGCACTTCCACCGGCGGAATCACCCTCTACGATGTAGATCTCGCAGTTCTTCGGATCCTTGTCACTGCAGTCGGCAAGTTTACCGGGAAGTGTTGTGCTGTCTAACGCTGTTTTTCTTCTGGTCAGATCTCTTGCCTTTCTTGCAGCATCTCTTGCTCTCTGTGCAAGCACTGCCTTATCGCAGATAATTTTTGCGATGGAAGGATTCTGCTCCAGAAAATATGTAAGCTGCTCCGATACAACGGATTCAACTGCACCTCTCGCCTCACTGTTTCCAAGCTTTTGTTTTGTCTGTCCCTCAAACTGAGGCTCTGATATTTTGATACTGATGATTGCTGTCAGGCCTTCACGAAGATCCTCACCGCTGAGGTTTGGATCACTGTCTTTCAACAATTTCATACTACGTGCGTAGTCATTAAATGTCTTTGTGATTGCATTGCGGAAACCGGTAAGATGAGTACCACCCTCCGGTGTCGTAATGTTATTAACAAAGCTGTAAGTAGATTCCTGATAAGAATCGTTATGCTGCAGAGCAACCTCCACATAAACATCCCCGCGCTGTCCCTCACAATAAATGATATCATTATAAAGATTTTCTTTGCTTTTATTCAGATATTCCACATACTCCTTGATACCACCCTCATAGTGGAAGGTACGGATCTTCGGCTCTTCCAGCCGGTTATCACGAAGTACTATTTTAATTCCTTTGGTCAGAAATGCCATCTCTCTGAGACGCTGTCTGAGTGTATTGTAATCAAATTCGGTCTCCTCAAAGATTTCCTTATCCGGAAGAAAACGCACCTCCGTACCATTGTGATCTGTAGTACCGATTTCTTTGAGTGGATACATTACCTTACCACGCTCATAACGCTGCTGATAAAGCTTGCCGTCTTTGTGTATCTTTACCTCAAGCCATTCTGACAGCGCATTTACAACAGAAGCACCTACACCATGCAGACCACCGGATACCTTATATCCGCCGCCGCCAAACTTTCCGCCCGCATGAAGAACAGTGAATACAACTTCAACGGCAGGTTTATTGGCTTTATGATTGATACCAACCGGAATGCCACGTCCATTATCAATGACAGTTATAGAATTATCCTTCTCGATCGATACATTGATCTCTGTACAATATCCAGCCAATGCTTCGTCTACGGAATTATCCACAATCTCATATACGAGATGATGAAGACCACGGATAGAGGTGCTGCCTATATACATTCCGGGTCTTTTTCTAACGGCTTCCAATCCCTCCAAAATCTGGATCTGATCTGCTCCATATTCATTGTTCACTTCTGTTCCCATATTTTTCCTCTTTTCTATAAAAACTTCACTATTGACTGCGTTTTCATATAATTTTTACTCTACACTTATAGTACCATCAACAACACGAAAGACCCTGTCCAGCGTCAGCTACCGTCAATAAACTCCTCCAACCCCGTACATGTTATGATCGTCTGTGTGTCCTGGATACTATCCAACAGATAATTCTGCCGGTTGCGGTCAAGCTCCGACAAAACATCGTCCAATAACAGGATTGGCTGATCATGAATCAGCTGTCTTACCAACTCAATCTCCGCCAACTTCAGGGATAAAGCACAAGTTCTTTGCTGTCCCTGGGATCCGTACTTGCGCAGATCCACATCCCCGTTAAAGAAACTCAGATCATCCCTATGTGGTCCCACATTTGTGGTCATAAACCGGAGATCCTTTTCCGTATTGTCTTTTAGTTTTTTTTCAAATTCATTCTCCCCTGCATCCGGCTCATAGCGAACAGACAGCTGTTCTCTTCCGCCGGTCAGCTTCTGGTTAATGTGATAAACAATCTCTTTTAACTGTTCCACAAATTCCCTGCGCCGCCTGATCAGACGACACCCATAGTCCAAAAGCTGTTCATCCCATATCTCCAAAGTATCCTTCAGAGACGGATTATAATAAATCTGCTTGAGCAGTTTATTTCTTTGATTCAAAATCTTGTTATACTCGCCAAGATCATGAAGATACACATGATCCAACTGACTCAACTCCATATTGATGAATCTTCGTCTTTCGGAGGGACCGTTTTTGACGATCTTCAAGTCCTCCGGCGAGAAAAATATAATGTTGATCAGTCCCATCAATTCACTGGAACGGCGTATTGGTATGCCGTCAATTGCAATTCCCTTCGGTTTGTTCTTCCGTAAATGCATATCAATCCTGTGAGATATGTCATTTTTCGTCAAAAGTACGCGGATATGTGCCTCTTCCTGTCCGATTCGGATCAACTCCCGGTCCTTACTTCCTTTGTGGGACTTGGTAGTACCACTTACAAATATAGATTCCAAAATATTTGTTTTGCCCTGGGCATTGTCACCATACAAAACGTTGATATGCTCATGAAAGTCCAGCTTTGCCTTCTCATAATTTCGAAAATTACAAATCTCAACATGATCAATCCGCATTCATCTGAAATCCTTTCTAAAATTAAATAATTATAACTTTATATGTCTAAATCATTTTATCCATTATTATAAATTTAATATATCATTAAATTATTCTGCCAATACCGTAACCTGCTGTCCTTCAAATTCAAAGACATCCTGTGGGTAAAGCTTTCTTCCTCTACGGGTGTCTACTTCACCATTTACTTTAACAAGACCATCCTGAATCACAATTTTGGCTTCTACACCGGAACTTACCAGATTTGCCAGTTTCAATGCCTGACCAAGTTTGATATAATCATCCGATATCTGAATTGCTTCCATTTCACATTCCTCCAAAACTAATTAAAGTTGACAGGCAGTATCAGATAAACATAGGTTTCATCCATGTTTCTGATAAAACAAGGTGCCTTTGGGTTAATCATATACATTGTAATCTCTTCTTCATCAATCACCTTTAAAGCATCCATCAGAAATTTAGGATTGAATCCGATGAGAATATCCTTACCCTCTTTTGAAATATCAATGTCCTCAGACATGGAACCAATACCGGAATTGATAGCAAGACTCATACTGGTATCCTTGATATCAATGATAACCGGTTTCTTCTCTGACTCACGGATCATCAGAGTCGTACGGTCAATACAGTCGAACAGGTCTTTTTTATTAACTGTTATTTTAGTTTCATAATCACTGGATAACATTTTATCAATTTTGTAGTATTCTCCTTCAATAAGACGGGAGAGTACGATTGTATTGTCAAATTCAAATAAAACATGTTTGTCCGTAAAGTACATACAAATTTCATCATCAAGACCACCATTTAAGATCTTACTAATCTCGATCAGTGTTTTACCCGGAATAATAACGCTGACATCGTCATACTGTTCCTTAAGGTCTACTTTACGGATAGAAATTCTGTGACCGTCAAGAGACACTACCTTCAACTGAGAACCTTTAATCTCGAAAAGTTCACCGGTCATGACCTTTGTATTCTCGTTGTCTGAAATGGAAAATACGGTCTGATGTATAACTTCCTTTAAGGTAAACTGGGAGATAAGGACACTTTTATCTTTTACAATCTTTGGTAAATATGGGAACTCCTCGGTATCCTTTACCGGAATGTTGAACTTTGCCTTACCGCAGGTAATGTTCATTGTAAGATTTTCATTTACGGAGATTGTAACTTCATTATATGGTAACTTACGAATAATTTCGAAAAAGACCTTTGCATTGACTGCAATAGATCCCGGTTCTTTGATCTCACCTTCGATTATGGTTTCGATACCAATCTCAAGATCATTTGATATTAACTTAATGATACCATCCTTTGCTTCAATGACCATGCATTCCAGAATTGCCATGGTTGATTTACCTGGAATAGCCTTCAAAGATATATTGATGCCTTCCAACAGTTTAGACTTGTCGCAAATAATGTTCATGTTGATAACTCCTTTCAAAGCAAAGCCAAGAAAATTCTGCATAAATAAATAATATTTTGTAGTCGTAGTAGTATTAGGGGGCGTTGATAAGTGCATAACCGCGTTCAGCCTTAAAAATAAATGGACGAGCTACGGGGATAACCTCAGGAATAAGCTAAGATTAGCTGTGAAATTATCTCGACTTATCAACATGCTCTATTTTGATGCCGGAATCCTCAAAAAATCTTTTCACAAAAATTGTTGATATGTGGAATTCTTATTGTGGATTAATCTTTTTAATGAGGATGTCAATATCCTTGACAACCTTCTGATTGGCATCCGGATCTTCTAAAAGCTTCTTAATATTGTCCCTGCCATGGATAATGGTAGAATGATCCTTTCTATTAAGATGCTTCTTGATAACATCTAAGGTGTTATTGGTCAGCTCACAGCAAAGGTACATGCAGATCTGTCTCGGGTGGGAGATGTTGCTGCTGCGCTTACTGGAAAGCAGGTCATTCGTAGAAATATTAAAATGATCCGCTACTGTCTCAATAATGTAGTCTATCGTGATTTCCTTCTTCTTATCAGGAGCAATCATATCGGATAATGCCTGCTTGGCAAG
The DNA here is from genome assembly GCF_003478445.1 of Roseburia sp. AM59-24XD. GTDB lineage: Bacteria > Bacillota > Clostridia > Lachnospirales > Lachnospiraceae > Jutongia. Next base: position 9,763 of record NZ_QUET01000008.1, read on the forward strand.
GTCCATAGTGATGTCATTGTGGCGCAGCTTGGAGAAAGCAATCACCTTTGTGATGGCACCCTGAAGCTCTCTGATATTCGAAGAAACATTTGAGGCGATAAAATCAAGGATGCTGTCATCGATAGACAGATTCTCTTCCTGAACCTTTCGGCGCAGGATCGCCATACGTGTCTCGTATGTCGGTGGTTTGATATCAACAGTAAGACCCATCTCGAAACGGGAACGAAGACGCTCCTCGAGAGTCTTCATCGTAGCAGGGTGCTTATCGGAAGATATCACGATCTGCTTCTGTGACTCGTAGAGATGGTTAAATGTATGAAAGAATTCCTGCTGCATGGTTTCCTTACCAATGATAAACTGGATATCATCGATCAGCAGGACATCTACATTGCGGTATTTATTACGGAATTCCTGCATGGAATTGGAACCGTCGCCCTTTTTGTCACGGATCGCTTCGACAATCTCATTGACGAAGGACTCACTGGTAACATATACGACACGCTGTGTATTGTCGCGGTCAATAATGTAGTTACCGATCGCATGCATGAGGTGAGTCTTTCCGAGACCGGCGCCTCCATAAATAAACAGAGGATTGTAAATATCTCCGGGCTCTTCTGCGACCTTTAAGGATGCAGCGTGTGCATAATCATTATTATCACCCACGACAAAGTTATCGAAGGTGTATTTGGAACTGATAAATGGATGATCCTTATTCGGTAGAGAATTGTTCGTATAGGTCTCTACAGGAGTAGTATTAATTTCGTTTTTAGAAATATAAGTAATATCATACTTGATATTCGTCATTTCTTCAATCGTAACCTGAAGGAAGGTGCTGTAGCGCTTCTCAATGAAACTCTTGTTACTTCCGACCTTGGCATCGTCAATAAGGATCGTAAGATTCTTACCGGAAATGGAGTGCACTTTCAAAATCTTAATAAAAGTATTGAAGGCGGGATCTGATATATCAAAATTGACCCTCATATTCTCAAGAATCTCGTCCCATTTTTCATAAAGTTCGTTTTCCACTTCAAAGTACCCCATTTCTAAAAGTTATAATGCTTTTGTTTCTTGCATATAGAAACAAATGGACAAGCAGCCAGTTATGAGAAAATCCATTGAATTTGCTTGTCTATTCTTATCTATTTTATATCATATGAGGATAAAATACAAGGATAAAGTAATAAACATCAGTGAATAGCAGGTCGAGGAGTAATAATCATTCGTGAATATAATAATAAACATCAATCCACATAGAATGGCATAATTGTGGAAAACTTTGTGAATATTGTGGATAACTCTGAAAGTAGGCATTATTGTGGAGTTTTTAACAATTGTGGATAACTTTGTGGATAAGTCTGTGGGTATATTGTGATTTATCCACAATTTGTGCATAAAATGTTTATAACTGTAGAATGAATATATGTTCTATCCACAGTCGTAGAATAGCATAAACAGGGAGTTGAGAATGTGTTTTTTCTATCTCTGTCTCTTGTGAAAATTGTTAGTAACATTTGTGAGACTAAAATAGAATGAATGGTGTTTCTTCCTATATAAATACATCAATGTTGATAAATCGAAAAAACAATGCACATGTGGACAAGTGAAAAAATTGCTATCCACATTATCCCCAGAGAGAATATGATATGAAAATATGCGTAAAATATGAAAATTAGGGCTTGACTATTCAAATACTTCATAATATAATATGAGATACATGTGATTTTATGTAATATGAATCAAGGAGGTGTATTGTAATGAAGATGACATTCCAGCCTAAGAAGAAGTCAAGAGCCAGAGTTCATGGTTTCAGAAAGAGAATGCGGACTGCAAATGGCAGAAAAGTTATTTTAAGCAGAAGAGCAAAGGGAAGACATAAATTATCCGCATAGGTCGCAGTTCTGTGACCTTTTCTTCTATTTATAAAGTGCTACTTTATAAGAGGGACGTATCGTGTTTAGAAGAATTAGAAAAAATATCGAATTTTTGAATGTGTATCGCCATGGAAAATCCTATGCCAATAAATACCTGGTAATGTATGTTCTCGATAATCATTTGGGCGAGAACAGATTTGGAATCACAGTAAGTAAAAAAGTAGGAAATAGTGTGGTAAGGCATAGGACAACCAGGCTGATCAGAGAAAGTATCAGATTACAGGAAAGTAATATTTTGACAGAATATGATATCGTTGTTGTAGCTAGAAAGGCTACGAAGGATAAGAAGTATCAGGATATAGAGAGCGCTTTTTTAAATTTGTGTAAAAGGCATAATATTTTAAAGAGATAACAAGAATGAAACGTAGTTTGATTTTTATTATACATTTATATCAGAAATTTATCTCTCCTCTGAAGGGAAGACCGACTTGTATTTATACGCCGACCTGTTCACAGTATGCGATCGAGGCTTTGGAAAAGTATGGTTTTTTCAAGGGGAGTTTTTTAGCTGTAAGACGAATTTTACGATGCCATCCCTTTGCAAAAGGTGGTTATGATCCTGTACCATAGCTGATCATATTAGTATGCAGTATATGAGACATTGAGCAACTTGCCCGGGAGGACTTAGAATGATGAGTGTTTTTTTGACAACATATCAGGGTGCAATTTTAGGACCAATTGCACGTTTACTTGGTTATATATTACAGGGAATATATTCTGTATTATCTACGGTAGGTATTGAAAATACCGGTATCTGCATGATATTGTTTACGTTTATCGTGAATGCGTTGATGATACCGATGCAGATCAAGCAGCAGAAATTCGCAAAGATGTCTTCGGTTATGAATCCGGAGTTGATGGCAATTCAGGCAAAGTACAAGAATAAAAAGGATCAGGAGTCACAGCAGAAGATGTCTCTTGAGACACAGGCGGTTTATCAGAAGTATGGAGTAAGTCCGGTAAGCGGATGTCTTCCGATGCTGATCACGCTTCCTATTTTGTTTGCATTGTATCGTGTTATTTACAATATTCCGGCATATGTACCTCAGGTATATGCGATTTATGATAATCTGGCAAAGGTACTGCAGGACGCGGGCGTTACGGTAAGTCAGCTTGCGGATAAGAGCTATATTTCCAATCCAACCTATGTTGTGACACAGGCGGTAAAGGCTGCAAAGTCAGATGCCGGTAATATTAATTATTACATTGATGTATTATCTCAGTTTAACTCCGCTGGATGGGATGTGCTTATTAAGAATCATCCGGATCTTACGAGTGTGATCACAAAGACTGCAGATCAGGCGAGAAATATCAATTATTTCCTGGGACTGAATATTGCAGATACGCCTAAGATCAAGTCGATTAGTGTGATCATCCCGGTTTTATCGATCATTACACAGTATATCAGTACAAAGCTGAGTATGGCCGGAACACAGCAGCAGACAGCAAATACGGATAATCCGATGGGACAGTCTATGCAGACAATGAATACGATAATGCCGTTTATGACTGGTTTTATGTGTTTGATGTTTCCTATTGGTGTGGGTATTTACTGGATTGCCGGTAATGTATTCCGTATTTTCCAGCAGTTATGTATCAACCTGTACTTCAGTAAGATCAATATGGATGATATGATCAAAGAAAATGTTGAAAAGGCGAAGAAGAAGTACGAGAAGATGGGTATGGATTCTTCGGTTTTGGAGAAAGCGGCAAAGACAAGAACAAGTAATATCAATACTGCAGCAAAGAATAATGCGGCTTCGCAGAAAAGTGCGGCTTCTTCTGATAACAAACGAAAGAGCAGCATCAGTGATAAGGCGAAGAAGAGCAGTACAAAGGATATTAAGAAATCAGCAAACACCAATTACAAAGAGGGAAGTATTGCAGCATATGCAAATATGTTGAATCGTGAGGATAAATAGTATAAGGAGGAATAATCATGTCTGAGTGGAAAGAGTTTTCAGCAAAAACAGTTGATGAAGCAATTAACAATGCTTTGGTAGAGTTAGAAACAACCAGAGAAAACTTGGAATATGAAGTAATTGAGAAGGAAAGTTCAGGAATCCTTGGTCTGTTCAGTAAGCCGGCAGTCATTCGCGCCAGTAAGAAGCTTACACTTGAGGATATTGCTATCGGTTTCTTAAGTAAAGTTTTCAAGGCAATGAACATTGAGGCTTCTATTGAAGTGGCAATCAACGAAGAAGAAAACGTTATGAATATCGAATTTAGTGGCGAGGACATGGGTCCGTTGATCGGTAAGAGAGGAGCAACTCTCGATTCTCTGCAGTATCTGACAAGCCTTGTTGTGAATAAAGAGACAGATGGTTATATGAAGGTCAAGCTCGATACAGAAAATTATCGTGCGCGTCGTAAGGAGACATTGGAAAATCTGGCGAAAAATATTGCGCATAAGGTAAAGAGAATTCATCGTCCGGTATTTTTAGAGCCTATGAATCCATATGAGAGAAGAATTATTCATTCCGCATTACAGAATGATAAATATGTAGAGACTCACAGTGAAGGCGAGGAGCCATATCGTAAGGTAGTGATCACCTTGAAGCCGGGTGTTGATACAGGATATGAGAGACGAGGAAAGTATTCTTATGGCGGTGGCCGTTCATACAATAGAAATGGTGGCGGATACCGCAAGAAGAGATATGGAGATTCTTCTTATAAGAAAAGAGAATACAATGCAGATCGCAACGTAAATGAGTCAGGCACAGGCGTTGAAGATAGTACAACAGAAGAATAGTAACAAAATGAATCTGTCCATGAAAACGGACATGTCCACAAATTTGGACAGTAACGATTGAATAAAATGTTGTTGCGTTTTGAAATATAGTTGTAAAATGTATTTTGGAAAGGGGCTGGATATCAGTCCCTTTTTGTATATTTGAAATAATTTGCATCGTTTAAAGAAATTAATAAGTTGACTGTATTGGAATGAATTTTACTTGGAAAAATTGGTTTGATCAGAAAATGGAAAGAAAAGGAGATAGAAAATGCAGGAAGATACGATTGCCGGAATTGCCAGTGGAATGGGAGGCGGTATCAGTATTATCAGAGTGAGTGGAGAAAATGCTCTTACCGCAGTTGGGGATATTTTTCGAACCCCAAAATATCTTTCTGATGAGAAAAAGGATTCGGACTGGAAAAGTGATTATTTTATAAAGAAGGATACACATACCGTTCACTATGGTCTTATTGTGGATGATGAGGAAAATATTCTGGATGAGGTTATCGTTATCCTGATGAAAGGACCGAATAGTTATACCAGGGAAGATGTTGTGGAAATTGATACACATGGTGGAAACTATGTAGTGAAGAAAATATTGAATCAGCTGCTCCATCATGGAGTAAGATTGGCGGAGCCGGGTGAGTTTACGAAAAGGGCATTTCTAAATGGAAGAATTGATCTGTCTCAGGCGGAGGCAGTTATGAAATTGATATCTTCGCAAAATGATTTTTCTTATCAGAGTGCGTTAAATCAGTTAGAGGGAAGCGTGTCAAAATATATCGAAGTGATCCGGCAGGATATTTTGCATAATCTGGGATATATTGAGGCAGCATTGGATGATCCGGAACATATTTCGTTGGAAGGATTTGGAGAAAAACTGCGAACGATTATAAATGGGCATATTGATCAGTTGAATAAATTACTTCTAAATTTTGAAGATGGACGAATGAAGTCAGAAGGAATCAATACAGTGATTGTCGGCAGACCGAATGCGGGAAAATCGTCATTGATGAATCTGATGCTGGAGCAGGAGAGGGCAATCGTGACGAATATTGCAGGAACAACAAGAGATGTTCTGGAAGAGAAGGTTGTTTTAGGGAATATTATCCTGAACTTGATCGATACGGCGGGAATCCATGAAACAAAAGATGTTGTGGAAAATATGGGTGTGGATAAAGCGGTTGATTATCTGTCGAAAGCGGATTTTGTGATTTACGTGGTTGATGCCAGTGAATCGTTAGACAAGTCGGACGAACAGATCATTCATTTGTTGCAGGATAAAAAGGGAGTTGTCTTATTTAATAAATCTGATCTAAATATAGTTTTGAAGGAAGAACAGTTGCAGCAGAAGTTGAACTGGTCAGTGATTCCATTTTCCAATGAAACAAAGCAGGGATTGGAGCAGTTGAAGGAGTATATCACCAATTCATTTTTGAAGGGAAACATATCCTATAATGATCAGATCTATCTTACAAGTATCCGCCATCGAAATGCAGTTGAGGCTGCAGTGAATAGTTTAAAACAGGTGGTGCAGACGGTCGATGATGGAATGCCGGAAGATTTTTATACAATTGATATGATGGAGGCATACAGGAGTCTGGGATTGATCAATGGTGAAACGGCATCGGAAGATTTAGTAAATAAAATATTCTCGGATTTTTGTATGGGTAAATAAGAAATGGAGAAAAACAATGAACTATATATATAATAAATATGATGTTGTTGTGATCGGAGCAGGGCATGCAGGCTGTGAGGCGGCTTTGGCGGCAGCGAGACTTGGAATGCATACACTTGTATTTACAGTGAGTGTAGATAGTATTGCTATGATGCCATGTAATCCAAATGTTGGAGGAAGTTCAAAGGGACATCTGGTAAAGGAGATTGACGCACTTGGTGGTGAGATGGGAAAAAATATTGACCGTACATTTATACAGTCAAAGATGCTGAATACATCAAAGGGACCGGCGGTTCACTCCCTGCGTGCACAGGCAGATAAAAAGGAATACAGTAATTCCATGCGTCACGTTTTGGAAAATACAGAAAATCTGGTGATCAAACAGGGAGAAGTGGCAGAGGTACTGGTTGAGAATGACAAAGTGACAGGAGTTCGCACAACCTCAAATGCAGTGTATCCCTGCGATGCAGTTGTGATGGCTACCGGAACATATCTGCAGGCAAGATGTATTTATGGAGATGTCAGTCAATATACAGGACCGAACGGGTTGGCTGCAGCCAATGAGCTGACAGGTAATCTGATGAAATTAGGCATTGAGATGAGACGGTTTAAGACCGGTACCCCGGCTCGTGTTGATAAGCGTACGGTAGATTTTAGCAAGATGGCAGAGCAGACAGGCGATGAAAATATTGTACCATTTTCATTTACGAATACACCGGAAGATCTGGAGAGAGAACAGGTTTCATGCTGGTTAACTTATACAAATCAAGAAACACATAAAATCATTATGGATAATATTGACAGGTCACCTTTGTATTCCGGTAATATTAAGGGAACCGGACCGAGATATTGTCCGTCCATTGAGGATAAGGTAGTGCGGTTTGCCGATAAGGAAAGACATCAGGTATTTCTGGAACCGGAAGGAAATTATACAAATGAAATGTATATTGGTGGTATGTCCAGTTCTCTGCCGGAGGATGTACAGATTAAAATGTATCATACGGTACCGGGCCTGGAGCATGCGGAAATTGTTCGCAATGCATATGCAATTGAGTATGATTGTATTAATCCTCTGCAGTTGAAGGCTTCTCTGGAATTTAAAAATATCTCCGGATTTTTCAGTGCAGGTCAGGCAAATGGAAGCTCCGGATATGAGGAAGCTGCAGCACAGGGAATTATTGCAGGAATCAACGCAGCAAGAAAGGTTAAAGGGTTAGAGCCGCTTGTGTTAGATCGTTCGCAGGCATATATCGGTGTGTTGATCGATGATTTGATCACGAAGGGAACGAATGAACCATATCGTATGATGACTTCCCGTGCAGAATATAGACTTCTTCTCAGACAGGATAATGCGGATCTTCGGTTGACGGAGATTGGTCATGAGATTGGTTTGATATCTGAAGAGAGATATCAGCAGCTGCTTTATAAAAAATTTCAGATCAAAGAGGAAATTAATCGCCTAATAGATACAACAGTTGGCGCATCGGAAAAGGTACAGACATTTTTGAAAAGTCATAAAAGTACTCCACTGCAGTCCGGATCAACATTGGCGGAGCTTTTGAAACGTCCGGAGTTATCTTATGATCTGTTAAATGAGATTGATGACAATCGACCGGAACTTCCGCGGGATGTTGCAGAGCAGGTGAATATTGAATTGAAATATGATGGATACATTAATAGACAGATGCGGCAGGTAGATCAGTTTATCAAATTGGAAACAAAGAAAATACCGGACAATATTGATTATCATGATGTATACAGCCTGCGTAAAGAAGCAGAACAGAAGTTGAGCGAAATTCGTCCGGCATCTGTTGGACAGGCATCCAGAATATCAGGCGTTTCACCGGCAGATATCTCTGTACTTCTGGTTTATCTGGAAAAAGGAGCACATAGATAATAAATTAGAAAGGATTCGATATTTTATATGAAAAATAAATTGTTTGATATATGTCAGAAAAATGATATATCTTTATCGAGTGAACAGTTAGAACAATTTGAAACGTTTTACGATTATATGTTAGAAATGAATCAGGTAATGAATCTGACATCGATAACAGATGAGGATGAGGTTGTTTAAACATTTTTTGATAGTATGTCATTGATAAATTATTATGAAGTGAAAAATGGTAGTCGAGTAATTGATGTTGGAACGGGAGCAGGATTTCCGGGAATTCCGTTAGCAATATTACTTCCGAATGTTCATTTTACATTGATGGATTCATTAAATAAGCGTATCCTTTTTTTGAAAGATGTAGTGAAAAAGTCTGGATTAAATAATGTAGAATGTATTCACAGTAGAGCAGAAGAACTTGCTAAAGATATGAATTATAGGGAACAATTTGATCTATGTGTATCAAGAGCAGTTGCTAATTTGTCGGTTCTTTTGGAATATTGTATCCCATTTATAAAAAAGGGTGGAAGTTTTATTTCTTATAAGTCGGTAGCTTCTGATGATGAATTAGCAGAATCAAAGAATGCTCAGAATAAATTGTGTTGTAAATTGAAACAAAACATTGCTTTTGAATTGCCGGATACGGATATTCATCGTAACTTCTTGATTTTTGAAAAGTTTGATAAAACAGCAGATAAATATCCGAGAAATAACGGAATACCAAGAAAAAAACCTCTGTAAATAATTGCTTTTCTCTTAAAAATCTGTTTCCAGTATGGAATGAATTATAAATCCGTGGTATAATAAATATTGTGGTTAAAACAGAAATGTTTCACGTGAAACATTTCTGTTTGTATCTAAGGATAGTTATATTTATGTTCACGTGAAACATAAAACGTGCAGAAAGGATAAGGATGAGAATTAATGGGTAGAGTAATTGCAATATCAAATCAAAAGGGTGGTGTTGGTAAAACAACCACTTCGATCAATTTATCAGCCTGTCTTGCGGAAAAAGGAAAGAAAGTTCTGGTAATCGATATTGATCCACAGGGAAATACAACAAGTGGATTGGGTCTTGATAAGGATTCTTTAAAGGCAACAGTGTATGATCTTATGATTAATTATGCACCAATATGGGATTGTATTAGTCCATCAGTAGTGGATAATGTGTCTGTAATTCCATCAGATCGCGATCTTGCCGGAGCGGAGATTGAACTAGTTGGAATCAAGGAACGAGAGTATATTTTGAAAAAAGAAGTAGACAAAGTAAAGGATGATTACGATTTTGTGATTATTGATTGCCCACCTTCTCTTAGTATGTTGACTATCAATGCAATGACCACAGCAGATACTGTTCTTGTTCCGATTCAGTGTGAGTATTATGCACTGGAAGGACTGAGTGAGTTGATACATACAATTAATCTGGTAAAGAATCGTTTGAATGAAAACCTCGAGATTGAGGGTGTAGTTTTCACAATGTATGATGGAAGAACATGTCTTTCCATGGAGGTTGTTGAAAATGTAAAAGAAAATCTCAAGCAAAATGTTTATAAGACGATTATTCCAAGAAATGTCAGACTTGCGGAAGCACCAAGTCATGGCTTGCCAATTAATATGTATGAACCAAAATCAGCAGGTGCGGTAAGTTATCGAAACCTGGCAAAGGAAGTAATTGATCGTTATAAATAAGGAACGAAGATAAATAATATTTTATTAAGTCAGAAAAGGGGATAAAAATGGCAGCAAGAAAGGGATTAGGAAAGGGTATCGATGCAATGATATCCGGAGATAATACGAAAACGAAACAGGTTGTAAAGGAAGTTGTCAAAGAGGTTGATACGATTGATATCAATAAGATTGAACCGAATAATAATCAGCCTCGAAAGAATTTTAATGAGGACAAGATTCATGAACTTGCAGAATCTATTAAACAGCATGGATTGATTGAACCATTGATCGTACAAAAAGGAAAGAAGGGGTTTTATACGATCATTGCCGGTGAAAGAAGATGGCGAGCTGCAAGAGAAGCAGGAGTAAAAGAAATTCCTGTTGTTGTAAAAGATTATTCGGATCAGCAGGTGATGGAAATTGCATTGATCGAAAATATACAGAGAGAAGATCTGAATGCCATTGAAGAAGCAGAAGCTTATGATCGTCTGATCAGGGATTTTAATTTGAAACAGGATGAGGTGGCGGAGCGAGTATCAAAGAGTCGTGTTGCAATTACTAATTCGCTTCGTCTTCTGAAACTGGATGAGAGAGTACGTGAGATGATCATCGAAGATAAAATCAAGAGTGGACATGCCAGAGCACTTCTTGGTGTATCCGATGGAGATGAGCAGTACAAGCTGGCAGTCATGATCTTCGACAATTCTATGAGTGTACGTGAAACAGAGAAGATGGTGAAAAAGTATCTTGCAGATAAGAAGAAGCCGGTCAAGGAAGTGAGAGAAAAGGACACACAGACTGAACTGATCTATAAAGATTATGAGGAAAAGTTAAAGTCTGTGATTGGTACAAAGGTTAACATCAATAATAAGGGAAAAGGCAAAGGAAAGATAGAAATTGAATATTTCTCTGCTGACGAATTTGACCGCATCATGACAATGATGATGGCAATGAAACAGTAAAATTTACTTTTGACACTAACGTCATTATATGCTACAAAATGAAATAATTATATAGCAAATATACAGAAAAGAGGATGAATCATGAAACTGTTTGAACAATTTGGAATTGATTTGGGCTATGTGGTGATCGGCATGGCTGCAGTTATTATCATTTTATTTATTCTGCTTCTGGTTACAATGATCAAGGATGCAAATACCAGAAAAAAATATAAGATTTTTATGGATGGAGAGAATGGAAAAAATCTGGAAAAGGCGATATTAGATAAGTTCGCTGCTATTGATGAACTTTCCGAGGATACAAAGAATATTCATGAGCAGCTGGAGAATATTGATTCACGTCTGATAAAAGCATACCAAAAGGTTGGACTGGTGAAGTATGATGCATTTAAGGAGATAGGTGGAAAGCTCAGTTTTGTACTCGTACTGCTGACAGCAGATAACGATGGTTTCCTGATCAATTCCATGCATAGTACAAATGAGGGATGCTACACATATACGAAAGAAATAGTAAATGGAGAGGCATTTGTAATTTTGTCTGAGGAGGAACAACAGGCGCTGGAAGAGGCAAAGACAAACAGCAGTCCTTTGTTTAAAAAGAAAATATGATGTATGTATTTTTAATCATAGCAGGAATTATATTACAGATAGTTGGAGCAGATATTCTGGTAAAACAGGGTATCTGCTTTGCTAAAACAACGAAAAATTCGATGTTCAATACTGCAATACTGCTTGGAATCTCAGGAGCTGCAGGCTGGAATATTGTAAATGCAATTCTGTGCGGAGAGCAGCATCAGACACAGAATGTCATGACAACTTCTGTTATGGGAAGTCTGTTTATGATTCTTTTGATCTTGGGAGTTTGCGCAATGACGGGGAAGATGAAAATTCCGCGTGGAACGATGGAGAGAGAATTTTCTTATTTGATCATTGTTGCAATTGTTGTCTTATATTTGAGTGCAGATTATTTGTTTCATGGAAAACGTGCTGTACGGGTGGTAAGCAGGGTTGACGGAATTATACTAATTATATTTTTCATTTATTATATTTATATGACTGGTAAAATCACAAGGAAGATGGTCAAAGACAATGAAAATGTGAAAATAGAGTCTGCTTTGTTACTAAAATGTGGATGCAGTATCGTTGTGATCATATGTGGTTCCTTGTTATTATCTTGTGGATGGAATGGCATGAAAAATGCGATTTCTCTGCCGGTAAGTGAAGGTGTTGTGGATTATTCGGCTGCTATTATGATGGGTGTTTTGCCGGCATTGTGGATCAGTGTTTTTGCGTGGAAACAGGGAAAACAGGACTATGTCATTGGAAATGTGATTGGCTGCAGCATCGTTAATCTGACAATTGTGGTCGGTGCAGCGGCAGTGATCAGTCCGATCATGGTATCGGTTTCTGAAATTTATGATATGATCGCATTGTGCTGCAGCGCAGTTTGTGTGTGGATATTTGCTTATAAGAATAATGAGCTGCAGCGCATACATGGGTGTGTGATGGCTACGATGTTTGTGGCGTATGTGGTGTATCGTATTCTATAAGAGAGAAGTATACGAATTTTAAATGTATTGCTTCATTATAAAATAATTCCCACAATCCTACAAACACTTTCAATCCTGCATATTTGCAGGATTGAAAGTGTTTCTTGTTATTAATCCTCAGCGATAGAACCATAATAAGACTTTAGGGCGTCCAGGCTGTTGGCAGAGGATCCCGTGTTATCAGCAGAAACAACGGGGAGAGGGGTGTCGCTGCTCATGGCAACGCCGCCGTTGAAATCCTCGTGGTAGTGCTTGACACTTTCGTTGATCGAAAGCATTTTCTCATCCAAAAAGGAGATGATATTGGCACATTCTTTTAATTCATCCTTAATACCGGCAGGAGCTTTTCCTTCAAATTTATAATAAATCTTATGCTCCAGGCTTGCCCAGAAATCCATTGCGATCGTACGAATCTGAATCTCAACCTTTGTGTCGATAACATCATTTGTCAGGAAAATCGGGATGGATACGATCATATGATAACTCATGTATCCGTTTGGCTTTGGATTTGCGATATAATCCTTTACACGGAGAACCGTAACGTCATCCTGATTGGAAATCGAAGAAGCAATCCGGTAAATATCAGACGTAAAAGAACAGATAATGCGGACACCGGCTACGTCATTCACATATTTGACGATGTTCTCCACAGTCAGTTCAAGACCTTTCTTGCGGATTTTGCGGGCAATGCTCTCCGGCGATTTGATGCGGGAGGTAATATGCTCAATCGGGTTATATTGGTGTGCCTGTTTGAACTCGTTGTTTAATATCTCAAGCTTTGTGTTGATCTCTCGAAGAACAGAGTCGTACAGGAGCAGTGCACGATTCCATTCGTCTTCTTCGTTATAATATAATGGTAATTGCATAAAATCACTCCAATTGTGAATTTACACGAATTTTCCTGTGTAAATTGTGAATTAATATCTTTTGAAACAACATACGACGTACAAATAATCTGGTATGCTGTTTCTAGTTAAATCCGTAGATCCGGTTGAAAATATGGTATCCGTGGATGATAATCTTCTGACCGGACTTGTGTTTCATCTGCATGACTTTGCCGAGACGTCTGCGATTGATAATATTATAAAGAATAATATTTTTATTATGCAGATAATTCCAGAGATCGTCACGCTTCTGGAGACTTTCCGGTGATCCCTCATTGACCAGAAGTGCAGAGCTGACAATCAGCATCATCGCAAGATATTTGATCATATATTTGCGTAGTTTAAAATCCTTAATGTTCATCAGATCATAGGCGTCGATCATAAGCTTGTTGACCTTAATCTGCTGGTCGATACGCTTTGTCATAATGGCTTCATTGACAGACTGATCATCACGACCGATATAGTAACGGTACAGATCCACGTCCAGATAGTACATTTTCTTAACATATGGAAGCGGATTGTATGCATAAAGGTTATCCACATAAAATGTGTGTTCCGGCAGTCTTAAACCACAATCTCTGAGCAGCTTTGTGCGGTAAATGATCGAATGCATTAAAAGGTTCTGGCTGACTCTGAAATGTCTGAAATCCTTCCAGCTGATCACCTTATCCTTAGGAATAGCAATGTTGTAGGACATTACCTTATGCTTGTGAACACTTGGCTTCTCATAAACGTAATTGGAAATGACCATGTCAAGTCCGATGCCGTCTGTGATCATCTCGCGGAGAAGCTGTAAAACGCGCTGCAGACTATAGGCGTCAAGCCAGTCGTCACTGTCAAGCACCTTAAAGTAAACACCCTCGGCATTATCAATGCCGGTATTAACTGCAGAGCCGTGTCCTCCGTTTTCTTTGTGAATCGCGCGGACAATAGAGGGATATTTTTCCTCATATTGCTTGGCAATCTGTAATGTATTATCGGATGAACCATCATCGACAATAATAATCTCAATATCATCTCCGCCAATCAGAGCGGAGTTGATCGCATGTTCCATATATTCCTGTGAATTGTAGCAGGGAATTGTAATTGTTAATAATTTCATAAAAATCCTTTCGTGGTTACATGACAATAAGTCATCTGCCCGGTCTTATCGCGTGGATATGTTACCTGTCATGCTTCCTTTACCTTGCATTATTATATACCGATTATTATAGTATAACCGATTCTCATTCTATTATAATATGAAAATGTGACAGTGAAAAGTGTTAAATCTTAAGATTTTATAATTATTATGGAAAGATTAAATTATTTTTCTTGCAACACATATGCACATTGTATAAACTGGAAATAGAGGAAAATGTGAATTTGAAATTTGTTTAAAAAGATATTTGTGAATAAAAGAAATGGGGGTTGATTATGGACAGAAATCAAATTATGGAGAAGGTAGATCATACACTTCTGGCGCAGACAGCAACATGGGAGGAGATTGAGCGAATCTGCAGTCAGGCAATCAAATACAATACGGCTTCCGTATGCATTCCACCGTCTTATGTGAAAAGAGCTGCCGACTATCTGAACGGGAAAATAAAAGTGTGCACGGTGATTGGATTTCCAAATGGTTATAATACGACAAAGGTGAAAATTGCTGAAACAGAGGATGCTCTTCAGAACGGTGCGGACGAGATTGATATGGTGATCAATCTCGGTGATGTGAAAAATAGTCAATTTCATAAGGTGAAGGATGAGATTAAAGCCTTGAACAAATTTGCGGGGATCATGTATTAAAGGTCATTATCGAAACCTGTCTGCTGACGCGGGAAGAAAAAATTAAAATGTGTCAGGTTGTATCAGAAAGTGGTGCTGATTTTATTAAAACATCTACCGGATTTTCTACAGCGGGAGCAACCTTTGAGGATATCAGGCTTTTCAAGGAGAATGTGGCACCTCATGTGAAGATTAAAGCAGCGGGAGGAATCAGTTCCTTTGACGATGCTGAAAAGTTTGTCGAATTGGGAGCGGACCGGCTCGGAACAAGCCGTCTGGTCAAAATACTGGAGCAGGGATAAGAATATGAAAGGCATGGTGATTGATTATGGAAGAATTGATCGCAAAAGCAATTGATGCGAGAGAAAAGGCATATACACCATATTCGCATTTTAAAGTGGGGGTCTGTCTGAAAGCGAAAAACGGTGAAACATTTCAGGGGTGTAATATTGAAAATTCCAGTTATCCGGCGACAAATTGTGCGGAAAGAACGGCAATTTTTAAAGCAGTCTCGGAAGGGATAACAGATTTTTCATGCATTGTGATCGTTGGAGGACGGGAGAATGAAAAACCGGATTTCTGCCCGCCCTGCGGTATCTGCCGGCAGGTAATGGCTGAGTTTTGTGATCCGGAGACATTTCAGATCATACTGGCAAAATCAGAGAAGGAATACAAAATGTATCTGTTGAAGGAATTGCTGCCACTGAGCTTTGTCGGAGATTTGTTGTAAAATGTTGTTATCAGGAAGGATAGAAATGGGGAATGGCAATGAGAATGTATGATATTATTGACAAAAAGAAAAAAGGATCTGAACTTACTCCGAAAGAGATCACATATATGGTAGAAGGCTATGTGGCAGGAGAAATACCGGATTATCAGGTGTCTGCGTTTTTGATGGCAGTGTATTATGAAGGTATGTCGGAAAAGGAACTGTCCGTTTTTACGGACAGTATGGCAAAGTCCGGTGATATGGTTGATCTGTCCCAAATTAAGGACATTAAGGTAGACAAACACAGTACCGGCGGCGTCGGTGATAAGACAACGCTGGCAGTCGCACCGTTAGTTGCAGCATGTGGAGGAAGAGTTGCCAAAATGAGCGGACGCGGTCTTGGCTTCACCGGGGGAACGATTGATAAACTGGAATCTATCCCTGGTATGCAGACAGCAATTTCAGAGGAACGTTTCTTTGAAATTGTCAATGATATCGGGCTGAGCGTGATCGGTCAGTCTGCAGAAATTGCGCCGGCGGATAAAAAGCTTTATGCACTTCGTGATGTTACAGCGACTGTTGACAGTATTCCGCTGATTGCTGCTTCGATCATGAGTAAGAAGCTTGCCTCCGGCAGCGACAAGATTGTGCTGGATGTCACAGTCGGAAGCGGTGCTTTTATGAAAAATATTGACGATGCAATCTGTCTTGCACAGCGAATGGTGGAAATCGGCGAGAATGCAGGAAGGCAGACCGTTGCTATTCTTACTAATATGGATGTGCCTTTGGGCGAAGCTGTTGGAAATGACATCGAGGTGGTCGAGGCAATTGAAACCCTGCAGGGAAAAGGTCCGGAGGATTTTCGGCAAATCTGCGTGGAGTTTGCCGCATATATGCTGTATCTGGGTGAGATTGCCGATCTGGAGACGAGCCGTAAAATGGTTGAGGATGCCATTGATTACGGCAAGGGAATTGATAAGCTTGCCGCAATGGTAAAGGAACAGGGGGGCGATGAAAGTTATATTTATCATCCGGAGAAGTTTGAGAAAGCACCTTATCAGAAAGATTTCGTGATGAAAAAGTCCGCCTATATTAAGTCCATGGACACTGAAAAGTGCGGAAAAACATCAGTAGTTCTGGGTGCCGGACGTGAGACAAAGGAGAGCCGGATCGATTCGAAAGCCGGACTTCGTTTTTATCACAAGACCGGAGAATATGTAAAGCAGGGAGAGGTGCTTGCCCGCCTTTATGCTTCAGATGAAGAAAAGCTGAAGCAGGCTGTGCAGTATCTAAAACAGCGTATGAATACAGTGATACACCGGTAGAGCCAATGAAAGAGATTATTGCTTATGTCACAAAGGATGGTGTTTATAAGCAATAATGTGTGCAAAGGAAAAAGCGGAACTTTTTCGACTCTTTTGCCGAAATGTTGCAAATTTGTGATAATATTTCAATTTAAGATATTAGAGAATTTAATAAATAATGTTACAGGCAGGCAGCTTTTTACAAAGCTGTCTGTACTGTTTTTTGGACACACTTGTATTGGATATATTTAAAATCTGGAGATGATCCAGATCATATAAAGGTTCTGTCTGCGACAAATGGCGGTTGCCGGAAAGGTCCAGATAATCCAAGCTTGTCAGATTTGACAAGGCGGAAATATCACGGATATCATTGCAGGAAAGAACTGCTGTTGTGAGGGATGTACATGCGTTGATTCCGTTGATATCGGTAATTCGGTTTTCGTTGACATAGAGTTCCTGAAGATGGGGAAGCTCTGTGATATTATCGAGGGTGGAAAAGTGATTATTCCCGGCATACAGGCAGATGACATCGGCGGCATTGTCAATATTCTTCACAGCAGTTGAGAAGGAGTATAAATTATGATTCTGAATGTCAACTTCAACAGCTGCCGGAGACGAAGGCACGCTGGTAAAACGCTGTGCGGCGGAGATATGGTTTGTTGGTGCGGATGCGGAATACATATGATTATAGCGATGGATAACAACAATGAAGCATATGATGGACACCATCAGAAGAATACCAACTGCATAGTTTGCAATGTTGTGTCCGTTTTTTGGGATAGGTAATGTTTTGGTGTGAAAGAGTGGATGATTCTTGCGATGTAGAAGAAGAGATTCGTTTGATGGAATCTCATGTGAAGACAGCGTTGCAAAAACGTGCTTTAATTCATCCAGAGATGTGTAACGGTCTGACGGAGAGTCGCTTGTGCCCTTGGTGAGTATATTCTGTATTTCTTCGAAACAGAAATATTTTTGAAGTTTACAGAGTGCGAGGAGCAAGCTGCAGATCGAATACTGCATAGAGGTTTCAAACTGCTCTTGTCTGGTATCCTGTTTCCGGGAACGGATGGAAAAGGAACCGGGGGTGAATGTATCAGTAGACGAAGCAGCGGTTGACGATGAACGGGAGAATTTAATATCTATATACTCAGGGGCAATAAAAGGAGGTGTACCAAAAATTGGACTCTTCTCAAGCGGAAGATCTCCAAGACAGAAGCTTCCTTTGGCATTACGGTAAATGTTATTAGGGCTGATATCAGCTTCATAAATCCCATTGCGGGAGAGAATCTGAACGGCTTCGATCAGATTGATCCCAAGACAGAGGATGTCGTGAAAGGACATGCCGGAATGATAAAGGACATCCTTTAATGTCTCAACTGCCGGAAAGAAGATGTATTCTGTGTGCCGGATAGAAAGACGTGTTTTGGGCGTGATAAAGTATCTGTCCGTTAAATTGGACACTGCTTCAAACTTTCTTTTTGAAAAACATCTGGAGGAATAGACCTTCATAATGTAGTCGAGACGTGAGTTTATATTCTGGACACGGCAGACCGTGTAATCCTTGCTGAAATAAATAATGTCGGTAACATGCCATGTGTTTGACAATTCTTTTGGAAATAGAAAAGTTTCGTTTTTATTCATAAGAATTTACTCCTTTTATTCAGTTATTTTGATCGTACAGGAACAGGAAATTGTCCGGTTTTCTTTTGTACGGCAAGTGACGATTACCATGCCGGTACGGTTTGCTGTCAGTGTGATGTCAGAGCTGTTTTTCCGGCTTTTGACAGAGCTTTTTTTCAGAAAACCACTGGATGAGAATTCCCAGTTTAGGTGATAATTCTGTGATGTCACTGCGGTGGCGTGAAGAGAAAAAGCTTCGCCTTTTCTGACGTGCAAAAATGTGCTTGAAAGAGTTATTTTTGAAGTATTATCGGCAAAAGCGTTCGTGTTTTTTCTGCCGGCTTGAACCGAATTATTTGGGTTTCTGCCAGAAGAAGCCGTTTTCCTGCCGGGAGTGGCTGTTCTTCTGCCGGAAGACGGTGCATTTTTACGTTGTGTCTGTGGCTTTGCAATACCGGATGGCTTTGCAGTGCCAAGTGGTTTTGGTTTTTGAGGTGATCGTTTGTGCTTGATAATGGGTGACGGGGACGGCGCAGTCTTTGTATAAGAGTATGTGATTGTGTAACGCAGGGAATGCTTCTGATCGTTAAAAAGCCCCAGCAGATAGCGCCGGTATGCAGTGGTATCGTAGTGGATGGTTAGAAGATGTTCCTCAGGATCATAGGTATAATCGGAGGGAGGATACAAAAGTCCTTTTTGGTCGTATAGCTGAAATGAGAGGGAGATCCTCTGTGAAGAGCGGATCTTTATCGTCATTTCTCCCCTTGATGCAGGCGCAAAAAGGCAATAGTAATGAAAACCTTCCGGAGCAGCCTTTGTTTGAAAAGATGTACCGCTTCGAAGGGTTTTGGCATGTTTAATGTCGGTATGTCCGGCAGATGCTGCCATGACCTGAATGGGTTCATTCTCAGAATAAGAATGCGTAAGATCAAACGGTATGTTATATGGAAACAGACCGCATATCATAATGATGCAAATAGAATACAGGAAGAAAAGATGTTTTTTCATAAAAATTCCTTTCTTCACCTCAAAACCAAATTCATTGTAGCGAATTTTTTTGGAAAATGCTAGAGGTAATAGGTCACAAAAATTGCAGTAAAAAAGAGACAGATTTTACGAGAATCTGTCTCTCTGAAAAAAATATTTTTGGTAATATTGACGTTATTTGATGATATTTTTTAGGAAAGATGTCCCGTCTAACTGCTGTGGAACACCAAGATAATCACAGATGGTTGTGCCGATATCTGCAAAGGTCGGTCTTGTACCGAGGTTGGTACCTGCAAGGATCGGATCGCCTGCGATCACAAGAGGAGTGTACTCTCTGGAGTGATCAGTGGATGGAGTGCTTGGGTCGCATCCGTGGTCTGCTGTGATCATCAGGACATCCTGAGGTCTGAGCTTTGCCATGATTTCCGGAAGACGCTTGTCAAAGTAGGAGAGAGCAGCGGCGTATCCCGGAACATCGTTGCGGTGTCCGTACTTCATATCAAAATCGACCAGATTGACAAAACAGAGTCCGTGGAAATCCTGATCCATGTAAGTCAAAGTTTTGTTAATACCGTCCTCGTTGTCCTCGGTACGTGTCATCTGTGTGACTCCTTTTCCTGCGAAAATATCGTTGATCTTGCCGACGGCGAGAACGTCCTGACCGGCGTTTTTGATATCATCGAGCATCGTGTCTCTCGGTGGAGTAAGGGAGAAATCATGACGGCGGCTGGTGCGGGTGAAATGACCCGGTGTCCCAATAAACGGACGGGCGATCACACGCCCGACTGCGCATGAACCCTGACAGAGACGGCGCGCAATTTCACAGATGTGATACAGCTCTTTAATAGGAATTACATCCTCATGTGCTGCAATCTGCAATACACTGTCTGCGGAGGTATACACGATAAGACTGCCGGTCTCCATATGTTCTTTACCGTATTCTTCGATCACGACCGTACCGGAATAAGGCTTGTTGCAGATGACCTTTCTGCCGGTTTCTTTCTCGAGGGCATCGATCAGCTCCTGCGGAAATCCGTCAGGGAAAGTAGGCATTGCTTTTGGCGAAATAATGCCGGCAATCTCCCAGTGACCGATGGTTGTATCCTTGCCGCGGGATGCTTCCTGCATACGCATGACAGCACCGGCAGGCGTAATCTTTTTCTGCGCCCAGGCATGTCGTTTGTCGACACGGTTTCCCTCAATCTCAAAGAAACCAAGCTTCTGCATATGAGGCATATAGAAATGCTCATCGGTTGATGCTGCATAAACGGTGTGGCTGCCAACATCGCCGAAGTCGGCGGCATCGGGTGCTTCGCCAACGCCAACGCTGTCCAGTACGATCAGAAATACACGTTTTTCATTTTTCATATTGATCACCATACCTTTCTAAAAGACTGAAAAAATCACATAATTAAACAGTCGTTAAATATAACTGATAAATACATATCCTGCATTCTCAAAGAAACGTTCTGCTCCATTTGGTGACATTTTCGTGGTGGCTCCGGTGGACGGATCAAACCAGCTCACAGAGCTTGAGGTGTAAGCGTTGATCAGCACTGCCTGTGAAGAATTCTTCATGGCGATCACCGGTTTACCGCTGCTTACAAAATATAAAATCTCATCGACAGTACAGCCGGTCAGATTTACCGGGGTACTGATATATTTCTTAAGAATATCCATGGTGGATGCACCCTTGAGTGCGGAGGCATCTTCCGTGACCTGCGCAGACTGCAGGAGCATATGCATGCACGCCTTCATGCTGGAAACATTGCCGGATACCGTTGTCTTATCCATGAGAGAAACGGTGTTACTTAGGAACTTGCCGCCGCGCTCCCAGACAATGTGATTGTGGTTATCCATAACAACACCCATCTGTTCATCCGCCTGACGGATCGCATTGCCCGCATCGGAAGAGGAGCCGGTGATCCCGCCATAAGCATAAATATAATACTTATCGGAAGCGTTTTTGCTTGGGTTGTTGATATAAAATGTTGTATTCTCCGTAACCATCACATACTTGGTGTAGGTAATCTTTGGCTTGCCCTTCATCAGGAAGCCTGCCGGCAGAGTAATATATTTCTCGGTCAGCATTTTGTCTGTCACACGCGAGGTGAGATCAAAGGATTTCGCTGTGTTATCCTGCTGATGCTGTATACTGTCGTCAGCAATCTTTTTAAACTTCTGTCCGATTTTACGGACACGCTTTAACTGAATAATATCTTTATCAACATTTGTTTTAATGATATAGACGTTTTTTTGTCTGATATTCTTTTAAAATTTCACCTTGCTGTCGGCGATCACAAGCTTATAAACCGGAGAAATGCGTTCGCCGTCCTCGGAATTATACATATCTGAATTGCGTACATAGCCGTAAACAACACTGGAATCAATCGCACCGAGAACACGAATGCTTTCGCTTTTGCGGGCGGTAACAGTCCGGCGCTGCTCTGTTTCCAGATCAAGGATCGTGATGCGCGTTGCCGGCTTCTGTGAGGTTGCATTGGACCAGACGAAGCATTTTGCCTTTTCCAGCATAGCGAAATTCCCGCTGGATGCGTTTTTTGTCAGAACCGTATACTGTCTGGAAGTGATATTATAAGCGTATACTCTGTCATATAAAGAGAAGTAAAATACATTCTTGCGGTTTACATAACAGAAATCGCCAAAGTCTTCCTTGAGCTGCTGATAGCTTGTTTCAAGAGGAAGATAAATACGCTCGTTGATCTGATTCTTCTTTACATCATAGCTGTAAAGAATGATGCCGACACGTCCCTCATAATCACCACAGTTCATATAGCCGTAAACGACAAAGTCAATATTGCCGTCATTGTCGATGTTGATAATGCGGATGTTGTGCTGATCGTAATAGTCTCTGATATAATCAGTCGAATCCTGCACAAAGGAGAAAACCTGATTCAGCTTCTCGGAATGAAGATCATAGTACCAGAGATTGCCGTTGCGGACAAATGCCATTTTGCTGTTATCCTCGCTGGAGGAAATACCGAGATCCTCCTCGTTGGAAATACCGATCTTAAACTCACTCTGTGAGGTTGAGGTCAGCTCCGGATCAAAGACAGCTTCCATCGTGCGCTGGAAATACAGCAGATAAATGCGGCCGGTTGTGTAGCGGACTCGGTAAAACTCCTTCACCTGATACGTTTCTGTTCCGGTGTCTGTCTTTGCTTTTACATAATAAACCTGTTCCACAGCAGCTGTCTCAATGTTTAACTCCTTGATCGTCGGTGTGCAGGCAGAAACAACCTTCGGCTTGAGATTATTCCAGGTGATCATTTTCTTGCTGGAATAAATATTTACATTTGCCAGAGTGGAATCGTTGCTTCCGTTGGTTTCGAGATAATTTTTGATCTCGAAGTTCTTTTCCATGTTAAAGGTTGCGTTATGAAACCGGCTGACAAAATCAAGCTTCTGCTTGAGGAAACAGTCAGCCTCGTAATATTTGACGCGGGTATAAAAATGGATCTGTTTGCTGTAATTGGTTGTCAGCGTGATCTCCAGTCCGTATTCGGTGCTGGCGTTCATCGCAGCATCCAGTTTTAAACGGGCGGTTTTCTGATCCTTACTCTCATCAAATGCCGATAATGTACCGCTTCCGATGCTTTTGTCATTGGCGATATCCCTCAGATCATAATCCAGCCGCTTGATCTTCAATGTGCTTTCGGAAATGATCACATCGAAGGTCTTGTCAGCACCGATCGGTGTGACAGACTCTCGGATATTGCCGCTGTCGAGCTCACTGCTGTAGCCGTGAAGCGTATTGATCGTGTAACCGCTTACGGAAAGGTTGACAAGCGGAAACGCAGAGTCCTGCAGACTGGTTGCCGTCGCTGTACCCACATTTATGCTGGGTATATGTTGTCCAAATATAAAAATGGACACGCAAAATAAAATAAAAAGTCCGAATCCTTTATAAAAATATTTCAAAATTAGCCTCCTGATATACAAAAACATTCCTGTCATTAGTATAGATTGTTCCTGAAAAAAAGGCAAGGACAGTCACTAAAATTTAAGAAATGTCATAGTATGATAAAGAGGTTTCTTATGCGGAGCAGCAAGCAGTCTGTGTCTGCAGAAAGGTTTGGTGAATATGGAGAAAAAGGGAGCAGTTTATCCGAAGGGAAATGCGATGGTATTTCCGTTAGAGCTGGCACAGGTGCCGGAGGAAGAGAAGATGAAGGATTTAAAATATCTGTATCCGTTAGAGGTGTCTGAATTAAGTGAAATGGTGATGAATGTCTGTGATCAGATGGAATATGAGGGAAGTCCGATGTACGACCGGTATCCGGATAAAGTTACGATGGGGCGCATGGCGGCAGGAATCTGCGGTCATTACTGCTGTCAGAAGGATCGTGTTGACCGGAAATGGCTGCGGCCGATGGTAGAGATCATGCTCTGTAATGAAATGAACTGCCGCAGGGAAAAACGTTGTCGTCATTATCGGTCTAAAAGCTGTTGATAAATATCACGTTTGGAAACACCGCGGTCGGCTGCGACCTTTTTCATGGCTTCCTTTTTGGAAAGATTCTGGTCTAAATAAAGCTGCATATGATCTTCCAGATCCATTTCCTTCCAGCTGTCCTGCTTCTGTTGATCCAGTGTCTGCCGGGAGATTCCCTCGAGAACAAGAACATATTCTCCTTTTGGAGATGTGTCCGAATAATAGGACAGTGCTTCGGAGAGGGTCATAAGCCGGACGGTTTCATGCAGCTTGGTCAGCTCACGGCAGAGTGTAATGCGTCTGTCGCCGAGTGTCCGGTAAAGCTGCTCTAAGGTTGCAAGAAGGTGGTGCGGTGCTTCATAAAGGATCACGGTTCTTGTCTCTGTTTTGAGAGATTCCAGGATCGCTGCCCGCTCCTTTTTGTCCGGGGGAAGAAATGCTTCAAAGGCAAAACGACGGGTGGAAAGACCGGACAGGGTAAGTGCCGTAACGCAGGCGCAGGCACCCGGAAGAGAGGTCACAGGAATGCCGGCGGCATATGCCTGACGAACGATCTCCTCTCCGGGATCAGAGATTCCGGGAGTTCCTGCATCTGTGACGAGGGCAATATTCGTCCCCTCAGATAGCTTTGAGACAAGATAGGCAGCCTTGTCCACTTTATTGTACTCATGATAGCTTGTCATAGGAGTTTTGATCTCAAAATGATTGAGAAGCTTGATCGTATTGCGGGTGTCCTCTGCGGCGATCAGATCGACCTCCTTTAAGGTTCTGAGAACACGGAAGGTGATGTCTTCCAGATTGCCGATGGGAGTGGCACATAAATATAAAGTTCCTGTCATGGTTTTCTCCGTTTCCTGTATCGGAAATAGGAGAGCAGAAATGTCTCATAGAGAGGCTTTCTGTTCCTATCCGGTTTAAGTATTATAGATATCGAGAATTTCCTGCGTGTATACGCCGGGTGTATCATATATTACAAGCGGGGCTTCGATCCTGACCATGGAATTACCGCCGCGGACGGCATCGATCAGAATCATATTGGGTTCCTTGTCTGCAAATGGATGAACGAACCGTATCCGCTTTGGTTCCAGCCTATATTTCGTCAGACAGCTGATGATCTCGATCAGCCGGAATGGCCGGTGTACCATCAGAAAATGTCCGCCGGGCTTTAATACCCGGGAGGCTTCCCGGATCACATCGTCAAGGGTACAGAGTATCTCATGGCGGGCAATCGCTTTGGGTAATTCGGGATTCTTCAATCCATGGTTGTTATTCATATAAGGGGGATTTGTAATGACATAATCACAGGAAGCCTTTCCGAGAAGGGAAGAGGCTTCCTTAATATCCCCGTTAATAATATTGATCTTGTCGGTTAGTCCGTTATATTGGACACTGCGTCGCGCCATGTCTGCACTTTCGGCTTGGATTTCGAGTGCATCAATATGCGCGGCTTCTGTTTTGGCGGTCAGCAGGATTGGGATGATCCCGGTACCTGTACCAAAGTCAGCAACTTTGCTGCCCGGTGCACAGTGTGCAAAGGAAGACAGCAAAACAGCATCCATACCGAAACAGAATTTATCGGGATTCTGAATAATATAATAATCATTGATCTGAAGATCGTCCAGGCGTTCTCCCGGTCTTAATTCTGCTTTCATGGTGTGCTTTGTCCTTTATTGTTGTTCTGACGGCGATGGTTGTTACGTCTGTTATCGTGGTCGCCTCTCTTACTGCGCTCCTCACGGAAACGCTCAGGGCGTCCCTTGTCACGGCGTCCGTCGGTCTGACGCTCATAGCCGCCGCGGAAGCTCTGATCCTGCTTCTCGGTATCGGTCAGATGGATTGCCTGATTCTCATAACCGCCGCGTCCTCTTGCAGGGCGTTTGTCACGGTTATTACTCCGAGGTTCACGGTCTCTGCGGTTATTGTCACGTCGCTGCTCGCGATCCTGTCCGCCACGATTATTGTCGCGTCTCTGGTCACGGTCCTGTCCGCCACTGTTATTGTTACGTCCCTGATCACGATTCTGTCCGTCGCGATCATTGTCGCGCCGCTGGTCACGATCCTGTCTGCCACGATTATTGTCGCGTCTCTGGTCACGGTCCTGTCCGCTACGATTATTATCGCGTTTTGGTCCGCGTCCACGACGGTTGTTGTCGCGTCTGTTGCCACGCTTCTCGTTTTCTTCCTCCTGACGATCCTCGATGTCCTGCTTCTCCATGATCTCAAGCTGCTCCAGTCCCTGCTCATCAACCATTTCGTTTAAGGATGCCTCCAGTTCAGAACCTTCGCTGCTGATCTGGTGATCCTTAAAGCTAAGATCGGTAACCGGGTATTCGCGGATCTCACGTTCGCCGTTCTTCTTGGTGATCACCACCTTGACAAGCTGCTTTAATACGCTTGTGCTCTGCACCTCGCCAACGTAACCGTCAATCGTCTTAACCTGCGATTTGACGGCAGGTAAGTTGCTGTTTAATTCCTCATAGGCTTCCTGCTCATTTTTGAGACAGCACATCAGACGTCCGCAGACGCCGGAAATCTGTGTCGGGTTCAGGGAAAGTCCCTGCTCCTTTGCCATCTTAATAGATACCGGGGCGAACTCGGAGAGGAAGGTGTGGCAGCAGAGCGGTCTTCCGCAGATAGCCATACCACCTAAAAGTTTCGTTTCGTCACGGACACCGATCTGACGCAGTTCAATACGTGTTCGGAAAACAGAAGCGAGATCCTTTACAAGCTCACGGAAATCGATTCGTCCGTCTGCGGTAAAATAAAACAGAAGCTTGTTTCGGTCAAAGGTATATTCAGAATCGATCAATTTCATTTTCAGATCATGCTTTTTGATCTTTTCGAGACAGATCCGGTAAGCCTCTTTTTCTTTTTGCTCGTTTTCGATATTGGTTTTTTCGTCCTCCGGCGTTGCGGTACGTGTCAGCGGCTTTAACGGGGAAACAACTCTGTCATCGGTTACTTCCTTCGGTCCGAGTACAACCGTGCCGTATTCGATGCCGCGCGCAGTCTCAACGATAACATGGTCGCCCTTTTTTATTTCGTAGCCGGTGGGATCAAAATAATATACCTTACTTGATTTACGGAATCTGACTCCGATAATTAATATCATAATATTTGTTGTCCTTTCTATTGGCGGATTATGCCTATTCTTTCATGGTAAGTGCCATCAGTTCCATGGTGACGTCAAAGTTGACGTTGGCACCAAGACGGACCTTTGCCTTGTCGATTGCCTGAAGGATATTTTCAATGCTTTCATAGGTGCGCATGCTTGCCTGGTGGGAGATGTTGTGGAACTGGTCGCGGTAGAGCAGGAGATTTGCATCCTTTGTAACCTTGAACATCAGTACATCGCGGTACCACAACAGCATCAGGTCGAGATAATCATCGATCATGCCCTTTTTCTGGGAGAATATACGGATCGAATCAACAATCTCAGAAACATCCATGTGCTCGACATTTTTTAATAAATGAAGGGTATCCTCCTTCATTTCCTGAAAATCAGTGGAGTTTGCAAAGCGGATCGCCTTGCCCATATTGCCCTGACAGAAGCCTGCGGCAATATCAGCCTGTTCCTGCTCCATGGAGAGGTGGCTGACAAGATAACCGGCAATTTCCTCTTTGGAGATCGGTTTTGTATTGATCGTCACACATCTGGACTGGATCGTCGGCAGAAGTGCGTTGAGATTATCTGTGAGAAGGAGAATGACAGCGTATGACGGTGGCTCCTCAATGGTCTTTAAGAGCGCATTCTGCGCCTGCTCAGTCATTTTATTGGCATCCGGTATGATATAGATCTTATGCTCACTGCTGTATGGCTTGATCTGGATATCGTTGTTGAGCTGCTCACGGATGTCATCAACGCTGATGCTCGCTTTCTCATGGGTGATATAGCGGATGTCAGGATGATTGCCGGACTCTGCCTGGTGACAGGACTTGCAGCTGTCGCAGGAGTCTGCATTGGGATGCTTCTCACACTGCAGTGCTTGCAAAGGCGTCAGCGAGCATGCGTCTGCCGGAGCCGGTCTCGCCATTGATGATATATGCATGGGAAATGTTCCCTGTCTCAATGGCTGTCTGGAAGTGTTCCTTTGCCTGCTTCTGTCCAATGATATCTTTAAAATTTGCCATAAATGCCTCCTATGATAGATCAGGTAAACAGATCGAGGATCATTCCCTGAATTTCACCGATTTTATTGAGTATTGCCAGATGGTCCTTCTCCTCGCGCATGAGCTCCTCGGCGAGATCGTCCAGTGCGGCATCGATCAGCTTTACCATGCCGTACACTCTGTGCCGTCCTTTCTTATCGAGAAAGTTCTCGCGGCTGAAGGAATGGGAGTGTGTAACGATCTCATTCATAAATTCTTTGATCATTTTGCGGTACAGCTTCATGTCGCGGATGTCCATCTTGCGGCTGAGCTTGTTGCCCTGCTGGGTGATATCCTCCATCATCACAGCCAGACTGGCGCGCAGCTCCTGTTCTTCAATGCTGCTGAGCAGGGTAAAACGAAAGGAACCATCAGACTCAGTGACAGGTGCTTTTGGTTCAAGCTGTGTCGGCTGCTGCAGCTGGTTTACACGCAGATTCATGATTCCTCCTCCTTTTTCTTTGCTCAGATAATGCGGTCTGATTTATACAAAATAGTGACAGACCTTTGCCCAGATGTCATCGGCAATCTCTTTCTCAGGACGATTGCCGTCTATGATAATGATATTTTCTACATCCTCCATGCGGTGGATGAGGTCAAGATAACGTTCCCGGACATCTGTGAGACGATCCAGTGTCTCGTAGATGTCTGTCTGGTGACGTCCCTTTGAAACACGATCCATGGCTGTTTCCGGGGCAACATCAATGAAGATGTGGCAATCCGGACGAACAATCTCATTTGCCATTTCGTTGCATTTCATGATCCATTCGAGAGGAACGGATACGCTCTGGTATGCATAATTGGAAAATACATAACGGTCAGAAATAACGGCGATGCCGTCCTCCAGCAGTTTGCGGATACCGTTGACCGGATTGTTCAGATGATCCAGACGGTCTGCCGCAAAAAGAGCTGTTAATGTTGTCTCTTCTCCCTTGATACGACCGGAGAGAAACTGGCGCAGCAGTGTGCCGATCGGACCATTGCTTGGCTCCATCGTGGTCATGCAGTTGATGGAATGTTCCTCAATGTGATCCTTCAGAAGGGAGATCTGTGTGGATTTCCCACTGCCGTCAATGCCTTCAAATACAATAAAACAGCCATTTTTAGAAACCATAATGTACCTATCCTTTCTAAACTCCAATGTCAATACATCAAAACGGTTTATTGATGTCACGGGGCATCACAGTGCCGACTGTTCTGCCTGTTACATCATAAATTATCTCACACTATATAATACGCTTTTTTCGGAACTTTTGCAACAAAGACCATGACTTGATATTTTGGTGCAATCATAATAGAATAATATAGGGAATAAAAGGTATTTTATTTCATATTGAGGGAATGAAATGACACAGATACGAAGGAGACGGGAAGATGGAATGGAAATTTTTGGCAGAGAACAAGGCGGGACCTGCGAGAAAGTCAAAGGACTACCGTCTGTTCAGTGAACGGGTGATCCAATCCGCACAGCTATTGGAGAAATCACTGTCCGAATATATCGTCAGGGAGGACGAGGATCTGAACACCAATAAGCTTTTGAAGGAGACAAGGGAGATCATTGCGCTCAGTGATGATCCGACGCATACGTTCCGGATTCTTCGGAGAGTGCGCCGGTATGATGATCTCACATACATACACAGCCTGAATGTGGCGATATTGTGCCATGAGTTTGCCAAGTGGATGCACATGACGGAGGAGGAACAGGATATTCTGACGCTGGCGGGGCTTCTGCATGATGTCGGGAAGATGGGGGTGCCGGGCAAGATCATTAAGAAGGCAGGCTCACTCACGGAGGAGGAATACTCCGTGATCCGGCAGCATCCGCAGAAGGGATATGATTTCTTAAAGAAGCATCCGTTGGATGAGCGGATCATGAATGCGGCGCTGATGCATCATGAGAGATGTGACGGCTCTGGTTATCCGAATGGCTTGAAGGCAGATGAGATCGATGATTTTGCAAAGATTGTCGGGATCGCTGATTGTTATGATGCGCTGACCTCTGCGAGAGTGTACAGAGAGCCTCATTGTCCGTTTGAGGTGTTCCGTATGCTGCAGGAGGAGCATGAGAAGTTTGATCCGAATTATATGGCAATATTCATGGAGGGTGTTGCAACGTTTTATATTGGCTGCGAGGTGGTTCTCTCGGATAATAAGCGCGCCCTGATCGTTGATACGAACCCGATGGATCAGAGTAATCCGATCGTGAAGATCAATGGTCTGATCGTGAATCTGGCGATGGTACAGGAGCTGGATGTGAAAGAAATCTGTTAAAGGCAAAATGTTGTTTTTTCCTTTTTACGAAATATAAATTTTATGCAAAAAAAAACGCTGAGGTTTTGTCTGCCTCAGCGTTTTAAGTTTCTGTGTTTCATCCGACCTTCATCTTAAACTTGAGCATCTCTCTCTCGTCATCAACAGGAATCTTTTCCATACAGGCACCGAGAGCTGTCATTTTCTTATCGAAATCCTCGTAACCGCGCTCGATAAAGTGAATGGAATCTACGGTTGTAAATCCATCGGCAACAAGACCTGCAACAACAAGAGCAGCGCCGGCGCGAAGATCAGGCGCGGTGATGGAAGCACCGGTCAGTCCGGTAACACCTTCAATGATCGCGACATTTCCTTCGACCTTGATGTTGGCGCCCATGCGGGCAAGCTCATCGACATATTTGAAACGATTCTCGAAAATACTCTCAGTAACGGTACTGGTACCATTGGAAAGAGCCAGCAACGTTGCAATCTGTGGCTGCATATCGGTTGGAAAGCCGGGATATGGCAGTGTCTTTACCTGTGTGTGACCCAGGCGGTCAGAAGCGGATACACGCACGGCATCATCGAATTCCTCAACCTTGGCACCGATCTCGATCAGCTTGACAGAGATCGCTTCCAGATGCTTTGGGATGACGTTGCGGATCAGGACATCGCCCTTGGTGGCAGCAGCGGCTACCATGAAAGTACCTGCCTCGATCTGATCAGGAATGATCGAATACTCACTGGCGTGAAGACGCTCAACGCCGTCAATACGGATCTTGTCAGTACCGGCACCCTTGATGTTGGCACCCATGCTGTTTAAGAAGTTGGCAACATCTACGATATGCGGTTCCTTGGCAGCATTCTCAATAACGGTACGACCCTGTGCCATGCAGGATGCAAGCATAATATTGATCGTCGCACCGACAGAAACAACATCCAGATAAATATGGTTACCGATCAGCGCATCGGAAAAGGTATTGATCATACCATACTCGATGTTGACCGTGGCCCCCAGTGCACGGAATCCCTTCAGATGCTGGTCGATCGGACGGCTTCCGATATCGCATCCGCCCGGAAGGGCTACCTGTGCCTTTTTATATTTGCCAAGAAGAGCTCCCAATAAATAATAAGAAGCCCGGATCTTACGGATGGAATCATAATCTATTGTAACATCGGAAATAGTGCTTCCGTTGATCTGAACCTCATGCGGTCCGATCCGGTTTACAGTAGCACCAATACTCTCTATCGCTGTAAGAAGGACGTTGATATCTCTTACGTTCGGCAGATTGTCGATCGTCACTGTCTCATCTGTCATGATGGCAGCAGCAAGAATTCCAAGAGCAGCGTTTTTGGCGCCGCCGATGACAACCTCGCCGTGAAGAGGATTTCCTCCCTTAATAATATACTGATTTTCCATTTTGCACCTCATCAAACACTTATTTTGCAAAACACATTTCACCACTCCTGTAGAATAGTGAAGACATACATACCATACATTATAACGAAATCGTTTATAATGTCAACCTATTTTCTTCTGTTTTCAAAATAAACAAAAGAGTCGATCGCGTCGAAAATATCCTGGAAGGTTTCACGCGGAGCAACGTCAATATATCTCTGCAAAATCTCCTGTTCTGCCTGCCCGTGATAACGTCCGTAAAAGATATCAAAAAGATTATGCCCGCGGACGTAAATTTTAATCAGCTCTATGTTGTCTTTGAGATCCTGTTTGCTTTTGATGCGGATGTTGTTGATGCGCTGCATCCGTTTCATGCTGTTTAATTTGAAAAGGTAATCCTTATATTTCTTATAAAGAATATTGTAAAAATCTTCCTCATTTTTAATGACACCGATCTTTGCCATGACGGAAGGCTCCAGGAAGTAATTTTCAAAGGAGTAATACTTTAAGATCAGGACATTTTTCGGTTCAACCTTCGGCAGGTTACCGGCGTCCTCCTTCGCCCTCTGACCATAGTAGCTGCAGAGCTGCTTCTTAAGGTATTTCGGATTCTTGCCGTCACTGTCGCGGATCATCAGAAACTGGTCCTTGAGGTACAGCTTATTGATGTACTTTAAGTTGGCATACGTCTTGATGTTCGTACAGCTGTTGACCGGAATGATCGTGATGCGCTTGAGCTTGCCGTCTTCGTCGTAGATCTCGGAGTAGTATTTCTGGAGGAGAAGCGGAAGCCGGTTGCTGTCCTGCTTGCCCTCGACGATGAAAACAAAGCTGACGTTCATCAGATCGTTGGCAGTGTAGCCGAGGTCATCGAGAATTTGATCGATGTCGGTCTCCGGGCGCACGGTTGTGTAATATTCTTCATCCAGAAGGACCTCCTTGATCTGTTTGGACGAGAAATTAAAGATCAAATTCGGCGAGTGCGTGGAGAAGACCACCTGATTCTTCTTGGACAGGCGGTACAAAATCTCGCTGGCAACCTTTTGAAGCTGCGGATGCAGATAAATCTCCGGATCCTCCATCAGGATGATGCAGGGCAGGGTCTGCGCCTCGTCAATATACGCTTCCAGAAGAGAAAGTACATAAATACTGCGGATACCTTCACTCATTGAACTCAGGGAGGAAACGTAATCGTTGCGCTCGCGATTGATCAGCTGTGTGTCGATATGCAGCAGATCATCCAGGTCGAAATTCAAGACGTAGCGGATCTGTTGGGAAGGATTACCGTTGCGGTGAAAATAGTAATTCACTTTGTCGGCAAATTCGTTCAGATTGGTACGGAAAAGCTTATACTGGAGCAGTCGTGTCGTCTCAAATAATGTCAGCTCCTCCGGCGTTTTCTTGTTGATGACACCGATACACTGGAAACAACGGTTACATTTCCGGGCGGGGTCAAAGGTACAGGTGTTATCCTTGAGCATCTCGAAGGATTTTTTGTCATAAAAACTAAAAACATCATTCTGTAACGTGTCCAGATTTCTGGTCTGGTCGATGTGATAGATCTTCGGAAAAATCTCCCGGATGTATGGGTTATTCTTCTGGAAGCCATCGTTGTAGCGAACCTTGTGTTCCGGATTGATATGAAACGTAAAGGTCACGGTGTTGTCCTGAAAGGAAGGAATCAGCGAGCGAAACTCCTCCAGCCACTTTTCGTAGTCGCGGTGCCTGCTGACCATACCACGGGTCTGATAGGATTGAAGATCCTCCTCGGTAAACTCGATCGACAGGGTAATGTCGATGCTCTTCTGCGGATCCAGAAATTCTTCGGTGCATACCGTGTGGTATCCGGTGGCGGCAAGAATGGCATCGATGACGTTTGTTTTACCGGTGTTGTTTTTGCCGACAAGAATCAGTGCGTTTTCCAGTTCGGTGATCTCCAGATCGCGAATGGACTTAAAATTCTGTATTCTGATATAGCTTATCTTCATACGTTACCCCTCATTTCCGCACGCCTTAGCTCCTTTTTTATTGTATGTTCCGGTGGGACGTTTGGTGCTTTTCCGTCCGTTACCTTTTCGGCGGCGGATGGAATATCCAAAATGACCGAGGGACTTGCCGAGACTGTAGTAGGTTCCGTGAGAATATGCCAGCAGACCGGCATCCTCCAGATGGAAGGTTCCTTTCTCATCCATATACTTCTCGGCAACGTGAACGGCAGTCACGTCAGCCACAAAAACATGATGGGAGCCAAGTTCAAGAACCTGGCGTACTTTGCATTCGATGTTGACAGGTGCTTCCGCAATCAGCGGACATTTCACGGTGTCAGCAGGAACCGGCGTCAGACGGCAGTCCGTCCATTTGTTGTGATCCCGTCCGGAACGAACGCCGCAGTAATCCGTCGCGTGAGCAAGCTCCTTCGTCGTCAGATTGATGACAAACTCGCCGGACTCGCGGATCAGCGGGTAAGAATGACGCTCCGGGCGAACAGCAATGTATGCCATCGGCGGATTGGTACAGAGTGTACCGGTCCATGCAACCGTTAATATATTTGATACGTGATCCATATCTCCGCAGCTTACCATGACGGCAGGAAGCGGATAGATCATATTTCCCGGTTTGAAATTTACTTTTTTCATGATAACAGGTCCTCATTCGCCGCCACTTGCGGCAGCTTCGATCATATTATTTTGCAATTGAATATCACTTTTAAGTATATCACACACCAAATATGACTTCAAAGAAAAACTGTGTTTTGCCGCAGGAAAATTTGCGAATGAGTCTATCCAAAAAAAAGAGAATGTGTTAAGATGATAAAAGAGATCAGAATACCTTATTATAAGGAAAGAAAGGCAGGAGAGTGTCATGGCTAAATATCTGGAATTTGAATCTATGACAGAGGGACTTGAGAGTAAAGTGCGTCAGGATCTGAAGTTTAAGACGGGCAATTTCGTCTGGAAGATCAAGTTCAATATTCCGTTAGATCCCAAGACCGTGAATAATGTCAATCTGTATGTGACCTCCATGAATCTCTCACCGCTGCGTACAGCGATCCGTTATAATTCCCTGGAAAATGAGATCGAGATCGAGCCGTTAGAACCGTACGCCCAGAATGAATCCTATATTCTTAACATCACAACGAAGGTGACATCACTGGGAGGGCAGCCGCTCAAGAAACCACTTCAGGTACAGTTCAAAATAGACGGATGACAGACAGCTTATGAATGAATTAAACTACAAGAAAAGATTTCACTTATTTAAAGATATGAAATTTCTCCACCGGATGATCTTAATCTATCTGATCGGTGGAATTATTCCGCTTCTCGTAATGAGTATCTATACCAATATGCAGACGCGCAAGATGATGATCAAGCTGACGGAGGAGACACAGGCAGAGGAGTTGTCCGTGCTCAGTTCCTCGATCCGTGAGTCTATGACCGTTTTAGATAATGTGGCACGTCTTCTGTGCAGTAATGATGAGATTTTAAAGCTTACCACCCGCAAATACAAAAATAAAACACAGTTTTACAGCGATTACCGCAAAGCCAATATGGTAATGGAGGATTATATCAATTTCTATGAACAGGATATTTCTTCGATCAATCTGTTTCTGGACAACCCGACCGTTGACACCTACGATCTGAACCGGATCAATAACCTTTCCTATTTTAAGCAATCTGTCCGGACGCAGACCTGGTACAAGGAGACGGTGGACTGTGTTGATGAAGGGTACTGGTATTTTGGTGAAACGTCCGGAGACAATGAAAAGGATCAGACGATGCAGATCAGCCGTGCGGTGCGGGATGACGATGACGATGTGGTTGGCATTGTTGTGATACAGATCCAGTACGATAAGGTTACACTGAATGAACAGAGGCAGGATACGGCGATTCTATACGATGATTATTACTGGATATCCGGCAACTGCAGTTCTCTGGACTATCCGTTTCTCAAGGAGGAAATTCAGAAGATCAATAAGAGCAGAGTGACAAAACAGATTTCCTATGGGGTTGAGGAATATCTGATCTCATACGAGCGTCTGCAGATGGATGGCTCGGATGATTATTATTCGGTGGTCAGTGTTCAGAATTATCAGGATATCATGGCGGAGGTCAACCAGATCAGTATGCAGGCATTTATTCCGGAGATTATCGGAATGATCGTCTCTGCGCTGTTGATCTTTGCATTTGCGGCTTCCTACAGTAATCGTATGTTCCAGCTCAGGGTTCAGATGCATCATGTAGCGCAGGGAGAATATGATGAGGTGGAGCGGATCGAGGGTAACGATGAGATTGGTGAGCTTTACACAGAGCTGGAGCAGATGATTCAGGATATCCGTCTGCTGATGAGTAATGTGGTGGACGAGCAGGTCCAGAAGGAGAAGCTTCACACAAAGCAGAAGGAAGTGGAGTTTAAGATGCTTGCCAGTCAGATCAATCCACATTTCTTATATAATACGCTGGAAACGATCCGTATGAAGGCAGTGGTGAATCATCAGCCGGAGATCGTTGAACTGGTCAAGATGCTGGCAAAGACCATGCGGTACAATATTCAGGTGACAGACCGTCTTGTGACATTAAAGGAGGAGCTTCAGATGGTGGAATATTATCTGAAGATACAGGAGTACCGGTTTGGAGACAGAATTACGTCTGAATTGACGATCGACTCTGATGTGGACATGAAGGCGAGGATCCTTCCGCTGACACTGCAGCCGTTTGTGGAGAATGCATTTGTGCATGGTCTGGAGGAAAAGGCATGTGATGCAAGACTGGTGATCCATGTATATAAGAAGAAAGACGATATTTTCATCGAGATCCGGGACAACGGAAAGGGAATGGACTACTATGAGCTTGGTCATCTGCGAAAGATCATGAAGGATGAGCAGGGAGATGACAATCACATCGGCGTGCGTAATGTAAATCAGCGTATCCGCCTGCTTTTTGGCGGTGAATACGGCGTTGAGGTCGACAGCGAGAAGAATGTAGGGACAAAAGTGGTCATTCATATTCCTTATCAGACCGAAATTGACCAAAATGTATAATTTATCGTGTAAAAATGTCGAATTATTATGGTTTTATTTCCGTATGTATTTGGTAAAATAGACAAGAACAATTAAATTGTACACCTATGCTATGGCAATGATGTACAAAAATGAGAATATGGGCAGCAGGATGAGTCTTCCGGCGGGAAGCACTGATTTATGACTGCACCGTTTATTTTGAGGAGGACGATACAATGAGAAAGTCATTAAGAAAGGTAGCAGCTACTCTCAGCGCTTTGACACTGGCTCTGGCTGTTACAGCAACAGCAGTACCTACTGATGTATCTGCAGCAACAAGTAAGGCCGGTAAGAAGGCAGCTAAGGCTGCATTTGACGCAGACGGCACTTATCATGCATACTTCGGAATACAGGAGACCGGTACATGGATCTTCCGTGATGAGTGGTATTCCGATACACTTGGTATCGATGGTAAGGACATGAAGAAAGCAAACCTGACATTCGATAACGGTACACTGTTCCAGTCTGGTACAGACGGTGTTACGGCAATCGAGGGTACACAGGTACAGGATGTTGAGATCAAGGGTAACGGTACATATACTGTTGGTGTTTCTAACCTGAACAACGCTCTTGATACAAAGGGTGATGCAGAGACTAAGATTTCTATGATCTATGTTGATACAGATATTCCTATGACTGCAAAGGATAACCCTGTAACAATCTCTGATGTGAAGCTGACATGCGATGGAAAGGAAATCTCTCTTCCATCTGAGCCATTCTTCCCATCTGAGTACACAGATGAGTCCGGACTTCTTCGTTTCGATGCTATGAACTCTTATCAGAAGGATAAGGGTGAGTACGCAGACAGCCCTGACATCACTGTAGTTCCTACAGATTCTATCCAGATCACATTTACCGTATCCGGCTTCAACTCAGACAATCCGGATGCAGTTGCACCTGCTGATGATGCTTCAAGTGCATCAAGTGATGCCAACACAACAAGCGATGCTTCTACAACATCTTCTAAGAAGTCTTCACCGGTTGTTCCGATCGTGATCGTAGTTGTAGTAGTAGCAGTTGTAGCAGTAGTCGTTGTTAAGAAGAAGAAATAATTCCTGCAACGGACATCTGCTGAATAAGTAGATATCATTGAAAGGAGATAGGCGACAACCTGTCTCCTTTTTTAAGGGCATAGGAAAATACTCGTAGCGTGTCGAATGAAAAGTCGTGTATTTTTTCTCTATTATTTATGGTATTCGATAGAGGAAAATGCATGTATAATAAAAATAGCGTAAACTCTATTTATCATCTTGAATGTCTGCTCTGGTCTGTTTACAGGGCTTTTGACGGTGGGATGAAATAAGTAATACAGGAGGTTATTATGAAAGAATCACAAACAGAGAAAAGGGGAACGGTAGATTATATCTATATGTTACAGAGAGTGATTGCTATCTTCTCTGCAATTTCCGTTTTCTTCCCTTTTATGAATCCGACAAGGAT
Organism: Roseburia sp. AM59-24XD; assembly: GCF_003478445.1. Classification (GTDB taxonomy): domain Bacteria; phylum Bacillota; class Clostridia; order Lachnospirales; family Lachnospiraceae; genus Jutongia. The sequence continues at coordinate 48,192 of NZ_QUET01000008.1, forward strand.
TTGTAGTTTGGTGAATGAGAATACTTCGCTTTTTACAGCGGCTGTATCTTATTCAACCCTGACCAGCGAGGCCGGTCGTGCTCTTCGTATGAACTGGCTGAGTCCAAGCGCTTTCTATGTATTATATGCAGGCGCAGTAGTCGCACTGATCGGTGTGGCATTCGTTGTAGTAGGCGGATGCATGTCTCTTGGTAATACTAAGATGAAGAGAGCAGGTATTCTCTGGTCTATCCTTGGTAGTATCGTAGAGATCGTAGGATTTGGTGTTACGATCCTGGCATACAACATGGTATGCAGCACAACAATGCAGTCAAAGCTTGACAGAGTCGGACCAACCTTCCCGGTTGCAGCAGTTGTTTATACTGTGATCTCTGTTGCTTTGCTCATTATGTCTATCGCTATCCTGATGATGCTTCCAAAGGCAGCACCGGATGAGGGGATGGAGATGGATCCTAAGTACAAGCTGTTCCTGATGTTTATGCCGTTCCTGGCACTGGCATTCGTATTCTGCTACCTGCCACTTTGGGGATGGAGATATGCATTCTTCGATTATCAGACAGGTGGAACGCTGAGTATGTCAAACTTCGTAGGATTCAAGTGGTTTACATATCTGTTCCAGAACGGTGCAACCCGAAGCGATATCATCCGTGTTATCCGTAACACAATGGCAATGTCCGCTTTAGGTCTGATTACACAGTGGATTCCAATGGCATTCGCTATCTTCCTCTGCGAGATCAAGAACCTCACATTCCGTCGTTTTATTCAGACATTTACAACAGTACCAAACTTCATCAGCTGGGTATTAGTATACGCTTTGGCAATTGCTATTTTCTCAACTGACGGTTTCATTAACACATTTGCAAAGAGTATCGGACTTATTGCTAAGGGCGCTGATGGACATAACTTCCTGATGGGTGACCATTTCACATGGCTTAAGATGTGGGCATGGGGAACATGGAAGGGTGTCGGCTGGAGCGCGATCATCTACATTTCCGGTATCGCAGGTATCGACCAGCAGTTGTACGAGGCTGCTACGGTGGATGGTGCCGGTCGTTTCCAGAAGATGTGGCATATTACAGTGCCTGGTCTTCTGCCTACCTTCTTCGTACTGTTACTGATGGCAGTTGCAGCAGTTCTGAGTAACGGTCTTGATCAGTACCTGGTATTCTGTACACCACAGAATAAGAACCACATTGAGGTTCTTGATCTTTACGTTTACAACCTCGGTCTTGGTAGTGGTGGTAGTATCCCGCTTTCAACCGTGGTCGGTATGTTCAAGTCGGTCATCAGTGTAGTCTTGCTGTTCGGAGCGAACTCCCTTTCTAAGGCACTCCGTGGCGAGAGTATTGTATAAGGAGGTGAACACAAATGGCAATGACAGCACAAGAGAAATTAGATGCTAAAAGAGAGAAAGAGTACAACAAGAAACATAAACGTATGTACAAATTGAAACCAGGTGACATTGTGTTCAATATTTTGAACTATCTGTTCTTCATTTTGTTCACCCTCACCTGTATCTTCCCATTCTATTATCTGTTCATCAACACGATTTCAGATAATGCAATGGTACAGCAGGGATTGATCAACTTCATCCCTCACGGACTTAACATTAACAACTACAAGGCACTTGCCGGTGTAGGTGATCTTGGATATGCGTTCGTCGTATCCATCACAAGAACAATCTTTGGTACTGCTTTGATGGTAGTTGCCTCTGCATTTGTTGGTTATCTCGTAACCAAGCAGGAGATGTGGCACAGAAGTCTGTGGTATCGTGCAATCGTTATTACAATGTATTTTAACGCAGGTTTGATCGCAACATATTTGAACCTGGTTATGCTGGGTCTGACAAACCACTACATGGTATACATCATTCCTGGTATCGTGGCTCCATACAACATCATCCTGGTTAAGACTTATATCGAGTCTATCCCGGCTGAGTTGGAGGAGAGTGCATTTATCGATGGTGCTTCCTACATGCAGGTATTTACAAAGATTGTCTGGCCTTTAAGTAAGCCAATCCTTGCAACAATCGCAATCTTCGGTGCGGTAGGTCATTGGAACTCCTTCCAGGATTCCCTGATTTACATGAGTAACTCACCAAAGCTGTATACACTGCAGCATAGATTGTATATTTACCTGAACCAGTCATCCAACCTGCAGGCTTCCATGAACGCAGGTGGTCAGGCTGCCAAGTCAGCATTTGCTGCTGCACTGAATACAAAGGTTATCAAGTATACAATCTCCATGATTTCCGTTATCCCTATTTTGATTGTGTACCCATTCATGAACAGATACTTCGAGAAAGGTATCATGCTGGGTGCTGTCAAGGGTTAATGCCAAAGTGCAGACTGATATTCTAAGAGATTATGAGATACCGGGGGCATTTTTGGCGCCCCTGGTATTTTTAAGCAGTATGTAAGCGATGTGCATATAAAGGAGAAAGGTCTGATTACACGGAATGGAGAATAAGACAGAATGAAATTTTTTAGTGTAGATAGTCCCTTATACAAATTTATGAACCGTCTGATGGATGTGTTTAAGCTCAACTGTATGTGGCTTTTATGCAGCCTGCCGATTGTAACGATGGGAGCTGCAACGACCGCGGCCTATACGATCACACTCAAGATGGTGAAGGATGAAGAAGGATACATTGCCGGTCCTTTCTGGAAGGAGTTTAAGGCGAACCTGAAAAAGGGAAGTATTCTCGGGGTTATTGGCATGGTTGCAAGCTATGCGGTATATCTGGATTTTCAGCTGTATCATGCGGCGAAGCATCATAACATCATGTTTTTGATCATTGGTGTAGTTGGAGTATATCTGATCTTTATGCATATGGTATATGCGTTTCCGTTAATGGCGCGTTACGAGAACAGCATCATTAATACGATGCGTAATTCTTATTCCATAGCGGCGAAGTTTCTTGGCAGAACAGCATTTCTGGCAGTGCTTCTGGTGATCGAGATGGCGATCATTATGTGGAATCTGACAACTATGTTTGTCGGAGTTTTAATTGGACCGGCATGTATCATTTTCACGATCAGCGGTTTTGCCAATACGTTCTTCGAGGTCATCGAGAGAGAAAATCTCATGGCTGAGGTTGATGAGAAGACTGCTGAAGCTTCCGATGACGAGGAGGATTTTGAGTCTGAGGAGGAAGAAGAGGATACAGACGAAGAATAAACGACCATTATATTTCGATTTGTTTGAATGTATTTCGCACAGGGCTATTGCAGCTGTGCGACTGACATAGTATAATCGGGTAGGTGTTAACAACAATAAGAAAGGATGGATAACATGAAAAAAGGACTGGGAAAGAGAATGCTTTCCATGCTCCTTGCGACTAGCATGGTAGCAGGAACAACAGTTGCAGCCACAGGTTGTAAGTTCGGCAGCAACAGCAACGAGCCAATTACCCTGACTGTATACAGTCAGGTAGCAAACTCATCAGGATTACAGAAAGGATGGGCAGCAGATCTTATCAAGGATAAGTTCAATGTAAAGCTTAACATCGTACCTGACGAGAGTGGTACATTCCAGACAAGAATGTCTGATAAGGATCTTGGAGATATCATTATCTGGGGTCACACAGACGATAACTACGCAGCAGCTCTCAAGGCCGGACTGCTCTATGATCTGGAGGAGGATGATATCCTCAAAGAGAACGCACCATATGTATATGACAATATGCAGGATGCGCTCGCAAAGAACAAGAGACTTTCAGCAACAATCCTTGGTGATGGAAATGACAAGCTTTACGGATGGGGCGGCGAGGTTGCTACATCTAGTAAGGATCATCAGTCATTCTTCTATACATGGGATACTCGTTGGGATCTCTACAAGAAGATGGGATATCCAAAGGTTAAGAACATGAGCGATATGGCTGATCTTCTTAAGAAGATGCAGAAGATGGATCCTAAGGATGATGCAGGCGGAAAGACATACGCTGTTTCTCTGTGGCCGGACTGGGATGATGCAATGGTTATGTACGTTAAGGCAACAGCTACTGCATACTATGGATACGATGAGCTGGGTATTGGTCTCTATGATCCAACCACAGGTAAGTATCATGATGCATTAGAGGAGAACGGACCATATCTTGAGATGCTCAAGTGGTACAATCAGCTGTATCGTAACGGTCTTGTAGATCCTGACTCAATGACACAGACATATGAGCAGATGTCCGAGAAGGTAATCAACGGTGGTGTACTGTTCTCTATCTTCAACTATTCCGGATCTCTCGCATTCAACACAGATAAGCATATGAAGAAGGGTGAGTACATGTACTGTATGAAACCTTCAGAGGCATCTCCTATCGTTTATGGTATGAGCACACTTGGTACAGGTTATGTAACATCTATCGGTGCTAACTGTGAGTATCCAGAGCTTGCTCTTGAGGTACTGAATTACTTCTGTACTCCAACCGGACGTCTTGAGTACGCATATGGTCCTAAGGATGAGTGCTGGTACTATGGCGACGATAAGAAGACACATCTGACAGAGCTTGGTGAGGCTTGTAGAAAAGACCTGAAGACAAAGATGACAGATCATGAGGGTACATTCCAGGATGGTCAGCTTCAGATGGCTGTATCTACATGGAACATTGATGCTGAGAACCCTGAGACAGATGGTGAGACATACAATGCTGATAACTGGGCTTCTACTCAGGAGTCATCTAAGTATGATATCCAGGAAGACTGGAAGAAGAAGACAGGCTGTGAGGGTATCAACGATTACATGGAGAAGGGTAAATATACTGTATCTCCAGGAACCGATTACTCAGCAAGTGCTAAGTCTGACGAGTTAAAGACTGTTTGGAAACAGGTAACAGATACGATCAAGAACGAGTCTTGGAACGCTCTTTATGCTAAGAACGATGCTCAGTTCGATAAGGCTGTTGCAAAGATGAAGAAGGACACTGCAGGATATGGTTATGACAAGTGTCTGAAGTGGTCTCAGAAAGAGGCTGCTACACGTAAGTCTTTGGAGGATCAGCTTAAGAACTAATCAGAACACGATCTTGAACGATTATGTATAGCGGATACAGCTCCGGGAAATTCCCGGGGCTGTATTTTTATGGGAAATACAAATAACGCAGTAGAAAAGACGAAACGTTGAGACTGCCTTTTACAGGAAAATGAAAGAGGACTTGCATTGCACGGACAAACGTGATAGGATAGGGGACAGCGATCGATAGAAAGCCGAGTGTTCGAGACCTTCCACTCGTAAAACAAAACTAAAGGAGATTTAGCAATGAACAGAAAGAAACTCTATTTTATCACGCAGGCAGCAATGATTGCTGCAATCTACGTTGTACTCACCGTATTTATCAACACATTTAATCTTGCATCAGGAACGATCCAGATCCGTATATCTGAGGCGCTTACCGTACTTCCGTTTTTCACACCGGCGGCAGTGCCTGGGCTGTTTATCGGATGTCTGCTCAGTAATCTGATTACAGGAGCGATGCTTCCGGATGTGGTATTCGGCAGCCTGGCTACATTGGTTGGTGCACTGGGAAGTTATGCACTTCGCAAGCATTCCTTCCTTGTAACGTTACCGCCGGTGATTGCAAATATGGCGATCATCCCTTTCGTTCTTCGATATGCGTACGGCATTAAATTTGTTGTGCATGGTCTGGATGTATCCATTCCGTTTCAGGCATTGACCGTAGGTATTGGCGAGGTTGTAACCTGCTGTATCCTCGGAACGATCCTGATCAAGGCACTGACGCCATACCGCTATATACTTTTCCAGAACGGAGAGGAGGATGCCGCGGCATCCGGTGTGCGCAGTAAGCAGTAGGGAATGCAATGCTGTGGAGTTTGACACGGCTTCCGGATTTCATGGATGCTGCAGATTGCTTTGTTACAGAGCAATTTCCGTATCCGGCATTACTTAATCCGATATAACAATTCCAAAATCCAGATGCTACGCATCTGTCGCGCTTTGCGCTTTAAGATTTTGTCGTTCATGAATTCTGCGCAAGTGAACAAGCTCCCTTGCGTTGCGAATTCACGATATAATGAGTCCCAAAGGACTCATATTAGGAGTTTCTTCGAAACTCCGTCATGCGCAGAAAGCGTGCGCAGATATATGATATAATAAAACGACAGCTTATCCCAAAGTGGTATTTCCGATCGTTGACCGGGAACACTTTAACAGGTCTCAGGGATAATCTGTCGTTTTTTATTTGATTTTATTCTGCGGCGGCCTCATTCATTACCTGACATACCGTGTCAAGGATCAGCTGAGAGGTGTATGGCGAATCATCGGACAAAACAACCTGATCCGGTGCAACATTCTGCGCGAGCTGGTCAGAGATTTCCTTGACAGCAGGCTTGATCAGCGGATACATCGTTTCCACGGATTCCTTAAGGTTGACAACTTCGACGGATTTGACGCGGTCCTGATCAAGCGAAACCTTAAGATTGATCTTGGCATCGCCGAGTGTAAGTTTGCTTGTGTAAACACCTGCTATGTATTTGGCAGAGCCGGTATCAGCCGACTGTCCCGATACAGAAGAGGGTGTTGTGGTCGTGCCGGCGGACTCTTTTCCTTTGCCGGGCCAGAACATGAAAAAAAGCAGTATGAGCAGAAGAATGCCCAGACCTACAAAAATAGCAGTGTAAATGATCTCCTTCAACTGAAAAATAACAATTCTGGTACGCGACATAGGAAAACCTCCCAATAGATAAATTTCCGGTTATTACAGTATATTCAATTAGAAAAAAGATAGAACCTCAGTGTGTGATTATGGTAAACTATATGTGAATGAATTATCAGAATTGTAGAAATGATGTGAAAATATTGCATGCAGTTTGGCAAGGCTATCTGTGCCGCAGGTGTCAGCGGTGGGAATGGAGGAAAGAGATGGCAGTTCATTTTATATTAGGGGGTTCCGGGCGAGGGAAATCTTATTATCTGAATCATATTGTGGCGGCGAGGGCGCAGGAGGAGAAGGACAAAACTTTTATTATGCTGGTGCCGGAGCAGGCGACCATGCAGGTGCAGCGCGAGATCGTGCAGATCAGCAGCAACCGCGGGATCATGAATATTGAGGTACAGAGCTTTGTGCGTCTGGCGTACCGTATCTTTGGGGAAACCGGAACGGCAAGTCTGCCGGTGCTCGATGATATGGGAAAGACGATGATCCTTCACAAGGTCCTTCTGGCGAAGGAAAAGGAGTTACCCTACTTTGGGAAGAATGTCCACAAAAAGGGATATGTTGCGCAGATTAAATCCTTTCTATCGGAGATGATGCAGTACGGGATTGAGGAGGAAGGACTTGACGATATGATCCGGGCGGCAGGCTCTAAGGCAGCACTGAAGAAGAAACTGGAGGATATGAAGACGGCGTACCGCGGCTTTCGCGATTATCTGGAGGATCATTATATTACCTCGGAGGAGGTGCTGACAGTACTCAGTGGCGTAGTGCCGCAGTCGAAACTGCTAAAGGACTGCGTAATCTGCTTGATGGATTTACGGGATTTACCCCGGTGCAGTACCGGCTGATCCGGGAGCTGATGAAGGTGTGCAGCGACATGTATCTGACGGTGATCATGGACGAGAAGCAGAGCGTATTCCGCACAGGGGAGAAGCATGAATTATTCTATCTTAGTAGAAAAACGACCGTGCATTTCATGAAAATGATCGAGGAAAACGGGCTTGCGGAGCCGGAGATCATACGGGTCGGGGAAGATACCGGCAAGACGAGATTCCGGAAATCGGCGGAGCTTGACCATCTGGAGAAGCAGCTGTTCCGGTTCCCGGTGAAGCCGTATAAGACAGGTGAACGGAGTGACCGTGCGGGCGGGCAGCCGGAATCCGGTGATATTGCAGCCGGGCATAGCACCGCGGCGGGATCACAGTCACAGGCAGAAACCTGCGATATAGCAGCCGGTGAAAGCACTATAGCGGATCCACAGTCACAGGCAGGAACCCGTGACGTCAGCATCCATGTGCTTGCACAGCCGCAGCAGGAGATCGCCTTTGTCGCAGAATGCGTGAAGAAACTGCGCAGGCAGGGTTACCGATACCGGGATATCGGTGTTGTTGCCGGTGATATGGAGATTTACGGAACGCTCGCAAAGGATGTGTTTGCGCAGGCTGGGATCCCATGCTTTATTGATCAGAAGAAAAGCATTCTGGCGAATCCGTTTGTCAGCATGCTCGATGCGCTGTTTGATATGATGCAGTACGATTTCCGGTACGATACCGTGATGCGCTATCTGCGTGGAAAATATTCGCCGCTTACCAGAGAAGAGACGGATCTGTTAGATAATTATCTGCTGGCATCCGGTATCCGTGGATCGCGCCGATGGTCGCAGGAATGGGAGGCGGCAGGTGTGTTCCGGATTCGCGAAGAGAGTAAGGCGGCAAAGCTCAATGAGTCGATCAACGATATCCGCAGCAGGGTATGGACAGCGTTTGAGGAGATCAATGGAAGCACCCGCACCGGAAAGCACACTGTGGAAGAATATGCGGCGGCACTTGTCCGATTTATGGAACAGGAGGATTTCTATCATAAGCTGGAGGCGGATGTTGAAAAGTTCCGTGCAGAGGGAGACTCCGAATCGGCGAAGGAATATGAGCAGATCTACGGTATTGTATTGGATGTGCTTGATCGACTGGTGGAGTTACTTGGCACAGAGGAGACGGGGCTGAAGGAATTTCGGGAGCTTCTGGATACCGGCTTTAGTGAGGCACGTGTCGGCATGATCCCGCCGGGAGTGGATCAGATCGTTGTGGGTGATCTGACACGAACAAGATTAAATCACATCAAACACCTTTTCTTTCTTGGGGCAACCGATGCCAATATTCCGTCAGCAACCGGGAGCGGCGGAGTGCTTTCTTCTTCTGAGAGAAGCTTTCTTGCACAGGAGGATTTTACGCTGGCACCGACCGACCGGGAGAAAATATATACCGAGCAGTTTTATCTGTACCTGACACTTACCAAGCCGGAGGAGCATCTCTATCTGTGTCTGTGCGAGTCCGGCAACGATGGCAAAGAGCAAAAGCCGGCCTATCTGATCGACCGCATGCAGAAACTGTACCCGGAGCTTACCGTTTGCGTGGAGGAGCGCAGAAAGGATGCTGTCCATATTTTGGGACAGGATACAGGACTTGGCTATCTGATCCGTGGCTTGCGGAACCGGTCCTTTCAGGATAAAAAATGGCAGCAGATATTCAGCTATTATAAAGAAAAGCACGAAGAGGCATTGCAGAAAATATTGGAGGCAGCCTTCTATCAGCCGGCGCAGGCGGCACTTACCAAGGCAGCAGCGGACATGCTGTATCAGGATATGCTCCGGGGGAGTGCATCGCGTTTTGAGTTGTATGCATCGTGCGCATACCGTTATTTTCTGCAATATGGCTTTGCCTGAAGGAGCGTGAGGAACGGGCGGTTGCATTTTATGACATCGGAAATATCATTCATGAATCGCTGGAGCTTTACACAAAGGATATGATCAAAAACCACCGTAAATGGCAGGATATCAGCGAGGAGGAGCGTCAGGAGAAGGCGGAGGAATATTTCACGGAGGTGACGGATCAGTACAAGAACGGTCTGCTTCAGGATACCTTCCGGAGCGTCATATGATGCAGACTATGAAGCGTGTGCTTAATCGTACGATCAAGACCATTTCCAATCAGATGGGGGATGGTGAGTTTGAGACAATCGGAAGTGAGCTTCGTTTTGAGCAGGTTCACGGACCGCTTGTGCTTCGGGGAAGTGTGGACCGCATCGACCGGCTTTCAACGGAGGACACCGACTACATTTCCATTGTGGATTATAAGACCGGTGAGAAGGAAATCTCTCTGTCGGATTTTTATTACGGACTTCAAATGCAGCTTGTTATTTATCTGCAGGCGGCGGTCGATGAGGCAACCGGCAGACGCAGAAGTCTGAAGAAGGAGATCGTGCCGGCGGGAATCTTTTATTTCCATCCGAAGGATCCGATGTTGGACGGTTATACCACCGAAGAAAACAGAGAGGCAGAGATTATGAAATCCTTCCGGATGAAGGGGCTGATCAACGAAGCCGATGAGGTTTTGCATGCGGTGGATCACAGACTGCGCCCGGAGAGCGGAAGCGGTCTGGCGGCAGGAGTTCACTCCGGTGTTGTACCAATATCGACGAAAAAAGACGGAGATATCGCGAAGGTTTCCAAGAAATATCTTGCGACCGAGGATGAATTTGATCTGCTCATGCAGTATACGAGAGATACCCTTGAGGGAATGAGCGAGGACATCATGGGCGGCGGGATCGGCATCCGGCCTTACCGGAAGGAGGACGATTCGACCTCCTGCGATTATTGTCCGTATCATGCGGTGTGCCGGTTTGATCCGCGGCTGGGACAGGAATACAGAAATCTAAAGGAGCTGACTGACGATGAGGTGTACACGAATCTGCGCAGCCGGTATCCGGAGAAGGAATAGGAGGAGTTCGGGAATATGGGAGAGATGAAATGGACCAAAGACCAGCAGAAGGTCATCGACTTAAGGGACAGCAATATTCTCGTGTCTGCGGCAGCAGGCTCCGGAAAGACAGCCGTTCTCGTGGAAAGGATCATACAGGAGGTTACACAGGACGAGCATCCGATCGATATTGACCGGCTTCTGGTTGTGACATTTACAAAGGCGGCGGCAGCAGAGATGCGGCAGAGAGTAGGCAGAGCCATGGAAAATGCGCTTACCGACCGTCCGGGGGACAAGCGGCTTCAGCGCCAGCTTTCCCTGCTGCACAATGCACAGATCACAACGATCGACAGCTTTTGTCAGAATATTATCCGCAATTATTTTCATGTGATCGATCTGGATCCGGTGTTCCGTGTGGCGGATGATACCGAGATCAAGATCATGAAACAGGAGGTGCTTGAGGACGTTCTGGAGGAGTGCTATGAGCGGGCTGCAAATGCACCGGAGGAGCAGGAAAATATTGATTATATTGCGATGGCAGACATGCTTTCGACCGGACGTGATGACAGCGCGGTCGAGGCGCTTGTTCTGAGTATGTACGATATGGCGCAGAGTGCGCCGTGGCCGTCCGACTGGCTGGATCAGGCAGAGGGATTGTATCTGTACGAAAATGTGGACAGTTTACGGGAAGCACCGTGGCTTCATGAAATGGAACAGTTTGCCGGAGATATGATCCGGGGCTATCTGGCACAGGCGTGCCGGACGCTCAGAGTGTGTGAGACAGAGGGACCATTCGAGTACAGCAGTGCGATTCAATCTGATATTGAACAGCTCGAGATGTGTGCGCAGGAAACGACCTTTGAGGGCTATGCGGATAAGCTGTGCAATTATCTGAATAAGGCACGTCTGGCATCCAGCAAGGCGAACAAGGAGCTTCGGGAGAATATCCAGGGTATGCGCAAATCCTATATGGATAACGGAATTATGCAGCTTCGGGATAAATATTTCGGACAGACCTTAGAAGAGCTGTGGGAGCAGCTTCATCATATGGCACCTGCCATGAGAGGTCTGGTGCAGACGACAAGACGGTTTACACAGGCATTTGCGGCACGGAAAAGAGATGAGGGTGTTCTTGACTTTGATGATATGGAGCATTTTGCGCTGGAGATCCTTGTGGATCATGAGCATGATGATGCGCCGAGCGAGGTTGCGAAGGAGCTGCAGGAGTATTATCAGGAAATCATGATCGACGAGTATCAGGACAGCAGTTATATTCAGGAGGCACTTCTGTCCAGCATCAGCCGAGCAGATCAGGGCATGCGTCCGTATCTGTTTATGGTGGGTGATGTGAAGCAGAGTATTTACCGGTTCCGTCAGGCGAGACCGGAGCTGTTTAACAGCAAATACGAGGCTTACGGGTGTGACCCGGAAATGGGACAGAGGATCGATCTTCACCAGAACTTCCGAAGCAGGGAAATGGTGCTTGCTTCGGCGAATTTCCTGTTTGATAAGGTGATGCAGAAATGTCTGGGGGGCATCGTTTACGATGAGGCGGCAAGCCTTGTGCCGGGTGCGGCATTTCCAGAGAATGAACACAGAACGGCGGGGAAGAGCGAGGTGCTTCTGATCCAAGAGAATAAAAGCTTTCTGGACCGGGATTCGATGGAGATCTCGGTCATCGGTGAGAAGATCCGTCAGATGGTGCAGGGCGGGGATCCGCTTTATGTTTTTGACGATGACGGCTACCGTCCGGTGCGCTACCGGGATATTGTCATTCTGTTGCGGAGTCCGTCCAGAGTATCGGACAAATATATTGAGGTGCTGTCGAGCATGGGAATTCCGGCGTACTGTGAAACGAAGACCGGATATTTCAGCTCGATGGAGGTGGAGCTGATCCTTGATTTCCTGCGGGTTCTTGATAATCCGAGACAGGACATTCCACTGGCAGCAGTGCTTCGTTCGGTGCTGGGCGGTTTTACGGACAATGAACTTGCTGAGATCGGCGTGGATAAGGAGGGGATCAATTATTATGATGCGTTGATGCGGGATTCTCTGTCGGATGCAACGAAAAAGAAGGTGTCCGATTTTTGGGACATGGTCACAAAGTACCGAGAGAGAGCCGGAGTGCTTCCGGTGTATGATCTGTTGCAGCAGATTTACCGGGAAACGGGCTATTACAATATTATGGCGGCGATGCCTGCCGGGGAGAAGCGTGCGGCAAATCTGGATCTGCTTTTGCAGCGCGCGCTGGAATATGCGGGTAAAGGTAATCACGGCATATTTTCTTTTGTGCGTTACATTGAGAGCATGAAGAAATCCGAGATTGATTTCGGTGAAGCGTCCCTGACGAATGAGGGAATGAATGCGGTACGCATTATGAGTATCCACAAGAGTAAGGGGCTTGAGTTTCCGGTGGTGTTCCTTGCGGGAACGGCACGTCAGTTCAATCAGGTCGATGCCAGAGGTGTCGTGAAGGACAACGATTACGGCATGGGAATTGATTATATCAATCTGGAGGATCGCTATAAAATGAAGACGATCCTGAAAAATTATCTGGCAGACCGGAGCGTGGCGGGAAGCATGGCGGAGGAGATCCGTGTGCTTTATGTGGCACTGACAAGAGCTAAGGAGCTTCTGATCATAACGGGAACCTCCAAGGATCTGGAAAAGGATATGGCGAAGTGGCAGGCACAGCCGCCGGAATATGGTCTTGTCGATCTGATCGGGGCGAAAAGCTTTCTTGCAATGCTGATGCCGCTGATCACGGATGTGTCGGCGCAGCCTTATTTTGCGATCGAGACATGGGACAGCTCGCGGCTGACCACACAGGCGGCGGAAGAGATGGCGGAGGATATCTTAAGCTATGAGGATCTGAAGCATTGGGAAAGCAGTGTGTGCTATGACGAGGAGATCCGGGACGAGATCTGTGCGGAGGAAGCGTATGTGTATCCGTATGAAGCGGAGCAGAATGTACCGGTCAAGATTTCCGTGACCGAGTTGAAGCGTCTCGAGCTGCAGGCGCGGCAGATGGAGGAGGTCGTCTGGGTGGACAGCGAGCTTCCGGAAGTCGGGGCGGCTGAAGGAATCAGGATGCCTGATCTGACGCAGACCGGAGAGGGCGAAGAGTCTGAACCGGCACAGAGCGGAGCTGAGGAGAAGGCAGATCTGACGCAGACCGGGGAAGCGAAGAAGCGTGATTTGCCGCAGACCGGAGAGAATACTGAAGAAACTAATGAAATAAGCGATATTCCGAGACCACGGTTTCTCGCCGAAAAGGAGCAGCTTTCCGGCGCACAGAGAGGTACCGTTTACCATCTGGTGTTTGAGCATTTTCCTTATGAACTGCTCGATGAGCACTCGGATGCATCAGTGCTGGAACGCTGGCTGCAATCATTTGCGTCAAAGGGATATCTGACGCCGCAGGAGCTTGCCGTGATCCGGGCAGATGATTTCATTGCGTTTCTGCGTACTGGCATTGGCAGACGGATGCGGGCGGCTGCACTGGCGGGAAAGCTTCAGAGAGAGCAGCAGTTTATGATGGGCTTTGATGCCGATAAGCTGTATCCGGAGGTCACTCACGGCGATATGGTGCTGGTGCAGGGAATTATTGATGCGTGGTTCTGGGAGGATGACGAGATCGTGCTTGTGGATTATAAGACCGATCATGTCAGAAACGATCTCCGGGAGCTGGCAGACAAATACCGGATCCAGCTGGAGTATTATGCGGAGGCGCTGGAGCGTGTGACGGGGCATGCGGTCCGGGAAAAGATCATTTATTCCGTCCGCAAACGGGATTTCATCCGGGTGTGATATTCCGGGATTTTGACAATTTTTAACATTGCCATAATTCTGACAGAAAGATATGGTACAAGTTTGATAAATTTATATATGGCATTTTTAAGAAAAAACCTGCAGTTTGAGACTTGTAGGGGATGGGAAAGGAAATCAAATGAAAAACAAAAAATGGACAGCATGGTATATTTTGACAGCAATCTGCATTTGCATGGTATTGGAACCGATGGGGCAGATAAACACAGCTTCGGCTGCAGGAGAAGGAACATACAGTGAGTCCGGTTTTTGGGACAGTGATACATCTGCTACTCCGTCGGCGACAGCAACAGGAGGAGGGATCACGACACCGACACCGGTGCCGACTCCGACGAAAAGACCTGCGGTAACAGCAAAGCCAAAGGCAGATATTTCTCTGAAAAATGAGTTTCAGAATGTGGTATTAACGGTTGGTACAACCGGTGAATTTGATATTGACCGCGTAAGCTTTGCATCGTATCCGCTGGAGGATCTGGTGGAGTTACATTACAGCAGTAATGACAGCAGTGTGCTTCAGGTGACCGCAAACGGCGGCTATCATGCCATGAAGGTTGGGGAGACGGTAATGACCGTAACCGGTATCGACCGGGATGGCAATACGATGTTTTACTGTACTTATACGGTGTCCGTATATCCGGACATGTCCAAGGTAACACTTGCGAAGCAGGCGGTGCAGATATACATTGTGAAAAACAGCTATAACAGCACCAACAGTGCACAGATCGCCATTCAGGGCGGTGACAGCCAGATTTTTGACAGCGACAGGAATGAGAATCTGATCTACGAAGTGATCTCTTCCAATAAGAAAATGTATGTTTCGACAGAGATCACGAACGGTAAGATTGTGATCACCTGCAGCGATGCCGGGAGCACGACATTGACGCTCAAGCTTTATGGGAAAGAATATAAGATCCAGTTGAAGGTATCCGTGCTGGAAATGTCTGCCGGATCCGCTTTGCTGGCCGGTCATCAGACGAAGCAGCTCCGGGTGAAGGGATATCAGGGAAGCGTTGTCTGGAAGTCCAGCCGTCCGAAGGTGGCAAGTGTATCAAAGAATGGTAAGGTACGTGCGAAGAAGACCGGCAACACGATCATTACGGCGAAGGTTGGCAATGTCCGTGTGGGCTGCGTGGTGTCTGTGACAACGGCCACCAAGAAAAAGGTTATCCGCCGTGCGCAGAAGATGGCGTCCACAAGCCAGTACAGCCAGCCGAAGCGCATGTTGAAGGGATATTACGACTGTAGTTCTCTTGTCTGGAGAGCTTACGCAAAATACGGATATCGTTTTGGCGTCACCGGGTATGCACCGACAGCAGCCGGGGAGGCACAGTATCTTGCAAACAGAAACAAGCTTTTGAAGGGAGGATTTAGCCAGAAAAATGCACAGACGCTCAAGTTCAAGGCAGGCGATCTGATGTTTAAGACCGGCGCATCCAATGGCAGATACAAGGGAATTTATCATGTGGAAATGATCATTGGATATGAATTCTACGGATGGGATCAGAACAACAAGCCGGTTCTGCTGGTGAAATGGGCGAACCGTCCGGATGGGTATTACGGATACGGTATTGGAATTGTTGGGAAGATGTAAACCGCACAGGATAATGTATTGAAGGGGATGAAACTATGAAAAAGAAAAATGTATTATGGGTAGTGGTAATTGCTGCCGCTGTCGCAATGGCAGCAGGTGGCGGAATCGGAAACGGAGAGGGTAAGCAGGAAGACTGGCTTAGTGCACCGAAGGTGCAGGCAGAGGAACCGGGACCGAAAGTAACGCTGTCTCCTCTTCAGAGGGAGAAAATCTCTTTGAAACAGGATGGTCTTTGTTATCATAAGACAACAGCGGGAGAAACGTGGAGAAATCCAAAGGAATATGGATATGAGGAATCCGATCCTGTTTATGAGCTGTTTGCGTTTGAGCAGGAATTTGACGGGAATGGCAATGCAAAGTATACGGATATTGTGGTGCCGAGAGAAATTGACGGTGCTCCGGTAATTGACTGCAACAGCTTTATTGACCATTACGAGATCAAAAGCCTCCGGATGCAGGCGGCGTACAGTGGCTGGCGCGATTACTCCACGCGGTCGCAGGAGGAAGATATTCTATTCTGCCGTGTATCAGGCTGCAAAAATCTGGAATATTATGAGATGGCAGATGATACAGATTATCTGGATGATATAGACCTGAAGGGATGTACCTCATTGAAGGAAATCGTTATTCCGAAGGGGATGAAGTCAATGGAGGACGGTGCCTTCGGCTATTGTGAGAATTTAAAAAGCATAAAATTTGATGACTTTTCCAATCTGGATTGCGTTGATGCATTGAAGGATCTGCCTTGGTGGTGGGATAAGCGTGTTCGGAAAAATGGAATGGTTATCTATAAAAAATGTCTGTTAGATGCAGGAAAAGGCTCCAAAACAGTCACGATCCACGGTAATAAAATTAAAAAGATCATGTCACATGCATTTGAAAAAAGCAAGGCAAAAACAGTTAAGTTAGTCAACGTAAAAGAGCTGAGCGAGGAAACCTTCTGGGGCAGCAATGTAGAGAAGATCATTGTCGGAAAAGAGACAGACCCTGTCATTCCGGCGGGCTGCTTCGGATCGACAAGATCCCTGAAAGAGCTGCATATCATGTCACGCAAAAAGCTTATATGGGGACCGGAGCCGTGGGGATATTCGGGGCTGTGCCTGTTTGACGACGGAAAAGATAAAATAGATATTTACATACACAGTGATAAATTCCACACGGCATCGATGAAGGAGTGGAGCTGCGGTAAGAATGTTACGGTACATGTTCCGAAAAAAGTGGTCGCAAAATACCGAAAATATACCAAATGCACGGTCGTTGCGTTATAATAAGGCAAAGGGCAGAAAGATAACAATCGATGTTACGAGGTTATTACAAATGAAAATAGCAATTTGCGATGATGATCAGATTCTTTGTCATCATCTGGAGGAAATGTTACTGGAATTAGGAAGAAAAGAGCAGACGGTTTTACAGACGGAACTGTTTTTTGACGGAGATACTTTATGGAATTATCTCAAACAGGGTTACCGTTTTGATCTGCTCTTTCTGGATATTGAAATGGATCGCATGGACGGCATTGCGGTTGGTCGTGCGATCCGCAATATATTGGGCGATGAGGACTGCAGGATCGTTTATATTTCCTCGCAGGAAAGCTACGCCATGGATCTTTTCGCTGTAAGACCGATGGATTTTCTGATCAAGCCGGTGACGGAAGCACGATTAAAGGAAATATGGGAGCTGTACTGCCGTCTGTCCGAAAAGGGACAGGGAATGTTCCGCTATCAGATACAGGGCAATCAAAACCGGATCGCGTGGAACCGCATTATGTATTTCCGGGTTGATAACCGCAAGATCCTGCTTCACACAACGGATGGAAGAGTGATCGAATTTTACGGGAAAATGTCAGAGATCAAGAAGGAGACGGCGACCGGTAGGTTTGTACAGATCAGTCGTTCCGAACTTGTGAATTATCAGTCGATTGAGGAATACAGAGGAAATGAGATCGTACTTCCGACGGGAGATGTTCTTTCGATCGTTGCGTCGCGCAGAAAGGAAGTGGGGGTGCAGATTGCAGAGTATATGAGGGAGGATCTATGATCTATGTAATATTATTTTTCCTGTCGGAGCTGTGCGACAGCTATTGTATATACCGGCTGATTCGCGGTCTGTCCGGGGAATGCAGGGTAAAGCATGTCTGGGAGGTGCTTTGCTATCCCGTCTATGGTCTTGTGACCGGGGCGGTGTATCTGTTTTGGAATCTTCCTTTGCTGACGATGGTTTCCAGTATGATCGTGTTGTTTGCGCTGACGATGCTGTATGACGGAAAGCTGACAGCAAGGATCTTTTATGTGTTTCTTGTGTGTGGGCTGCTCGCCTGCAGCGAGACGGTGGCGATGGTTGTAATGGGAGAGGCTCCGATGTATGCAGCCTCTGAGAATATGCAGTATGCCAATATTTTTACGGTATATCTGTCACGTCTGATCGAGCTGTTTCTTTTTGAAACGATCGTCAAAGTGGGAGGACGGAAAAAGCGCGAATTTCATTTTTATCAATTGGGGATTTTGTTTCTGATCATGGCGGGCTGCGTGTATCTGGAGGTCGTAATCTATCAGGAAATATTTGCAAGAAAACCGTTTTTTGTGACGATCACCAGCGTGGTTATCCTGGCGCTCGTTATTTTGATCATATGGAGCTATGATATGCTGACGCAGCAGTATCAGAAGGCGAAGAAAAGTGATATGCTCGATATGAAAAATCAGGTCTACAAAAATGAGCTGACCATCCTGAGGGAGCAGGAGGAGGCAGTGCGCCGGATGCGGCATGACACGAAAAATCACTGCCTTGCATTGCGGGAGCTGGCAAGACAGGGCGAAAATGAAAAGGTGATCAAATATCTGCAGCAAGTGCTGGATAATGTGGAATCGGAACACATCTGGATGCAGACGGGCAATCCCGAGATGGACGGTTTTGTAAATTATAAATTTTCACAGGCACAAAAGCTGGGAATTACATGCAGTGTCGATGCCAGGATCCCGAGAGGACTGCAGTTGAATGAATTTGATCTTGCCGGCATTTTAGGCAATCTTCTTGACAATGCACTGGAGGCGGCGCAGGGGTGTACGGATGCGTGGATCAGACTTAGTTTAAGCTATGATAAGCAGGTGTTAAATTTACTTCTCAGCAATTCTTATCAGGGAAAACTTAAGATTCGTAACGGAAGATTGCTGACCCATAAATGGGACACATCAAAACACGGCTATGGTATGGAAAGTATGAAGCGGTCGGTGGAGAAGCTGCAGGGACAGTTTATGGTGGAACATACGACCGATCAATTTACCGTGCATGTGATGCTGCCGATCTATCATAGTGCGGATCGGGAAAGTCAGGGGTAATTCACAACATTTCAGATATCAATTCACAACATCGATCGGGCACAGGAAATGTTTTGTGTTACCATAGAAATAATAGGAGTAGTTTACGCAGGTAGGATGGGAATGCTTCTTAAAGCGCACGAAACAAAAGACAAGGAGGTATTTTTTATGCGAAACAGATTCCAATGCAGAAAGATTACTGCATTGATGCTCACGGCGTGTCTGCTGGTGGCGTTAATATTGCCGGGCGGTTTGCAAACGGTATCTGTGCAGGCGAAAAAGGCAGGGATGTCACTCAGTAAAAAGAAGCTCACGCTGACACTGGGGAAGAAGTCCACGGCGACAGCCACGTTAAAGGTGAAGAATCCGGCACAGAAGGTTGTCTGGAAAAGCAGCAATAAGAAGATTGCCGTCATCAAAAAGACAACCGGGAAGAAGAAACAGACCATCGTTCTTCAGGCGAAGAAAGCCGGAAAAACCGTGATCACCGCGAAGGTCGGTGCGAAGAAGTTCAAGTGCCGCGTTGTGGTCAAGAAGGCAAAGACTGAAGAGAAAAAGGATGTAACAAATGTTGTGACTCCGGGGGCAGTCGGCGTGTACGCAACAAGTGCGACAGCATCCGGAAGTGCGATCAGTGTACATGTGAAGTTTTATAACGGATCGGACGTGAACGCAACGTTCAGCTATCAGTTTTCCATTGAAAAGCTTGAAAACGGTCAGTGGATAAAAGTACAGTCTGCAAAGGATATGATCATTCCGGCTGTGATGGGGCTGATCAAACCACAGGGGCAGGCAGAGGCTTCCTTTGTGATATCGGAGACAAAAGAGCCGGTAACATCGGGAACCTACCGGATCAATACGGATCTGGCGAGACAGGATGGAACGCCGGTGAATAACAGCAGTACGGAGTTTGTGCTGATGGTTCAATGATGAATAGAGGGGAGTATAAGGGGGAACGATTATGAAGAGAACGGAGAAAATTATCTGTTATGTGTTGATGTGTGTAAGCAGTTTTAGTGGCATGTATATGCTGTATGAGACGGTGCTGCGGGAAGTTTCGTCATGGGAAGGCGGACTGAATGCATCGGCAGCATTCGGATTGACGCTTTTATTAAAATATCCGGTGCTTTTTCTGATGATCTTAGGACTTATTGTTATGGGTGGCGTCGGCTTTTTCTGTATCGGAAGTGTAAAACCGATGCAGTTAAGGCTGCGGTGTCAGAAGCTGCCGGAGATCGTATTTTATGGAGTGGTTCAGATCGGCTTTCTTCTGCTTACGATTGACAGAGTGCATTTTGGAGACTGGTACGGTGCGGCTTCCTTTATTCCGCTTTCGGTTGCACTGTATCTGCTTGTGGTTTGGATCGGAAATATACACGCCAGCATCACAGCTTCGGAGGTGCAGGACGGAGGCAATGTATGATACAGCATCCGATCGCACCGGTTTACGATGAGGCTTCCAATGTTCTGATCCTCGGCAGTTTTCCGTCAGTGAAATCAAGAGAGCAGGGATTTTTCTATGGTCATCCGCAGAACCGTTTCTGGCGGGTGCTGTCGGCGGTGTATGAAAAGCCTGTGCCGCAGACCGTCGAGGACAAGAAAGCGTTTCTGCTGGAGAATGGCGTGGCAGTCTGGGATGTGATTGCATCCTGTGATATTCAGGGTTCTGCGGACAGCAGCATCCGGAACGCACAGCCGACAGATCTGGGAGAGATCCTGGCAAAGGGGAAGATCCGTCAGATCTATGTGAACGGCAGGAAGGCAGAGCAGCTTTACCGCAAATATCAGGAGAAGCAGACCGGTCTTAAGGCGGTCTGTCTGCCGTCAACCAGTCCCGCAAATGCGGCGTGGAGCGTTGACCGGCTGGTAGAGGCGTGGAAGGTGATCAGGGAGTAGATGTTAGAAAAATAAATTTCGTAGAAATTTCGTTATGCGCGAAGGCAAAAGGAGACATAGCAATTAGCAGAATACGGGTGCTTACGTTTGTTATCTGCGGAACGGAGGGCGATATGAAGAAAAGGTTATTAGCGGTGCTGACAGTATTCGGGCTGGCAGTGACGCTTTGTGCCTGCGGAAATACCGGTGGGAATGGAGATTCATCGAAGGCATCGTCCTTGAATGCGGCTGAGCCGACACAGACAGTGGCAGAGCAGTCCGGGGATGAGATCGCAGATCTGCTCGGTAAGAAGCTGATTCCGGACGAGGAGCGAGATTATTACCAGAAGTATTTTACAGAGCAGTATGATAAGGTGCGAAAGGATAATATTTCTGACTGGAAGGATTCCGATGGAAACTGGTGTTATCCAAAGGATTATGAAATTCAGTGGATCCCGTCGGATGATGAGGTGATGGCGGCGCAGCAGTTTCCGCAGGAAATGCTGGATGCGATGAGTACCGATGAGCTGTACCGGTTTATCCGGAAAGCTCCGGGTTCCTGGTCACAGCTTGCATTTGACAGTTATGCTCAGGCGTTAAGCTATTACTATTGTCGTTACAATTTTATTGCGGAGCTTATGAGACGTGAGGACTGCGCAGAGGTCATCCATACATATTACGAGAAGACGCCGGCGGATGATGTAAAGCAGTATTCTAAGACAAATTCCGTACAGTCGACCGACCGGAAGAAGCTTGCAAAGCGGGAGCAGTTCCAACTGCTGGAGGGACTGGAGTGGTTCTTCCTTTACAAGGACGGCAAAGCGGTTCCTGACGAGGAAGCGTTTGGAATGTCGTTGATCTCACAAGATTAGACAGCAAAAGGGAAATAAATAAAAGAAGATCGAAAAGAAGACTCGTTGTGTACGTTTTTATGAACGTATATGATGGGTCTTTTTCTGTATCGGGGAACGGGATGTTTTTTGTGAAAGCAGTTTTGTCCACTCTGATCTTGTCCGTTCTTGGCGGCTTTAATTTTGTCAGTTTTTTCCTCTTGACATTGCACGGGGACGAGCGTATGATAATAGAACAGATGTTCGGAACAAATGTTTATTAAGAGATATTGATCAGAAGATGATTTGTCTGTGGCAGCAGCTACAGCGGTTGACTTGAGAGGGGGAGATTACGATGATCTTTGCGGAGCATGCGTCTCTGGAGGAGAAGCTGAGGATATTGTCGGATGCCGCCAAGTATGATGTGGCGTGTACCTCCAGTGGTGTGTCCCGTCAGGGGAAGGATGGATATATTGGCAATTCGAGTGCGGCGGGAATCTGTCACAGCTTTTCGGCGGACGGGCGATGTATTTCTCTGCTTAAGATTTTATTTACGAATGAGTGCATTTATAACTGTAAGTATTGTATCAACCGTGTGACGAATGACGTTCCGAGGGCGACGTTTACGCCGGAGGAGGTCTGTCAGCTGACCATGGAGTTTTACCGGAGGAATTATATCGAGGGACTTTTCTTAAGCTCCGGGATCATACAGTCGGCGGATCATACGATGGAGCTGATCTGTCAGACGCTTCATGATCTGCGGACGGTACATCGGTTTCACGGCTATATTCATTGCAAGGCGATACCGGGAGCTTCGCCGGAGCTGGTGGAGATGGCGGGCTGGTATGCGGATCGCATGAGTGTGAATATGGAGCTTCCTACGGCGGACGGGCTGCGGCAGCTTGCGCCGAATAAGGATCGCCGGCAGATTCTGACACCGATGCGCCAGATCCAGTCCGGGATGGAGGAGAGCCGCGAAGCGCTGGGGATGAAGGGAGGCAACCGCAGTGCGTACTGGCATACCAGCGCAGGCTGGGGAGGAGCATGCCCGATGGGATCAGTCAGAGGAGTGAGGCACCGAGGCTGAAGGCGCTGAACCGCGAGGAGAGTCATGTGGGGAAGGTGGCTGTGGTTCCCGGAGGAAAGGCAGCTAATGCGGAGGGTGCGTTTTCCAAACGGGCAGATAGAAGCGGTGGTGTATATAAGAATGCTGAGAGCGATCGTTCCGGTGCGGTTATGCAGGATCATTTATTACAGAAGCGCAGCGGTGCTGCGCATCAACAGCAATCTTCCGGTATACCTGCGCAGCAGTCGGCAGTACCGAAGAGGGAAGCATCCTCACTCGTACTGCCGGATACCGCTGCCGGGTTGACCCAGTGGCGGCGTCACGATACGGGCAGGGGCTTTGTGCCGGCGGGTCAGAGCACCCAGATGATCATCGGAGCAGCCGGGGAGAGCGATTATGAGATCATGACCGTGTCGGAGGCACTCTATCAGCGTTTTGATCTGAAGCGGGTGTTTTATTCTGCATTTATCAATGTTAATCAGGATGCCGATCTTCCGACACTGGAGAGCGGACCACCGCTTCGCAGGGAGCACCGGCTGTATCAGGCAGATTTCCTGCTTCGGTATTATGGTTTTGAGGCAGATGAACTGTTATCGCCGTCCCGACCGAATTTCAATGTATTTCTGGATCCGAAATGTGACTGGGCGCTGGGGCATATGGAGTCGTTTCCGGTGGAGATCAACACTGCGGATTACGATACGCTGCTTCGTGTGCCGGGCATTGGTGTGAAGTCTGCCAGCCGCATTATTAGGGCGAGACGGACAGGTTCGCTGGATTACCGCCATCTGAAGAAGATGGGAGTTGTGCTCAAGCGGGCGATCTATTTTATCACCTGCAACGGGCGGATGATGTATGATTTCCTGAAGGTGGAGGAGGATTTTATTACGAGGCGGCTTGTGGGAGAGGAGAAGGCACTGCAGCAAAGCTATGAACAGGATCAGATCCATTATCAGCAGTTATCATTGTTTGACTTTATGACGTGATGCGGGAGGGAAAGATCGTGGTGCAGGTTTGCCGATAAGCGGTTATCTGTTTGCGGGGTTTTGGTGGAAGGACAGGTTTTTGGAAGGCGTGGTGAGTATTATGAAACAGATGCGTGTATATCGGTGTGAGGATACACCGGAGGGCATATTTACAGCAGTTTACGATGCAGGAAAGTCTGCTTACGGACACGACCACATCCGTTTGGAGGTGATCATGCCGGAGTCAGAACAGAACTATACCCTGTTCAGTGAGTATGTGGATGTACAGCCGGATCCGGAGAAGATGCAGAAGGTTCTGCGAACTGTGCGCAGCCGGATATCGGAGACGGCATACGAGTATATTATGACGGCGGCAGGAAGCCGTCAGCCGGATAAGGCAGATGTGATCTATCATTTCATCGTGTATGGTTTTGCACTGGGCCGGAAGGTCACGGAGGCACTTCATGTGCCGTGGGTACAGAGGATGTTTGAGATATACCGTAGATCGCGCAATGAGGCGCACTATTATCTGGAGTTTATCCGTTTCGAGGAGATTTCATGGCAGGGACAGGCGGTCCTGTATGCTGTGATCGAGCCGGAGAATGAGGTGATCGATACGGTAGCGTCTCATTTTACGGACAGACTGAATCCGGAGTGGTTTATCATCTATGACAAGACGCATCACAAGGCAGCGTTTCACAATCCGGGGAGACGATGGTATCAACGGATGCTCGAACCGGACGAATGCATTTTATTAGACCGGCTTGAGCACAGTGGAGAACGGGAGTATGCGGATCTGTGGAAGGCATTCTTTGAAAGTATTGCGATCCCGGAGCGGGAGAATGCAGATCTGCAGAGAACGAATCTTCCTTTGCATTACCGGAAGCATATGACGGAGTTTGAATCTCACAGAATATCACAAAATTGAGAATCTTTTTGTTTTCTCTGTTCAAGGAGGCGGACTGTGTTACAATAAGGCACATACAGTTTTACTCCAGGGGAGGAAGAGATATGCACAATATATTGGTGGTAGAGGATGACAGTGATCTGAATCAGGCGGTCTGCTATGCACTTCAGAAGGCCGGATACGGTGTGGTAAGTGCGGAAAGTATTGCAGAAGCCCGGAGGATATTTGTAAGTCGGCAGGTGGAGCTTGTCTTGTTGGATGTAAATCTTCCGGATGGTGAGGGATATACGTTGTGCCGGTGGCTGAAGGAACAGCAGGCGGAGCTCCCGGTGATTTATCTGACGGCAAGAGATCTCGAGGAGGATGCGATCAACGGATACGAATCCGGAGCGGAGGATTATATTATGAAGCCTTTTTCCATGCGGATCCTGCTTCATAAACTGGATGTGATCTTAAGGAGAAATTCCCGCTCCGGACGGCTTATCTTTTCGGATGATCATTTGCAGATCGATCTGGAGCAAGCCGTGGTGACAGTGGACGGTCAGGAATGCTCGGTCACGCCGACGGAGAGCAGGATGCTGCGACAGTTTCTGATCAACAGAGGGCAGCTTCTGACGTACGATGTTTTACTGGATCGTTTGTGGGACAGCGGTGGACAGTTTGTTGATAAGCATGCGCTGGCGGTGAATGTCAACCGTCTGAGAGCGAAGCTTGAGGATGAACAGCATAGATATATTTCTAATGTATACGGGGTGGGATATCAATGGATTGGATGATGTGGATCGTGCCGGTGGCGGCGGGAGCCATTGTTATGGCACTGCTGTGGCGTAATTACCGGCTGCATAAGAATATAGAAGAATTTGCCGGAAAGGTGGAGCAGGCTCTGGACGTGATTTCTTCCGGTGGGGAATGGAAGCCAGAGGCACAGATGGAGGACAGCCTTTGGGGCAGAACGGAGACGCAGTTAGCAAGGGCGGCACATTTGTTTCAGCGTAAGTCCGAGGAGAGCCGGAGAGAGCGGGTGCAGATCAAAGGACTGATCTCGGATATTTCTCATCAGACGAGGACACCGGTTTCCAACATAAAACTATATATAGAGTTTCTTGGTGAGGAGGAACTTTCGGAGGACGGACGACAATTCCTTAAGAAGCTGCAGACTCAGGTGGAGCGGCTCGATTTTCTGATGCAGAGTATGGTGAAAATGTCCCGGCTGGAGACGGGGATCCTGCAGATACAGAAGGAACCGGGTGATATTTGTGAGACGCTGCGGCGGGCTGTGGCAGCGGTTGTTCCGGATGCAGCAGTGAAACAGATCGACCTTTTCATGGAGAGCAGTGGAGAAGTGATGATCGATCATGATGGCAGGTGGACGCAGGAGGCTGTTTTTAATATTCTGGACAATGCAGTGAAGTACACGGAGTCCGGCGGTGAGATTCATGTCGCATTGACGAGACAGGAAATCTTCTTGAAGATCAGTATTTCGGATACCGGAAAGGGAATTGTGCCGGAGAGACAGGCGGAGATCTTTACGAGATTCTACCGGGAACCGGAGGTTCACGATAAGCCGGGAGTTGGGATTGGTTTGTATCTTGCACGCAGGATTATGGAATTGCAGAAGGGTTACATAGAAGTGGAGTCGGAGCCGGGAGAGGGTGCAGAGTTCCATCTGTATCTTCCATGGCGGGATGCTCAGGACAAGGTGTGATCACAATATTGTGATATTTCGTAATTGAGACAGGTTTGTGATTTTTACCGGGTATTCTGTGAATATCAAAATAAGGAGGCAGACCAATGGACAATTATATTGTACAAACCAATCATCTAAAGAAATATTACCAAATGGGTAAGAACACGATCCGGGCATTGGATGGCGTTGATTTTTGTGTGAAGGAGCATGAATTTGTGGCGATCATCGGCAAGAGCGGCTCCGGCAAAAGTACACTGCTGCATATGCTCGGGGGACTTGATATACCGACGGAGGGAGAGGTGTATGTGGAGGGGAAGAGTATTCAGGGGCTGAAGAAGGATCAGCTTGCCGTTTTCCGCCGCAGGAAGATAGGCTTCATCTTTCAGAATTATAATCTGGTTCCGGATCTGAATGTTTACGAGAATGTGATCCTACCGGTCGAGTTAGATGGGAGAAGGGTCGATACTGCGTATGTGGATGAGATTCTGGGACTTTTGGGGCTGACCGAGAAGAGAGACGCATTACCGGGGAATCTGTCGGGAGGGCAGCAGCAACGGGCGGCAATTGCCAGAGCGCTTGCGGCGAAGCCTGCGATCATATTGGCGGACGAGCCGACGGGTAATCTTGACTCTGCAACGAGTCACGACGTACTTGGACTTCTAAAGACGGCATCAAAACAGTTTTGCCAGACACTGATTCTTATTACACATGACAGGGACATTGCACAACTTGCTGACCGCATTGTACATATTGAAGATGGCAGGATCATCGGGGGTTTAGAGAAGGGAAGTGATCCGGATGCTTAAGAATACTAACAACGCTGTTGTTAAGCGGATGGCACGTCATTCCCTAAAGACCGGACGAAGGAGAACAGCGACAATGTTTCTTGCGGTTTTTCTTTCCTCCTTCATGATATTTACGATATTTACGGTGGGTGTCACTTACTTCAAAATGCTAAAGATTCAAAACATCCGGATGTCCGGGGCAAAGTTTGATGCGCTCATGTATGGTGTGACGGATGAGCAGGCACAGAAATGTGAGAATAATCCGGATATTACACTGACCGGTTTTCTTGGCATCTGTGGGTGGATCGAGAAAACAGACCGCGATGATACGCCGAGTGTTGGGCTTGGCTGGGCGGATGAGAATTACTGGTCGAAGATGATGAAACCGGCGAGAGAGAAGCTGGAGGGGGAATACCCGGTTGCGGAAGATGAGATCATGGTGACCAGAGAAGCATTGGAGGAATGTGGATATGACGAGCTGGGAGTCGGCGATTCGATCACAGTGACGTATGGCGTATACGATGGTGTTCAGAAAGGCACCTTTCGGATCAGTGGCATATGGGATGGCTATGGAACGAAGAAGATGTTCTATATGTCCAAAGCGTTTTATGAAAAGTCGGGATGGAAGCGCTCCGATGCTGCATCAGGAAGATATTTCATGGACTTTCGGCAGAGACTGATGACAAAGAAGACGCAGAATGCATTTATAAAAAGTATGAAACTGGGGAAACAGCAGGCTCTTTTCTTTGTCTCAGATCTGGGAGAATCGGTTGAGATCCTTGGAGGATTGATCGGACTGATCTTTGTTACCTGTCTGTGTGCGTATCTGCTGATCTATAACATCATGTATCTTTCGGTGGCAGGCAGAGTAAGACATTATGGACTGCTTCAGACAATCGGTATGACAGAATGGCAGATCAAGGTGATGCTCAAAGAGCAGCTGCTTCTGATAGGATCGATGGGGATAGGAACCGGCTGTGTGACGGGGGCGTTCGTTTCGTTCTTTCTGATCCCGGTGATCGTGAAAAATCTCGGAATCCAAAGCGGATATATTGATGGAATCGGAGTGCAGTTTCATCCGGCGGTTCTGGTGGTGACCGTATTGCTGGCGGGTATCACGATCAGTCTGGCGGGTTGGAAACCGGTGCGCAAGGCAGCAAAGGTTTCTCCGATAGAAGCGCTTGGATATCGTCCGGGGGCTGGAATGAAGGTGTCCCGAAGGAAAGGAACTGGGATAAGAAGCGGCAGGAAAGCGGCACGGGGGAATGTGATTGCGCGGATTTCCTGGGAGCAGTTTGTAAAGGATAAGAAGCGGACGGCGATGGTGCTTGTGTCTCTGGCGATGAGTCTGTCGGTGTATCTTTGCGTTGTTACATTGATCTCCAGTCAGGCGGCGCGCACAATCGTATCGAATAGTATGAACACAGATCTCGTCATTAAGAATGATACCGGCATAAAGGAAAAAGCAAAGGATCGGAAGGATATTCTGACCGGCTCCATCGAGAAGTCGATTAGCAGTAATCAAGGTGTTGCCGAAATGCATTCCATTGTATTTTCGGAAATTACGATTCCGTGGGAACCGGATCTTATGGAAAAGTGGATGAAGGAATTTTATGCAAAATGGATGAGCATTCCTTATAAAAAGGATCGAAAGGAGTACAAAGAGCATCCGGAGAACTTTGGAACAAGTATGCTTGGCATCGACGAGGACGAATTTGATCATCTGAATCAGACGCTCGACATGCCGGTGTCCAAAAACGATTTTCTCGCGGGAAAGGTGTGTATTGTTTACCGAAATGGTGTGGAGCTTGCGGATAAAGATCTTATCGGCAAAACAGTGACATGCACGCTCTATCGGAATCTTAAAAAGAGTAAAAGCTTTACAGTGTCAGGTGTGACGGATGATTCGTATTACACGGTACTTTTAGGATATCCGCCAACGCTCATTGTCAGTGATCAGGTGGTAAAGGCATTTGATGCGAAAGCATTTATCCTAAAGACAGGGATCCGGTATAAGAAGGAGTATGACCGTAGGACGGAGGAAGAGATTCTGGCAATTCTGAAGAAAGATGCCAATACACGAAATTTTTCCTGGGAATCCAAGCTCGAGGAGGCAGATGAGATGCGAAAGGCACAGGGGAATATGCCTCAGATCGGTATGGGGATTGTGTTGATCCTTGCATTTATTGGAACTATGAATTATATGAACACCTTTGTGGTAAATATACAGAACAGACGAACCGAGCTCTCAGTCATGGAAAGTATCGGGATGACGCAGTGGCAGATACTTAAGATGCTGATCCGGGAGGGAATCCTGTATGCAGGGGGAGCATGGCTTGTGACAATGTCCGTTGGCATGGCAGCTGTTTACGAGATTTATCAGTCTATGAACTATTGTCAGGTTGCATTCTGCGTGCCGGTTGTTCCGCTTCTGGGAGCGGCGCTTGTAACGGTAATCGTGTGTGTTGTCATTCCGGTGGCAGCATGGAAGAGGTTGTCCGGGCAGGGCAGCGTGATAGAACGCATTCGTGGAATTGAATAAAAAGCAGTTCACAAAACTTTCACAAAAATTATTAGCACTCGCTCTTGACGAGTGCTAATAAAAGTGGTATAACATATTACAGAACAAGGGAAGAGGTAATAGGAAGTCAGAAATGACCGGGACTTCATCCTACTTGCTCTGAGAAGAACAGTTCAATAAGGTTTAATTGAAGGAGGAATGACTTATGTTGATGCCTAGTATTTTTGGAGAGAATTTATTTGATGATCTGTTTGATGATTTTGCAAGACCAATGAATGTGATTCATTATGCAACCCCGACGCCAAGCGCTATGAAGACCGATGTGAAAGAGACAGATGCCGGTTATGAGCTTGATATAGATCTGCCAGGGTATAAGAAAGAGGATGTCAAGGCCGAATTGAAGGACGGTTACATGACCATCAGCGCAGAGAAGAAATCCGAGAACGATGAGAAGGATGACAAGAGCGGCAAGTACCTTCGCCGTGAGAGATATTACGGAAGCTGCAGCCGTAGCTTCTATGTTGGTGAGGAGGTTACCGAGGAGGATATCAAAGCGAAGTTTGAGGATGGTATCCTGAAGATTTCCGTCCCAAAGAAGGAACCACAGCCGGCGGTTGAACAAACCAAGACCATCGCTATTGAGGGATAAAGCAGTTGCACCGCTAAGGCGGTGAGTGATACCCATTCATGCCAATAAAATTGCACCCGGTCAGGAATCGAAAGGTTTCTGACCGGGTGTTGTTTTGTCCTTTTTATATTTGACAAACAAAAGCAATATGTATAAAATGAAGAGGAGCAGAAACTACAGGCTTCTGTGCAGGATTAGTACATCGGTAGTATATCAGCTTCCCAAGCTGAGGAGGCGGGTTCGACTCCCGTATCCTGCTTGACCGCATCGCAGGATTCTTATGGATTCTGCGATTTTTGTTGTATATTTAGGAAATAGTGTTTATGGAGGGTTATTTCATGGTAATTGAACCAAAGGTAAAAGCATTTATCTGCACCACGGCACATCCGGCAGGATGCCGCGCAGCAGTACAGGCACAGATTGATTATGTAAAGGCACAGCCTAAGACAGTAGGACCGAAGAAGGTTCTTGTGATCGGCTGTTCCATGGGATACGGACTTGCTTCCCGTATTGCGGCAGCATATTCCTGCGGCGCAGATACGCTCGGAATTATTTTTGATAAGCCGGCAAAGGGCAAGAGAACAGCAACAGCGGGATGGTATAATACAGCAGCGTTTGAGCAGATCGCACAGGCGGACGGGTTGTATGCGAAGACATTGAACGGTGATGCGTATTCTGCAGAGATGAAGGAGCAGACCATTGAGACGATCAAAAAGGATCTCGGTCAGGTAGACATGGTGATCTACAGTATTGCGGCACCGCGCCGTACGGCTCCGGACGGAGTGACATACAAGTCTGTACTTAAGACAACCGGTGAGGCGTACACAAACCGCACGATTGATCTGCGCAGCAACCAGCTTACGGAAGCGACGATCGAGCCGGCGACACAGGAGGAGATCAACAACACGATCAAGGTTATGGGCGGCGAGGACTGGATCCTCTGGATCAAGGCACTGAAGGATGCCGGTGTTCTTGCGGACGGTGCCAAGACGGTTGCATATTCCTATATCGGACCGGAGCTGACTTATCCGATCTATAAGGAAGGCTCTATTGGACAGGCAAAGAAGGATCTTTACGCTTCTGCAGACAAGATTCAGGAAGAGGTTGACGGCGTGGAGGCATACGTTTCCGTGAATAAGGCAGTTGTGACACAGTCCAGCGCAGCCATTCCGATCGTGCCATTGTATCTGGCGATCCTGTTCAAGGTGATGAAGGAGCAGAATGTGCAGGAGGGCTGTATTGAGCAGATGTACCGCATGATCCATGACCGTCTCTGTAATGGTGGCGAGGTGGTGACCGATGAGAACCGTCTGATCCGCATGGATGACTGGGAGATGGAGCCGAAGGTGCAGGAGGCAGTCGCTGCAATCTGGGAGAAGATTGATCAGGACAATCTCGAGGAAGTGACAGATCTGGAAGGATACTGGCAGGAGTTCTATGAGATTTTCGGATTCTGCATTGATGGCGTGGACTACAGCGCAGATGTGGATGCCGATGTACAGATCCCGAGCATCGCACCGGTGGAGTAATGATGCAATAATAAGTATTTACAAAATGAAACCGGTATGCTAATCTTTTTGTAAATTGACAAGGGCGTTGATAGAGATATCAGCGTCCTTTTGTATATTGGGAAATCTGTTTCCGAAGACAAAAAATATTCCATGAGAAAACATAGAACGAGAAAAACGTAGTATTAAAAATATTACCAAATTAACACGAAATAATTAGGAATATTTCACAATAAATGACAATAAAATATAAAAATCCTTGTGAAAATAACCAAAATGATGTATAATAAATCTATAAAATTGTTTATGTGAACGTGAAAAGGGGGCCTTTATATGAACAAAGTAATTACAATCAGCAGACAGTATGGCAGTGGCGGCAGAGAGGTTGGTCAGAAGCTTGCCGGGCATTATGGTATCCCGTTTTATGACAACGAGTTAATCACGCGTGCTGCAAAGGAGAGCGGATTTGCGGAGGAGACCTTTGCAAAGGCAGAGGATAAGGCAACGAACAGCCTTTTATATTCTCTGGCAATGGGAATTAATGTTTACGGGAATCAGGACTTTGGATTTTCCGGGTTGTCTCTGGATGACAGAATTTTCCTGGCACAGTCCGATGTGATCCGTAAGGTTGCCGATGACGGACCATGTGTTATTGTTGGCAGATGTGCCGACTACGTATTAAAGGAGCGGGTCAATATTTTTAACGTATTTGTACAGGCTTCTTTGGATTATCGTCTCAAGCGTGTCGTTGATGTTTACGGTGAGAGCGAGAAGAAAGCAGGGGAGATTATTTTAAAGAATGATAAGCGCCGTGCGAACTACTACAATTATCATGTGGGTGAAAAGTGGACGAATCTGACCAACTATGACATGGTTGTCCGCAGTGATATTGCCGGTATTGATAAAGCGGTGGAGAGTATTTGCACTTACCTTGGCGAGTAATTGGCAGAGGGGGATGTGTTATGGAGAAGATTGCAGAAAGAATTAAGGAGATTATTGATAAGAGCAGAAATATTGTTGTGCTGAGTGGACTGAATACGATGCGTGAGACCGGACTGAACGGTGTGCGGGCAGAGCATCTGGCGTATGAGACGGAGGAAAAGTACGGATATTCCAACGATGAGATTGTATCCTCCGCATTTTATGCAAGACGTAGTGATATATTTTATGATTATATTAAGAATGTGACGATTAATAAGGAGGCAGTGCCGACGGTTGTTCACAAGGCGGTCCGTCAGCTGCAGCAGAAGGGGAAGGTGCCTCATATCATCACGCGTACCGTTTATGAGCTTTATCAGAAGGCGGGCTGTGAGCATGTGCTTGACATGCATGGTTCCATTGAGAAGAATATATGTCCGGCGTGTGGGAAACTTTTTGATATGAAGTACATAAAGGAGTCGAAGGGAGAGCCGGTGTGCGACAAGTGTCGGATTCCGATCCGTCCCGGATTTATCCTGCTTGGTGAGCGCGTGGACAATGGCAAGGTGTCCGAGGTGTGCGACATCGTCGAGTCAGCGGATGTGCTGCTTGTGCTTGGTTCTGCTGTCAGAGATCCGATCTGCCAGCATTTCGAGAGATACTACAAAGGTAATAAGTTTATTCTTGTAAATACAGAGGAAAAGCTGGGGGATACGCGGGCAGATTACAGGCTGTATGGGTGTCTGAGCGAGATTGTTCCTTACATTACCGGTTATGATCCAGATGCGGTTTTTCCGGAGAAGGCAGAAGAAAAGATGGCACAAGTTAAGAAATAAAGCCGGATAAGGTTGCAAAACGCCTAAAACGGTTTAAAATAAATCTCTGTCCGGAGTTTTTTCGGATGGAGATTTTTCTTTAGTGGAGGATTGTTAAAATGAGCAAGGTTAGAACAAGATTTGCGCCAAGTCCTACCGGCAGAATGCATGTAGGAAACTTAAGAACGGCGTTGTACACCTATCTGATCGCCAAGCATGAGGGCGGCGACTTTGTACTTAGAATAGAAGATACTGATCAGGAGCGTTTTTTTGATGAAGCACTGCAGATCATTTACCGTACTTTGGAGAAGACCGGACTCAAGCATGATGAAGGTCCGGACAAGGATGGTGGCTATGGTCCGTACATCCAGAGCGAGCGCTGTGAGAGCGGTCTTTATATGAAATATGCCAAGGAGCTGATCGACAAGGGCGAGGCTTATTACTGTTTCTGTGATAAGGAGCGTCTTGAGTCCCTGAAGCAGAACATTGGCGGCAAGGAGATCACCGCATATGACAAGCATTGTCTCCATCTGTCCAAGGAGGAGATCGAAGCAAATCTGGCAGCAGGCAAGCCGTATGTTATCCGTGCCAATGTGCCGAATGAGGGCGTGACGACATTCCATGATGAGATTTATGGTGATATTTCCCAGCCTAACGAAGAGCTGGACGATATGATCCTGATCAAGTCCGATGGATATCCAACCTACAATTTTGCGAACGTGATCGATGATCATCTGATGAAGATCACACACGTTGTGCGTGGAAATGAGTACCTTTCCTCCGCACCGAAATATACCAGACTGTACCATGCATTTGGCTGGGAAGAGCCGAAATATATCCACTGTCCGCTGATCACTAACGAGGAGCATCAGAAGCTCAGCAAGCGTAGCGGTCATTCCTCTTATGAGGATCTGATCGAGCAGGGATTTTTGTCAGAGGCCGTTGTCAATTATGTGGCACTTCTCGGATGGAGTCCGACAGATAACCGTGAGATCTTCAGTCTTGAGGAACTGGTGGAGAACTTTGATTATCATCATATCAGCAAGTCACCGGCGGTATTTGATATTGTCAAGCTGAAATGGATGAATGGCGAATATATCAAGGCGATGGACAATGAGGCGTATTATGAGCATGCGCTTCCTGTGATCAAAGAGGTTATTACAAAGGATTACGATCTCAGGAAGATTGCAGATCTTGTGAAGACAAGAATTGAGATCTTCCCGGATATCAAGGAGAAGATCGACTTTTTTGAGGAGCTTCCGGAGTATGATATCGCAATGTATACGCACAAGAAAATGAAAACAAACAGCGAAAATTCACTTGTTGTATTAAAGGATATGCTTCCACGTCTGGAGCAGCTTGAGGACTACAGTCATGAGGGTATTGAGGCTGTTTGCAAGGAGTATATTGCCGAGAAGGAGATCAAGAACGGGCTGTGTTTATGGCCACTTCGTACTGCAGTTTCCGGCAAGCAGATGACACCGGGTGGAGCGTATGAGATCATTGAGATCATCGGTAAGGATGAGACGATCGCCCGCATCAAAAAGGGAATTGAACTGTTGGAAGCAGCGCAGTAATATGTTATCAGATTCCGTGTGGATATGATTTTCGCACGGCAGACTTTGTGGACTGAGAAAGACATATGGGTTTAGTATGGAATTAAACGAATCACAAAAGAAAGCGGTCTCTCATTTCGAGGGACCGATGATGGTCCTGGCGGGTCCGGGCTCTGGCAAAACCAGAGTCATAACCCACCGGGTCCGTTTTTTAATAGAGCAAAAAGGCATAGATCCGTCCAATATTCTTGTTATCACATTTACCAGGGCGGCTGCCGTGGAGATGCGCCAGCGTTATCAGCAGATGGCACCGGCATACAGTGCACCGGTATCTTTCAGTACATTTCATTCGATTTTTTTCACTATTTTGAAGCATGCATATCATTATAAGGCGAGCAATATCATCAAGGAGGACGTCAGACGTCAGCTTTTGAAGGAGATTGTGGACGAGACCGATATTGAGATTCAGGACGAAAATGAATTTTTGAATGATCTTGGTTCGGAGATCAGCCGTGTGAAAGGCGGCAGAATGGATCTGGCACATTACTATTCGCCAAATTGTCCGGGAGATACGTTTCGGCGGATCTATGAGAAATATCAGAATGGTCTGGCAAAGCGGCGGCTGATTGATTTTGAT
Organism: Roseburia sp. AM59-24XD; assembly: GCF_003478445.1. Taxonomy (GTDB): domain Bacteria; phylum Bacillota; class Clostridia; order Lachnospirales; family Lachnospiraceae; genus Jutongia. The sequence continues at coordinate 84,033 of NZ_QUET01000008.1, forward strand.
GATATGCTTGTGTACTGCTATGAGCTGCTGGAGCAGCGTCCGGATATCCGTAAGATGTGGCAGCAGCGGTTTCCGTTTATTTTGATCGATGAGTTTCAGGATATCAATCAGGTGCAATACGATGTGGTGAAGTTGTTAGCGCAGCCTGCCAATAATATTTTCATCGTGGGCGATGATGACCAGTCGATCTATGGTTTCCGCGGGGCGAGACCGGATATTATGCAGAGCTTTGGAAAGGAATTTTCTCCGGAGATCTGTAAATTGAACGTAAATTATAGGAGTAAAAGTGAGATCATTGCGCTTGCCGGACGTGTGATCGGTCACAATAAGAATCGTCTGGACAAGAAAATTACTGGAGCCGAGAAGGATTTTAAGCCGGGTTCTGCCGTGCAAGTGCAGGAATTTCAGGGGATGACGGAGCAAAATGAAAAGATCCGTGAGGAGATTCTTGCCTATCGCAATCGGGGAATCCCTTACCGGGAGATGGCGGTGCTTTTCCGGACGAATACGCAGGCGCGTGCGATCAGCGCGAAGCTGAAGGAATATAATATTCCGTTTGTCATGAAGGAGATGGTGCCGAATCTTTACGATCACTGGATCGTGCGGGATATTCTCACGTATATTAAGGTGGCGTGCGGCAACCGCGAGCGTGGCAATGTCATGCGTATTATTAACCGTCCGAAACGTTATGTCCACCGGAATGCACTGGCGGATGCCTATATTGATCTGGAGGAGCTGGAGCTTTTCTATGAGGATAAGGACTGGATGGTGGACCGCATTGTGAATTTGCGCGCGGATCTGGGATTGATCGCAGATATGCGTCCGTATGCAGCGGTCAATTTTATCCGCCGTGGCGTGGGGTATGACGATTATATTCAGGAATATGCGGAGTACCGCGGGATCCGTGCGGGAGATATGTATGAGATCTTAGACGAGCTGCAGGAGGCGAGCAAGGGCTTTAAGGATTTTGAGGAGTGGTTTGCCTATATTGAAAGCTATGGGGAAGAGTTGAAAAAGCAGAGCGAGAAAAGCCGCCAGAGGGATAACGGGCAGCCGGAGGATGCCGTGTTGTTGATGACGATGCATGGTGCCAAGGGGCTGGAGTTTGAGTGCGTGTTTATCCCGGATGTCAATGAGGGAGTGACGCCGTACAGTAAGGCAGTGCTGACAGAGGACATCGAGGAGGAGCGGCGGATGTTTTATGTTGCAATGACGCGTGCAAAGTCGCATCTGCATATCTATTATCTGAAAGAACGGTTCAGCAAAGAGGTGTCGGTTTCCAGGTTTGTCGGGGAGATGCTCGGTGCAGAAGACGCAGAAAGCTCACGCATTTCCTTGAGCAGAAAACGGTAGCGCACATTTGCAGCGTTCATTTCATAAATATATCGGTCGATCAAATCCGGCTCGTTGGTATTTTGCAGACCGAGATAGGCGTCATTGATCGCCTGTTGACAATCACAGATTGCTTTTTAGGAAATCCTTCCGTTTTGGGGGGATTTCCTTTTTTTCTTTCCATAATAATCGGATCATGAATCATTACCTCCATATTTTTGTACAAGACTCATATCTAAAGTATAGGTATGCAAATAGGAAATTATACATTTCACACGTGAAATTTTATCGGTAAAATTTTATCGGGAATACTGCCGATGGACGTGCATATACTGTTAGTAATTATGAGTGAATAAAAAGAAATGCAACGTACAAAGTTGCAAATGGAGAAAATTGCAGTGTATATGGCGGCATTTATCATTTTATGTACTTTATTTATCATTTGTATCTGGGGAAATCTTGGGAAAATTATTTTGAATGCACTGATCAGGTGCCTGTTTTGCTTGGTTTGTGTCTATGTGTGTAACGGTCTGATCAGCTGTTTTGGCGGAAATATTGTCGTCAAAATTAACGAAATTACAATCTGTGTATCCACGATTTTAGGAATAAGTGGTGTAGCAGGTCTCTATCTTTTGCAGTTGTTTTTTACAATTCATGGGTAAAAACTTTGGCAGAAATGCACAGAATTGCTCCGTTTGACAGGCCGGATCGCCGGGTGCTATAGTGGGCGGCACCAAGCAAAGGGAGGTGGGAGAATCCATTGTGTTGCTATGACGATCCTGCTGGTGTTAAGCTCCGTCAGCGATCTGAAACAGTATCGGATTCCGAACGATCTGATCGTGGCAGGATGGCTGGTGGCGTTGTTACTACGCTGGTATGAACAGGGACTTGTCGGAGTGGGAGCCGGAGTCTGCTGTGTTCTGTTAGGGACAGCTGCGTTACTGCCGATGTTTTGTATCCACGGAATGGGAGCGGGGGATATTAAGCTGTTATCGGTAATTGCAGGAATGTATGGAATGAAATTCTGGGTACATACCGGAATTGTGTTTGCCGTTCTGGCGGCGGTGGCGTCGTTGCTTCATATGCTGGGAAAGCGGCAATTTTTAAAAAGAATGAAGTATTTCGTTTGTTGTGCGGTCTTACACAGGAGGAAGACATATTACGATGTGAAAAGGGATGGCTATGAGATGGTAATTCCGTTGGCACCATTGGCGGCAATGGCGTATTATATCGTGTGCCTTGAGAGAACAGGGGGGATTTTTTGAATAAATTACTGGTGGCTTTGTATGACACGCAGGGGTATATGAGGTCGTTGGCGGATTATTTTGGCAGAAAGAATTTTCTGTTAGACAGCCGATTGTTTACAAAGCTCGAGAGTTTGAATGAATTTTTGAAGGACAGGCAGCCGGATGTTCTGCTTCTGGGAGAGGATGTCGACCGGACCGGGGTAAAATACCTTGACCGGGCGAGACATCTTGTGATCATGTCGGAGGGCAACGGCGTGGCAGAGGGTGGAGAGACATGTCCATTGATCTTTAAGTATCAGTCGGCAGAAAAGATTCTGCAGGAAATTTTTCAGATTCTGGAAGAGGGGGAGGGAGCTTCGTCTGTTACCGCCACCAAAACGGGAGGACAGACCGAGTTTATAGGGATTTACCGCCCGTACGGGGCACCGGTTCCATTGCAGCGGCTCCTGCCGGAGGTGAAGGACCGGAGACAGAGTATTCTTGTTGATCTGGAGCTTTTCGGGGAAGAACAACAGGTGATGAAAGCTGCCGGGACTACAGAGAACAGTGGTATGTCGGAGGTGATCTTTTATCTGAAGCAGCATAGCGAAAAGCTGGCAGCGAAACTTCGGAGAATGATCACGCAGTGCGACGGAATGGATTATCTGGGACCGGTTGAGGATTTCAGAGATTTGTATACGCTTTGTCGGGAGGATGTGGACAGGCTGTTATCACTGTTTGCACACGAAACCGGATATGAAAGAGTTGTGTTTGACGTGGGATTTCTCACCGATTCTTCGTTGTATCTGCTGTACTGCTGTGACCGCATCTATATACCGAGAGCACAAAGCCGCTGGGAGGAACAAAGACGTGCCGCATTGGAACGATTGCTGGTGCGCGAAGGACTGGAGGAAGTAATTGACAATATACAGTATGTATGACGCAAGGGGCAAAAGCAGATGAAAGTGGAGCGGCCTACAGCATCTTATACAATGTGAGGGAGGGAACATATGAGTGAGAAAAGTCTGGAGAAGATTCAGCAGGAGATACAGGAGGAATTGTTACGGGAACTGGAGCAGGGTGTCAGCTTCTCAGATGAACAGATGCAGGATGAAATTGAGATACGTGTCCTGAAACGTGGACAGATGGAATATCTGACTATCGAAGAGAAGATGGAGCTTGTCAAAAAAATCTTTAATTCTGTGCGCAGGTTAGATGTGCTGCAGGAACTTTTGGAGGATCCGGATATTACGGAGATCATGATCAACGGACCGGATCACATTTTTATCGAGAAGGGAGGACGATTGCTGGATTCGGGTAAGAAGTTTCCGAGTCAGGCAAAGCTGGAGGATGTAATCCAGCAGATCGTGTCGAAGGTGAACCGGGTGGTTAATGAGGCATCACCGATCGTGGATGTGCGGCTGCTTGACGGCTCCAGGGTGAATGTCGTGCTTCCACCGGTTGCGCTGGATGGACCTGTCATGACAATACGGCGGTTTCCGGAGAATCCGTTTGATATGGACAAGCTTCTGGAGCTTGGAAGCATCACGGAAGAGGCGGCCGTGTTTTTGCGGACACTGGTAGAGGCGAGATATAACATTTTCATCAGTGGTGGCACCGGATCCGGCAAAACCACCTTTCTCAATGCATTGTCAAACTATATTCCATCCACAGAGCGTATTGTGACAATTGAAGATTCGGCAGAATTACAGATTCAGAATATTGCGAACCTGGTTCGTCTGGAAACACGCAATGCCAATCTGGAGGGGAAGAATGAGATTACGGTGCGGGATCTGGTACGGTCAGCACTTCGCCAGCGTCCGGACAGAATTATTATCGGCGAGATCAGGGATGCGGCGGTGATTGAACTGCTTAGTGCCATGAACACCGGACATGATGGAAGTATATCAACCGGTCATGCGAACAGTCCGGTCGATATGCTGCGCCGGTTGGAGACGCTTGTGCTTACAGGAATGGATATTCCGTTGCAGGCAGTGCGTAGTCAGATCGCATCGGCGATCGAGATCGTGGTGCAGCTTGGCAGACTGCGCGATAAGTCAAGAAAGGTCTTGGAGATTGATGAGGTATGCGGCATTGAGGATGGCGAGATTGTATTGCGTCCGTTGTATAAGTTTCAAGAGACGAAGGGCAGCAGTAAGGAGCATGTGAAAGGGCATCTGGTGGCGACTGATCACCGGCTGGCGAACAGGGACAAACTGATCATGGCAGGAAAGGAGACAGCGGATGAACAATAGACGGGTCTGGGACTGCATCCGCGCCGGAGGAGAGGTGATTGTATTGCTGATCCTGTTTTACCGGAGTCTGTTATGGGTTTTGCTGATTGGAACGCCATTGTGTTTTTTACAGTATCGGCGGCTGAAAAGAAAGTGGGAGCAGCAGCACCGCTGGCAGCTTAATCTGGAATTTAAAGAGGGGCTTCAGGGGATTGCAGCAGCTTTAAATGCAGGCTATTCCATTGAAAATGCAATAGAAGAAAGCCGGCGGGATCTGCTGGTTGTATACGGCAAAGAATCTTTGCTTAGCTGGGAATTTCAGGTGATGCTGGAGCAGTTAAAGCTGAATCGGCCGGTGGAACAGGTTATGGATGAATTTGCCGCGCGAAGCGGCGTGCAGGATATCAAAAGCTTTGCGGAGGTGTTCCGGACAGCTCGCCGGTCGGGTGGCAATCTGGTTGAGGTCACGAGGGCCAGCGCAGACCGGATCGGGGAGAAGATAGAGGTGAGCAGGGAGATTCACACGATGATCGCCGGAAAGCAGATGGAAGGACGTATTATGAATATCGTACCTTTGGGGATGATCCTTTATTTTTGGATATGTTCGCCGGGCTTTCTGGATGGCTTTTACGGTGGAATCCGGGGACGGATCGAGATGAGTGTGTTTTTGCTGATCTATCTTGCGGCATACCTGCTCAGTGAAAAAATATGCCGGATCACTGTCTGAGCTTGCGGATATGCACACATTAGAGGATAAGTGGAAAATGAGCTGTTACAGGGAGGAAGACAGGATGAAGAGCGTCAAAGGGATTGACAATTTAGCATATTGTCTGCATCGGTTCTGGAGATTACGGCTGCATGTGCCATTTTCGGAGGGTCGGCGAAAGCATCTGCAGATGCTCCGACCGGGAAGTCCGGTAAAGGAGCTTGAGGTGTGGGATGATTGCCGGAGGTTTCAGGCAGGGCTGTGGACTGTGCTTTTTACGATTGTACTTGTGGCGATTGCAGCGTTTGCGGGACAGGGAACAAAGGTGCTTACAGGAACCGGAGAATTGAAACGGCTTGAACCCGGGGGAGGGAGCAGGAAGACGGAGATTACCGTTCAGGGAGGTGGCAACCGGAAAACCATAGAGATAGAGATTCCTGAGAGGGAGTATCGGAAGGAGGAACTTGCAGCAAAGCTTGCCGAAGGCAGGGAGTATATTAAAAAACATTATCTGGGAGAGAATCCGTCTGCAGACAAGATAACAAAACCACTTCGGTTGGTGTCCACAATACAGGACAGTGCAGTCAAGGTGCGATGGAAACTGGATGCAGCCGGATATGTCAATAAAGACGGAACATTAAATACAGACGATCTGAAGGAAGAGACCGAAGTCACGCTTACAGCAGAGATGGTTTACTGTGATGTAAAGGAGCCGATGATGCTTAATTTACTGCTGTGTCCCCCAAACAAAAGCAGAGAACAGAGATTTTGGGAGAGTTGGGAAAAGCAGTGGCAGATGGAAAAAGAGAACTCATCACAGGAGAAACGTGTGTCGCTGCCGGGACGTATTGGGAATCAGACAATGCATTACAGCGAGGTGAACCATCCGTTATGGCGCAGGATTTTGCTGATGGGGATATTATTTAGCCTGATTTTGCCGTTTCTTTTCGATTATCAGTTAGAGCAGGGGGTAAGGAAAAGAGAACTGCAGCTGCAGCAGGAGTATCCCGAGATGATAGAGCGTTTTATTTTGCTTCTTGGAGCAGGTCTTACAATACGAGGGGCATGGCAGCGGATCACAAAGGATTACGAGGCACGCAGAGAGTGTGGTGAGATTTCCGGTCATTATTTGTATGAAGAGATGATATTGACCCGGATGGAAATGGAGAACGGGAAAAACGAGGCGGCAGCGTACCAGGCGTTTGGCAGGCGGATCTCCATGCTTTCGTATATGAAGTTCAGCACGCTTCTGGTGCAGAATTTAAGGAAGGGCTCGGACGATCTGCTGCGGCGGATGGAGCTTGAGGCAGAGGATGCATTGCGTGCAAGAAGAGAGTTTGCCAGACAGCTCGGAGAAGAGGCCGGAACAAAGCTTTTATTGCCAATGATCATGATGCTTGTCGTCGTATTTGCATTGATCATGGCGGCAGCATTTCAGTCGATGTAAGAGGAACAGAAAGGAAGGAAAGGTGAGTATATGGGACTTATGAAAGAATTTTGGGATAACGAGGATGGAATTGGTGTAGTGGAGATTGTGTTAATTCTTGTAATTTTGATTGCGTTGATCGTAATTTTCAAGGATAAGATATCAACCATTATCAGTAATGCATTTTCACAGATTGACGACGGGGCAGGAACGATCAATGATGAGATCACTATGTAGAGAGAATGGTATAGAGGATGGGAGTATTACTGTTTTCATGACATTTATTTTCCTGCTGTTGTTCACCCTTACCGGGGCGGCGCTGGATAGTGCCAGATATTTTGGATCAGGAGGTTATGTGAAAACGTCGGCATATGGAGCAGACGTTGCCGTGTATGGAGAATATAACAGGGAGCTTTTTACGGAGTATGGTCTGTTTGGCTATGGCGGCTGCAACGGAAAAGGAGGTGGGGACTGGCTGGAACGTTATGAAGAGATTCTGTCAGACAATCTGCGGGAGCGACCGGTATCACAGGAAAAGAGCATTCTTCCCGGGAGGTATGCTTCCATCTACCAGATGAGTGCGATTAGCACGCAGCTGGAGGAGGTGCATTATCTGACCGAGGAGAAATATTTTCGAAAGCAGCTACGTCAGTGGATCACTACAGAAGGTCTTCGGGACATGACCAAATCGCTGCTTGGACAGGTTCGTGGAACGGATCGTGGACAGAGAGAAGGTCTTCTTGATGATATGGAACAAAATGATCGATTGCAGAAGGAAAAAGAGTCTTCGGATACAAAGCAGGCGGATCAGGGTGAGGAGAAATCCGGTGCTGATGCAGACGGTGGAACCGACACAAGGCAAAATGAGAGTGGAAATAGGGATAAAGAGAATCCGCTGGAGTTTGTTAAAGAGCTGATGAGGGATGGTGTACTGTCTCTGGTATGCGATGAATCCGCCTTCTGTGAACGTCAGCTTGAGGCAAGGGAGGCTTCTGCGATGGAGAATGAGGAGCTGGAATGGACAAAAGGAAAGTCGGGAACAGGTATACTTAAGAAGTTTCTTGCGCAGTCGGATTCTATGTGGAACGATGAAATGCTGGATGATCAGAAGAAAAAGGGTGAATTGATCGTGTATGCGATGGACAAGCTGGGATCGTATATTTCCCATCAGGGAGAGGCGGTTCCGTATGGTCTGGAGTATTTAGTCAGTGGGAAAAGCAGTCAGAAGGATGCTTTTGCATCCGTTGTCAGTCGTTTGTTTACAATGCGCGCATTGATCAATTTTCTGTATGTCGAAAAGGATCCGATCCTGCTCTCACAGAGCCTGGAGACAGCGACAGCCTTGGCAGCAATGCTGATGGCAGAAGCATTTATTCCGGTGATTCAGCACGGCATATTGCTGGTGCTTGCCATGGAAGAAGCCTGCGTGGATGTCACGGCATTACTGCTGGGCAGAAGAGTTCCTGTCCTTAAGAATCAGAGCAGCTTCCAGATGAAGTATGCCCAGATCTGTACAGCCGGGAAGGCACTGTTTCGTGCGAAAGCACAGAATTATCCCAAAGCAGAAAGTGCGACGCGGTTGACAGATATGAGAAGTGGGCTGGGATACATGCAGTATCTCTGGCTTATGCTTCTGATGAATACCTGGGAGGATCTTTATCAGAGAACCTTGGATGTGATCCAGTTTGATCTGCGTGAGCAGTTTAACCAGACCTTTTCCATCGACAAATGCATCTGCAGCACAAGGGTAGAGATTACCTATTCGATTCCGGTTCTGCTTTCCGGGCTCGCGGGCGGGCTGGTATCAGAACGGGGAAAGATAAGCCGTAATGGAACGCTTCAGCGAAGAATTTGTGTTGTGTATGGATACACTTGATGTGATTTCAGATAATGGTCTGTCGAGTATGCCGGAGGTTATGTGGGACGCCTTCCTTTGCGGAATTTATAGAATGAAACGCATTGAAAATTATCGGAGGCTTTCCCTACCAATATATTATAGATATAGAATGTTCATTCTCAATAAAACTTTTTTGATAAACGAAACCTTTTTGATAACTAAAAATTCAGTATAATTCTCTTCAATAATTTTGAGAAGGCGTTCTACATAACTTCCGGCAGAATCGAGGGATGACAGCGGTTTACACAACAGACGCAGTATAAACAGTGTGTCAGTAACAGAAATGTAGGGGGGGATTAGATGGTCAATCGGAATGGTTTGATGAAAAGGCGGTGGGAGCAGGCTTCCTATACGGTCGAAGCGGCCTTTGTGGTGCCGCTTGGATTTCTGGTGTTGATGTCTCTTAGTTGTCTGTTTACCGGTGCGGTAAAGCAGAATAATGTCCAGATGGCGCTTTTGAAGACGGTTCAGGCATATGGAATGACACAGAGCAGGACATCAGCGCTGCAGGGAATAGCAGATCAGAAGGTGCTGATCCGTTGGGAGGAGCAGGGAGGAGAAGAGTTTGTCTGTACCGATTATTATCAGAGAATTCCGTTTCTTGGCTCACGATTGTTTGGACTGCACCGGTACCAGCAGATGGCAGCGGTTGATTATTCCGGTCTCAGCATGGTTTCGGATGAGGAGGGAGATTATTTTGTTTATATCGCAGAGAATGGACGGGTATACCATATGGACCGCGAATGTACTTATCTGCGACCGAGGATCAGGCAGGATACGGTGTTCGTATTGAAAAGAAAACGGAACCAGTCAGGTGGAATTTATTATCCGTGTGAGAGCTGTTGCCGGTCGGAAACGCAGCCGGCAGGAATGCATGTTTACTATGCTTCATACGGGGAACGGTATCATATTCGGGAAGATTGTCCCAAATTAAAGAGAACCGTCCGGTCAGTTCGCCGGTCGAAGACGGGCAGTCTGCCGCCTTGCAGCAAATGTGGGAATAGAAAGGAAACAACAGAGTGACGGAAATTGGATGGAATGTGGGAGTGATCGTTATAATGGGGATTTGTGCTGTGATGGACTGCCTTTGGAAAAAGGTCTGGATGCCGCTTGTCTGGGGAATGGGTGTTTATATTTTGATCTGGACACTGATGTCAGGAGAATTTTCGGGTGAAAGAATTATGACACAGTTTCTTCCCGGCGTGCTTGTAGCGGTTATTCTGTATACGGCAAGTGTCCTGACACAGGGACAGATTGGCAGGGCAGATGGGATCGTAATGGGGATGTTGGTTATGGCAGCAGGCATGGAACAGGGAATCTGTTTCATGGCGTACAGCCTGTTTTATGCATTTGCGGTGGCAGTTTTTCTGGTGGCGTTCCTGCGTAAAAAGAGAAAGACGAGGATACCATTTCTGCCATTTTTGCTGTTGGGATATTTGACGATGCTCTGGCAGCAGATAACGCTTTCGTAGCGGTTGTTATTAAAATTAATTAACGGTATGAGGAGGAAGTGAGAGGAATGAATCGTTACATGTGGGATGGAAGTTACACGGTGGAGGCTGCATTTATTGTTCCTATGGTACTGGGGATTATGTATGCGTGGATGTTTCAACTGTTTTATCTGCATGATCAGATGGTGATGGACGGCATGCTGCAGGAAATGATTTTGCAATCGCTGGCAGAAGAAGGAGCTGACTGGAAAGCGGAGCTCGATGACTGGGAAGAAAAGATACAGAAATGCCTCTGGATCGCAGCGGTGGATCAGTTGGATATCAAACAGAATGCATTGGTGGTCAAAGGCAGGCTGTCGGCATCGGCAGTATGGCACATGCCGGTAATGCAGATGTTTTTAGGAAATCGTTTTCAGAGTAATATAACGCATAGCATTTCTGCAGTACAGCCGGAAAAAGCATTGCGGATCAAAGGAAAGGAGGGAACGGAGCATGGCAGGAACGAGCCGGGATAGCTGGGAGCTTCGGGAGGAGAGTGGATCTCTGGTGGTAGAGGGAGCGGAGGATTACGGAGAGCAGCTTGATATTAAGATGCTTCTGCATAATGAGGTTGCGGGAATTGTGCCATTGCAGCTTCGATATGTGGATAATCAGTGCATTTATTATTATTTGGTTCGTGGCAAGCTTTCGCTTTCCGGGTTATTAGAAAAAAACAAACTAAATTATACGACGGCATATCAGTTGTGCAGTGATATCTGTCAGTGTTGTCACCAAAGTGAAAAGTTTTTTTTGAATCCGGATCACTTTCTGATGCAGCCGGAGTACATTTTCTGGAATCCGGATGTGAAGGAATTCTCGTTTTGCTATTTTCCGGGAAGACAGGAGCTTTTGGGAAAACAGATGCAATCTTTGTGCGAATATCTTCTGACAGTGACCGATCACCGGGACAAGGAAGGGAGGACATTTGTATATGGTCTGTATGACCGGATCCGGGAGAGGGAGTTTTATATTTCAGAACTGGATGCCTATCTGAAAGAATATGGCAAAGAACGTGGTGGAGGAAAAAGGGAGGGGTATCAAAGTGAGGAAATGCATCGAGGAAAAGAAGACCTGCCGCCGTTAGAAACAGATCCATCAAAAGCGGATGGGGCAGTTCAGACAGTTGTAGAAACGGTTGCCGGTAGAGATAGCTTTTCAAGTGATATAAGGAGGAATAGTGATACACGGAAGAAGTTATCCGGAAAAGTCGCAGCAACACCGATATCAAAGAGAAAAAAGAGTCGAAAGGAGGTGTTTCCGTATTATCTTAAAAACACATCAAAATATTCTTATGTGCCGGAAAGAGTGGAGCTTGACCGGGAGATGCTGGTAGTGGGGAGAGGTTTGGAGAGTGACGTTGTGATACCGGCAGCCCAGGTGAGCTGGCAGCATGCACGGCTGGAGACTGGTGAAGATGGAATTTATCTGACCGATCTTTCCTCGGTGAATGGAGTGTTTCTGAATCGAAAACGTCTGATAAAAGAACATCCGGTACTTTGCCGGGTGGGTGATATCGTTTCATTTGCGGATATCACATACCTGCTATGTACCGGATGAGATAATACATTAATACACTTCCACGCGTAATGTTTCGTAATGGTGCTCATATCCCTCGTGTTCCATGGAGACAGAGAGTTCTCCATCTTTGTCCGCCCGGAACCGATAGAGGTTGTATTCTCCGGCCTCGTAGGCGAAGTCAGCACCATTGTCCTGATAGTGGACATATTTTGAAGAATCGGCAGAAGCCGGATAATATTCCAGAATCAGTTCTTCGGAACCGCCATCCGGAATATGATCAAGCTGTGGCCATGCCGGGATGATGCTGTCGCCTTTGATGTAGATCGGACAAACATCGATCGGAGCATCGCGGAGGATGTATTTGCCACCTGAGATGCGCTCCTTTGTCCAGTAGTCTATCCAGGTTCCCTGCGGAAGATAAACAGCTTTGACATGCACTCCCTGGTCCGTGACCGGAGCAACAAGGATGCGGTCGCCGACCAGATATTCATCATTGCATTCGCGTACCTCAGGGTCGCTCTGGTAATGCATGACGAGAGGTCGGATGATTGGCATACCGGTGCGGGACTCCTCGTAGAACAGATCATACAGATACGGAATGAACCGATATCTTAAGCGCACATAGGTGCGATAGATATCAAGCGTCTGTTTGTCGAACTGCCATGGTTCCTGGCAGCGGGAGAATTTAGCACAGTGATTACGGAAAAGTGGTGCAAAGCAGCTTGCCTGGATCCAACGGCTAAGAAGCTCCGGATTTGTATTGGAACCAAATCCGCCGATGTCGGTTCCTACGAAAGGCATACCGGACATGCCGAGGTTAAGTAACTGAGGAATGGAAAGTTTAAGGTGTGCCCAGATACTCTGGTTGTCACCGGTCCATGCTGTGGAGTATTTCTGTGTGCCGCTATAGCAGGCTCTGGTTATGACAAAAGGACGTTTTCCGCTGTTCTTTTTAATACCCTCGTAGGTTGCCTTTGCCATAAGATGACCAAATACATTGTGGACCTCTTTGTGCTGACGAGGCATGTCATCCCCCGGGAAGACCACATCATCCGGTAAAGGTCCACGGAAGCTGGCAGGTTCGTTCATATCATTCCAGATACCGGAGATTCCCTGATCTAACAGGAACTTTGTCTGACTTCCCCACCAGTTGCGGACAATGGAGGAGGTGTAATCAGGGAACACAGAGTCTCCCGGCCATACAACGTTTTCGTAGACTTCTCCGTCCGGAGTCTGAGCAAAGTAGTTGTTTTTAATACCTTCCTCATACATGTGGTATCCATTCTCAACTTTGGTGCCCGGATCGATAATAGTAACCAGACGGATACCTTTCTGGTGGAGAACGTCACTGAGGGCTGTCAGATCCGGGAAACGGTTCTTGTCCACAGTGAACACCTTGTAGTTATCCATGTAGTCAATATCCATATGGATGACATCGCAGGGAAGATCATTGTCAATGAAATTCTGAGCCAGATCAAGAACCTCCTGCTGTGAGGAGTAACCCCAGCGGGACTGATGGTAGCCAAGGGTCCAGAGCTGAGGCAGAGGACAGCGACCGGTCAGGGCAGTGTACTGACTGATGATATCTGCGATGGTGTCTCCGTAGAAGAAGAAGTAGTCAAGTTCGCCGTCGGCAGCACCGAAGGAATAGTAGTCGGTAGAACTGTATCCCATATCGAAGTTTGTCTTAAAGTGGTTATCAAAGAAGATACCGTAGACACAGTCATTTCGCAGTGCAATGAAGAAAGGAATGGACTTGTACAGTGCCTTGAAGGTTGGATTCTCTACATGTGGATCAGGGTTGTCTGTATTCCACATGGTGTAGTCATAGCCAATCTTATTGAGAAAACCGGTTTTGTCTCCGAGACCGTAGAAAGCTTCATCACCAAAATTTTGGTAATCTGGAAACGGCAGGCGTCATCCCCGGCATGAACAACATGTCCTTCCTGGCGCATCTGCTCAATTTCTTCCTCTGTGAGAGATTCTGCTTCTTGTAAAGATCCGGTATAATCGGAACAAAGAACAGTACCATCGGAAGAGGAAATCTGCAGATGAAGTGCGTCATCAATGGTGATGCGGAGAGAATCTGTGGCAAGAACAAGAACAGACGTCTCTGCTGAATCGCCGGAAGCAGCTTCGACAAGCTGCAGAGTACCGGTTGAAGACGGGGCTGTCTCGACTGCAAAGGACTTCTGTGTTCTTGCGTGGATGCGTAGAGTGCTGTCGGTAACCGCTTCGATCTGAAGCGGTGTACCCGGACAGTTTGTATATTTGTTTAAGAGATCCCCTGCTTCGATGGCACAGGAGTGATCAGATAACTGATATTTCCATGGAAATGCTGGCATAGTATAAGCTCCTTTTCTGTAATTCGGCAAATAAATGTAATACTTTTGTTTATTTTACAAAATAAGGGGAGGGGATTCAATGTTGTAAAAGTTAGAAATGTATGAATATTTTATGAAAAGGTAACAGGTGCATCAATAAATTCTGTTTTGATCACAATATAAGGATATGTCTGGGACTGGCTGATTTCTTCATTTTTGTGGGGACCGGTCAGCTCTGTGTCAAAAACGAGTCCGTCTGCTGACTGATAGAAGTTATTGACTGTAATGTTGTAGCCTTCTGTCTGCTGACAGCCATAGCCCTTGACGATATAAAGGCATGTGCCGTCGGAGTAGGTCAGTTCAAACGGATCCTTCAGACGTTCATCGATGAGCTCCTGCAGCTCGGCAGGGATATCCGTTCCTGCGACCACGGTAAAGTCAAGCTCCTTTTCTTTGGCGGGAAGCTCATTTTTGTGACAGCCGGTAAGGGAAAATGAGAGTGCAAGCAGGATAAGCAGCGCAGGAATGCGGTATAAACAGTGGAATGGGTGACGAAAGGCTGCTCGGAAAGGGATATGAAATGAAAACATAAGAGTCTCCTCATATGGATGTGATCAGGAAAATGCCTGATGCACAGGACGAAATACAATTTTGATATATTTTATTCAAAATAATGTTACGTATGTCAAAAACGTGGGAAACCGTTGTATAAATCAGGTTATTTTATCAAGAAATTGCATACCATTCGTTGATTTTTTGACTTTTATAGTATATGATGATATGGTGACTATGAATAGAATCTTTAAGTAGATAATTTCAGGGAGGATACTACGAATGAACGAAATTAACAAGGAAGAATTCAAAAAAGACATTGAGAATTATGCAAAGGTCTTGTTCCGTAAATCCATCAAAGAGGCAAACGATCAGGAGAAGTTTCAGGCAGTTTCTTATGCGGTAAAGGATATTGTGGTAGACCAGTGGATGGCAACTCATAAGACTTATGAAGAGCAGGATGTAAAGACGGTTTACTATCTGTCCATGGAGTTTTTGACAGGACGTGCATTAGGAAACATTATTATTAACCTCAAAGGCAATCAGGCAATCAAGGAAGCTGTTGAGGAGCTTGGAATGAATCTGGATGTTATTGAGGATCAGGAGCCGGATGCCGCACTTGGTAACGGTGGACTTGGACGTCTTGCAGCATGTTTCCTGGATTCTCTTTCTACGCTGGGCTATCCGGCATATGGATGTGGTATCCGTTATAAATATGGTATGTTTAAGCAGGTTATTGAGAATGGTTATCAGATTGAGAAGCCGGATGACTGGCTTAAGAATGGCAATCCATTCGAGATCAAGCGTCCTGAGTACGCTGTCGAGGTTAAATTTGGCGGCTATGTAGCAATGCGCAAAGACGAGTTTGGCAGAGACAAGTTCGTACAGGAGAACTACCAGTCAGTTTTGGCAGTGCCTTACGATCTGCCGGTTGTTGGATATAACAATAATGTAGTAAATACACTTCGTATCTGGGATGCGGAGGCAATTGATACCTTCAATCTGGATTCCTTTGACAAGGGTGATTATCAGAAGGCAGTAGAGCAGCAGAATCTGGCACGTACATCTGCGAGGTGCTTTATCCGAATGATAACCATATGGCAGGTAAAGAGCTTCGTCTGAAACAGCAGTATTTCTTCGTATCTGCAAGTGTTCAGAGAGCCGTTGCAAAATACATGGAGAAGCATGACGATATCCGTAAGATTTACGAGAAGGTATGTTTCCAGTTAAATGATACACATCCAACCGTAACAGTATCTGAGTTGATGCGTATTCTCGTAGATGATTATGGTCTTGAGTGGGATGAGGCATGGAGCATTACTAATAAGACATGTGCATATACAAACCATACGATCATGTCAGAGGCACTGGAGAAATGGCCACTCGAGCTGTTCTCAAGACTGCTTCCTCGTATTTATCAGATTACAGAGGAGATCAACCGCCGTTTCATTCTTCAGATTCAGGCTGCTTATCCGGGAGATAACAGCAAGGTTGAGAAGATGGCTATTATTTATGATGGTCAGGTTAAGATGGCTCATCTGGCAATTGCAGCAAGTTTCTCTGTAAACGGTGTTGCAAAGCTTCATACAGAGATTCTCAAGAATCAGGAGCTTAAGGATTTCTATCTGATGATGCCGGAGAAGTTCAACAACAAGACAAACGGTATCACACAGAGACGATTCCTGCTTCACGGCAACCCGCTTCTGGCCGATTGGGTGACTAAGAAGATCGGTGATGACTGGATCACAAATCTGGCACATATCAACGAGCTTGGCATTTATGCAGACGATGAGCTGAGCCGTAAGGAGTTCATGAACATCAAGTATCAGAACAAGGTTCGTCTTGCAAAATACATCAAGGAGCACAACGGTGTAGAGGTAAATCCTCGTTCCATCTTTGATGTACAGGTTAAGAGACTTCACGAATATAAGCGTCAGCTTTTGAATATTCTTCATATTATGTATCTGTATAACGAGCTGAAGAAGAATCCGGATATGGACTTCTATCCACGTACTTTCATCTTCGGAGCTAAGGCATCTGCCGGTTATCACAGAGCAAAATCAATCATTAAGCTGATCAACAGTGTTGGTGATGTGATCAACAACGATAAAGACATCAAGGATAAGATCAAGGTTGTATTTATTGAGAACTATCGTGTATCCAATGCAGAGATCATCTTTGCGGCTGCTGATGTATCTGAGCAGATTTCTACTGCCAGCAAGGAAGCATCCGGTACCGGTAACATGAAGTTCATGCTTAATGGTGCGCTGACACTGGGAACAATGGACGGAGCCAATGTAGAGATTGTTGACGAGGTTGGCGAGGAGAATGCATTTATCTTCGGTCTTTCTTCCGATGAGGTTATCGCATATGAGCAGAATGGTCAGTACAATCCACGCGATATCTACAACATCGATTCTGATATCCGTGCCGTAATGACACAGCTTGTTGACGGTACTTATGCATCAGGCAATCTTGATGAGTTCCGTGATATCTACAACTCCCTGCTTGATGGCAACGGAGGACGTCCGGATATGTACTTTATCCTCAAGGATTTCCGTTCTTACGCAGATGCACAGAAGAGAGTAGAGGAAGCATATCGCGATGAGGAAGGCTGGGCCAGATCAGCACTTCTGAACGTATCTAAGAGTGGTAAGTTCACATCGGATCGTACCATTGAGGAGTATGCAAAGGAAATCTGGCATCTTGAGAAGGTAAAAGTAGAAGTACCTGAGGATCACGAATAATTAAATAACCGTTTCAGTTTATGAAACATTGTATCGCTGCCCTATGCATTGTGTTTGCATAGGGCAGTTATGAAAAGAAGGGAAGGTGGACACAATGAGTATGGACAACATTATTAAGATTCCTGCAAAGTGCAATCGTAAGATCGAGTTAAAGGCGATCCCGGGACATTTTGCAACAAATCATTCGCACATCAATTATTATCTGGATATGACGCCGATCAAATACCGTCATACCGAGGCACAGCTTGTGGCAAAGGAAATGGTTAAGAAATATCGTCACACGACTGCGGTTGATGCGATTGTTTGTATGGATGGGTGCGAAGTCATCGGAGCTTATCTTGCGGAGGAGCTTACAGCAGCGGGAATCATGTCACTCAATTCGCATGAGTGTGTCAATGTAATTACGCCGGAGATCAACTCCAGTGGTCAGATCATTTTCCGTGAGAATGTAGAGCCGATGGTATTACATAAGCATGTTGTGGTATTGATTGCAAGTGCAACCACGGGTAAGACGATTCAGCAGAGTATTGATGGTATCAGCTACTATGGCGGTATCGTAGAGGGTGTATCCGCATTGTTCTCTGCTGTAGATAATGTGGGAGGCGTGGATGTGGATTCCATCTTCACCACCAGTGATATCCCAGACTATGCGACATACCGTCCGGGTTCCTGTCCGTTCTGTGATCAGAAACAGAAGCTTGATGCGATCGTAAATAGTTTTGGATATTCTAAGATCTGACGAAACATGTAGGAGGCATTATGAAGAAGAAACAGTTAATCGGAATCGTTGTGGCAGGTGCCGTATTTATTGCGGTATGTGCAACAGGGATTCTCTCTAATGTGGTTCAGTCAAAGCTGACTGCAGCAACCGAAGACAAGAAAAATACTACGGATGTGCTGAGCAGTATCTGGGGAAAGTCAGAGGAAGAGATTACCCTTCCGACAAACGATTTTGTTGGAGTTCTTAATATTGTAGGTACTATACAGGCAAGCTCTTCCAGAAGTGTCAGCCTGACCGGATCAGATGACGGACAGTACAACCATGATCTTTATATGAACTATGTTGATCAGCTTGAAAAATCAAAGAACAATAAAGCGATCCTTTTATATGTGAACAGCCCGGGTGGAACAGTGTACGAGAGCGATGAGCTTTATCTGAAGCTGATGGAGTACAAGGAGAAAACAAAGCGACCGGTATACGCATACTTTGGATCGCAGGCTTGCTCCGGTGCATACTATATCTCCATGGCAGCAGATAAGATCTATACCAACCGTAATACATGGACCGGCTCCATCGGTGTGATCGTATCCCTGACCAATTACAAGAAGCTCTACGATAAGCTTGGTATCAAGGAAATTGATATTACAAGTGGTAAGAATAAGTCTATGGGTTCCGGCGGACTTGATCTGACCGGTGAGCAGCGCGATATTCTGCAGAGTCTTGTTGACGAGGCGTACGACCAGTTTGCCGGAATTGTCAGCGAAGGACGTGGACTGGATATCAATACGGTCAAGAAGATTGCTGATGGTCGTATTTATTCGGCAAAGCAGGCGAAGGAGAAAGGTCTTGTGGACGAGATCGGTTCCGAGGATGAGCTGAAGGCACTGATCCGGAAGGAAAATAAGCTCGGCAAGGACGTTGTTTATGATGTTGCCAAGAGTTCCGGCTCTGATTTTCTTTCCGGTCTGATGGGATCTGTACAGAAGATAATGCCAAAGTCTGACAGTGAGCTGGCAGTCGACATTGTTGAAAATAAGGGAAAAGGAGTGTTGATGTATTATGCAGACTAATACGAAGGATCAGGTATATGCCGGATTTTTCGTACGTCTGACGGCATTCCTGATAGACATGATCATCGTCAGTGTTGCATTAGCCGTGATTCGGGTACCCATGTGGTTTGTATCGCTGAATAATCCGGATAATGTTCTGGTACGGAATTTTATTTTTCAGTATTCGATCGTGGATATCGTCTGCTATCTGCTGACGGTACTCTACTTCGTGCTGATGACCTATTACACAGGCGCAACGCTTGGCAAAAAGCTATTCCAGCTTCGTGTGGTCAGCACAGAGGATCGTAAAATGACGTTTTTTGAGGTGCTGTACCGTGAGAGCATCGGTCGCTTTCTGTCAGGGGTTATTATGAATCTCGGCTATCTGCTGATCCTTGCGCAGAAGGAGCACCGTGGGATTCACGATCTGCTGGCAGACACCAGTGTGATCTATTACCATGAAAAGAAAGTATATGTGCATACACAGATGAATTATCGCAATATGGTGCCACAGCCGGGATATACTGTGCCACCGCAGGGTAATGCGAATTCACAGACACCGCAGAATGCAGACAGCAACAGCATGTCACCACAGAGTAATGCGAATCCACCGATGGCACAGGAGGCAGACAGCATGCCACCGCAGAGCAAAGCGGATATGTCGACGGCGGTGTCACAGGAGACAGCGGTTCAGCAGGAAAATGATCCGACAGATTTTTAAAGTCATTGAATAAATTCAAAAATGCCTGTCAAAAATAAAAACAGAAGATATCGGAAAGCATCTCGATAGATTTGAGATGCTTTTCTTTCTTTTATAGGTGCGCCTTTGTACCTGCAGCCCGAAGCTTATGGGCTGGGAAAAGAATAAGGTTTTTATGAAAAGAGGCGGCAGCGTCTCAGAATGGAGGGACAGGATGAAATACACACGCAATGATTTTAAAAATCAGAACTCGCAGTCAAAGAAAAGCTTTTATGTAGCAGCGTGCGCTGTACTTGCATGCGCTGCTGTGCTGGGAACAGCATATTTTCAGACACAGAAAACCGGAAATACCGGGAACAGCAAGCTCGCAGAGCAGCCGGTGGCAACAACAGCCGGGGAGGCGGCGATCAACAAAAAGTGGGAAGCGGATGCACAGGACATCACAGGGAATGACAGCAAGCAGGCAAGCACCACGATGAATGCAGCAAAGCCAACAACAGCCAAAAACAAAAAGAATGTGGAAGTGAAAGCGAACAAAAAGCAGACCACAGCCAGAAAATCATCCAAAGCGACCATGATGTCAGCGTCACAGCGAACCTTTAATGAGGAAAAGGGATTAAGCTGGCCGGTCAAGGGCGATGTATTGATGAAATTCAGCCAAAGCAACAATATTTATTTTAAGACGTTGGCACAGTATAAAAGCAACCCGGCAATCGAGATATCCGCAGATGAAGGAACTAAGGTTATAGCGTCAGCGGCAGGAACCGTGACGGAGATCAGCAAGGATGACGTCACCGGCACAATGGTTACGACAGATATCGGAAGCAATTATAAGATCACCTACGGTCAGTTGAAAAACATCAAGGTGAAAAAGGGAGATGAGATCAAGGAAGGTCAGCTCCTGGGAAATGTTGCAGCACCGACCAAATATTTCAGCGAGGAAGGAAGCAATCTTTTCTTCCAGGTAAAAGAAAATGACAAGGCAGTGGATCCGCTTCTGCTGTTGAATTAGAACAATAAGAAAGTGAATCCGTGCATATAGTTAAATTAGAGAACAGTATAAGCCGGATTTTAACAAGCATTGCGGTACCCGCACCTTATTTGAAAATAAAGAACACGTTCATTTTGTACTGCGGAGTAATACCTGTGACATTCCTGAATTGTACAGAATCCGGGATGGTCAAACAGACACCTTTATGGTACACTATAAGCATACGTAACATGATAACGCATAAGTATGTTTAGAGACACATGTACTAATACAACAATTGTTGTATAGGGAAAGGTAGGAAAATGCAGTACAAAATCGTAGGAAATACCATGCCGGCGGTGGAAATTTTATTTGATCAGCCGGGAGAATCCATGTATACACAGTCCGGAGGAATGGCATGGATGTCAGATGGTGTCGAGATGGATACCAATACCAGAGGCGGTCTGTTTAAAGGCGTTGGCAGAATGTTTGCGGGGGAATCACTCTTCATGGCAAACTATACCGCAAGCAAGCCGGGAGCAACGATTGCATTTGCCTCTACGGTGGCAGGTGAGGTTATGCCGCTCAATGTCGGTGAGTCCGGTGGAATGATCTGCCAGAAGGGAGCATTTCTCTGCGCAGAGCCAACGGTCAACTTAAACGTTACACTGACCAAGAAGTTTTCTTCCGGTCTTTTCGGTGGTGAGGGATTTATTCTCGAGGAGATCAGTGGAGAGGGAATGGCATTTCTGGAGATCGATGGCGATAAGGTCATCAAGGATCTGGCACCGGGCGAGGTTCTCAAGGTTGATACCGGAAATGTCGTTGCATTTCAGAAGGGAATGGCATACGAGATCGAGATGGTCAAGGGGCTGAAGAATATCTTCCTTGGCGGTGAGGGTTTATTCCTTACCAAGCTCACCGGTCCGGGACGCGTCATTCTGCAGACACAGAACTTTGCCGAATTTGCCGGACGAATCGCCAAAATGATTCCCAGTAAAGGCTGATCGTGGCAGTGTGATCGGTAATGTCGTAGATGGCGTGGCGGACTCTATGGATATTTTTGATCTGTTCTCATGAGAGCGGACATTTCGAAATAGATAAGCCGGTCTGCAACTTTGAACGCACAGATGAAAGCGCAGGCATAGCCGGATCAGCAGAATGAATTGGAATAGCTTGACACAGCAAAGATAGTTTTGTTATTTTTGCTGTGTCTTTTCCTTTTGGTAATACAACAAGAGAAAAGAGGATGACAATGAAAATAAACCGTGAACATATAAAAAAGACCTTTCAGGAATATACCGACCGTTATGACAGTACAAATCCGAAAATCAAATTAAAGATCGATCATACCTACCGCGTTGCCAATCTGTGTGAGCAGATTGCGCAGTCTCTGGAGCTTTCGGCGGCAGAGGTTGACCTTGCGTGGCTTAGCGGGATGCTGCATGACGTCGGAAGATTCGAGCAGTTGCGCCGGTACAATACATTTTCGGATGCGCAGTCCATTGATCATGCAAGGTTTGCGGTGGAGCTGCTTTATGACGATGGATTGATCGCGGATTATGTGCCGGAGATATCGACGACAGAATTAGTTGCTGACGCGAGGACGTGGCGGTCGATGGGGGGAGCGAATGAGTCCCCCACTGCCCAGAGTGAGGATATACCGTTATCCGATATATTGCAGACGCTTCGCATAGCCATTGGGGAACACAGTGCGTACCGGATTCAGAAGGGACTGGATGAACGGACACGGATGTTTTGCCAAATTCTGCGGGATGCGGACAAGGTCGACATTTTCCGGGTGATCTGCGATACGCCAATGGAGGAAGTGTATGGCTTTCAGACCAAAGACATTCTCCGTTCGGCAATCACGCCGGAAGTTATGCAGGCATTTTACGAGCATCATGCCGTGCTTCGCAAGCTGAAAAAATGTCCCGCAGATTACATCGTAGCGCACGGGTCACTGACATTTGAACTCGTTTATCCGGAAAGCCTGCGGATTGCAAAAGAGCAGGGATATTTAAAGCAAATGATGTCATTTCAGTCCGAAAATCCGGACACAGCGGAGATATTCGAGGATTTGCGGAAGGATCTGAACGGTTATCTGGAAGAAAGATCGTAGATCGAAAGCGTCATTTTACAGGCGCAAAGAAAAATAGAAGTTACAATTTTATTCACGCGAAGACAAAGAGAGGATAGAAAAATAAATTTGTTCCATCCGAGCGCATCCGCAGGGGATTTGACTTCAGAGCAGGAAGGGAAAGTGTAAAATGCCCTTGTTATTATTGGGGCAGTAATTTATAATGAAAGAAGGGTGCATGCCGGTACGACGAATCATTCGTAAACAACAATAAATGAAGAATCTAATTTGTTGTGTCAGGGGGCATGCTGATTATTGCACAGAAAGAGAGGAAGACACAGATGAATCAGGAAAAGGTTATTGTTATTGACTTCGGTGGTCAATATAACCAACTGGTGGCAAGACGTGTGCGCGAGTGCAACGTTTATTGCGAAATCTATTCCTATAAAACGGATTTAGAGCAGATCAAGGCAATGAATCCGAAAGGAATCATTCTGACAGGAGGACCGAACAGCTGCTACGAAGCAGATTCTCCAACTTATCAGAAAGAATTATTTGAAATTGGTGTACCGGTTTTAGGACTTTGCTATGGTGCACAGTTAATGATGCATGTGCTCGGCGGAAAGGTTGAGAAAGCACCTGTCCGCGAATATGGTAAAACAGAGGTGTCCGTAAATCAGGACTCTCCGATTTTTCAGGATGTCAGCAAGAACACCATCTGCTGGATGAGTCATTTCGATTATATTTCACAGACAGCACCGGGATTTGAGGTCATTGCGACAACAGCAGATTGTCCGGTAGCGGCAGCACAGAATCTGGATCAGAAGCTTTTCGCAATCCAGTTCCATCCGGAGGTACTTCATACAAAGGAAGGTACCAAAATGCTTCACAACTTCGTGCGCAACATCTGTGGCTGTGCCGGCACATGGAGAATGGACTCCTTCGTAGAGCATTCGATTCAGGAGATCCGCGAGAAGGTTGGCGATGGAAAAGTGCTTTGCGCTCTTTCCGGCGGTGTCGACTCTTCTGTTGCAGCCGTTATGCTTTCCAAGGCAATCGGCAGCCAGCTCACATGTGTATTTGTTGATCACGGTCTGCTCAGAAAGGACGAGGGCGACGAGGTCGAGGAAGTATTCGGACCGAACGGTCCATACGAGCTGAACTTCATTCGCGTCAATGCGCAGGAGCGTTACTATAAGAAGCTTGCCGGTGTTACCGAGCCGGAGGCAAAGCGAAAGATTATCGGCGAAGAGTTCATCCGCGTATTCGAGGAAGAGGCGAAAAAGATTGGTGCCGTTGACTTCCTTGTTCAGGGAACCATTTATCCGGATGTTGTTGAGAGTGGTCTCGGCGGTGAGTCAGCAGTCATCAAATCCCACCACAATGTTGGAGGACTGCCTGACTATGTAGATTTCAAAGAGATTATTGAGCCGCTTCGCAACCTCTTCAAGGACGAGGTTCGTAAGGCTGGTCTCGAAATGGGTATTCCTGAGAAGCTCGTTTTCCGTCAGCCATTCCCTGGTCCGGGACTTGGCATTCGTATCATCGGCGAAGTAACCGGCGAGAAAGTCAAGATCGTTCAGGATTCCGATGCGATTTACCGCGAGGAAGTGGACAAGGCTGCGAAAGAGTATGAGCAGCAGAACGGCGAAGCACCGGCATGGATGCCGAACCAGTATTTCGCTGCACTCACAAACATGCGCTCCGTGGGCGTTATGGGCGATGAGCGTACCTACGATTATGCCGTGGCACTGCGTGCCGTGAACACGATCGATTTCATGACCGCTGAGGCGGCGCAGATCCCATTTGAGGTGCTGCAGAAGGTGATGAGCAGGATCATCAACGAGGTGAAGGGGGTCAATCGAGTATTCTATGATCTGACCAGCAAGCCACCGGGGACGATAGAATTTGAATAAATCGAGTTGCTTAAAAAAGCCAGTGTTTATGCGGGTTTCAGCGATTTCGATTAGTCTTTTGATAACAAATTGATAACAGTCATAGCAAGTGCCATTATTCTTGTTATCCAGTGGTTTATGGGTAACGGAACAATTAACAGGTGGCTTGCAGACTAAAGTTCGGAGCTTGGCTCTGAACAAATTCCATATTATAAACTAAGCCCTTAGCTGTGGTTAATAACCATAGTTAAGGGCTTTTTTGTCGTTGCCAAAGCATCTGTAGGGAGCTGCCAGTGGCAGGTCCTGTAGGTGCTTATTTATCTTTCAAGTGGTCTTTGAATGCTTCCACGAGAGCGTCACTTAATTCCTGTGATGGAACTTTTGCCCAACGCTGTGTGGTGTCGAACTCTGGATAATGGTAACGCCAGTTATCGTATTCTTCTCTGTTGATTTCTTCGGAAGATAGCTTGTCTGCCTGTTCTTTCCAAGCATACAGCATTTTGAGGAGTTCATATGCTTCTCTGCCTTTGTCCTTGTTGACCTTTAAGCATACCTCTCCGTCTGCTTCACTGACAGTAAGACCGTAAATATCTTCAAGGGTAAACAGAGTGTGCATAAGACCGATATAGCTGTCTATGTCAGGAACATCAAGAGCCTGTGGAGAAACATCAAGCACCTGTGCCAATGCATTTGTAAGGTCTGCTTTCGGTTTGCGTGTACCAGTTTCGTACTGTGCCAAACGCACATCAGCACTCTTTTCTGGAAAACCGATTGCTGTACCGAGATACTTTTGTGTCATACCACGCATTAGTCTGAAAAAATGTATTCTTTCGCTGATAGCCATAATGATACGCTCCTTTTATATTTAGTGAAATAAGTATAGCAGAAATGTTTAGTGGAAGTCAAGAAAAACCGAAACAAAAATGTTTAATATTTTCTTTGCAACCACTTGACAATAGCAAATATGTTTAGTAAAATAAATTACGAATTAAACAAATATGCTTAATGCGACAACTGAATGACCGTCCGAAAAGCCAAACCGCCAAGACCTCGTCGGAGCAAGTTCCGTATCGTTCGCTTGTGTGCAAGCACAAAAGCTCATTCGCTGCACTGCTCCTCCTCTTCCCCAAAAGTCTCCGACTTTTCGGGAACCCCTATACGAGCGAGCGCCTGATGTACTGCGGTGCATTGGGACAGCACAGCGCCTGCCGACAAGCAGGAGTGCCTGTTGGAACTTTAACACGGAGAAAGCGGCAAGCAAAAAATTATTTTAAGAAAGGAAGAAAAAGGATATGGAAAACAGATTTATCCGAGCCGAAGATGTGGCTCAGGAACTAAACGTATCAAAACCTTATGCATATAAACTCATCAGACAATTAAATGAGGAATTGAAAGCAAAGGGCTTTATTACGATTGCAGGGCGTGTAAATCGCCAGTATTTTTACGAAAGGCTCTACGGAGCAGGAAAGGGGGAAATGTAAATGCCGGTATTTAAGAATGAAGATAACGGTACTTGGTATGTGATGGCAAGGTATGTGAACTGGAAAGGGGAACGCAAGCAGAAATGCAAGCGTGGCTTTGCTACCAAACGAGAAGCACAGGAATGGGAAAGAATGTTCAAATTGCAGACTTCTTCAGACCTTGATATGAGTTTTGAAGCCTTTACGGAGCTTTATATCAATGATGTGAAGAACCGTTTGAAGGAAAACACGTGGCTTACCAAAGAGCATATCATACGCACAAAGATACTTCCGTATTTCGGGAAACTGAAAATCAGCGAGATTTCCACAAAGGAGATTATTACTTGGCAGAATGAAATGCTTGCCTATCGTGATGAGAAGAAAAAGCCTTATTCACAGACGTATCTGAAAACGCTGCACAATCAGTTGTCCGCCATTTTCAATCACGCTGTCCGCTACTATGAACTGCGTTCCAATCCTGCGGCAAAGGTGGGAAATATGGGACGTGAGGAACACAAGGAAATGCTGTTCTGGACAAAGGAAGAATACAAGAAATTCTCTTTTGAGATGATGGACAAGCCTGTTTCCTTTTATGCGTTTGAAATGCTTTACTGGTGCGGTATCCGAGAGGGCGAGCTGTTAGCTTTGACTCCGGCAGATTTCAACTTTGATAAGGAAACAGTCACAATCAATAAATCCTATCAGCGTTTGAAAGGGCAGGATGTGATTACTTCTCCGAAAACGAAAAAGAGCAACCGCACGATTAAAATGCCGAAGTTTCTGTGTGAGGAAATGAAAGAATATCTCGGTATGCTTTACGGATTGAAGAAGAAAGACCGTATCTTTACGGTGACGAAAAGCTATCTTCATCACGAGATGGACAGAGGGGCAAAGGCGGCAGGCGTGAAGCGTATCCGCATTCACGATCTCCGTCACAGCCACATTTCACTCTTGATTGATATGGGCTTTTCTGCGGTGGCGATTGCTGACCGAGTTGGTCACGAAAGTATTGATATTACTTATCAGTACGCACACCTCTTTCCGTCAAAGCAGATTGAGATGGCAGAAAAATTAGATGATTTAGGGAAAGGAGATTTTGAAAATGTCAGCTAAGAACAGAGATAACAAAAATCGTTGGAGGAATATCACAGTAGGGTTTCGAGTATCGCCCGAAGAAAACGAACTCATTAACAGAGCTGTAGCTCTATCAGGATTGCCAAAACAGGAGTATTGTTACCGCCGTTGCTTAAATCAGGATGTGGTGGTACAGGGCAATCCGAGAGTGTATAAGGCGTTGAAAACGGAATTTGCCACAGCCTTGCGGAACTGAAAAGGATTGAAGCAGGAAAAGGTGTGGATGATGAACTGCTGAGTGTAATAGAACTGATTTCCATTATTCTCGGCGGTTTGAAAGGAGAGGATGCGAATGGAGAATAAAAAAGAAATGACTATTCCAAATGTATCTGCGGCAACAGATGCGGAACAGTCACTTTCCAAATGTACTGACAATAGTATAGTCAATCAGGATACGGATTTCAAGGGGTACGAGCAATCTTTTGAAGAAATGCAAAGGGAAATACTCAGACAGTTAGACCCTTCCTATCTGAAAACAGTATCAATGACAACGCTGTATGATACGGTGTTTGAGGTTCAGACACCACTTATCGACGGTCTGCTCCAAAGGGGAACTTACCTTTTCGTAGGTTCCCCGAAAGTGGGAAAGAGCTTTATGATGGCACAGCTTGCCTATCATATCAGCACAGGCACACCGCTTTGGGAGTATAAGGTGCGTAAGGCAACGGTGCTTTATTTTGCCCTTGAAGATGATTACCCACGTTTGCAGAAGCGATTGTTTCAGATGTTCGGTGCAAAGGAGACAGGCAATCTGTATTTCGCAACGGAATGTAAAACGGTCAATGGCGGACTGGAAGAACAGATAAGAGGGTTTATGAGGGAACACCCAGACACAGGCTTGATTATCATAGACACCTTAAAGCGTGTGCGTGAAGCAGGCGGAGCAGATTACAGCTACGCAAGTGATTATGATGTTGTGGCAAGGCTGAAAGCGTTGGCAGACAGTTACAAGGTTTCAATGCTTATTGTTCATCATACACGCAAACAAAAATCGGAAGATATATTCGATATGATTTCAGGCACGAATGGTCTGATGGGTGCGGCAGACGGTGCATTTGTTCTCAGTAAGGACAAGCGTACTTCCAACAATGCCACACTTGATGTTGCTGGCAGAGACCAGCAGGATATGAAAATCCATCTTGTAAGGGACAGCGAGCGATTGGTGTGGAACTTTGCAAAATCGGAAACGGAGATGTGGAAAGAACCGCCCGAACCTCTGCTTGAGAAGATAGCGGATACGCTCTTTTCGGAAAGTGACAGATGGGAAGGAACTGCTTCGGAACTTTGCGAAAGGCTTGCGGTGGATATAAAGCCGAATGTACTTTCTTTAAGGCTCAGTATCAACGCAAGCAGGCTGTTTCGTGATTACGGTATCCGTTATCAGAACAGCCGCACACACGACGGAAGAAAGGTTTCACTTTGGAAAGAAACCGAGCAGACGGCGTGACAAACGGTGTCAAAGGTGTCAATGTTTTTGAGAGCAGCACGCTGTGAAAAACATTGTCACCATCGTCACACTTTGACACCGGATAAAGTTTAGGGGAGTGTGCAGAGAGTGCCTTTTCAAAGGCGGCTCTTTGGTCTCGCCTGCTGGCTCGGTCGGTTCGCAGGCGTGTGTGCCACCGGCACACGCTCACCCCTCGGAGAGCCTCGGAGAACGCAAAACCTGTTTACAGGTCGCATTTTTGATGGGTGTACCCGTCAAAAGTGCTTTTGCGTTACTTTTGACAAAAGTAACAAACCTGAGAATGTTGAAATTTACAGATGGGAGATGAAAAAATGCAGAGAACGATAAGTGCAATGGTCGGTAAAGGCTCGGTCAATCACAATAGCCGAAAGTTCCGAGCAGAAAATGTAGACGGAACTCGTACTCATCTCAATATCGACTACTGCAATGAAAATATAAAGACAGTTTATCACGAATTGTTTGATGAAGCATTGGAAAGATACAATGCCAAGCAGATAAGGTCAGACCGAAAGATAAAAGATTATTATGAAAAAATCCGAAGTTCCAAGCAGGAAAAACCGTTCCACGAAATCATTTTACAGGTGGGCGGTAAGGGAAATATGAACGCCGATACGGAAAACGGAGAACTGGCAAAGCAGATTTTAGATGAATACTATCAGGGTTTTCAGGAGCGAAATCCACAGCTTCGGGTGTTCTCGGCTCATCTGCATATGGATGAAGCTACACCACATCTGCACATAGATTTTGTACCTTTTACCACAGGCAGCAAGCGTGGACTTGATACAAGAGTGTCACTAAAGCAGGCTCTTGCAACGCAAGGTTTTAAGGGCGGCAGTCGTGGCGATACGGAGTGGTCGCAATGGATACAGTCCGAAAAAGAACAGCTTGCGGCGGTGATGGAACGTTATGGGATTGAGTGGGAACATTTAGGCACACACGAAAAACATCTTTCTGTTTTGGATTATAAAAAGCAGGAAAGAGAAAAAGAAGTGGCGGCATTAGGTGCGAAAATCGAGCAGAAACAGATTGAATTTGATGTGTTGTCGGAACGAGTATTGAACTATGATAAGGCAAAAGACGAGCTGTCAAATCTTGAAATAGAGCTTGATACTGCACCGAAATATCAGTTGCCAGAACCAGAGAAATTTATGACTGCAAAGGCATATAAAACCAAAATGGCAGAGCCGGTTGTAAGGAAATTGAAGCAACTTGTCAAAACGGTGCTTGCCCGCTGCTTTGAGGGGTGGGACAACTATCATAGGCTGAATACAGCGAATGCACAGTTATACCGCACCAATCAGCGTTTGGAGAAAGTCAATGAAAGATTGACCGAAGAAAACAAAATCCTAAAAGCAGAAAATAAAGATTACAGCCTGCTCCGTAAGGTTTTTGGTCGCAAACAGATAGATGATTTGTTGGAGCAGGCAAGAACAGTTAAAGGTCGCAAGCGTGATAATACACGATCACGATAGACAAAAATCACAGGAGGAAAAGGAAAATGACAAAGACAATTTTTGAAGAAATGGGCGGAACTTATAGACAGGTGGGTGATTATTTATTGCCGAACATCACAGTACCAGCCGAAGAAGAAATAGAGCCGATTGGTTTATGGGGGAAACGACATGCAAGGCATTTAAAGGAACACTATAAAGTGTTATATATGAACCTGCTGACAAGCGGAAAGCTGCATAGTTATCTTGCAGAAGTCGATAAGCAAGCAGAGGATATGTTTCTTCGACTGGTAAAGGAATATGCCGACAGACAAGATGTGACGGAACAATTAAAGAAAGATAATCCCTACGAATGGATTGGAAGAATGAATAATATTCAGGCTTGTGTGAGGGAAGTTGTAGGAACGGAGTTGATTTACACATAAGCGTTTTACGGTATGGTGCTCCTGCGTTTGCTGGAGTGCTGTGGTTGTGGTTGTAAAGAGGTTGTGAAAGATTGAATTTCGTAATGGTTGGATGTATAATTAGAAAGTGAAAATTTTAATTTGCACTTCCATAAGGTGAAATGTATTGACACAAAAAATACAGTATGATAGTATTGCCATTAGAAGAAAGAAAGGCACATTTTGTGTAAGGTGAGGAAATGATTAATAGATAATTTGATTTAAGTAAGACACATATAGTTATTGAGCCTGTAGAGAATAGGTTTGTTTTGTGTACGCTTAAGTTGGATTATCGCAAGAGGCATTTCCTTTGTTTTCCTTTTGGAAAAGAAATAAGGGGCTATTTAGCGAGTCTATTTTTGCGTATGCAAAAAAGACTCGTTTTTGTGTGTTCAAAATAATAATTGGCTCAGACTTCGAAAAGGAGAAACTTTAATGTTGCAGATAAAAAAATTAAATTTAACACATAAAAAAGACCTGAGAATAATTCTTAATGATTTCAACCTTGTGCTAAATGATGGAGATAAGGCAGTTATTATTGGAGAAGAGGGAAATGGGAAATCGACATTAATGAAGTGGATATACAATCCGTCGCTTGTAGAAAACTATATAGAAGCAGATGGGGAAAGGATAATGGGACACGAACGTCTTGGTTATCTTCCGCAGGAGATGCTCGATGAAGATAAGGAAAAAACAATATACGAATATTTTTCTGAAGAGGAAATATTCTGGGAGAAAACGCCTAAAGAATTGTCTGTTATTGCGGGAAAATTTGGAATGAAAAATGATTTTTTCTACAGTAACCAGACAATGGGTAGTCTTTCAGGAGGCGAAAAAGTCAAGACACAACTTATGAGGCTTTTCATTCGCGATGTTTCTGTGCTGTTGTTGGACGAACCTTCCAATGACATCGACATTGCGACGCTTACATTACTGGAAAAAATCATAAATGACTGGAAGCACATTGTGCTTTTTATTTCACACGATGAAACGCTGATAGAGCGTACTGCCAACATGGTGATACATATCGAGCAGATTATACGAAAAACAAAGGCGAGATATACCGTGGCAAAGCTTCCCTATAGACGCTATGTGGAAGAACGGCTTCATAAATTTGAAATCCAAAAACAGCGGGCACTGAGTGACCGTAGGGAGAAAAAGATTCGCGATGAAAAATATCAAAGAGTTATGCAGAGTGTACAAGGTGCATTAAGAAGTTGTACCAGACAAGCACCGTCTGTTGCCAAAAACTTAAAGGACAAAATGCATACGGTTAAGGCAATGGAACGAAGATTTGAAAAAGAAGATGAAAATATGACTCAGATGCCGGAACAGGAAGAAGCAATCTTTGTCAAATTAGGGGATGAAAACTCACACATTCCCGCAGGAAAAACGGTCATAGAATATGAACTTTCAAAGCTTGTGACTCCGGATGGCAAAAGAATTTTAGCAGAAGGAATTCATTTAAAAATAAAAGGTTCAGAAAAAATCTGTATGATAGGAGCCAACGGGGCAGGAAAAACGACTCTTCTAAAAAAGATAGCGGAAGAACTCCTAAATCGGAATGACATTAAAGCAGAATATATGCCTCAAACTTATGAAGACCTGCTGGATTTGGATGTTACACCGGTTGATTACCTTGATAAAACAGGAGATAAAGAAGAGCGTACAAGAATTAGAACATACCTTGGTTCACTTAAATACACACCAGATGAAATGGAGCATCCGATTCGGGAGTTATCAGGCGGACAAAAGGCGAAAGTGCTTCTCTTGAGGATGAGCTTAAGTGGTGCAAATGTTCTTATTCTGGATGAACCGACAAGAAATTTTTCACCATTGTCCGGTCCGGTAATAAGAAAAATGCTCCGAGAATTTCCGGGGGCTGTCATTAGCATTTCTCACGATAGAAAGTATATTGAAGAGGTGTGCGATAAAATATATCAGCTAAATCCTAATGGATTACAGCTAATTGGTGATTGATAACAAAAAGGATGAAAGACTGACAAATTTCAGGCTTTTAGTGAGTTGGAAAGCATACAAAGATTTGAATTTGGAGGATAGATTATGGTACGTACAGAAGATGCATGTGAAATTATAAAATATGCTTTGCAAAACGAAATTAAAGTATATTTAGATGGCGGATGGGGTGTTGATGCACTTCTTAAAAGAGAATCAAGAATACACAATGATATTGATTTGTTTGTTGAACTGAAACATTATCATGATTATATTTATGTGATTAAGCAGCATGGATTTGAGGAAGTAAATACTGATTATACAACGGATGGTCATACTGTCTGGAAAGATGATAAACAAAGAATCATTGATTTACATTGTTTTGAATTTACAGATGACGGAATTGTTTATGAGGGAGATATATTTCCATCAAAAACTTTTTCCGGTATTGGAAAAGTTGGAGATATAACTGTTTCTTGTATTGAACCATTGAGTCAGGTAATGCTTCATTTGGGATATGAACACGATAAAAATGATGTGCATGATGTGATGCTGTTGTGTGAAACATTTCAAATAGCAATACCAGATGAATATAAGGAAAAGTAAAATTTCAGTTTTGTGTTGAATCTCTAAGCAAAATAGCTTATAATTTGACATGCTACATATAGTTATTATCCACAGTTATCGAGTAGGTGTTATCAATGCCGATAACAAAATGATAACATTAGCTCGTATAGGCAGGATAATATGGATATATCAAATAATCAAAAGAACGAGAAACATTACAGAGAATAATTCCTAAACAAAAAGCGTTAGTCTTTGTAGAGTTTGAATAAGAAGAAAATAGCGGGAAGCCTTGTAAATAGGGGCTTCCTGGTTTTGATGTAAGCAGAACAAGATGCATGTGTTGTGAGAAGAAAAAGAACAAGGGGATATATTTACATAACGTAAGCAGGGGATTAGATAAAAGTATATGATATTTGCATCATAGTAGTTAAAAAGAAAGGAAGAGTAGCGTGTTTTTTTCTCCGTTGAGATATCCAGGTGGTAAAGGAAAACTAGAGCCATTTATGGAATTATTGATTAAACAAACAGGACATTTCGGTGGAACATATGTGGAGCCATTTGCTGGTGGCGCAGGAATTGCATTAGAATTGTTGGAAAAGGAAATTGTCAATGAAATAGTTATCAATGATTTGGATAAGGGAATTTATTCGTTTTGGCGAGCAATTCTTACTGAGACAAATAGATTTATAGATGATATTCGAAATGTAGAATTGACAGTTAATGAATGGAATAGACAACGTCAAGTGATTGATGATTGTAGACGATATAGTTATGAACTTGGATTTGCTACTTTTTATATGAATCGGACAAATAGATCAGGAATAATAAAAGGTGGTGTAATAGGGGGTGTGGAGCAGGCTGGCACTTGGAAAATGAATGCGAGATTCAATAGGGAAGGATTAATCGAACGTATCGCTAAGATTGCCGAAAAGAAAAGTCGTATCCATTTATATAATAAGGATGTTAGTTCGTTTGTTTTAAATTATTTGCCAAGATATCAACAAAATGCATTTGTTTATTTTGACCCGCCCTATTTTGAAAAGGGAAAACAATTGTACTTGAATTTCTTTTCGTATAATGACCATGTTAGAATTGAGAGAATGATAGATAATCATGTTAATTGTGACTGGGTTATTACATATGATGATGTTCAAGAAATCGCGGATATTTATCAAAATCATATTTTGAGAAGGATTGATTTGAATTACAGTGCTGCTGTAAAGAGAAAAGCAAGTGAGATTATTGTATTTAGACATCCAGATATGATACCAACGGATATTCAATTGCAGCAGAGTGGGATTTGTGTGAATTTACGATAAAGGAGAACAGAGATGTACAAATTATTAAAATTGAATGATTTTAGGCAATTTAAGAATATGAATATTTTATTAGGAAAAAATATCACTGTTTTAGCTGGTCGGAATTCAACGGGAAAATCTACAATTTTAGGTGTGCTAGCTAATAGCGGTGAATTGAAAAAGAAGGATGGTACTACATATTCTAATAGACGGTTTAGAGCAGAATTTAGCGAGATATTTCATGGAAGTAAAAAATATGATGCATCTGGCTCGGACAGAATACAAATTGATATAGTTGATGAAAACGATAATATAATAGATTACAGGAAGTTTCGGACTGCTTGGCAAAATGAAAAAGGAAAGGATCGGTTTAGGGTCATTCCAATAAAGTTTTTAGATGGTGGAAAAAAGACAGAAGCAAAAATGCAGATACCTGTAAGTTATTTGGGCTTATCAAGATTATTTCCTATAGGTGAGGCAAACGAGGAAAAAATTGTCAAAAATAAGATAAATTTTATGGATGATAAACAAAAGAATTGGTTTATTGAGCAATATAAGCAGATTCTATCATTGTACGATACGGTTACGGACATTAGTAATTATTCTATAGGAGAAACAGATAAGAAAAAGGGGGTTGGAATTGAAACTGACAAATATGACTATCTTACAAATTCGTCTGGTCAAGATAATTTGGGGCAGATTTTAATGGCTATTTTATCGTTTAAAAGACTGAAATTGCAGCGAGAAGACTGGACAGGTGGTCTTTTGCTGATTGATGAAATCGATGCAACTCTTCATCCGGCTGCACAGAAGAGATTGATTGATCTGCTGATAAAGGAAGCAAAGATAAATAACATACAAGTTGTGGTTACAACACACAGTTCCGATTTGCTTAAGCATATTTGCAATAAGACTGCACATAATAGTGATAGTAAGAATAATAATGTTGAATTGTATTATTTCACAAATGGAAATCGCCATTTGGAAATGAGACGAAATCCAGAGTATTCGACAAATGAAAATGATTTATTGGTGGAGTCTATGTTGCAAAACGCAAATAAAGTAAAAATTTATTCAGAAGATGCGGAAAATAGGTGGTTTATAAAAAAACTTGTGCCAGAATATTTACCCTATGTGGATATGTTGGATGTTAAAATTGGCTGTGATCAGTTGTTAAGTTTGTATACAGGAGATGTGTCATATTTTGGAAATGTTTTGATTGTGCTTGATGGTGATGTGGCGGACAAGGATCTGCAAACAATTCCTGAACAATTAAGAAAACGATTGAACAATATTATTAGATTGCCAGGAAATGTCAGACCAGAGGAAGTAATATACAACTATGTTTTGAGTTTGGAGTCAGAACATCCATATTGGGAAAACGCAGTTAAAGTTGATATGAATTGGACTTATTTTAAAGAAAATGGTCCTGAATCTTCTCGATATAATAAAGGAAAGGAACGGGAGAATTATAAAAAATGGTTTGAGGATCATCAGGCAATTTTTGATTCAACAAGGTTATATGATTTTTGGGCAGCCGATAATAAGGACTTGGTGGAGAAATTTAAAACAAACTTTGTTGATTCGTATAATGCTGTAGCCGGTAGAATTTTTGCTAACACAATTAAAGATTAATGATATAGTGACACTTTATATTAGAGTATATCAAATCATAAAATATGCAAAAATTTCAATATGAGGTTATATTGTATATCGAAAATAATAAGATCAATCTGTAATATGACAGAGGTTGCGTAGAATGAAATAATGGAAATTAGTGTAAATAGTGAGACCGTTTCAAGTTTTGTGTAAACTCAAAAAACTGACATTTTGTTTCAAAGCAGATTTGAGGAGATAGTTAATGATAGAAAGTACGAAGGTAGAATTTGGCAGAACATCAGATATTGATTCATGGATGCAATTAGTGAGAAAAGTAAGTTGGGATTTTCCGGGATTAGAGGCAGAGCAGAGTATAGATGAACACAAAATAATAGTATTGAAATTCATGAATGATAAACGTGCTTTGTGCGTGAAGAACGAACAAGATATTGTTGGCGTGCTTTTATATTCAAGAAAGCATAACATGATATGTTGTCTGGCTGTTGATCCAGCTTATCGAAAAAGGGGAATTGCTTCGCTTCTTTTAAAAGAGGCACTTGATAAACTTGATAGAGATAAAGATATAACTGTGTCTACATTTAGAGAAAATGATGTTAAAGGAATTGCACCTAGAAAATTATATAAGAAATCGGATTTGAAGAGGGCGAGCTGATTGAAGAATTTGGATATCCTAATCAAAGGTTTGTGTTATATAAAGCATCAAATAAAGAGTATACGGAATAAATTCAGAACAAATATATATGGTAACGCAAAGAACATTTCGAATGTTTTGAAAGCTCTATATATAGATAAAAAATATTGGAAACTTACATACAAATGTCGAACTGTGTCGAAAGAAAAACAATGTATTTATAAAAATTATATGATATTCTTATATTAGTTGATATGTGTCATTAGTTGATGCTTTTTGTCGAATGAATGAGAACAAGTACGTTATTCGAAATCATTGCCTTATACAGTTTCGTACACATTTTAATGATGCATTGTTTTTGAAGAAAGGTGGGTTATAACAATGAAGAAAGCGTTAATAGTTGGTTTAAATGATTATCCGAACAGTAAATTAGAGTGGTGTGATAATGATGCGATTGCAATGAAGGAATTGATAGAATCTAATGGTGATGGTTCCCCTAATTTTGATGTGGTTTCAATTATTGATAGCTGTACAAAAAATAATTTAAAAGCAGCTATTGGGAAACTATTTGTTGACGATGCAGATATAGCCCTTTTATACTTTTCAGGACATGGTACAAATATAGATGGCGGATATCTTTGTACTACGGATTTTTCGGAAAGTGATTATGGCGTTAGAATGACGGATGTATTAGAAATGGCTAATAAATCTCACTGTAAGAATAAAATTATCATTTTAGATTGTTGTTTTGCGGCTAAAATGGGCGAGACTATATTACTTAATAATAATTCTGTTCTGGGGGAAGGCGTAACGATAATAGCAGCAAGTCAATCGTGGCAGACTTCTGCGGAAAATGGTGCTATACAACATGGTGTATTTACTGAATTACTTATCCAAGGATTAAAAGGAGGTGCCGCTGATATTGGTGGTAATATTACACCAGCAAGTTTATATTCATTCGTAGATCAGTCATTAGGTGCATGGCAGCAGCGTCCTGTTTTCAAGACGAATATTTCTCGGTTTTTACCATTGAGAACAATACAGGCCAAGGTTCCGAAAAACATACTTAGAAAACTGAGTACATATTTTAAAAATCCGACAGATGAGTTCAAATTAGATCCATCATATGAATACACAAATGCACCAGAAATTGAACATAAGGTCATAGAACCATATGCTGATACAGAACATGTTAGTGTTTTTAAAGAATTGCAATTATTTGAAAGCGTTGGTCTCATAGAACCTGTTGGGACGGAGCATATGTATTTTGCGGCAATGGAAGATAAGTCTTGTAAACTAACTGCATTAGGATTACATTATTGGAAATTGTCAAAAGATAGGCGCTTTTAGATTGTGACATTTTGAAATCATGAGGAGGAATTTAAAATGATTAATGTATTTATACCACATCGTTGGAATAACAATGACTATTCAGAAATAAGTGCGTTGCTGGATAGGACGAAGTTTAGTGTGAGGGATTATTCTGTTCCGAGTAGTTCGCCGTTTGATAATGTCGATAGAAGATACAATGTTGATCCAAAAATACAGAAACAGATAAAGTATGCAAGTGTAGTGGTATGTTCTAATCGACCAGCCAATAATTCTGGAATGTCGATGGATGAGATACGCTTTGCTATTTCTATTGGTAAACCAGTTGTTGCTGTTAAGATTACTGAAAGTACGAGTTCAAATATTTCAAGTTTAAATATTCCGGTAATTGCTAAACGAAGAGATTCATTGGAGGATTGGATTCGCCAGAACGTGCATTAACATTTATTAAGGATAAGGTGGTAGGGAATGCGAATATTTATATCTCATAAATTAGAAGATGCAGCTACAGCAAATTTGATAGCAAAGGAATTGAAAGAAATCAAAGTGGAATGTTATCTTGATTTGCTTGATAATTCCATAACAGAAAGCGGTAAAGTTCTAACTGATCATATACGTGCAAACTTAAATGATTGCACAGATATAATTGTTGTCATGTCAAATGTGACAAGATTTTCACAGTGGGTTCCATTTGAAGTAGGTATGGCAGCGCAAAAAGATATGCCGACAGCAACTTTTTTGAAAGAAGATGTTTCTTTGCCAGATTTCTTACAATATTGGCCTCGGTTAAAGAGGTATACGGATATTAAAAAATACGTATTAGCGAAAAATGAAGTGGATAAAGAATATCGTTTTATTTATGAATCAGTAAGCCAACAGCGAAAAACGGAACGTTTTTACGATGTGTTAAAACAACGTTTATAACAAAAAGGTGTGGCAACGATTTGGCAACAGAAAATCAGTAAGCCAAAACAAAATATGCAAATGAAGTAAAATAACGGCAAATTTTAAATAAAACTTAAACAAAACAATTTAAGTTAAAGCAACAATTTGCCGAGTTTGAGTAACGGACTAAAATGCCGAAAGCCTGTATATATGCGGGTTTCCGGCATTTGTTTTATCAAATGGCTCTAGTTTGGCTCTATTTGTGGGGAGAGTAATTGATGCAAATGTAATTATTCAGAAGAATGAAAAGGAAAAAATGATATGAAGAAATGCAAACTGATATGTAATGACTTTTGTCAAGAGTAAATTCGAAAAAAATCAAAAAAAAATTAATTATTCTGTTTTCTGAAGGCACCCAGAAAGAGCTTCGGAGTATCAGTTCCCGGCATTGGCCACTCTGATATACGTGGATTGGTTACCTACAGGTCAA
>NZ_QUET01000080.1 GCF_003478445.1 Roseburia sp. AM59-24XD
ACCAGTTATTGGTTCCGCAGACGATCAGTGCCTTGCTTCCGCAGTCACGGATAATGCCTGCGATATCTTTACAATAGGAATAAAGATCATTGCCGCCGGTATACCACTGTATGCCGGTCGGCTCGTTGCAGATCTCAAAGATCACGTTATCGTAATCCTTGTACAGCGTTGCATACTTCTTGAAGAACTGCTCTGCCACAGTCTTTGTGGTATGTGGATTCTCCTCATGGATATGCCAGTCCACGATCACATACATGCCAAGCTCCTTCGCCGCCTGTACGCCCTCAACGATCTTGGAGTCGATCAGGCTCTGACCGCCGTTGGTATAACCATTGTACTGAGTGACATAGCATGCCATACGCAGCAGGTTCACGCCCCACTCATCACGGAGCGTCTGCATCGCTCCCTTATTGATATATTCCGGGAACCACTGCACACCATGGTACTGGCTCCACGCATCTGGAACGGCTTGCCGTACTGATCCACGATCACCGGCGCATTACCGTAGCCGTCCACCTTTGCGAGATGAAGTCTTCCGTGCTTTCCAACCGGTG
>NZ_QUET01000081.1 GCF_003478445.1 Roseburia sp. AM59-24XD
GTCTCCATTTTCAAACACCTTCCATTTGTTTACTTGATGATCAAAATAGCATCCCATCGCCAGTGAACACCCTATTCCTTCATCCACTATAATATATGTATCTCTTAGTTTTTCTTTTAACTCATTTTTTCTCTTTAAAAACTCTTCTTTCTTCATAACTTCTTCACTTTTCACCTCACTAATCACACTAACATTCGCATATGATAAATTTATTTCACATATAGTTTGCCATTACATTCTCATCTAATCGTTTTAACATTTCCTTCTCCGGTTCATCTATATAATATATATCCGGATCGACCCTTAATATCTCATTTTCCGCATCCTGCTTATTTGTTGCACTCTCTATTACAAAGGCTCGTTTTTCTTTGATATAGCGTGGATGGCAGTACATCTTTCCATCACGACGAACAACATAATATTCCGTCCCTCTTTTCCCTTTTATCCATTCATCCGTAAAACCATTACAGAAAAATACCTGTCTGATTTTACTCGCCTTGCTTTCCATTTCAC
>NZ_QUET01000009.1 GCF_003478445.1 Roseburia sp. AM59-24XD
TTCTTCTTGATCTGGACATAATAAGTACCTTCTTTCTTTTGGTGATTATAGTATATCAGATTCATTAAGAAATGTCGCTTTCAGTGCCTTAATTTACGAGTCCATTATAAAACATCAGAAAAACTACGCGAAAAATGTACTGCTTCAAATTATATAAAAGCGTCTTTGCGATGATTGTGTCCGGGTCTTTCCTGGCTTTATTCATGGCTCTAAGTCCCGGTATAATCCCCTTGATCCATACCTTCAGATGTGCAACCATCTCATAGACTACGCCGACCGTAAGCAACAAATTCCAAAATAACGACATAAAAACCTGCCTTTCTCCCATAGTGTAGACCATACGTGTTTATTCTTTGTTATTGTAACACGTTTGACGCATTTTTTCATCTGTGGATATGAACATTATCTATACAACATAAAATGACGGATAAACAATTTTGTTTATCCGCCATCGTTTTAACACGCCGCGTCCGGTTCTTCTATGATTTTTGTTTTCTTCTCTTCTTCTGTCTCATTCCGAAAGATCGTCCGGAAGATCAGACGAACAAATGGTCCGCAATAAAACATCTGATAACAGATTGCCATCGGGAAATTCATTGCCCATGTCTGAATCCATGTTCCGAAGGTCTTCGTCTCCTTAAACAGGATTGTCGCGACAAGACTCATGATCGGACACATGATACAGCAGATGCAGATAGAAATTGCATATGTGATAAACTGTGGTCGGTCATCCGGTTTCATAACGGTAAATGCCAGCCCTCTTGCAACTCGTCCAACAACGAAAAATTCTAAGATAAATGCGACAGGCACCATGACCGGCAGCTCATG
Organism: Roseburia sp. AM59-24XD; assembly: GCF_003478445.1. Lineage (GTDB taxonomy): Bacteria > Bacillota > Clostridia > Lachnospirales > Lachnospiraceae > Jutongia. Next base: position 829 of record NZ_QUET01000009.1, read on the forward strand.
AACTGCGGCAAGAAATGTCGCTCCTGTAACCTTGCCCATATTATGAGCTACATTGTAGACAACCATTCCGTACACCATAACAGTGGCCATGATTGCAGTGAACACAACATCCTGAAACTTGTTTTTTGGCATAAAAAATCCTCCTTGATGATAACCTTTCGATGTGTTGTTCGTTATCATCCCGGAGGATTGTGCGTTTCCAATTTCGACCATATTTTATTAACTTGTGGATTATAACATGATCTTTTCGAAATTGCAATAGCAAAATTTATTCTCGTTGGTATATGTCGGCGGATATTTTACATATAAAGAAACAATTGCTATACTTGATAATACAGAATAAATTGATATAAGGGTGATTTATCATGAAACGAATTGATTTTGAAAAAGGAACCGTTACCGGAAATATACTTGGCGCAGCTCTGCCAATGCTGGTGGCGCAGATTCTTAATTTATTGTATAACATTGTGGATCGAATCTATATTGCAAGAATACCGGAAACAGGAACCAAAGCACTTGGCGCTGTGGGACTTTGTTTCCCTTTGATCACGATCATTACTGCTTTTGCCAATCTGTTTGGCGGCGGAGGTGCCCCCCTTTTCTCAATATACCGTGGTCAGAAGGAGGAGTCCAAAGCCGTCCGGATCATGAACACATCATTTACAATGCTTTGCCTCGGTGCGGTTATTCTGATGTGCTTCGGACTGTTTCTGGCACGTCCTCTGCTGGTGCTGTTTGGTGCCTCCGCAGATGCACTGCCCTACGCTTATCCATACATGATGATCTATCTGATCGGCACCCTTCCCTCCATGATCGCTGTCGGAATGAATCCGTTTATCAATGCGCAGGGATATGCGTTGATCGGTATGTCATCCGTGGCAATCGGTGCTGTCGCCAATTTAGTGCTTGATCCGTTGTTTATTTTTGTGTTTGGCTTGGGTGTGGAGGGGGCCGCAATCGCAACGGTGATCTCACAGTTTTTATCCGCCACATTTGTCGGTCATTTTCTGACACGGAGGCTGAATTTAAGGTACGCCTTCTGCGAAAAGAGGAGCTTCGCGGTTGTCTTGGTTATGCCAAAAATATTATCAGCCTTGGCACGGCAGGATTTATCATGCAGCTTACCAACAGTCTTGTTTCCATCTGCTGCAATCATGTTTTGTCTATTACGGGTGGTGATATATACATCTCGGTTATGACAATCGTATCAAGTGTTCGTCAGCTTGTGGAAACACCAATCTATGCGATCAATGAGGGGGCTTCGCCGATCTTAAGCTACAATTACGGAGCAAAACGCCCGTCCCGTGTCCGCAAGTCCGGTATTGTCATGGGTACGATGATCCTTGGCTATACGGCAGTTATGTGGGGGCTTATCATTCTTGCTCCGGGTACGATGATCCGGGTGTTTAGCTCAGACCACGCTCTTGTTCAGGACTCCATCCCTGCACTCAAGCAGTATTTTGCCGCATTTATTTTTATGGATCTGCAGTATATGGGACAGACCGTTTTCAAATCCCTGAACAAAAAGAAGCAGGCGATATTTTTCTCCCTGCTTCGTAAAGTAATTATTGTAGTACCGTTAACATATCTGATGCCGTTTGACTTTCATATGGGAACTTCCGGCGTCTTTCTGGCAGAGCCGGTGTCCAATATCATTGGCGGAGGCATGTGTTTTATCACCATGCTTTGCATTGTTTTGCCGGAGCTGAAACGAATGGAGCAGACATCGTGATCATTATAGGATCATTCTCCAGGACTGCTTGAAATAACTTTTCCGGTATTCCAGAGCATTACCGTCCTTTTCGCGGCGTCAAGCCTCTCTTCTTCCGAATGAAAATCAATGGTTACAGAGTGGCATCCGCATTCCAGACACATCACATAATAACCACAGCCGCATTCCTCTTCCAACAGTGCACCGCCATCGCATAACGGACAATCATTGATGTCTAACATTTCTTCAATATTCATAAGCGTTCCTCTTCTATTCTTTAAATTTATATTGATCCAGCAGGTGGATCACGAAAATCGTTCTCTCAATAATATAGAGCAAAACAGCACTGAAAGTCAACTTGATATCAGAAAATGGCTAACAGCATTTTAAACCGGCTTCTTTGCAGGCATTATAAAAAGCAGCAAGACCGGTTTCCTCAAAATCCAGATGTGCCTCGTATTCCTGCTGTGTCGTTTCAAATTCCAGACTACCTTTGCCCCGGCATTTGATGGTCATACGGTAGCATCCCTTTTCGGTATGCGTCCGGTCGATCACCATGATCTTGCGCACCTCTGTGATATCGTGATATCGCACCACATGTTGCCTGCGATTGACATTGAGACTGATCGCATCATTATCGAACTGAAGCTTTAACTGCATCACGCCCTTTGTGCGTTTTTCGCGAAATGCATAATACACACATACGATCAACAATGCGATAACAAACGCGCCTTCCGGCATATATTCTTCCACATAATAATTGTAGATTCCAAAGATGTGGTCGATCAGACAGTATGCCAGAAATTCCACTGCATAACACCCCATAAAAAGAAATGCTGCATGTAAGCCCCAGCGTTTTGTAGATAACGCACTGTCATTTACGGTGATTTGGTATGATTGATTCATTGTGGTCTCCATTTTCTTAATTCTTTTTTCATTCATAAAAGTCAAACAGACTGGGAAGATGATAATATGCAATTGTCTTTGAAGCTTAAAATCCCCGCGCCTTCAGATTGGCAACAAGCTGCACATAGAACTCGCGTACATCAAAACCGGGAATATTCTCGCGATTCAGATCAATCACGTTGCCATGGGAAATTCCTCGTTTTCCTTTGATCGTCAGAAACTGATAGTTCTCGCCCCACGGAAAGGATTCCTCTCCCACAAGCCCATCGTTTGCACCGTCAAAATATTTCACCAGCGGATAGGTAAAATTAAGCGGAAATCTTCCGGACATTGGCCGGTTGAGCTTTGATCCGACCGACTGATAATAAATTGCCGGATCATCTTTGATCTCATCGTTAAATGCCTTGCAGTTTTCAAAGGTAAGATCATATACGGCTGCAAGAAAATCCGGATTCACATCTCCAAGCTTAGCGGCACCGGTATTATATGCTGATTCAACCATATGCTGCTGTTTTTCGGGAATTTTATGAAGCAGATAATCGGCGAACTGACAGCCTCTGTGCGGCGTGTTGATCGTTGTCACCGATGCGATGCAAGGTGCCGCGTCCGTCAGTGCGATCATTGCTCTGGAGTCCAGCCCCCCCTTGGAATGCGCAATGATATTTAACTTTTCGCAGCCGGTTTCCTCAATGATCTGATGCACTCTCACGGCAAGTTCCCTTGCACTGTCTCTCACCGCAGATGCACTGTTATGATTGCCATAGTAGACCGTAGCACCGTTTCGCTCAAGCTCTGCCGGGATCCTTCCCCAATAATTTAAATGCTCAAAATCCCGGAAAAACACACCGTGTACCATCAGTATCGGATATTTTGTCTGACAGATCTGCTGCTCCTTACGCTCCTGATTTCTCCGGTCACGCATCCGTTCCATTTTGATCTCCTGATCAACGGTTTTGATAATAATATGAAGCATGATCAGATGAAGGATTGGGATCCACCCACACACGATTCCAAGAACTCTCCAGCGGATGCCGAGCTGTTCCGATGTAAGATAAACCGTAATGATACCGATCCAAAAAATAAGAGCCTCAACAAGAATACCAATACCTAGACGGATCAGCCAGTACATTGTCTGCTGTGTGATCCCTGCCGGTCCGTCAAACCACTTCTGATAATAACCGAAAAATCCAAACAGCAAATAAACAGATACTAATATCGTAGTCACACAAAAAAGCTTCAGCATGATCCTTCCAAAATTACAGATTCTGATTCGTTTCATTCATTCTATCTCCTTTTTTCTCTTTGTTTTGATGGAGAAAATTTATTGGCAACGATAAGAAAAATATTTTCTTCCCTGCTCCTGCCCTGCTCCAATTTTATTATAAAAACGAATGGATGGTGTATTCCAGTCAAGGCAGCTCCATTCTATCTGTGAGAAACCGTCCTGCTTCACAAATTCCTTCAGCTTTGCAAAAAATATTGTTCCTAGTCCGCAATGGCGATACTTTTCAATTAAAAACATATCCTCCATATGAACCCCGCCCTCTGCCGCAAACGAACAAAACACCGGATAATAAACAGCATATCCGATTGCCTCGTTATCATATTCCGCAATCAAAGCAGTTGCTATTTTCTTCTGGAAGATCCAATAATGCAATTTCTCCTGGGACCCCGTCATATCCTGCGGTCTCTTCTCATAGGCAGCCAACCCTTTTATCATAGTTTGAAGCAAGGCGATGTCCTTTTCTGTAGCTTTTCTTACCGTAAACGTTTCATGCATTTTTATTCTCCCTTTTATTTTTTTATAAAATACAAACCAAGCATTGTCATGATGTGTTCCTCTCTTGCCTAATGTCTGTTTCGAAATTGCTCTAGATGATCAATAAATTCATCACTAAATTAACCATAATGTCTTTTTCTTTTGGATCTGACTCTGCAATCATCAATGTTATTGCCACTAATGCACCATCACTTATTCTTTTCTGCCCCTCATTATACAGGGCATCATTACGAGCCAAAAACTCTAAAAACAATGATGCCGCTATCCTCTTACAGCCGTCCGCATATGGATGATCTTTTATCATAAAATACAGAAGATTAGCTGCTTTTTCCTCTAATGAAGGATACACATCTTCACCAAACGCACTTTGATAAATTGACACAAGAATACCTTCTACTTTTCCTACTTCTTTTTCAATGCCAAAAGCATCTGAATGAAAAGAATCTTCCATTCGATTTACCATATTACAACAATCTTCATATTACTCGATAACCCACAGATATAATTACCTCTAGGCTGTAGAATTGAACTGGACGGTCAGAATTTGCAATGTGCATTTTTTGCACATTGCTTTCTCTAACTAATTCCTTCTCCTTGAAAACATTATTCACATGTCTCGTAATAACCGTTCTGTCTACCTGAAAAAGCTCCGTCATCTGAGCTTGTGTGAGCCATACAGTATCATTTTCAACAGGTACTGTCAATTTGATTTCATTGTCTTTCGTTTCAAATAGCATAATTTCTGTTGCCATACACTAATCACCCCTTTCATACACGCTTTCCACTATTCTCATATTAAAACTGCGAATAATTATTTGTAATAAATTCATAGGCTTCTTCTGAATGTTTAAATATTTTAACCCTTGCACCATATTGACTCAGTTCCTGCCATAAGTCGTTTTTTATTCGATTAAATTCTATTACCCATTTTATGTTCCACCATAAAAAATTCCATGTTGGTTTTGAATTATAAGACTCTCTTCCATTTCTTTGATTCATCCATCGCTTAAATGCCCTGATCAATCTTGTCGCCGTATATTCATCCAGCACAATAATATAATCACAGCACTTAAAGCTCTCCTTCAGGATTTTTCTCGGAGAGCCTTCTACAATCCAGTTATTTTCTGCTATGATATCATGAAAATATCGATCTCGTTCCTCCGGGCTTCTTTTCACATCTCCACTCGAAGTCCTTTTCCAGACAATATTGTCTTTTTCATAATACGGAATATTATATTGTTTTGATATTCGTTTGGCAAGGGTTGTTTTTCCGCTTGCAACCGAACCGATAATGTCTATTTTCAAACAAAGACCTCCTCAAGCCAGATGTTTTTTTGTTTCTTATCTCCTGCAATGAATTCAATGGTAAAGAAAATCGAAACTATTTAGAGTTTGTATTGCATGAAATTACCATTATGAACAAATCCATATGCTGTATATAATTTCACGCCCATATCTGAAGCTGTAATCTGAATCGTACCACACCCATAATCCCTGGCTTCGTCGACAACTCTATTTAAAAGTTCTTTTGCAATTCCTCTCCGTCTGTAATTTGGATTTGTAAACATACTGGATAAAAGCCCAATCCTTCCGCTGGGGCATCCGAAATATGGCGGTTTTTCTACAAAAGACATCCCGCTTGTTCCTATAATTTTCCCATTATCTACAGCAATCCATGAAACAAATGTACCATCCTTCATATGACGTGTATAATAATCCAGTAAAGCCGGCTTTAAATCAATATCTTCTTTTGCACCTTCTTCTCTCAGCTGATTTATTCTCATTTCAATGAATGTGTTCAAATCCTTTTCACTTAGCTTTCTATACTCGATTTGCATTTCTTTTGTCTCCAATTTCTTAAAATCAAATGCCATTTATTGCATTCCCGCTTTCTAAAATCTCCCGTTGTTTCTTCTTACTGAAGCCACTAAGCACAAGATGATATGATTTATCTAACAAATCTTTTAGTAAATCATCTTCGACTTCACCATTGGGATTGATGGAATTCCAATGCTGCTTGTTCATGTAATACCCCGGTATAATATCCTCATATTGCTGACGCAAAAAGCTTCCCTCTGACGGCTCTAATTTCAAAGTTATGTAATAGGGTCTGTTGTTTTCGCCAAGGCACACTGCCGCAAACATTTTTCCGCCTACCGCATAACGAATCCAGTTCCATTGCGGCGGTAGTTTTGTAACACCGGTTTTCTTCATAAGAAAATCGTCAATCCAGGCATATCTCATCTGTGTTAATGCAGACCAGATTTTACACTGATCAAGCCGTACTCCGCAGTCACCTTCCTTTATATGAAACAGAAGCGACCTTAGCGATATAACTATATTCTAATATTTCAGGTAAACTCATTTTCTCAAAATTCAAAGAATCGCAATCATACCTATCCACATCAGGAATTTCAATTACACCTTCACATGATGTTGTGACTCTTAAACACACTTCTTTGCCATCAGATTTTACTATTATAATTGCAGGCATTTCATATTTTATCGTACATACATCTTTCCTACAATGACTTTTTATTTCTGCTGCCATGTCATGAAATAATCTTTTTCTCCGGTAGCTTTATCAAGGCTATAAGACTTGATCTCAAATCCTTCTCTTTTATAAAAGGAAATAGCACGTGTGTTTTGCTGATATACATTCAGGAATAATTTAGTTTTTCTATTCTTTATATAATCAAGCAAAAGTCTGCCTATGCCGTGTGACTGCATTTCAACAGAAACAAAAATGCCTTCAATATATTCGCCGCTTAAACCTATAAATCCTTGTATCATTTTACCATTTTCATATACATAGACTTCTGCCTGCGACAACATTTCTTTCACTAATTCAAAATTATTTTTCCAATATTGAGCAGAAATAAAATAATGTGCTTTTAAATTGGTATCTAACCAGATATCAGCAACTTGATCTATATCTGATTTCTGTAATTCTCTAATCATAATAATTGTCCTCTACAAAATCCCTTTGTTGCATCATTGTTTATTTCCAAGGTCTCTTTTTCCCTGTCCAGCTCTTAGACTTCCAGTATTCAGCATCACAGGGATTAAACCCTTTTCTCTGTGCGAAATGCATAGCCCAAAACATTGCTCTTGTTTTTATTCCGGGCTTCACGTGTTTTGAATTATTTACAATTTTCTTTGCAATTCCTGACGTTGCTTTATCAATTGCACATTTTTTCTTCTCACTGACACCATTCCAGTTCACCGCGGCAACACGGACACCATACTGATATCTTTTCGCTACTCCCCAGAAGAACAGACTATCCACCATATCCTTGTTCGTCGGCTTCATGCCTGCACCAGCCGCTGTAGATATGCATACTCCCTGCTTCCTGAACATAGATCCTTGGGGACGATGCACCATCCATCTGTAACCATAATGATCTAAAAAAGTCTTCATGGCTCCTGTTACATGATATACATAAACCGGACTTGCCAGGATAATAACATCGGCTTCATCCATTGCATCAGTCAATGGTCTCAGTTTTTCATAATGGGGACATTTCTTTTCTGATTCCATAAAACATTTTGTACATCCAACACAAAATTCTCCAAAATCTCTTGGAAGAAAGAATTCTTTTATGTCCCCCTTTATTTTCTCTGCCAACATGCGGGCAATGTGATAAGTGGAACCTTTATGATTTTGACCGTGTATAATTACTATCTTCATATTATCATTATCTCCATTCCTTAATTTCCATACCGATTGCCTTCCTTTCTTACCTGTAATTGTCTCAAGACATTTACCCTCTATTTACAGTTCCATCAACATACCATATCCGTACTTTCATTCACCTGACCTTTATCCTATCGTTCTGACATAAACTTTGCAACTCCAATTTATTTAGTAATGTTCCATACAGAAATCGACCCATTCTTTTACTTTCTTTCCAACTTCATCAGCATTCAGATTGTCGACATTTAAAACATCCACATTTTCTCTTCCATAAAACCATTTTCTTTTTAATGGCAATAAATATTTTAAATGATGTTCGAAGAAGTTTCTGGAAAATGAAAGTATCATATGTATTCCTCCACAACTTCAAATCTGTCACTCTATTTCAGTACGAATGGTAAATTCATCCGGAAGACTGTAAATCTCTTTTTTCAGGAATAGCGGATAAAAATACTCTTCTTTCAATCTATCAAACTCCAGCCATTCGAATGTAAGTATATGCTTACCTTCTGTCAAAGTAAAGGTGTTGCCCTTTTCCAGTAAATTTGTATCTGAAATATCCATCAAAAAGTAAATACACAATTCATGATAACACATGCCATCCACATCTTCTGTAAAAAACGCCTGATTGAGCCAGACCGGACGCGTAATCTTCGGTGTCACACCAAGTTCTTCCTGAACTTCCCGTACCACCGCCTGCTCAGCCGTTTCCCCCATCGTAACTCTTCCGCCGGGAAGGTAAAAGTACGGCGATTGTTCATCGTGCATCGCCAGAATTTTATTCCCGGAGATTATCATTGCACATACTCTGTAATTAAATTTTTGATTTTCGTATTTATATGAAATATCCATTTCGTTCTCCAAATTTCAATTTACTACACCATTTCAAAACCCAAAAAAGTTTTTAATCTTATTACAATTTACTTAGTCTTTTTTTATAAAATCTTGAATAATAGTTAGAACTGTTTCTGAAAAATATATATTTCCTCCATGTTCTTCCCAATCCTTTATCTCATAATACTCCACGCTGTGATTTTTCTCTTCCAATTTTTTATATAATATTCTGCTATTTTCAACAGAAACAACAGGATCGTTTATACAATGAAACATCAATACAGGTGGCAATATTATGTCATCACTAATTAAAGATGTACATGATGCTTTATATGCAATTTCTTCATTTTCCTCAATACTATTAATCCCCAGAAGAACTGTTGAGGGGCGAACAGACATCCAAGGTGGTAATGGCTCATTGGCACAAATCAAAATATCAGAGGATGCACTCTCTAAAATTACTCCTTTTACATTCGGCATTTCAATCATTCCACAGGCGTTATGTAGCACTGCCATCATAGCTAAATGCCCCCCTGAAGAATGTCCCATAAGATAAGCTTCTTTTATATCAAACGGAAGATCAAATTTTGTTATTTTTTCTGCAACGCACTCCATCGCATTTTTAATATCCTCTATCTGCGCTGGAAAAATTGCAATATCAGACTCACGAACCTCAATTGATACAATTGCAGCCCCCTTTTTCGCTAACTCTACGAGTTTTGGAATATCGTTATACATTTCTTGTTTGTGCCATGCTGCACCAGTAATATAAAAAATAACTGGGTATTTCTTTTCAAGTCCCTTTTTACTATATGGCATGATAACTTGCAAATGACGTTTACAATTCCCATAATCAAAATATTCCCAATTGGGGGAATACAGCCATTCCAAATCATTAAATTTAACTTCTATTTCTTTCTTCATTATGTTCTCCTATATACTTTCACGATACTGCTATTTCAATTTTTAATTCATTGCATACTCTCTTTTACTATTTGACTATTTACTATTCCAAAATATTATAACCGAGTTTCCATTTCTCCTGAATCACTAAATCTAAATTTCCAATATTTCTATTCTACAATATAGCAAGCCAATTCAAGAGCAATATCAAAATGTCCTGTGTCATGCTGTGTATGTTTAACCTGATTTTTCTCCATCCGTTCATTCCATTTAGGCGCATCTAACAAATCACCACAAGTAAAAAAGAAATATGCATTCAGTTTTCTATAATCACATACAGCTTGAACTGCAGCACATTCCATTTCGACCGAAATGCAGCCATCGGCTTTACGTTTTTCGAAATTCGCTCTCGTTTCTCTATGCACTGCATCTGTTGTCCATGTTTTTCCTTTCACATAAGGTAAACCAACTGTTTCCATAAAATTCGCTACTACATCTGCATTTTGGATTTTAATATAATCTGAAGCAGGCGCATAATGATATGAAGTTCCTTCATCACGGTAAGCCTCAGTAGGCACCATAACCTTTCCACGTGCAATCTCTTTATTCAAACATCCCGAACCACCAAAAACAACATATTTATCCGTATTAATAATCGACATAGTATCTTCTATATCTGCCACACATGCTGGTGCTCCAACATAAGACATATATACAGCAAAATACCTATTCTTATACTCAAATTCATAAACAGGATTCACACCATTAGATGAAAATAAATCTCCAATTTTTTTGCACTCAAAGTTTTCTAAAACATATTTTAAAATTACATGAGAAAAAGTAAGAATGCAAGCATCTACCTTAACCGCTTTGTCGTTACGATTAACCTTAATTATTTCTTCCGATAAATTGTCAAATGTATCTGTTATCATTTTTCAAACCTCCAAACCAACAAATATGAATTTATTTACTTTATCGAGCAAATTTTTTCTCTGTAACCGATGTTGTCCACTTGCCGAATGCCTGAGAATCTATGCTTGGAACATAGCCGAGATTCTTATACCCTAATTTTTCAAGCAATCCAATACTGGCTATATTCTCGCATTCTGTAAAACTGATAAACTCCCATTTTGGAGCCATCTTATGAAGATGCTCATGCAAAACGGTTAGAGCCTCAAAAGCATATCCCTGTCGATGATATTTCGAACAAAAAGCATCCCTTGCTCAAAAAGCTCGGTCAATTTATTATTTATTCATATTCTCAACAAAGCCTGCATCTTTTACTGTCATCTCTACCCATCCCGGAACAAAGCCGCTCCGTAATGCATTTTTAACGGATTTAAGATTCGACCAGGCGCAACAGTAAAATGGCACCTTGCCTCTATCAATTATCTCTATCGCCAAATTACTTGTTAATGAAGAAGCAATCCCCTGCCTGCGATACTCAGGCAAAACATCAATTCCGATTTGCCACATATCATCACAATCTGCAGAACAGGCAGAAAGTCCGATCAGTTTTCCGTTATCATAAGCACCCACCCCAAGAACATCCAATTGCTTTCTATCTTCGCAGAGTGCGTTCCCCCAGGTTGGGAGATACAAATCCGAAAAATCCTTTTGTTCCAGCACCTTAAGCGGATAGCTGCATTTTCTTCTTTTCAAGGCATTCACATCCGGCAAAAAATACTCTGCCATAAAACAAACACGGTACCCATATTCTTTCATTCGTTCATCTAACCAATGCATATTGGGAGTTTCAAAACAATGATAAAACTCATATTTACTTAGATACCTTTCAACAATTTCTCTATATTCATCTTTTACAGACGCAACTATATTACTTCCATACGAAATTAAATTGCAGGCAATAGGTTCTTTATAGTATCTTTTGGCCAATGGTCCAATTTCAGACTTTACAAACACATTTGTGTCCATAAGAAAATCGGAAGCCTTCGCATTCGTATCGTATGCCGATTGCTGCATTGCGATATCAAGGATCTCGTTATTTGTCATATTTCATTACCTCACATATTATATAACTCTATTATACTTTATATCGAAAGAATTGTATGTACATTTTTTATCGTATTTTGTAATGTAAAATCAGACAGTCTCGTTATAAGACTGCCTGCTGATGCGTTCTACATTTTCCTTGTTTACCCATCGATATCTGTAACAAATTTGTCACCATCCCATCGTTCCGATAAAAACTTTGCAACTCCATCTTCATCATTGTCATCAATAACCGAGGTTGCTTTCTCTTTCAACTCATCTATTGCATTTTCAACTGCATAAGCTTCATCCGCAATTTCAAACATTGAAATGTCATTGACCGAATCTCCAAATACCACAATGCGATCACATCCCATTTTCTCTTTGAACTTCAATATCACTTTTGCCTTCGTGGCATTTAACGGACAAATTTCTAACCAATAATCTTCTTCATATGTATCTTTTGAAAATACACACTCCCAATTGCCTGCTTTTCTCATTTCTTCATACAATGGTTGAAGTTCCTGCTTTTTCGCAATCAAAGTACAATATATAACATTTCCCTCAAAAATATCCTGATCATCATTTATTATTCGTATTCGCTTATCGTTATGATCTTCCGTATAATTTTCTAATCCATCACTGATTTCTCTGTTTCCGAAATTTTTTACTATTTTCCCATCGATATATGATGTTACAAATCCAAATTTTCTTATCTTATCTCCTAATAATATTTTAAGATTATTCATATCTTGTTCTGAAAACTGTAAAATTTCAATTTCGTTTTTCTTGATAGGGTCTACGAAAACTGTACCATTTCGTGTAATAACAGGAAGATTAAAATGAATGTCTTTCGTGATTTCATATGCACTTTGAAATAATCTTGCTGTAGCATATGTGATAAGCATCCCCTCATCTATCAATCTATTGACGGTTTCAAGCGTGTATCTTGACAATGTTTTGTCAGTTCTCATTAATGTCCCGTCTAAATCAGTAACATATAAAGTAGTCATTTTTCAATCCTCACAACAGTCAATTTTTAATTCCACTGTAAATGTTCTTAGACCAGCAAACTGGAATTTATATAATTATCTCTCTAACTTTCCCCATTTTATAGGCTTTCCCGCCTGTCCATTAGTGAAATGATATGTAGTTTCCCTTATTTTACCCTTATGAGATAATCACAAGGGAAATAAGGGAATTTTTTTAATCATTGCCTACCACTTTATCAAGAAGCCTAACTGATTTTCGTTTAGCATCTCTTGTGGAGTGAGCATAGACATTCATTGTGGTACTTACATCTGAGTGTCCTAACAGTTCCTGCACATCTTTTGGGGCAGCTCCATTTGCTAAAAGGTTGCTTGTATAGGTGTGACGTAACTGGTGGAAATGAAAGCCTTCAAATCCCTCTAATGTTTTTGCCACCTTTCTGCAAACAGTCCCCAAAGTAGTTGGAAGTTCCAGACAACCATCCGGTCTTAAACAGACGAAAGAAATTTCTTTATAATCTGCCGGGACTTCCTCTGTTCTGTCTAAGCAATAATATTCGTAGTACACTCTGTTTTTCTCTTTGACCGCTTTGTAGTAGTTCGTGTGATAAAGTTCTCCGTACTGCATTCGATTTTTTAACTGCTCTTTCCGGGCATTACGGAAAATCTCTACCAGCGTATCTCCAAAATCAACAATCCTCACTTTTTTCCGCTTGGTTGGTCCGATGATATATTTGCGCTTTGAGCCATCGTATCGGATGCTACGTCTTATGGTAAGGCATTGTTCTTCCAGATTTACGTCCTGCCACGCCAAACCGCAGGCTTCTCCAATACGAAGCCCGGCATAATAGGCTATCTGGATTGGAAGTATTGCGGCTGGGTTCTTTTTTTTCAGATAAGCAAGCAATCTTTCATAATCTTCTCGTGAAATTGGTTGGATATTTCCGTCCATGTCCTCGTCTGAAAACAAATCAACTTCATCCGTCTGATACCGCAGTTTAATATACTGCATGGGATTAAACGTAATATACTGTTTTGGAAATACTGCAAAGCGGAAGGACTGCTGCATGACTGCGGAAAAAGAATGGATGTAATCTTTGCTGTAACCCTTTCTCTCTTTTCCGTCGGGATGAACTCCCCCGAAGGAAAGCAAATCAAAAAAGGATTGCAAATGTTCAGAGGTTACATTTTTCAGTTTCCGTTCTGCCAATGGGTGTTTCTTAATATTTCGGATTGTTCCGAGGTAATTCTCCACCGTACCATTGCTGAGCGTACCTGTTTTTAATTCCTCCTCTGCCCACACATCCAGAAGTTGTCCGACTGTGAGATTTTCCGCTTTGGCAACAAATTTCTTTTTCTCATAATCATCCATTGCCTGACGGAGCAGCTTTTCAGTTCCACTTTTGCTTTCTGTTCCAACGCATTCTTTCTGAACAAGATTGCCGCTTGCGTCCTCTACATAGAAGCGGTAGTACCATTTCTTTCCTTTTTTTCTTACAGATCCTTTTGCCATAATCGTATGTCTCCTTTCGATATTAGACAATCGGAACTGATGAAATGCTTCGTGCGTGTAAGTATATCATAACTCCGGTTGTCTTACTATACCGATTCGGAATCTTCGTATAAGACTTCTGATAAAAGATTTGCAAGCCTTTGTTCTGCTGTTTTTTGTTTCTTGGAATAGAGCCTTACAATGTCTGCCATCTCATTAAAAGCATTGATGGTAGGAGTGATTTCCCTTAAGAACATAATCTCATTATATTCATCATTCGATTCAAACCCTATTGTTTTGGCAATATCCGTCTGACCAGCATTTCCCTTGAAGTTTTTGCAGGCGAACTGGAAGGAATCCAAAAACAGACCATATTGTTTTAACATCAGCAGTAATAAATCTTTTGAAAAAGCATCTTCTTCTTTGGTAAGGGCAAGCGGTAACTGTTCCAGAATATCTCCCATCGCATCACGAATCTGTAATTCTCTCTTATCCGTAATGTCGGTTTCATATTCATCTGTTTCCCCTTTGAGCCATTCCACGGATACATGGAGTGCTTCCGAAAGACCTTCCAGCACCATTTTTTTCGTATTGTCAATCGAACCATTCTCATAACGCAGGATTGTAGAAGCGGTAACACCCATCTTTTCTGCGACATAAGGCTGTGTCAGATTCAATTCCAGACGGCGCTGTTTTATTCTGCTGCCTATCAGCTTGCGTAGTTCTTTATCTTTCATGCTGACTGCCTCCTTTTTCGGTATGTATGAATTATAGCATTGTTTTTCTGAAATTGCAATATGCAATATAAAAATTATTTTTAATATTTCGTAACGCTTGACAAAAAGATTTGGAAAGGATATACTTACATCACAAGAATTGCATAATGCAATTTATAAGGAGGTGATTATATGACGCAAAGAAAAATTGCATTATCCATCGAAGAAGCTGCTGATTATACGGGAATCGGCAGAAATACCTTAAGACAGCTTGTAGAATGGAAGAAACTTCCAGTATTAAAGGTTGGTCGCAAAGTCCTGATTAAAACCGATATTCTGGAAATGTTTATGGAAGCGAATGAAGGTCGTGATTTGAGGGATAGAGGAAATGTAAAAGCCGTAACAAGAACTGCGGCAAATTAAAAAGGCGGCTTCCAAAGAAACCGCCAAAGGTTCTATCAGACCGAAGCCATGATATACCTACACGCAAGAAGATTATACCATGTGCTTCTTCTGATACGCAACCGAGAACTTATGTTTGCAAAAGAAAGGGGAATGTAATCATGGCAAAATCAACAAAAAGTTATGAAGAACGAATGCTTGAAATGGAAAAGAAGGAACAGGAAAGCCTTGAAAAGGCGAAAAGATATGCAACACAGAAGAAAGAACTTCTGAAACGAAAGAAAGCCGAAGAAAGTAAAAAACGAACCCATAGGCTCTGTCAGATTGGCGGTGCAGTGGAATCCGTTCTTGGTGCACCTATTGAGGAGGAAGACATCCCAAAGCTGATTGGTTTTCTGAAAAGGCAGGAAGCCAATGGGAAGTTTTTCTCAAAGGCAATGCAGAAAGAAGCCAATACCGATATGGAGGAAGTGTAATGGCGGAGGGGATGAGTTTTTCATTCCCTTCATTGCTTTTTCATGAAGGGCGCACTTATGGACAACCAGAGGTCGTCCCAATAAGTTTGCCACAAGTGGCAACCGGTCTGCGCTCACGCTTGCCGGGCTCGTTCCGTCGGCGGGGCTTTCAGCCAGACCTGCTCATGCCGCAGGAGGCACTCTTCGCCAGAGGGGCGCATTCCATGCAGACTGCTATGCGCAGGGCACTCTTACGCAGAGGGCGTTCCGGCAATGCTGCTTTTTCTAAAATTGAAAGCAATGTTGCCGGAAATCTATGCCGGATGTGCAGAAAGGAGGAATCCAGACATGGCGATTTTTCATTACACAATCAAAATAGTCGGACGAAGTAAAGGAAAATCTGTTATCTCCGCTTCTGCATATCTCAATGGGGATGTGATGAAAAACGAAGAAACCGGGAGTATCAGTTATTACACTTCTAAAAAAGAAGTGGTCTACACCAGTCTGATGATGTGCGAAAACGCACCTTCTGAATGGCAGATAGTACCAGAGGAAAATATAAAACGCTTTCAAAAGTCTGTCCGATACAAAAGGTCAGAAGATAAAGAAGCTGCTATAAAAAAATTTAAAATCACATTTCAAAAACAGAGGTTATGGAATGAGGTATTGAAGATTGAAAAAAATGCAGATGCCCAACTTGGCAGGTCATTTGAATTTGCCCTCCCCAAAGAATGGAGCAGACAGGAACAAATTCAATATACAACCGACTATATCCAAAAAACTTTTGTAGATAGAGGAATGTGCGCTGATTGGAGTATCCACGACAAAGGGGATGGCAACCCCCATGTCCATCTGCTTCTAACTATGCGTCCTTTTAACCCGGATCATTCTTGGGGAAAGAAAGAAGTCAAGGATTGGGATTTTGTCAGAGATAAAAACGGAAATATCGTGATTGATGAATCCCATCCGAACTGGTGGCAGGATAAGAAAAACCCTGACCGTCATGGAATCCGTATCCCTGTATTAGACGAAAACGGAATTCAGAAGATTGGAGCAAGAAACCGCCTGCAATGGAAACGGGTGCTGACCGATGCTACTGGATGGAACAATCCAAAAAATTGTGAACTGTGGCGGAGTGAATGGGCAAAGGTATGTAATGAACATCTGCCTTTGCATAATCAAGTTGATCATCGTTCTTATGAAAAGCAGGGAAAACTCCAGATTCCTACCATCCATGAAGGAGCTGACGCAAGAAAGATTGAACAAAAGTTTTTTGCCGGGCAGGAAATAAAAGGCTCGTGGAAAGTAGCGGAAAATCAAATCATAAAACAACAAAACACGTTATTGCAAAAGATACTAAACACCTTTGGGAAAGTATCGGGTGCATTATCATTATGGAAGGAGCGATTAAATGACATTAGAAGAAAGCCGGGAAATTATACCCTTAATGGAATCCATGATTGGTCAAATCGAAGAACAGCAGAACCTAATGGCAGAAATGATTCTGGAAATGCAGAACCGGGACACTCAACTCTCTCTTATGCAAAAACAGAATCAGAAATTACAAAAATTAAACAACGAGTTAACCGAGCTGCTCAACATTTTGCCAAATACCGAGGAACTGCTTTCCAAGATGGAAGAACAGAAAACGAAGATAGAGCTTTTGGAAAACGAAAATCAGCAATGGCAGAAATTGGCACAGAAGCTGAACAGCGAAAACAGTTTATTACTGAAACAGAACACCGAATTGCTGAACTGGAACAGCAGATAGAGAAAGGACGTGATATAGATGAACGAATCCAGAGAATCAAAGAACGCCGAACAGTTGGAAGAACTTCTGCTCTTGACCGAGGAGATACAAGAAGAACTAGAACAGAAAGAACAGCTTATCGTGGAACTGAAGACGCAGCTCAGCGAATCTCTGACCTTGAACGAGAAATTAAACAAAGAGAACAGAGCCGGGAATATTCAAGCATTAAAGAACGACTTGAAGCTGGCAGACAGAGCATTGCGGATCGAGAAAGAGAAGTTGCGAAGCGCAAACGTCATGATAGAGGAATGTCAAGATAAAATATGCTATTTAACACAGGAACGGGATTATGCCCGGACACATCAGAAAATCGTAGAAATACCGGTAGAAAAGCCGGTACTCTATGAAAAATGTGAAGCCTGTAACCGGACAGCCTATCAGAATGCAAAAGCAAAATACGAAACACAAAAAGAGCGACTTGCAGGACAGTATAAAGCAAAAACGGTAATGTTCCAAACAACCTTGTTCCTTCTTGCATGGTATTCGTTGACAACCACTCTTTTTCAGGCAGTACAGTCAGATATGTTCCTTGTCGATTGTAAATCATTCTTCAATGATTTAGCATCATTCATACAAACCTTTGTCGGATGGACGATTGATGCCGGGCATTCTGCGGCACAGATTAGTACAAAAATTCCAAATGCTTTTATAGCCGGAATGGTATATTGGTTATTGCTAATATTGATTGTAGGAATATGTATGGCAGGAACAGGGATGCTGGCGATACTGATAGAAATAAAGGTTATAGAATTATATAAGAAAAACTGTTGGGATGTTATTACTCTACTAATGATACTGACAAGTGTTGCTATTGTCATTTATTTTGGAGAATCAATCAAAAAAGTACTGTCAGTAAATCTTCTATTGCTTTTCGTACTTTCGCAGGGCGCATATGTTGGAATTAGATGTTATCTTAAAGTTTGGTTAGAAAAAAGACCATATTAGTATTTTCAACTTACTGTATAGACAGTAAAATTACTCCATACCAGCCTAGTGAAAATTTACTGTATGAAAAGAAGTATTACAGAGAAAAAAGGCTGTAAAAACAGGAACAGCCAGCCCGAAAGAATTTACGGACTGGCTGTATCAGCAGAGTAATGTAATTGTGGAGCTGACCGAGATATGAAAAGCTTTCTATCATCAATTTCGCATTATTGCAATAACAGATTGCTTCTTCCATGAATGAATAAGCAATATTGTCATCAAACTTTCAAGCATAAACATAGCAACAGCAAAAAGAGTAAAAGCAACAACCGGAAATACAAATCCCGTAGACATGCCTGCATTTTTCAAAAATATACCGATTGCATATCCGCCGGGGATTCCAACAACAGCAGTTATAAGCAATGCAATCAAAGTAGTAAAAAGACCTTCCATCATAAATGCTTGCTTCAACTGCTTATTTGTCATACCAATAGATTTTAGTGTGCCCATTTCCTGTTTCTGTGATAAAAGATTTGTCACAGTAAGATTGATTTGATTGATGACCGCAAATATCCACAAGATGGCTGCAATCGCATAAGCTAATGTAAAACCTGCACGATTGTCTGATTGGTGTTCTACAATAAAATCTTGAAGGGTTTGTAAGCGAACATCCCTATTGTCAGAAACGAGTAATTTGAGTTCTTGCTCGATTATCTCCTGATATTCAGTTTCTGCTTGTATTTCGATTGCGTATGTACAGTCATAACCTGCAAGTTCTTTGAGCATATTTTCCGGCATTCTGAAAATATAGCCACCCATTCCATCATTGCTGGAAGTGATTGCACCAATTTTGAATGCTTTTGTTATTGTTTTACCACTATGATTTTTGAAATTAAAGGTCACAGTATCCCCAATTTGAGGTTTCCAATGGTAAACATCATAAATACGTTCGGGATCACTTACAACTAATTCTGTATCATCAGTAATATTTCCAGACAAAACCGCTGCATTTAGCGACGCCAAATCCTTTTCATTATAGCCGAGCATCAAGGTGCTATCTGAAATATCATTGTCTGTTGAGAAATCAACTGGTACGGTAGCATAAGTAAATATATTGCTAACTCCCTCTATATCTCCAACACGCTTTACATAATCAGAAAAATATTCTTTCTGCAAGAGAGCATCCAAATTTTCACTTTCGTTTTCTAAATCAATGCTGATTTTGAAATCTCCGTACTTCATATCCCAATAACGAGCCATACTCTCGGCATTAAAAGAACTCTGATAACTTGCTGCAAGGAAAAATATAACTCCGCACAGTCCCAATGATAAAATGGTCAATAGAGATTTTTTTCTGTTTCTGGAAAAGCTGATTTTCGCTAAATATACAGGCGTAATACGATGTCTTTTGTGAGTGCGGTAATTTACAATTCCCACTGGATTTTTCAGGGCGGAAATTGGAGAAGTATTCGCTGCAATTTTTGCTGGTTTACGAACACTAATATAAACAAGCAGTATTCCAAAAAGGCATGCGCCACATAGAGAAACAATAAATGCAAATACTGACCAGCCTTTTGATTGCAGACAATAGCTGATGATCGTTCCCATGATACTACCAATTAAAATCCCCGGAACTGCAAGCATATAACCCTGTTTAAGAACTATTTTATAAATTTGCTTTTTACTTGCCCCTATTGTCCGAAGCTGTCCGAACTCAGCAACTTTTTGTCCAACCGAAATATAGAAAATGCTGTAAATTACAAGTGCGGCAGCTAAAAACAAAATGGCAGCAACTACACCATATACCGCATAATTACTGAAGGACAAAGTTGTATTTACATAATCATAGTAACTGCTGACTGTCCAATTATTCAGTCCAGTCTCCTCTGAAATTTGAGATAATATTTCTGTTGCTTCGTCTTTTGTAAGGGTATCTGCATTTTCAAGCCAAACATATCCATTAAGCAGGTTATTTCCACGTAATTCCCGGCATTTTTCAAGTGAAACAAAAACAGGATAAGCGGTAGAAGTTTTATCATGATAAATACCAACAATAGTATAATTCTTCAAAGTACCATCCAGATTCAACTGAACTATGGCGTTGATTTCCGGAGACTTATTTTCACTGGCAAAAAAGGCATCTGTAACAGCAATTTCACTTGCTTTCTCTGGATATTTTCCGTCAAAGGCAGGAATCAAACTAAGCATGTCATCATCATAATAAATCAGAGACAGTTCTTTAGAATTTTCTTTCACTGTTTTGATATTACAGGAAAGTCCTACACTTTTTACTTCTTCGTTTGCTAACAACTTTTCTTTACTGTCCTGCGTAATGTCAAAGAAAATCCCTTGATGTATCCTTCGATTTCTTTCTGATTTTGATAAATGATATTTTGCACTGTGAGCAACGACATCATTATCATAGCAACGGCTACAATAATTGCCGAAAGGCAAAATAAGTTTTTCTTCTTATCAAAACGCACACTTTTTCGTGCTAATTTTTTAATTACTGCACTGGTATCATTTTCAAAAGGATAATTCATAATTCCCACCTCCTTTAGCCAACAATTTTACCATCTTCAATCCGTACAATGCGGTCTGCGAGTTGAGCGATCTCGTTGTTGTGAGTAATCATTACAATGGTCTGATTAAATTCTCCGCTGGTATGCTTCAAAAGCCCTAACACATCTGCACTGGTCTTGCTATCAAGATTTCCGGTCGGTTCATCAGCAAGGATAATCGCAGGCTTCGTAATTAAAGCTCGTGCAATCGCTACACGTTGCTGTTGACCGCCTGAAAGATTGTTCGGCATATTTTCCAGTTTATCTTCTAAAGCCAACATATACACAACTTCGTCCATAAATTTCTGGTCTACTGTATCGCCATCCAGTTCCACAGGCAGGACGATATTTTCATATACATTCAAAATCGGAACCAGATTATAATTTTGGAAGATAAATCCGATGTTACGACGGCGGAAAATTGTCAATTCATCATCATTCTTTTTTGCGAGTTCTTCTCCCCGTACAATCACGCTGCCGGAAGTGGGGGTATCAAGTCCTCCCATCATGTGAAGCAATGTAGACTTACCGCTGCCGGAAGTTCCAACTACGGCAACAAATTCTCCCTGTTCCACAGTAAAATTTACACCATTAAGGGCACGAGTAATATTTGGTTCTGTGCCGTAATACTTCTTTAAGTCGATTGTTTGTAAAATGCTCATATTCAAATGCTCCTTTCAAGGCTTTCTATCTGTTGATAAAGCCATTGTAAACCACAAATGTTACACAAATGTCCGAGATAGAAAAAATTTTTATCGAAAATCAGAGTGAAATGTTACAACGCTCGGACATTTCAAAAAAAGTGGTTATATCTTACCTTACAGGAAGCATAATAGAAAATTCTGAGCCTTGCCTCAGCTCTGAAACAACCTTGATATAGCCCCCTTGCCTTGTTACAATCTCACGAGCCAAATACAAACCTATTCCCACACCCTGTTGATCGTGTACTTCTTCCTCACGATAGAAGCGCCGGAAGATGGCAGCCTGATTGCTTTCTGAAATGCCCTTGCCGGTGTCGGTCACTTTGACCTCTACGTACATTTCCCACTGAACCACTGATACAGAAATCTTTCCACCTGACGGAGTGTATTTTACTGCATTGTCCAGCAGATTGAAAAGGGCTTCGCTTGTCCACTTGCTGTCATGGGAGATTATCAAATTTTCCGGGCAATCCACGGATACAGCAATTTCTTTTTTCTCTGCGGCATATACAATACTGCTCATGGCTTGTGCAAGCGTATGGAATAAGCTGCTGTCTTTCTTTTCTAATCGTATTGCTCCGGTTTCCAACCGGGACGTTTTAACCAGTGCTTGGAACAGAAAATCCAGTTTATCAGTCTGACTACGTATGCCTTGTAAAAAGTCCATCCGTTCTTCTTCTGAAACAGGCTTTGTTAAAAGTGTGTCCGTTACCATTTGCAAATTGCTGACAGGCGTTTTAACTTGATGTGAAATATCAGAAATCAGCATTTGAAGCTCCTGTCGTTCCATGTCTACCTTGTGCCGGTTTTTCTGCATAATCTCATACAACCGAATTAAGCGGTGGTTGATACGGGCAAAAAGAGTTTCACTATCATTTGACTTTTGTAATTCCTCGTTTCCATCAATCATGTTGTCCAGCGTCCGGCACAAATTAGAAGTAAAATGAGAAAGGCGTTTTCCAAAAATCAGCACCAATAGCCAAATCCAGAAAAACGCACAGAGTGTCAATGTTCCACCCACTATAAAAATTCGTATATCCTGCATTATACCGCCGAAAATACCGGTAATTACCAGCATAGAGAAAACCATGCCAGCACTAACCAGTCTACAAATTTTCTTAGCAGAAAGGTTATTCAGATTCATTTCTTTTCGCCTCCTGTCCATTGATACCCCATACCATAAACCGTTTTGATATATGTGTCGCCATCCGCTTCAATCTTACTGCGAATACGGCTGATAGAAGTAGTAAGGGTATGTTCATCTACATATTTTTCATCAACATCCCACAGTTTTTCTAAAAATTGTTGGCGAGTAAGTACCTGCTTCGGATTTTTAAGAAATAGGTTCAACATTTTATATTCCATCGCAGAAAGTGCTAATGGTTTCCCGTTCAAACTTGCAAATTGTTCCGAAAAATCCAGAAACAAGCTACCATCCTCGTAAATATCCTTAGCTGGTTTGTGATGCTCCAACATAGCGAACATGGCTTTGATTTTTCGCTGCAAAGCACTAATCGAAAAAGGTTTCGTGATATAATCCACTGCACCAGCTTCATATCCCCGTATCTGATTGCTTTCCTGATCGTTGGCAGTTAGAAATATAACTACTGTATCAGGATGCTCTGGCTTGATAAGACGGCATAGGTCATAACCATTTCCGTCTGGTAAATTTATATCCAGCAATACCAAATCAAAAATGTTTGTTTTTAATGATTCAGCGGCTGTCCTTGCATTCAGAACAGAAGTTATTGTGTAACCGTCCAATTCCAAATTATAAGTAAGCGTTTTATTCAAAAGATTATCATCTTCGACAATTAAAATATGCTTCATATTATCACTTCCTTTTCTTTTTGCAGATAGTATAACAGGCAAATGTCCGAGAATTGTTACAAGGACAAATATATTTTTCATTTTACAGCTTTTTTCTGTGTACTGCAATTTTATAAAAGAAAGGACAGCAGTGTCAAATTGCTGTCCTTTCTTTTATCATAGCTGGTAGTGTATAAGCGTGGGTTCATCATATCGGGTGTGGTATCTTTAACTACAGGAAACTCCCTACAACACTATCTCACTTCTTGCTTAATAAAGTTCTAATGAATCTTCTGTATCCACCCACATCTGTAAATTGCCATCAAGATATAATCTTGCATATTCCAAAGGCTCATCCACAGCCAATGAAGTAAGCGCACATTCTGATCCATATGTGGTTTTTAAATTTTTTTCAGCTTCCCAGCAATCAATGCGAAGCATATATCCAGCACTTGTGTAAACATCAATACTATCGTGGTTTATATTATATTCTGCATAAATTGTTCTCATCGTATCTTATCTCCATTTTCTTTTGATAATCAGTTACAGAGTTAAATATCGAAAACATTTCAATCAGTTCACCATGTCGTTATTGTTATATGTTATATTGTGTTATGAAATTTTCTTTCCCTTAATTTTTCCCATATTAAGGTTCATGAAAAGCAATGGGAAAATGTAACACAAGGGAAAGAGTAAGGGAAAGTTCACTTGCTACAAACTTAGTATTTTCAAGGGTTTGCGAAGAATTTGATAATCAAATATAACAGTTATTAAATTTCCTAAAATATGTGAAATATCAACTGGAATTTGTCAAATATAGTTTTTTTCAAGCCAATGAGCAACAGCATCTTCATCATTTGAAGAAATAATAGCTGTAGCATATTTCTTTAGTTCTTCATGAGCATTTTGAACCGCATAACTTTCATCAGCTATTTCAAACATATCAATATCATTCTTACCATCTCCAAAAACGACTAATTTGTCACACTTTAACAATTTTTGTAATTGTTTTATAGCATTTGATTTGGAAGCCGCTAAAGGCATAATTTCAAGCCATTGCTCATTGGTGTAAATATCTTTCTGATAAACACAATGAAATATGTTTTTATATTTATCATAAATTGGTTTAAGCTTACCTGAGCTGTCAATACAAGTGATATAAAAAACATCTCCATATTTTAAATCATCCACAGACTTTACAGCATTCGTTCTAATATCTCCTCGTCTGCTATTTAGAAACTTATTCATACCTATTGTGCATAACTCTGGTACAAATGAAAATTTTTCTTTTTCATCTATATAGGCATATACAATAGGATATATTTGATTTGTAAATAGCTCATCAAGTATATCTTTTACTGACTCATCAAAATAATTTGCAACCAAAATATCATCTGTCACATTATCAATTATAAATGCACCATTATATACAATTAACGGAATTTTTGCTTTTATACCATTTGTAACTTTCTTAGCTGTAATTAGTGAACGTGCTGTGGCATATGAAAATATCATTCCTCTATCTGCCAGTCCATTAATAATACTATTAGTATATTCTGAAGTGGTTTCGTTGCTTCGAAGCAAAGTACCATCCAAATCAGATACATATAAAGTAGTCACATTATTACCTCCACAAACTTGAATTTACCGTTTGCAATATTTGTCCCATTCTTCCATAAGAAAGTCAAAGATATCATTCAATCTCTCGATTATATTTTCATTTACTGGAATTGTTTTATCAAGAAATTGCATACCTCTTTCCCCCATGAAATCCACACAATAAATCAAGCAGTAGAATATAAACGCTTTGTACTCTATCGTGTTTGGACGAATCTCGTCTAATAGATAATCAATATATTTAGTATCCAAATCCATATTGAGTAATGAAACCCTTGTCAATGCAACAAAGGTAAGCATATCGCCAAATCCCATCCAATCAATATCTATTATCCCAGATACATTACCCTCATAAATCAATAAGTTTTTTGTACTGATATCATCCAAATACGGTGCTATCGGAACCTTATCCAAATATTCCTGTATTTCTTGTTGTAATTTCTTTATGATATATATTTTGTTAAAGTCAAAATAGTTCTTTCTTTTTATTCTCTTTTCAGCACGATTCAGCATTTTGTCAACAAAGCAGTTCCATGTCCATTCCATATCCGCATGGATATCAAGCCTTGAAACCTTTCGCTGTATCTTAACTACTTCCTTGGCAATTTGCTTTTTCTCGCTATCATTCAATTTACAATAGACATTACCAATATCATCTCCACGGATATAAGAGAGAATCAGATAGGAATAGTCTTTGTATTTTCCCTCTGACAAGACAATCGGTATCGGTATTTCACATACAGACAACCTATTAAGCAATAAACAGTATCTTTATAGGCATTTTCATCTTTACTGCATCTGAGAACAAACTTTTCGTTTGCAGTGGAGACAATAAAAACATAGTTCGCAATACCAACACTGCAGCGTTCTATTTGAACAACACTTCTTTTTGTGTTGTTTTCAAATATTGCGATCGCATCTTTGTAATCCATTGAGCATTTTTCCTCCCCTCTATAGACTGACGAAAAAATTCCGATTTTCAGTTCTTTAAACTAGACGTTATTGATCTTCTGAATCCGATCCAAGATCTTGCAGCGCTTCATCGTTTTTCATTCCAGTGATATCACTGTAGGCTTCTTTGATGCCATTTTTTACTGCCCATTTGATAACGAAATACAGCACAATCAAAATAACAATTGCGGTTCCTCCGCTTATGCCTAATTCATTCCACATAATTCAATCCTCCAGATACCGATTTATTCTACTCTTTCTCATCCCTGATATTCTTTCGTTCTTCCATATATAATTCAACTATATATGATGGTCCATTGCACCAAAGGCATGAAGTTTTATCCCCTTTCCATCAAGAAATTCTACAATATCTTCAAGTACAGCCTCGTCACCTTCACAATGAAAAATACCATAGCCTCTTTCTATATATCCAAGAACATCTACTTTTTTAAATAAGTCAATAATTTGCTCAATTGATAAATGCCATTCTTCTGAAGCAAGTCGAATTAATCTTGTCTGCATAAAGGTAATTTCTGCTTTCTCGCTCATTATGAACTCCTCCTAACTACCTTCCGATATAGTATCCTTTTTCCTAGTATATCATACCTCTATAAGAATTTTCCACAATTCATAAGCATAACACTATATAAAAATATCTTCTGAAGGTGAATTGAAGTACATGTGTCATATATTTCATTTTACTGTAAATGTTCTTCCTACCAACAAACTGGAGGTTATTGAGTTAAACAATAAACCATAATTGCTTGCTGAACATTAAGTAAATACCGTTTAAACTTGTATCCAACAAAATAACCCGAATCAATTACATCAGCTGAAACTTCTTCCCCACGATAAAATGGCGGGCAAGGATTTAACACAGATCCTTTATTGGCTTTTTTCATAGCATCTAATGTAACCATACACTCTTTAAAGTCATTTAGAATAGCAGCCGGTAGCGAATCGGTACATACAATATCTTTTCCTATAATTGCTTCATAAATATTACTATACGATACCAATCCCTCAATTTCATAACCATTTCCACAACACTGCTCCAGACTAAAGCCCATAACAGTTGCTGCTTCTTTCCATGCCAAACCAATATTGCCATTACTGCCACAAAATAAGAACTTGTCATTTACAAAGTTCTTTCTGATTTTTGAAAGTGCATACATATCTGTAAGCACTTCACAAGGATGATTTATGTTTGTCATCGCATTAATTATAGGCACAGATAAATATTGTGACATTTTGTCAATCACATTTATATCCTTATGCCTAACAATCACCATATCCGCCCAGTTATTCAAATAGCCACAAACATCTTTTAAATCTTCTTTTTTATCAAGCGTTTCTGTTGGAAATAAAATAGAATGTCCACCTAACAAATATATTCCCTTCTCAAAAGTAACTCGTGTTCGAATACTGGAATTGGGGAAAAATAAAACTACACTTTTACCTTTTAAAATATCCTTATAATTTTCCAGCTCAACTTCATCTGCTATGTGAAAAATTTCAGCAATATCCTTTGCATGATAATCTGTCAATCTTATAAAATTTTTCAATTTTATTCTCCTCCGCTAAATTCGAAGTTATCGCTCCGTCACTCGAAAGCTTCACACTCCTTCAAACTCAACTGTATACTACAATAAGCTTAATAAAAATCGATTAATTTTCTGTCAAGTTCTCTTATTTCTTCATCGGAAGAAATCTCTCCTAACAAAGCAATTTTTTCAACTTCTTCTCTATCTATTCGTAATTTTTCGATTTGCTCCAAATACTCTTCACCTAATGATACCCCAAATATTGCACCATACTCCTCACGTACCACATTGCTAAAATAGTCTGGTTGCATTTCAAAATGAGCAAGACCTAACCATTCAGGAATACAATCAATCCCCAACTCCTCTTTAGTCTCTCGTATCATTGCCTCTCGCATGGTTTCACCTTTCTCTGGGCACCCGCCAAATATTTCCCAGTCTTTTCGCCAATGATTGAATCCCATAAGATAATCTTTGCCTATCTTTACAACAATTAGGCAAACCGTTATGGGTGAAAACTGCAAAGCTGCATCCTCTTCTGAGATTTTTACAAACTCTAATAATTTATTTCCAGATTGGTCTATTGCTAACATACATGTCTCCTCTCGCAACTCCAGATTCCGATTTACTTATTTCTTTTCTCTAATTTTCTTTTAGATCTTCTCTAAATCCAAGATTGAAACGTAATGCAAAATATCAAATTCTTTCGGTAGCGATTGCATATATTCCCAATGTTCCTGCTCCCATTTCTGAATCTCACTTTCTTTCAATCCACTCGCACCAATTCCTCGACAGGCTTTCATCCTTCCATGCCATGATTCTCTTGTAAAATGTACTGGCAAATCATATGTTAGCATATTTGCAGCCTTAAACATTCCGGCACACCAAGGTGGCTCCTGCAATTCATATCTTGCCATTCTTCCACCAGTCCATGCAGGGTTGTATTTCAAAACAAGATGTTCGCTTGTTTTGGCAATCTCACTCTCTTCTGGCAGCCATGCCATAAATAAGATTGCAAAATGACCGTTATCCTTTAATATACGGTGAAATTTCGGCAAGACAACCGATTTATCAAAATACATAAAACATTGACATGCTGTAATCACATCAAATGTTTTGTCTGGAAAATCAACATCCTCTGCCGCAGCAACAATATAATCAATGTCCATCCCCGCATTTTTGCTAAGTTTCTCTGCATGTAAAATCTGATTCTCCGAAATATCTGCCCCTGTCCATTTTGCTCCGTAGGATACATATTTCTTGGAATCACACCTGTTCCCGTTCCCAGATCCAGTACATTTTGCCCCTTTACTCCTAACGATAATTCCTCTAATTTTGCATAAAATTCTTTTGGATAAATATCGCGGTACTTTGCATAGTCTTCAGAAGTTTTTCCCCAGTCAAATGCTCTTCCATGATCAATATTCTTATTGATTATTTCCATAACATTTCGCCTCCCATGCAAAACCTAACTCTTAATTCAACAAATTACAATTGAATCCAATAGCGTTGCTCAATATGTCCATCTATTTCAATCTCGTTTTCTAATATGCCACCATTATTAGTTATGGACTTTGCTGAACCAATATTATTTTTGTTGCAAGTCATCAATACTCTCTTGATACCAAATTTTTTACATTCATCTAATGCTAAAGAAATCATTGCTGTCGCATAACCTTTTCTCCGTTCACTAGGTCTAATTCCATCTCCTATATGCCCACCAGTTTTTAATAGCGCATCATTTAAAACATGTCGAATATTAACAGCGCCTACAAATATATTTCTATCTTTGTCAAAGCAAAACAATGTTGTATCAGGAACCCAACCGTTTTCATCATTCTCCTTTGTATCAAGATTTTCTATGTAATACTCTAA
Source organism: Roseburia sp. AM59-24XD (assembly GCF_003478445.1). GTDB lineage: Bacteria > Bacillota > Clostridia > Lachnospirales > Lachnospiraceae > Jutongia. Next base: position 30,495 of record NZ_QUET01000009.1, read on the forward strand.
ATTGTGAAAATCATTTACCCATATTTTCCAAGGAGACATATCCGTATGATTTTCTATAATGTCATTCTTCCACTCTGTCAACATTTCAAATAACTGCTCTCTATATTCAGTAGTTAATTTTATCAATTCAATATTCATTGTAGATACCCTCTCACTTCCAATAGTTAAATTCATTTCAGTTCTCATCTTCTTACCTTATGTACAAGAAGCATCTAACAATCTAAAGAGTTCGGTCAATTCCGATGTATCCTGCCTTAAAAACCGGAAGTTGAACCCTTTTATATATGATTCCTCTCTGATATTATACCATACACTTCTGGGCGTCGATTTTTGCACCCCCATACCTCACGATGACGATACTCTCGCAACATATCTACATCCAATTCAGCCACGTATACACCCTCTCCCTCGCCAGCTTCAAATACACATGTATCTCGCGAGTCAGGAAGCTCTGGAAGATATACGACACCATCGAACAGGGTAGAATGTCCATTGCAATCCGGATGAGGGGCCGGATAATTGCATGTGGCTATAGCTAACATATTTTCATATGCTCTTCCCCTGAGTTGTGCGAGGCGGTTCAGTTCCATTGGGCAGGCATTTGGAACTAGAAGTAGCTCCGCTCCTTTCAACATCATAACTCGAGCACTTTCCGGAAATTCCCGGTCATAGCAAATCATTGATCCGACTTTTATAACTCCTTCATTCGTATCCAATTCTGTCACAAAGAAATCATCTCCTGCATCCAGAACACTTTCATCATCTTCTTCCCCAAAATTACAAATATGGACTTTTGAATAACAATACTGTATTTTGCCATGTTTGTCGAAAAGGCAAACTGTATTTCTCGGTTTCGGCTCATGTTGCTCCAAAAAAGTGATAGCTATAGCCATATCCAACTCTGCAGCAAGTTCTGCAAACCTTTTCACAAAAGAGCCATACCTAGGAATGGCACATTCCCGTAGGCTTGCCTCTTCATGTGGAAAGACGTATCCGCAGCTCCACATTTCTGGAAAAATTGCAATATCTGCCCCCTTTTCTTTTGCCTGAAAACAAGCCTTGATTCCCTTTTCCATATTCCCTTTCAGACTTCCTGTTGGAAGAAGCTGTAAGAATGCAATTGTAAGTTTCATATATTCCTCCATATCATTGTAGAAACCAACTCAATGCTCTACAAATCCCGATTTGTTAAGTTTTCCTGACATGGGATCTTACCGGTATCTCTGCAGCAGGCAGGATAGCCGACTTCTCCTCTTCCGGTTCATCAAAGTGCGTCAGCTGTCCGTCAGTTTCGGCTGCATGTTTTTCACTGGATCTGCCGAAGAGTTTCCTCTTCATATAATCCAGCTGTTCATTCAGAAGCCTGATCTGGACAGTCAGTTCCGCCACCTGGGCGTTGCTGTTTTCTAATGCAGCACGGAATGTTTTATTCATCTGTCGCTGTTCTGAAACAGAGTCTTTCAACTCCCGGATCAGACGGTCTTTTGCATCGGCACCCATGGGCGTTTCCTACTTGATCTGATGTCATTATTATATCAGATTTTAGCATAAAACAAAAGCGGAAACCCCTTATTTTTCAATGTTTTTCAGCATTTTCACGTAGTCTGTTCCGTTGGTCTTATGGCTTTTGGCTGTTCGATCTCCAGACCATCCATCAGCCATTCAAACTGCTTCCAGGTAAGGCTTTTGACCTCATCCTGATTTCGCGGCCATTTATAACTGCCGGATCCGGTCAGACACTTATAGAGAAGGACAATGCCGTCCTTCTCCCGGTAGATCGCCTTGATCCAATCTTTCTTTCTGCCACAGAAAAGAAAGAGACAGTTATCATTTGTATTCATCTTTAACTGTTCCTCAACAATGGCACACAGTCCGTCGATCTGCTTGCGCATATCCGTTCTGCCACAGACAATATACACTTTATCCAGAACGGATATATCTCCTAGCAAACCGTCTCCCGGAGTGTCAGGAGAACACGTTTTAAAGTCTGTTCTTCAAAGTCATTTGACAATACGATGTTGACACCGCCATACTGAAGAAAAATGCTTGCAGCTTCCGGCGATTTCCCGAACCGGATCAGGCTGGATGTTTACACAGACAACATCCTGACTTTCTGTGGCAGATACATTTCTGCCGGAGCATTCTGTCTCCGGAAGGTCGTAACAGGCATGCTACCGGAGCCTGCGTACCTAAATTGTATGTACATTTTTAAGAACCGTTCAGATACCAGCTTTAAATTTTCTATTTTCAATATATTTATCATTCTCCATATACAAAATATCTTGTAAATACACTAACAATTGTATATTATATAAATAATATACAATCTAAAGTTAACTTTAGGCCAAGCATAATTTTGAAGGAAGGTTTTTTATGTATACAATTGGTCAGGTCTCTGCAATGTTTGATCTTCCTGCTTCTACCTTAAGATATTATGACAAGGAAGGTTTTTTCCCTCATCTGGAACGCAAAGGAAACATCCGTTATTTCAGTGATAATGAATTAGAAGCTCTTCGAGTTATTGAATGTCTGAAGAAATCGGGTCTTGAGATTAAAGATATAAAGCAATTTTTTATCTGGGTATCTGAAGGCAGCTCCAGCTATGAAAAAAGGAAAGAATTATTTGAAACCAGAAAATTAGCTGTTGAAACTGAAATTCAGGAACTTCAGAAAACTCTTTCCCTCTTAAAATTTAAATGTTGGTATTATGAAATAGCAATGAAAGACGGTAACGAAGATGCTATAAATGCCATGCTACCTGATAAACTTCCTAAAAATATACAAAAACTATATAACAAAGGGCATGAATGATTTTTCTTTCTTTATTGAACCGGAATTTATACCGTAACATTCGGATTGGTGTACGCCCGTGCTTCTTTGTGTTTTTTTCGTACTGAATGGCAAACTTCGGGCAGCGTTGCAAACAGCCGGGGCATATCACGTCATTCCGTCAGTTTGTTAAAAGCCACCATAATGAGACAGCGTCTCTGTTGCAAATTCTGTACCAATTCTCATAGCCTCGTAAATATCTCCAATTAACATATGAGAACACACAAAGCCTGCATGATAGCTGTCTCCACAGCCGGTAGTATCAACTATTTTTAAAACTTTATTAGCCGGGATAAAATACTTTTCACCATTATGATATGTAACACTTCCTTTATCAGCCAAAGATACGTTAAAAAGACCTTTATACTTCTTTGAAAACTGTTCAAATATTGGAAGAATGGACTTCTCTCCACTTATCATGAAATAATCTATATATGGTGCATATTTTTCCATCTCTTTAAAATTACGGTACTCTGCAAAATCCACGGCCAATCTGAAGTTGTTATTTTTTTTTAAATCTATAATTTGACCAAAACAGCCTGCCCAGAAATGTACAAATACAACATCTGATTTTTTGATAATTTCCAATTCGTCATGGTTCAATATCATATTATCAATAATATCACCCGTCCACGAATCATCTTTATAATATCTGTCACCGTCATCTGTAAGATATGTACGATTATTCGCAGTTTCTTTATCCTTATCAATTCTTACATGACTTACATCTATTCTCTTATCAGAAATAGAATCCATAATAAATTTTGCGTAGTAATCCTGTCCAACCGCACCCAATATTGAAACATTGAACTCATCAAATTTTGATGCATGAGCTGCAAAATTAAGGGCTTCACCACCAGCACGCAGTTCATCGGTTCCATCAAAAACATCTACACACAGGCACGGAAGTGCCACTAAATTTATCTTTCTACCAAGTTCTTCATGTAATTTATCAGCAGCCGTCTTTAAATTACTATCCATGCGCATACCAATATTACTTGTATTTGATTTAGTCATAATATCACTCTCTTTTTTGCCCAACTTAAAACAACGAATCATCCAGCCAATGTTTCATGCAAGATTTCGTATCTATTACTAAGACTTCCCATACCAAGGATGGACATACATCAATTTGAGGTATGGGAAAGCAAGTCCTAAAAGTAGTATTGTTAAGTTACGACACCTAACAATCAAACAGGATCGACCTTTCTACTGCCTATAAAAAGAATACCAGCCTTCCGCTTGGTTTGCAAGCGATTTTATGACCCATAGCTTAGCTTTGTAAAGCAATAATCCTCTTTCCACGTAGCCATAGGTTTTGTACTTTCTGTCAAAGGACAATGCATGGAAACATAATCACTACTCTTAAGTAAGCATTTGATTCTACTGCCAATTTCCTGTTTGACCGCTTCAAGTTTTTCTGCGCTTCTGGCTATGATCCAGATATCATCAAGTAACTGTTATATTTTGTTATTAAATTCTATGTAAACCATTGAAAACACTGAATTTGTCACAGGTGAGCTTTCCCATATTGTTTCCCTTGTGTTATATTGTCCTACCAGCGTTTATGGACTCTGATAAGAAAAAATACAAGGGTGCAGGACATCCGGTAGATGTGGGTAAATACAGAAGATTTTTTAGAATTATGATAATGTCAAAGGGGCACAGAATCTTTTAACGTATACTCGCAAACTAAGCTGTCACTCATTGCCTGAGTGACAGCTTGGTTACTTGCTATCCCTGATACCTTATTCTTTCAACCAGCGTTTCCTTTTTCAGATTACTGCTTAAAACGCAGGAAAGTATAATCTGCAACAGACCGACCAAAAAAATCATAATAAAAATTGGTACGATTGGAACATGATAGATATTCATTCCAAATATTCCATTATGTTTTGCATAGGAAAAAAGTGCATAGCCGAGCGGCAGACCAATGATCAAAGCTACGCATATGGTACCAACCGTAAAAATCAGTCCCTGTAACTGCAGGCATAAATTTAATTGTTTATTTGTCATACCCACAGCCTGTAATATACCATATTCCTGCTTTTTTGTCGTAATATTCATGATCATGGTATTCGCCATATTCATAAACCCGATGAGTCCCACAACCGCCATAAACAGATAACAGCCAAGCTTCATCATGCTGCTTGCAAATTCGGCAGATTGTAACTGCGCATGATAAGTATCCATTTTTATATGCGAAGTATTAGAAATCAAAGTATTCAGACTTTGTTCTACAGATGCCACATCTTTTTTTTCACAGTCCACCCACAGATAGCCATAGGCTGTTCCTCTCGGATTCATGGAACGATATACACCTTCCGGAATGACAAGATAAGTGTCCGCACTTACAAAAGATCCTGCAATCTTTCCCTGATAGGTATAGGTTCCACTTCCATTCTCAAAGTCAAATGCAATGGATTCACCCGGAGCATATCCATCTTGTTCCATCCACGTTGACCAGCCAAAGAAAATATCACCATTCTTTACCGCCTGATCATAGTCCATAGAGCCAATATCCCCTTCCTGGCGCATAAAATCAAAATCCTTTTTACTCACAATAGTAGCCGGAAATCTTGTTCCGTTCAGATTTACAGAGACAATCTCTCTCGTCATGACATCTGTTACTCCCGGAATGCTTTTGATTTCTTCAATCAGCGAATCATTCAATGGATCATCCGTCAGAATCGTATCCAGATTATTCTCCGGATATCTTTCATCATACTCAGCAGAATAGTCAAGCTGCAGTTCAAATTGTCCATGATTAACGGAAAGACGTGCTTCATGCTCCGTGTCAATATTTCCCACATAATTAGAGATAATCACAAACAATACGCAAGAAAAACCCATTGTGAGGATAGTACCAATAGTTCTTTTGGGATTACCCGTTACATTTGCCATTGCCATAGAAAACACGGTGACATTTTTTCTGCCATTTCGTTTTCCTTTTTTTTGTGTTTCTGCATTTTCTAAATACCGTGTTGCTTCGATAGGTGAAATCCGTGAAACAATTTTCATTGGTTTACGCAGTGCCAAAGCAACGGTAAGAAATGATACGAAAATACATAGAAGTATAACAGGCAGGGAAAACAGTGGCACCTGCTGATTTTGGACTCCCATAGAGCCCGTTCCGGTTGATACAAGGTTTCCCTGTTCTACCAGCCAGTTAAAACCGCATTTTGCAATCAGAAAACCAAGAAGCAATCCAACCGGTATTGAAAAAATTGTCAAAAAAATGCCCTCTCTGAAGATCAGTTGTTTCATCTGCTTTTTTGTCGCTCCCAGAGCCTTGATTTTTCCATACTCCTGTATCTTGTTGACAATACCGACCTGAAAAATATTATAAATGACCACAACAGAGAAAAGTACAATTGCAAGAATCAGAATTCCACATACCGCAATCGTTTCATAACTCGGCTGCAAGACCCATTGCAGATAGAAATCATTGATTATAACGTTTTTTTCTTCGATCCCACAAGCTGCTGCAATCTGCTTTATAACCGGTTCAATATTATTCATAGATACATTTGCAGAATCATTTAAAGTAAAATAAATATTATACTGTCTGTCATTCTCTGCGACGTGCTCATCATAAAACTCCTGTGACCCGAAAGCAACATAAGATGCCTCGATGGTATACTCATCCCGGTCATATAGGATTCCGCTGACAACAAACTCTTCCGGCTTATATTCTGACTGCATCCCTGCACGGTAATCCAGTGTAACCGTATCTCCGACCTTTACATCATCATATCCCATTTCACGAAAAAATGCTCTTCCTGCGGCAATTTCCTGCGTTCCCCCCGGATACTTTCCTTCCTTTAACTCATATTCCTTATTATAGGGAAGCATTTTTCTTGCAGTCTCATCCATGCAGACAAAACCACCGTTTTCGTTGCCTTTTATGATACCTTCGGTGCACATAGTGCCTGTAGCATCTATTTCCGCACGGCGGTTTACTTCTTTTAACTGCGATCCGTCTGCTGCGACAAACAGACCATAATTGCTTCCATATGAGCCTGCCGCCTGACTTTTCTGCAAACGGATCATTCCATTTCCCACAGTACTGATAATCACAAGCAGCATCGTAGTCAGACATATGGACATCATAATCAGTATACTTCTTGTCTTGTTTTTTTTGTCATTGCTATATGCAATCCTGCTTATTGTCTTCATCTAAAATCCACCACCTGTCCATCCTCAATCACCAGAATGCGATCAGCAACCTGTGCGATTTCGTCATCATGGGTAATCATTACAATCGTCTGACCATATTTTTTTGCTGTCATCTTAAGCAGGGCGATTACCTCATCACTGGTCTTAGAATCAAGATTGCCTGTCGGCTCATCTGCAAATATAATTTCCGGACGATTCACCAGTGCTCTTGCAATTGCTACTCTCTGCTGCTGTCCTCCGGATAACTGATTTGGCAGATTATAAATCCGGTTTTTAATCCCCAAAGTTGCAATAATATCATTTACATACGCTTCATCCACTTTTCTTCCATCCAGCCCCAGTGGCAGTACAATATTTTCCCAGACATTAACAGATGAAACCAGATTAAATGCCTGAAAAACAAATCCGATTTTTCTTCTGCGGAAAACAGCAAGGGCATCTTCCTTCATCCTGTATAAATCTTTTCCAGCTAAAGTAACACTGCCTTTTGTAGGGGTGTCAAGCCCTCCAAGCATATGAAGTAATGTACTTTTACCGGAACCTGACTTTCCGACAATTGCGACAAATTCTCCCTGCTCAATCTGAATGTCCACCTGATTAACCGCTTTGACCTGATTCTCACCTGCACCATAAAACTTACAAAGCTGCTTGGTTTCTAATATCACACTCATGTGATGCCTCCTTTTTCATTCTGTAAAGCGTACCTTTTCAGCACGCTTTCTTTGCCCGTTTATATATTTGGTCATTTTTCAACCTGCATCCAAATTGTATCAGGACAATCTTTCATTTCACTTTCAAAAAACGAGCAGAAGTCTTACAGAATTGTAAGATTTCTGCTCACTTAAAATTTAACCAACATATGGTAATTGAATCACAAACGTACTTCCTTTTTTCTTTTTGCCGGAGGTTACCGTAATCGTACCTGCGTGTTTTTCGATAATTTCTCTCGATAGAAAAAGTCCGATTCCTGTACCACTCTTTTCCATAACCTCCTTGGAACTTCCTCTGTAAAATCGTTGAAAAATTTTGTGATACTCATTCTGCGGAATACCAATTCCCTGATCCTCAATTTCCATTCTTACAAGATCGTTTCTTTTTTGTAACCGGATAAATATTTTTGAACCATCCGAGCTGTACTTGATTGCATTATCCAAAACGTTGATCACAGCTTCACCAAGCCACCTTTTATCCTGCATAATCATGCATGTTTCCAGCTCTTTTTCATAGTCAAAAACGAATTCAATTTCTTTCTCATCCGCTTTAGGATAAGTGCGGTTCACAGCAGATATGACAGTATCCATAAGCGGAATTTTTTTCTTATTAATCTGAATCAGTCCAGTTTCCATCTTGGATATTTCAAGAAGCGACTGCAATAATGTCTCCAGTCCATCCAGAGCACTCCGACAACGGATACGAAACTCCTCCTGTTCTGTGGCACTTAAGTCATTCTGCATCAGCACACTAAAACATGTATCCAAAGCTGCAACCGGTGTCTTTAACTGGTGAGAAATATCAGAAACCATTTCTTTCGTGTTCTCCTTTTCTGCCCTTGCTTCTTCCTTTATCAACTGAATATGATGTCCGATTGCTTCAAGCTGGTCATTCAATTTTTCCAGTTCTGCATGATTTTCTGTTTTCAGTAAATCATCAAATTTATTTTCACGGAATCTGATCAGAATTTCTTCCAACTGGTCTAAAATTTTCTGATGACACGCATCTTCTTTTTTCTTCCAATAAAGTAAAAAAGTCAAAAGAAGCACGCATATCACAGTGCTTACAGCACCGGTCACCATAACCTGATGCCGGAATTGTAAATAAAATACATTTCCTTTATTTCCCCAGTATCCATATTGCTCCAATAATCGCCTTCCCCGTTCGTTGGTTCCAATATCTTTATCCTTAAGCAATTCCGAAACAGCATCCAGCCCGGAAAATTCTTCCTTTGCAGCAATGTCTGTCATAAGATTCATTTTATATTTATAATCCTCATAAAACACATACGTGGTAAAGCAATTTAATATTACAAACAATACTATGACAGGCAATATCAAGGAGAGCCCTACTGGAATCTTCTTGCAATATTTTTTTGTCACTGCCTTACCTCCTGATTCCATATATACCCAAGACCTCTGATATTCTTTATATAGACCGGTGCAGCCGGATTGTCTTCAATTTTCTCACGGAGTCTCCTGATATTAACAGCGATTGTATTTTCATCCACAAAATCCCCTTCCAGATCAAACACATTTTCCAATATTTGTGTTTTGGAAAGAATCTTTTTCGGATTCTGAAGAAAAAAAGTCAGCATTTTCAACTCCGTTTTTGTCAGACTGATTTCACGACCCTTTATCAGGACTTTCATTTCTCCTGCGATAAATACAATATCTCCCGAAATCATCTTTCCGGCTTCCGTTTTCTCCTGTCTGCGGCGGAAATGTGCTTCTATTTTCAAAAGAAGTACCGAAAGACTAAACGGCTTTGTAATATAATCATCTGCCCTGCTTCATATCCCATAACCTGATCCATCTCCTGATCTAGTGCTGTAAGGCAAATAATGTATGTATTATAATTGCATCTCATCCACCTTACAAATTCCAGTCCATTCCCATCCGGAAGATTCACATCACAAATGGTAACATCCACATTATTATCACTTGCAATTCTTTTCGCTTTTTTCACTGATTCTGCTGAAAAAACCTCATATCCGGATTTTTTCAGTGAAAATGTAATTCCACGATTTAAATTTTCATCATCTTCAACCACGAGTATACCAGGCATAGCATATGCACCTCTCTTTATTAACTATATATATTTAATATCAGAGTAGATATTGTTTTTATTACTCATCTCCCAACGTCCTGCACTCTATTTGTGGTATGGTTCCCCGTGTATGATCCGATACCCGCGGTAAATCTGTTCAAGCAGAATCACACGCATTAACTGATGTGGGAAGGTCATCGGCGAGAAACTGAGCAGCTCATCCGCCTGCTTTAGTATCTCTGGATCAAGTCCGATCGATCCGCCGATGATAAAGATAATATGGCTTTTGCCTTCGATGCCGAGCCTGTCCAGCTTGCGTGCAAACGCTTCGGAGGACATCTGTTTCCCTTCGATTGCCAGAGCGATCACATATGCGTCATCCTTCAGGTATCTGGCAAGGCGTTCGCCTTCCTTCCGGCGGATCAGCTCCTCTTCCCTTTCACTTGCCCGATCCGGCGTTTTCTCGTCGGCAACCTCTATGATCTCCGGTTTACAGTAGCGGCTCAGCCGCTTGCTGTATTCCTGAATCGCCCCTGTGAAATATTTTTCTTTTACTTTTCCTACGGTTAATATCGTAATTTTCAACGTTTTCCTCGCTTTTTTTGTAAATCGGCAATATATTTTCTCTAATGAATGACTTCTTCATAGGTCTACATGACATTATTACACATCAAGTGCCAGACTGATGCAAAGTGCATAATTGACACGGTGCAAAATTGCATCATCCAAATGGCATACTTTCTCCTTGAGGCGCGATTTATCGATCGTACGGATCTGTTCCAGCAGAATGACGGAGTCCTTCATCAAATGATATTTGCCGGCATCCAGAGCAATGTGCGTCGGCAGCTTTGCCTTGTTCATTCTTGATGTAATCGCCGCACAGATCACTGTGGGACTATGGCAATTGCCCATGTCGTTCTGTATGATGAGAACCGGACGGACGCCTCCCTGCTCTGAACCGACAACCGGCCGCAGATCTGCAAAATATATATCGCCTCTTTTAATATTCAAACCATTTCACGCTCCATTCTGATAAATTCTCACCTCATATGCGTTTCTCAGACGTTTGTTTCCTATGTACCTGACAGGAATCCTCTTGAAAGAATCCGTATATGAAATGTTATTTCCATTATTACCAGAAAATGGAATCGTTATACGTTTGTTTCTATCTGTCCCATAAATAGTACAGATTAAATGTCAAATTCGGGATAATAATCCTTTGTCTCTATCTTTTGACCGTGGCGGTAATACACACGCGGAACACGTTTTCCAACATCACAGACAAACTCATAATTAAAGGAATACGCCATATTGGCAACCTCCTCAATAGAGATATAACCATCGCCGTCTCTTCCAACGAGAGTCACATCATCCCCCTGTGTGACATCCGGAATATCCGTGACGTCCACCATAAACTGATCCATGCATACTCTTCCGAGGATCGGTGCATACTGTCCGTGAATCAGGACATGCCCTTTTCCGGACAATGCTCTCGGATAACCATCGGCGTATCCGACAGGAACGGTGGCTACTCTTGTCTCTCTTGTTGTCGTAAATGTGCCGCCATAACTGATCTGAACACCCGGCTCCAGTGTTTTTACATAGGATACATACGCCTTTAATTCCATTGCCGGACGCAGAAGGATCTTGGACTTATCCACCTCTTCGGAAGGATACATACCGTAAACGGCAATACCGTCTCTTACCATATCAAGATTTACCTGCGGCATTTCAATGATACCAGCACTGTTGGAAACATGCTTGACCGGGAATGTCACGCCGGCCTCCTCCAGTCGCTTTACAAAGTCCTGATAACGCTCAAACTGCTTTAACGCCCAAGTCTTATCAGTCTCATCCATTCTCGCAAAATGCGTAAAGCAGCCGTCAATTGATATATTCGGAAGCTTTGCGATCCGGCAGATCGTCTCAAGACTTTCGTCATCCTGCTTAAATCCGATACGGCTCATACCGGTATCTAACTTGATGTGAATGCGTGCCGTTCTGCCAAGTGCCTCTGCAGTCTGTGAAATCTCCTGCGCCATCTTCCAGGTAAATACTGCTGTCGCAATATCATGCTTGATCATCGCCGGATACAATGCCTTTGGGGTGTATCCCAAAATCAGGACAGGCTTATCAATTCCTGCCTGACGAAGCTCGATTCCCTCCTCCAGGATCGCAACACCGTAGGCGTCGGCAACATCGTCCAGTGTCCTGGCAACCTCTACCGCTCCATGACCGTAGGCATCCGCCTTGATGATCGCCATCAGCTTTGTTCCCGGTTTAGTGAGTTTTTTGGCATTTACGACATTTTCATAAATCGCATCCAGATCAATATTTGCATATACTCTATAATAATCTCTCATTGTTATCTCCATTTCTTTCGAGTCACAGTGTAGGTCTATGTCTATACAACGTCACTGCTCTTCTTGTTATTTCGGCAGGATCTGCGGCAGCATATCAAGCAGATCGCTGGCGATCATGCTGTACCGTCCGCCTCTGTCCCTGACGTACTCATCGGCAGCAATGCCGTGCAGACAAACAGCCAGAACTGCCGCTCTCTTCGGTCGCATTCCCTGTGCCAGAAGTCCGGCGATCATGCCAGTCAGCACATCCCCGGTGCCTCCCGTGGAAAGTGCATTGTTGCCGGTAGTATTAATATACACCTCTCCTCCGTCGGTGACAACTGTTCTGGCATCTTTTAATACCAGCGTCTGTCCATTCGCACATTCGAGAGCCAAAAGTGCCTGATCAACGATCCTTGTGCGGATCAGAGGAAGTTCAAAGCGTGTAAGTCTTGTCATTTCCTGCAGATGCGGCGTCAGAACAACATTGGCAGACAGTGCAAGCTTTCTTGTACCGTCCTCACGCTCTACAAAATATTCATCCTTGCCGGAAAGAACATTCAGTCCGTCCGCATCAATGACGATCGCTTTATTTTTCTCCTTTAATACTTCGGTTAAAAGGATTCCTGCCGGTTCCTTTGTCCCAATTCCGGGACCGATCACGATGCAGGAAGCCCATTTGATTTCCTCCTGCAAACGTCCCGACAATTCGAGCCGGTTCTCCGGCTGTGAATAGTCAAGTGTGCTGTCATACGTTGCCACCAGTGCTTCCGGCAGTCTGGTACGGATCACTGTGCTGTTTTCTGCAGCTGTAAACACCTTTACCAGCCCGCTTCCCATACGTCCGGCTGCCGCAGCGCAAAGATAGCACGCGCCGCTGATCTCCGCCGATCCGGCGATCACAAGAACCTTTCCGTAGCTTCCTTTATTGGAACGAAGAATCCGTGGCGGCATCAGTTCCATGGCATCCTGACGGGTCAGGGTATACGCTCTTGGCCTGATCTCCTCCACTGCCTTTTTCGGAAATCCAATATCTGACACGATCACCGTGCCTGCATAATTACAACCCGGAAATAATACAATTCCACGCTTATTGGTGCCGAAGGTTATCGTAAAATCGGCCGCTGCAGCTACCGCCAGGATCTCTCCGGTAGTCGCATTAACTCCGGATGGAATATCCACGGCAAAGCGCAATGCATCCTGTTCGTTGATCCAGTTGACGGCATCTGCAAATTCTCCGGCGATTTCTCTGGAAAGACCAATTCCGAAAATCGCATCCAGTATAACATCATATTCACCGGAGGGAAGTCCTGTGCATATGTGAAGTCCCAATTTTCGGACAATGGCAAGCTGCTTTTTCATTTCTTCACTGGCATGCTCCTCATTGCCGATCAGACAGATTGTCACCAAAAATCCGTCCTCCCACAGCAGCCGTGCCGCCGCAACACCATCACCGCCATTGTTACCCATACCACATACGGCTACCACATGACTGCCCGGTTCTGCATTTGCCTTAACGCATGCCGCTACGGCAAGTGCCGCCTTTTCCATCAAAACCATCGATGGGATCCCGATCTCTTCAATAGACATACGGTCAATTTCTTTTGCCTCTCTGGCATCTGTAATATACTGCATACGCAATCGCTCCTTTCCATTATTAATTCTATTTTATTTCATGATTTAATTTAATCGTCTGTATGCTCCGCACTGTGTTCCGCTACCGCATACGCCATGGCAAGGGAATCGGTGTCTGTCAGGGAAATATGGATCGCACCAATATAATGCTCTCTGGCGTAAGCAAGGGTGTCCTCTGTTAATTCTACATACGGTGCACCGTTTTTTCTGCGCAGGATCTCAATCTGTTCCATCCGGACCTTTCCGCTGATCCCGGTTCCAAATGCCTTTGCGACGGCTTCCTTTCCGGCAAAATTGGATGCTGCACAGGCTGCCATCCTGTGTCCGCGCCGTTGGATCAGCTCCCGTTCCCTCTTTGAATAATAACGATGAAGAAAATGCTCATTTTTCTCAATCGCCTTTTTCACCCGTGCAATCTCGACCAGATCTGTCCCAACTCCGTAAATAGCTGTATTATTCTCCAATTTCGTTTTCCTCCAGATTGCCCTTCCATACCTGATGCTCTCTGTCAAAGATCTCAACGACCTCTGCTCCGAGAAGATTATGCATATATTTGTACATTTGTGTATTTCGCATTTCCATATCCTGCTTCTTGAGGATTTCGTCCTTTAAGCGTTCTCTGGTTGCCTTCACCCACTCGTTGATTGCCTCGATCTCATGAGTATTATCCATTAGTTCCTGATAACAGACACGCATGCATTCCACTAAAAGCTCTCTGTTCGCCTGTTCGATCTCTGTGGGAAGCTCACGCACAAGCTGCTCAGCCTTTTCCCTTTTATCCTTCAGGTCTGCCAAAAGCTTTTGATTCCGGTCCTGCTTCATGGAACGGATCGGACTGTCCACCTCATGTCCATCCGTCATATTATCAACGATGTTCTTCATCAATACCTTTTTGGCTTTTTCGTATTCCTTCAGATCATTATTCGTCTGTCCCTGCTTCTGGATCAATTTATTTAAACGCTTTTCTAGTGCCTTTATCCTGCTTGTTTTGCGAAAGTCCGGAAAAAGCTCATGCCACCTTGCATCTAGTGGAAGCAACGGGATCTGCCTGTTTTGAAGTGATTCTAAAAAATAGACGGTCCTTTGTTCCTCTTCCTGTCTTTTCCTCTTTCTTCCCATGAAAGTTTCCTCCCTTCCGAGCATACGCTTGGTTTTGTTTAAAGCTAATTATACCACAATTGACATTTTTTGAACAACATTTGATTATTTGAAGATTTTTTTGTATACTATTGGTTAACTATACGAAACAGGCTCTAAGCCAACATCTGAGCAATGCCGCCGTATAATAGAGTTTTGGGCGGGGAAAGGGAATATTATGACACTTGAAACAGCAAAAGAATTATTAGCAAAGTACCATCAGGAGCATGTGCTGCAGTATTATGATACACTTTCTGATAAAGAGAAAGCCGCACTTTTGGAGCAGATCGAGCAAACAGATTTTTCGGTGACGGAGCAGATCACCGCCGGTAAAGGTGAGCAGGCACGCGGTGTGATCACGCCGATCCAGGCAATGACACTCTCTGAGATTTCAGAGAATGCAGAAAACTTTACCGAAACCGGACTGGAAGCAATCCGTGCCGGCAAAGTTGCCGCTGTTCTTCTGGCAGGCGGCATGGGTACACGTCTTGGCTCCGACAATCCAAAGGGAATGTATGATATCGGTATTACAAAACCGGTTTATATTTTCGAGCGCATCATCCGTAATCTTTTCGATGTGGTTGACCAGGCAGGCACATGGATCCATATGTTTGTCATGACCAGTGACAAGAATCATGAGGCAACAACCTCTTTCTTTGAACAGCAGAAATATTTCGGCTACAATCCGGAGTACATCCACTTTTTCCGTCAGGAAATGGCTCCGGCAGCAACCTATGAGGGTAGGGTCTATATGGAATCCAAAAGCCGTATTGCCACATCACCAAACGGCAACGGCGGCTGGTTTGCTTCTCTAAAGCGCGCAGGGCTGCTCTCTCTGATACATGACGCCGGAATCGAATGGCTGAATGTATTTGCGGTAGATAATGTGCTGCAGCGCATTGCCGATCCTTGCTTTATCGGTGCAACACTCTCCCGGAAATGTAAGGTAGGGGCCAAGGTTGTCCGCAAGGCTGACCCTGACGAGAAGGTTGGAGTAATGTGCCTCGAGGATGGCAGACCTTCTATCGTTGAGTATTATGAACAGACAGAGCAGCTTCGCAACACCAGGAATGCAGATGGCGAGCCAGCTTACAATTTTGGTGTGATCTTAAATTATCTGTTCCATGAAAAGTCTCTGGAGGAGATCTGTGATACCGCACTTCCGCTTCACGTTGTTGAGAAGAAAATTCCATATATGAATGAGGCTGGTGAGTTCATTAAACCGGAGGAACCAAACGGCTGTAAGTTCGAGTCACTGATCCTCGATATGATCCATCTTCTGGACACCTGTCTTCCTTATGAGGTTGTCCGCGAGAAGGAGTTTGCTCCTGTCAAGAATAAAACCGGTATTGATTCCGTAGAGAGTGCCCGCGCACTGCTTCAGCAGAACGGATATACTTTATAGTTTTTTTCTTTCTGATACTTGGTGTTATTCAAAAGATTTTTGAAATACTGTACGAAAAACCGGACAGCAGTCGTAATGATTGCTGTCCGGTTTTTCGTACAGTAAAGTGATTATAGTGGAGTATAAATCCAGCGAGAATTACGAAGCAATTTTAGAGTGCAAAACGTCCCAAAGCTTTTATTGCTTCCGGTAGTCTTCTAAGACTCTGTGTCGATCAGAAAATCCGCCAGGATCTGATTGCTGACATCAATGCCATGCTCCGTCAAACAAAGATAACCATCCCTCGTCTGTTCCAGCAAGTGCGCCTGTTCATAACGCTGTATCACCGGTCCGTAAACAGACATGATATCCACCCCAAACCGACTTGAAAATTCCTGCTTTGAGATCCCCTGTATCATTCGAAGACCCAAAAACATAAACTCTTCCATCTGTGCCGTCCTCTCCACCTTCTCGACATCCTGCATACATTCAAGAATCCCGTCTTTGTTGACAACGTCTATAGAAACACTCTCCTCCAGCTTTTTAATATATGCTTCGTACTGCTTTGCCTGCAGCGGTACCTGAAAACGATAGCCTCCGAGATAGGAGGACGCATTAACTCCGACGCCAAGGTACTCACCACCGGTCCAGTAGACACAGTTGTGTACACATTCCATATCTTTATGTGCATAATTGGAAACCTCATACCGGTGATATCCGTTTCCATCCAGAAACCGTTTCGTCCACTGGTACATTGCGCGATCCGTTTCTTCATTCGGACGGTTCAATGTCCCATTTTCCTCCCAGTCCCCAAAAACGGTCCCCGGTTCTACGATCAAACTGTAAGAGGATATATGTTCCGGCTGAAGCTTTACAATTCTTCTTAGGGTTTTCTGATAGCTTTCCATCGTCTGACCCGGAATTGCCGCCATCACATCAACATTAATATTGTCTATTCCACTCTCCCGTACCTGATGATACGTTTCCAGAAACTGCTCATAGGTATGGATCCTGCCGAGCATGCTTAACTCTTCATTAACGGCTGACTGCAGACCGAGACTGACCCGGTTGATACCCATCTGCTGCCATGCGGTCAGATGCTCCTTCGTCACGGTTCCCGGATTGGCTTCTGTGGTATATTCGATCAGATCACTGCATTCAAAGGACTCTCTAATCGTCTGCCCGATCCGCACAAGGCATTCCGGGGCAAGGCAGCTTGGAGTCCCACCTCCCAGAAACACCGTGTACAGCTTATAATCCTTTCTGAGACGTTCTCCCCAGCTCTTTATTTCCCGGCACAAAAGTGCTGTATACGCCCGCTTCTCTTCCTCCCCGGCTGCTGCCGAATAGAAATCACAGTACCGGCACTTCTGTACGCAAAACGGGACATGAATATATAGCGACAGATTTCTTTTATTCTTCATCCAGCTTTAAGACAGACATAAATGCCTGCTGCGGAATCTCGACATTACCAAACTGACGCATCCGCTTCTTTCCTTCCTTCTGCTTCTCCAGAAGCTTTCTTTTACGGGAAATATCACCACCATAGCATTTTGCAAGCACATCCTTGCGCATCGCCTTAACGGTCTCACGGGCAATTATCTTGCTGCCGATCGCTGCCTGGATCGGAATCTCGAACAACTGTCTCGGAATCTCCTTTTTGAGCTTCTCACACATCTTTCTTCCACGCTCATATGCCGTATCTGCATGTAGAATAAAGGACAGAGCATCGATCTCCTCACGGTTGATCAGAATGTCAAGCTTCACAAGTTGTGACGGTACATATCCCTTCATCTCATAATCGAGCGATGCATAACCGCGGGATCGGGATTTTAATGCATCAAAGAAATCATAAATAATCTCATTCAATGGCAGATCGTACTTTAAGACAGCACGCGTCTCTTCGAGATACTCCATACCATTATAGACGCCTCGGCGCTCCTGGCATAGATTCATGATCGCACCGACAAACTCCGTCGTAACCATGATCTCTGCAGAGACCACAGGCTCCTCCATATGCTCGATCTCAGACGGATCCGGCAGATTGGATGGATTCGTAACATCGATCACCTCACCGTTGGTCTTATAAACTTTATAGATAACACCCGGAGCCGTTGTAACCAGATCCAGATTGTACTCTCGCTCTAATCTCTCCTGAATGATCTCCAGATGCAAAAGACCAAGGAAACCACAACGGAATCCGAAGCCGAGTGCAACAGAGGTCTCCGCCTCAAACTGGAGAGACGCATCATTTAACTGCAGCTTCTCGAGCGCATCACGAAGATCTCCGTACTTAGCACCATCTGCAGGATAAAGACCGCAGTATACCATCGGCTGCACCTTTTTGTAACCCGGAAGTGCCTCCGCACAAGGGCGTTCCGTCAATGTGACCGTATCTCCGACACGGGTATCTCCGACATTTTTAAGACTTGCGGTAATATAGCCAACCATACCGGCAGACAATTCCTCACACGGAATAAACTGACCGGCACCAAAAATACCAACCTCGACAACCTCTGCCTTGGCTCCAGTCGCCATCATTGTGATCTGCTGTCCCTTCTTTACCGAGCCATCGAAGATACGGCAGAAAATGATCACGCCCTTATACGCATCATAGAGCGAATCAAAGATCAGAGCCTGCAGTGGCTTGTCTATATCTCCGGATGGTGCCGGTATCTTTGTGATAATCTGTTCCAGTACCTCCTCAATATTGGTTCCCATCTTGGCAGAAATAAGCGGTGCATCGGAGGCATCCAGACCAATAATGTCCTCGATCTCCTCCTTTACGCGTTCCGGCTCTGCGCTTGGCAGATCGATCTTGTTGATAACCGGCATGATCTCCAGATCATGATCCAATGCCAGATAACAGTTTGCCAGTGTCTGCGCCTCAATGCCCTGTGCTGCATCCACGATCAGAATTGCTCCCTCGCACGCCGCAAGACTTCTGGAAACCTCATAATTAAAATCGACATGTCCCGGTGTGTCGATCAGGTTAAATACATACTCTTCTCCGTTTTTCGCCTTATATACAATACGCACGGTCTGCGCCTTGATCGTAATGCCACGCTCTCTCTCCAGATCCATGTTATCCAGAACCTGCGCCTGCATCTCACGGCTTGTCAGAAGACCGGTCTTCTCAATGATACGATCTGCCAGCGTTGATTTTCCGTGATCAATATGTGCTACAATACAAAAATTCCGGATATGGGATTCATCAATTCGTTCCATTTTGTTACCTCATTCTGTTCTTTATGATATCATATGTCTTCAATGATTGCCTTCGCGCACATTGTATCATAAATCTATTTTTCCGACAACACCTGATTCAGCACCTTCGCCAGAGGTCCCATGGCATTTTTCGCCTCCGCAAGCGTGTTATTTTCGTTTCCAAGCTCGATCAGCAACGATCTTTTCCTCATATGGAGATTGTACCGATAGCTTTTTAAGTACACCGGCTTGGCAAGGTTTGGATACAGCTCCATGCATTTCATTTTCATCTGAAGGCTAAATGACAGATTCGCCTGCAGATTATCGTTTTTCAAATAACGAATGTCCCCCTTACGGTTTCTGGAAAGTCCGTTAAAGAACATTACCTGCGCTGTTTTCTTTCCATTGATCGTTGTCAGGCGATGCACCTTGTTACCGACACCGTCTCTGTGCAGATCGATCACAACCTGAATGGACGGATTTTCTTTCAAGGCTTTCTTTAGTCCCGTTGCTGCTTTATTATAAGCTTTGTTGCGGTCAATCTTTCCGTTGATCCGGTCATATTCCGTTTCGTCATGGATCACCTGATAGCCATATTTCTTTTCCAGAATGTCCGCGAGGTATGTCCCGACTCCGACAACCGATTCCGACTTATCCCCCGGCTTGCTGTCAATAAAATGCTCGGAAGCACCGTGCGTGTGAAATATGTAGATCTGCGGTTCACTTGTCTTTTTCATGGACAGGTTTGTGTTTAACAATGCTTCGACATCAAAGATTTTTTTGTTGATGGAGGTTGAAGAATCTACAATATAAAAATTACGAAGAAGATAGTTGAGACTTCCTGTTCGCTGCAGATTCTGGATTTTTTTCTGATTATCCATACCGGAGGAAAGAACCATTTCTTCTTTGTTAATCTTCTGACTGTTTTTATTGTTTTTCTCACGATACGTCTGATTTTCCTGCATTGCCGCATCGGCAACGGCTGCATCCGCATCCAACTCCAGAGAAGTTTCTACCGCATCCTCTTCCTCCTGTTCGGCTTCCTTCTTTGCCAGAACGATCTCATCACAGGCTTCCAGTGCCCGGCTTCCCCGCGCCCAGTGGCTGCCGCACCGCTCCAGGTTCCTTTTGCTAAGCTTCTGCCGGGATAAAGCATTGCAAATTCACTCATGCTTTTATCCTCCCGGACGGCAAGCTTTTCCTCATTGCCTGCCAGATAGGCAAGAACCGGCACGGCATTAAGAAGCCACCTGCCATGTTTGTTCTGCTCTCCCTGTTTAAAATAAGATATGGTATCGCTTCCTGCCGCCCCGGTTTCTACCAGCCATGCCGCACTCTGTTCGTTCAGACTTCGCAGCATAGAATTCTGTTTCCAGAGCAATGCGAGCAGACAACCTGTCCCAAGAAGAAAGAACACTATAAAACGTGCTTTTACTTTTTGTGTCATATTGATTCCCATACTCGCCCCATACCTTTCCTATTGCTGCCGTTTTACATTTGCACTATTACAGTTTATGCATCAATAAAGGCGTTGATTCCTCTTGCAACAAGTTTCCCAATTTCCCGGATCTGTTCATCAATATCCTTAGGTGTTACAAACAGCTGTCCGATCATCTCACCGGCGAAGCTTTTCTGGAACAGATCGATCTGTTCCAGGGTATAGCCCTCCTTGAGCAGAGTGTTCTCCATGCATTCAGATACGATTGTAGATGCATCGACAACCGTTGGTACCCCGATTGCAATAACCGGTATCCCTAACTCCTTTTCGTTGATCGCATTGCGGTTGTTACCGATTCCTGCTCCCGGGCAGATACCTGCGTCGGTAATCTGGATCGTTGTGCAGAGACGGTGCACGCTTGCTGCTGCCAGTGAATCCACAACGAGAAGGCAGCAGGGCTTTACTTCGTGGATAATTCCTCCAAGAATTTCTCTGCTTTCCATTCCGGTCTGCCCCATTACTCCAGGTGCGACAGCACATAATGTCCTGCTGCCTGTCATCAGATCATGAAAATACTCTTTAATATGTCTGTTTACCTGCACATCATCCAAAACAAACGGTCCCAGTGCATCCGGCGTTGCAAAGCGGTTTCCAAGACCTGCTGCCAGATAGACATTCCCCTCCTTCGGGGCAAGCTTTTGTATCGTCTGCGCAATGATCATTTCAATGGTCTGCGCTGTCTTTTCCCGTTCATCGTCATCATCATATTTTCCCTTCTCCGTCAGTTCAAGCGTAATGTAATTACCGATGGGTTTACGCATCTGCTCCTGCCCCTTCTCGTTTTTGATCGATAAAATCGTAAGACGTATCCTGCCATCAAGATAATTCTCCTCCTCCAGTACCACTCCGGACACCTCTACATTATCCCCCGGAAAGCTTTCTCTGACCTCCAGTGCAAGATCGGTTCTTCTCTCCATTGCCTCTGTTCTCCCTTCTTTTTTCAAAATTGGTCCTTTTATCCTATTTTTTGTAAAAAAATGAAAAATATGTATTGACAACACAAAGAGAATCCCCTATTATATATGAGTATGTTTACATCATAGTGACCGTGTCCACAGATTGATGGAACAGTAGATTTCACGATTGGGAGGTGTAAAGAGAATGGCTAACATTAAATCAGCAAAGAAGAGAATTTTAGTTGATCGCAGAAATGCAGAGAGAAATAAAGCAATCAAGTCAAGCGTTAAGACTGCTATTAAGAAAGTTGACGCTGCTGTAGCTGCTAAGGATAAGACCGCAGCTGATACTGCTCTGGTTGCAGCAATTTCAGAAATCGATAAGGCAGCCAGCAAGGGTGTATTCCACAAGAAGACTGCTTCCAGAAAGATTTCCCGTCTGACACTTGCTGTCAATAAGATTGCATAATGAAATCAATTTTTATACAAAAAAGAACTGCTTAGGTGTGGGCAGTTCTTTTTTGTATGTTTCTTACTTTGTAGAAAATCTATGATTATTCATTCTCAATAACTTTAGATTCCTACAAAATTAAGAATGCTCTGTTGGAAACCTGACTCCTTCTATTTTTTATTCTATTTCATCAGCATATTCCTTTTTAATATATACTGCTTTGTCTTCATTCCACAGCTCTTACTGAAAGTAAAACGCAGTCTCTTGCTGCAGCCCTTCCAGGCACCTTTCTCAATCTTAGTAAGCTTCGCCGATTCAAAGGAGATTCGGCTCAGCTTCCTGCTGTTATAAAATGCCTTCCTGCCAATCTGCTTGACATTTCTGCCAACAATCACGCGGGTCAGCTTTTTCTTCTGTGCAAATGCCTTCTTCCCGATCTTTGTAACCGGATATGAATATCCTCTCATCGAAATCTGAGCCGGTATCCGTACTGTTCCTCGATTCTTATTGATACCGATCACACTGACACTGCGTGTTTTCGGTCCGCTTTTCGTCACCTTATAACGGATTCCCTTTTTCGTCACAACGGTGCCTTTTTTCACAAAGGCATCGACAGCACTATCCGCCAGCTTGGAAGCAATGTCCTTGCTGTCTGCTCCTGTCCAGGTTGAGATTACACTCATGCCATCTTTATCAAGGCCGGACGGATCCGGAGATGCAGACGGTTTCGTTGATGCTGGCGGCTGTGTGCTTCTAACCGGTAACGGCGTATTGGTTTTCACCGGGACCGGAGTATTCGTTCTAACCGGGACCGGTATTCTGGTAACGACAGGCGACGGTGTATTTGTCTCGCCCGGTGCCGGAGTATCTGTTCCGCCGGTGCCCGGTTTTGTTGTCTCGCCCGGTGCCGGAATATCTGTTCCGCCGATGCCCGGTTTTGTTGTCTCGCCTGGTGCCGGAATATCTGTTCCGCCGGTGCCCGGCTTCTTTGTTTCTCCCGGTACCGGGGCCTCCGTCTCAGAAGGAGGATTCGTTGCCTTTTCAGTTGGAACCGGGGTCGGTATCTCCTGACAGATTTCAAAGCTGCAGCTTCCTTTTACCATCATTACATGTCCCGGAAGAATTTTCTCGCCCTGCTCATCAAGATATCCAATGATATATTCGATATCCTTGATCTTCTCCGGCATAATATACTTCTGTCCGTATGCCACCTGTTGTACTTCTATGTTCTGCTTTTCGCCATCCTCCACAATATAAAAATTGAATTCATACTTATCTCTCTGCAGATATATTTCCACGCAGGTAGTACCATCCGGAGCAATCGTTGTCTGTTCCAGAGCTGTCTTATCAGCAAGACGGTATCCGCTTCCAAACATCTTGTGAATGCTTTCTGCCACATCCTTTGTCTGATACATCTGCATCAGATCCTCCTCAACGCTAAGATCCGTCGTTCCACGCAGATCGACTGTCTCGCCCTTTACATAACCCACGCCATTCAGATTCTCATAATACGGAATGATCTGATATCTTATATCTTCTCTAGGCAGCCAGCATGCATATAAAACGAGATCATGATTTGGTAATGCATAAGTCTCTCCCGGTCTGCCGGCAGCCAGACGGCTTCCCTTCTCGATCGTCCACCCATCAAAGATATAGCCTGTCTTTTGTAACTGTGCTTCCGGCAGTACAACAGACTGTTCAAACAGACCAAAGATTGGATCAAGTGCCTTGATATCTGTCAGCACACTTCCTCCATCCGGATCAAAGCTCACATTGTATTCACGTCGCTGGAAATAAACATTTAAGATCAAACTTCCATCCGCCTTGACAATCCCTGTCAGTTTGGAAGATCCCTCATCCAGATAAAAGCCCGGGAACATATCCTTATCGGCTCCAACCTGTACCTTTTCCCCTGTAAGGGCTTTCATTGTATATGTACTGACACGTTCATATGTCTTATCAAGCCTCTGCTTATAATACTCGATATGATAATCAACCGGTGCCGGGGTCCAGACCGCATACAACGTGGTATCCTTCTCAATATAAAACTGCTTTGCGCCTGCAGAGGTTTCCTTATCCAATGACCATCCCGCAAACTCATAGCCAAGCCTCTTAGGCTGCACATCAACGGTTGCCTCTCTGCCGCTCCAAACAGCATAAAGACGGACGGTTTCTTCCTGACTGGTAAGACCGTTGACACTGCCTCCATCGTAATAGACTGCACTTCCTGTCGCAGTTTCAGCCCATCCTACAAAATCCGAGTATACCGTGAGAAATTTTGTATCACTGGATGCCTCCGGTGCATTTGTGTCAAGTGTGATCCTTTTCTTGTTGATAAAGGAGTTCATGGTCAACGAATAATCATGACCATAGTAAAGATTGCGCATCACAGACATCGATCCGCCGGAAGCACATCCGGAAACAAACTCAATATTATACATGATCGGTGTAAAGTACCGATAGACAGTACAGCCATCATCCCCGACCTGCTTCATCGAGCTGTATATATAACGATATCCCGTATAATACGCACCGACCGATGTATCGCTGCCAATCGTTTCTCCACTTGCAGTCGTTCCATATTCCGCCTGCCACAAATGGCTTCCAAGCTGCTGTCCGGCATCCGGTCCTACCTGAACAACGTCAATACAGAATACATTTCTGGACGCATTTTTAAAATATCGATATACAACAGTTCCTTCTGCCTGAACGATACTGTCAGAGCAGCCGACATAATCCCTTCCCGGATAGTAAATACCGGAGCCTGTACTGCAGCCGATTGCCGAACCGCTCGCAAGCTCCCCGTACTCCGCCTGAAACGTTGTTGTTCCAAGAACCTCCTCGCCGCCTGCCGTTTGTAAAACATCAATGCAGGTGACATCACATTTCTTAGGAACTGCCTTCCAGTGCGCATACAGAGTGACTCCCTTTTCGATAAAATCTCCTTCGTTAAGCTTTACACCACCGTCTGCACTGGTATACCATCCATCAAACAGATACACGTTGCGGTCGCGCCTTCTGACCGGCACCGGCAGCTTATGGATCACATATTGGTTTGAAAGCTCCGTATATGCCTCTCCCTTCTCAGACATCTCGCCACCCATGGCATTTAATGTGACATCATCCTCCTCATCCCCCAGAAAAATACCGGGATTCAGATCGTACCAGTAAGAAACCCTGTCCGGAGAATGTATACCAACGTAATAGGTTCTTTCCTGAGCGATGGCAAGCATCAGCGAATATTTGGAATCCGTCCAATTTGCTCTGGAATCCGTGCTGTACTCGTACTCCAGGCTGAGCATCTCCCCCTTCTGATAACGTGTTGTCTTGATCGAATAACAGGGATAATCCTTGATAAGATCCTTTGCCCACTTACCGTAGATAATAAAACGTCCACGACATTCCATATCATCTCCAATGCCAAGACAAAATCCATCTCTGATTTTGATTGCTTCCTTGTCATTTCGTCTCGATCCGAATAGATTGGCGAAATGAAACTTCCAGCCGGTTGCATCCGTATACGAATACACATCGTATGCATATGCCTTCATATAATTATTCCGGGCAATACGCACTCCTGACACGCATGGGTTACTGAGTCCCTTTCCGTAACGTTTTCCGATATCTGCCGCCATAACAGTCGGAAGCTTTTCTTCTGCTTTGGCTTTCTTCGCCGGATAACATATCAGACTTAAGAAACCAAGCACACACACAACACAAAGTAATATCATGCGTTTCATTAAAAATAACTGTTTATCCATGATAACCTCTTTCCTCTCTGTCCTTCAGACAAATTGCAGGTTTCTCTGCAGTACAGATATCTCATCTCCCGGTTCTGATATCTGTACTGCACTTTTCGCATCACGGAATAAACTCTCTGTTTGTGAAAGCCATTATAGCAATCCGCTTTTCGTTCGACAAGTGGAAAAATCGCACAAATTTTCTTTTAAAAAAACGTCAATATAGCAAAAAGAATATATACAAAATCGTATATATTCTTTCGATAAATTATATATTTCTCTGTTATTCACAAAATAAAACCGAAAAAAAAGCATCAACTTTTATACTGACTGTCTAACACTTTATTCCAGATATCCTCCCTAAGCTTCTTCCATTTGTCGGAATGCTTTACATAATATAATGGACACAGCTTTCCTGTCACATCGTAATGGCGGATGATATCATCCGGCGATTCGATCTCATACCGGTCACAGAGCCAAGCACACAGACGGATCAGAGCGTGATATGTTTTCCGGTTAAATTTGCCGTTCTTGCGGGGATGACAACATTCAATAGAGATTGTATCACTGTTCCTGTCATTCGATGCATATGCGATCTCATCCAATGGAATACATTGAACAATCTCACCCTTCAGACCGATCACGAAATGACTGCTGACTTTATTGGAGCTTATCTCTTCCTGATCCTTACGGCTCTCAAAGTAATCCCTGTTTGCCTTGGCTCCGGTTCCGGGATTTGCCGTATAATGGATCACAATCCCCTTGACGTGCTTAAGCTTTGTCCCCGGTCTGGAATTAGGATTTGTTGTCAGGAAATCCTCAGTGATCTCCGGCTGCTCAACCCGGATCTTATCGTATGCCACTACCGGATGCTTCGCAAAGTAGCGGTTATAGATAAATCCGGTCACCGATAACACCATTCCAAGTAACGCTGCCGCAACAATCCCAGCCGCTGCTACCAGAATGATATTTCTTCTGAGCTGCTGTTTTTTCTTTCTGGTCAGTTTCTTCATGTTCTCTTCCTATAGAAAAGGGATGCCGTATAAGCACCCCTTTTGATCTTGGTAAATAAGATATCCAAATTACTCTTCTACGCTGTAGTTTGGAGCCTCCTTGGTGATATGAATGTCATGAGGATGACTTTCTCTTAAGGAAGCGGCTGAAATCTTAACGAACTTTGCCTTCTCCTGCAGTGCCGGAATATTCTCAGCACCACAGTATCCCATACCGGAACGGATACCACCGATCAGCTGGAATACAGTATCCTCAACAGTTCCCTTATATGCGACACGACCCTCTACGCCTTCCGGAACAAGCTTCTTGGCATTGCTCTGGAAGTAGCGGTCCTTACTTCCGTTCTCCATGGCAGAAATAGAACCCATGCCACGGTATACCTTATACTTACGACCCTTGAACAGCTCGAAGGTTCCCGGACTCTCGTCGCAGCCTGCAAAGATACTTCCCATCATGCAGACACTTGCACCTGCAGCTAAAGCCTTTGTCATATCTCCGGAATATTTGATACCACCATCGGCGATGATAGGCACACCATACTTGTTTGCAACCTCATAAGCATCCATGATCGCTGTAATCTGTGGCACACCAATACCTGCCACGACACGTGTGGTACAGATTGATCCAGGTCCGATACCGATCTTAACACAGTCAGCACCGGCTTCGATCAGATCTCTTGTTCCCTCTCCGGTTGCTACGTTACCTGCAATGATCTGCATATCCGGGAACTCCTTACGGATCATCTTGACACAGTTGAGTACATTCTTGCTCTGTCCATGTGCGGAATCCAGTACGATACAGTCAACATGCTTCTCAGCAAGAGCAGCCACACGGTCAAGTACATTCGCGGTAATACCAACAGCAGCACCACAGAGAAGGCGTCCCTGTGCATCCTTTGCAGCCAGTGGATACTTAATCTGCTTCTCTATATCCTTAATGGTGATCAGTCCTGTTAAGTTACCCTCATCATCAACGAGTGGGAGCTTCTCCTTGCGGGAAGCAGACAGGATCTTTTTCGCTTCCTCAAGAGTGATTCCCTGCTTTGCAGTGATCAGTCCGCGGGAAGTCATAGACTCCTCAATCTTCTTGGAAAAGTCTGTCTCAAACTTGAGGTCACGGTTTGTGATGATACCAACCAGCTTTGTTCCCTCAGTGATCGGTACACCGGAAATACGGAACTTCGCCATCAGCGCATTGGCATCCTCTAATGTATGCTGTGGTGACAAATAAAACGGATCTGTGATTACTCCATTCTCTGAACGCTTAACCTTATCAACCTCATCTGCCTGTGCTTCGATCGACATATTCTTATGAATAATACCGATTCCACCCTGTCTCGCCATGCGATCGCCATACGGTTCTCTGTAACCGTGTCCATTCCTGCACTCATCATAGGAATGTTTAACTTGATAGATTTTGTCAGATGTGTCTCCAGAGACACCTGATTAGGAATAACTTCAGAATACTGTGGTACTAAGAGCACGTCATCAAAGGTAATTCCCTCAGCAATAATCTTACCCATTTTATTATCCTCCTTATCATTTTGTGTATTAGCAAACACGCAGGGGGTATTCCTGCGTGTCTAAAACATTACTATAAATATTTGAAAAATTATACACCTTTTTTATGGTAATTGTCAACAACAAAACGGCTGATTTTTAATCAATATGACCAAAAACAGCCGTTTTCCCGTGCAAAAATAAATTATTCGTCTTTTATTTTACTGCGTGATTTCATTTTCATCTGATCTAACAGACGTTCATCCGGCGTAAAACGGATCCGGATATTTCCCTTCTCTCCCTTTGCCACGACAATATAATGGTGATCCTCTTCGTTACGGGAAGAATAATCCTGCTGTGGCAGATTCTGAAAACCGTCCAGTGCATGAGATCCCTCCGGTGCCACGACCTCTACCTTTTCCAGATCAGTCCGGCACATGGTTTTTCTTGTATTCTGCGCAATAATTCGATCAAAATCAATCTGCCCGTCCACAAAAACGTACTCGTAATCAATATGTGGATTTGGAAGAAAATAGATCATTACAATGTCTGCGATCACTGCCACCAGTAATCCAATGATCTTAAACATCCCAGGAGCTGCCACCAGTGCAAGAATCGGTAAAATGACACAGGCGGCCAACATAAGCCGCCTGCGCATTGATTCTTGCTGTGTCAACCGGGAGTGTACATATGTGTCTGAATACAATCCTTCGTTATACATAGCTTTCCTTTCGTAAACACCGGTTATGGGTGTTAAAACCTCTTATATTGTTGGAAGTTTCGCAGAAACTTCTAATGCAAAATTCTTTATGATACGCTATGTGGAAGCTACCAATCACAAGTAGTTCCTAACAGCGGAAGTTTCGCAGAAACTTCTAATGCAAAATCTCTGATTTTGCTATTTACATCATACCCATTCCAGGAGCTCCACCTGCAGGCATTGCAGGAGCATCCTCCTTGATATTAGATACGACAGACTCTGTGGTCAAAAGTGTAGATGCAACACTCGTTGCGTTCTGAAGAGCACTTCTTGTTACCTTTGCAGGATCAACGATACCTGCCTGAACCATGTCAACATACTCCTCGGTCAGTGCGTTGAAGCCAACACCCGGCTCAGACTCACGAACCTTGTTGATGATAACAGCCCCCTCAAGACCTGCATTGTATGCGATCGTAAACAATGGGGCTTCAAGTGCTTTCAGGATAATGTTGGCACCAGTCTTCTCATCGCCCTCAAGACCTGCAGCAAGCTTTGCAACCTCTTTAGAAGCATGAATGTAAGCAGATCCACCACCGGAGATGATACCCTCTTCTACAGCAGCTCTTGTTGCAGCCAGAGCGTCCTCCATACGAAGCTTAGCTCCTGCATCTCTGTCTCAGTTGCAGCACCTACACGTACAACTGCTACGCCGCCGGCAAGTTTAGCCAGTCTCTCCTGAAGCTTCTCTCTGTCGAAATCAGATGTTGTTTCCTCGATCTGAGCTTTGATCTGAGCGATACGTGCTGAGATTGCATCCTGATCACCGGCACCATCAACGATAACGGTGTTCTCCTTCTGTACCTTAACAGATTTAGCACGACCAAGCTGATCCAGTGTTGTCTCTTTCAGGTCAAGACCAACCTCATCAGAGATTACAGTACCACCTGTCAGGATTGCGATATCCTCAAGCATTGCTTTTCTTCTGTCACCATAGCCTGGAGCCTTAACAGCAACTACGTTGAAGGTTCCTCTCAGACGGTTGATAACGAGTGTTGTAAGAGCCTCGCCTTCAACATCCTCAGCAATGATCAGGAGCTTAGCACCGCTCTGAACGATTTCCTCAAGAAGAGGAAGGATTTCCTGAATATTAGAAATCTTCTTATCTGTGATAAGAATGTATGGATTGTCAAGGTTTGCTTCCATCTTATCCATATCTGTACACATATAAGCAGATACATAACCACGATCAAACTGCATACCTTCTACAAGATCAAGCTCTGTATGCATTGTCTTGGACTCCTCGATCGTAATAACACCATCATTAGATACCTTTTCCATTGCATCGGCAACCATCTCACCGACACTATCATCACCAGCAGAAATAGCAGCAACACGTGCGATCTGATCCTTACCGGTTACCTTTGAGCTCATAGATGCGATTGACTCAACGGCACAATCACATGCCTTCTTCATTCCCTTACGGAGAATGATCGGGTTTGCACCTGCTGCGAGGTTCTTCATACCCTCATTTACCATTGCCTGTGCAAGTACGGTAGCGGTTGTTGTACCATCACCTGCTACATCGTTTGTCTTTGTGGCAACTTCCTTTACAAGCTGTGCGCCCATGTTTTCGAAGCCATCCTCAAGCTCAATGTCCTTTGCGATCGTAACACCATCGTTTGTGATCAGTGGTGCACCGAATGACTTATCAAGTACAACGTTTCTTCCTTTTGGTCCCAATGTAACCTTAACGGTATCTGCAAGCTTATCTACACCTGCTTCCAAAGCAGCTCTGGCATCTGCGCCAAATTTAATTTCCTTAGCCATGTTTACAAATCCTCCTATCTAAATTATAACAGTCTCGTCACTGTATGCCTGATGCATTAGCCTTCAACCTTAGCTACGATATCATTCTGGCGTACGATAATGTACTCCTCATCCTCAAGCTTTACGTTTGTTCCGGCATATTTTGAATAAATAACCTTATCGCCGATTGCGACTTCCATCTTAACTTCGTTCCATCAACAACTCCGCCCGGTCCTACAGCAATTACTTCTGCCTGCTGTGGCTTCTCCTGTGCATTTCCCGGAAGAACAATGCCGGATTTTGTGGTCTCTTCTGCTTCTAACTGTTTTAAACAACTCTGTCACCCAATGGTACTAATTTCATGAAAATGACCTCCTTATTGACTATTTTACTATTAGCACTCACTCTATCCGAGTGCTAACCATAAACATAATATATTGCATTTCGTTTTATTCTGCAAGTTTTCCAAGTTAGTGATTTTATGTATTATGAAATATATTTTATTATTTCTTCCAATATCTCCTTTTTTCTCTTTTTATCTCTTTATTACATTTTCTTTGACTGTGCAGGTCAATTGCTATATAATCATTATACAATATGATGATTTTAATCCTGTCATACATTTTGATTCCACTATCATTATTTATATAGGAAAAGGAGGACATAATGAAAGAACAGCTTTATACCATCCCGGTAAATGATGCGTTCGCCGTAGACTGTGAATGTCCGGTCTGCTCCATGTACGATTCCCTGGAGAAGGATGCGATTGAATTTACCATGGGACCAAGCTATATGGAAGATGACATCCGTATGGAGACCAACAAGATCGGCTTTTGTACCCACCATGTGAAACAGCTTTACAAGCATCAGAACCGTCTCGGTCTTGCTCTGATCCTTCACACACACATGCAGCGCACCAACCGCGATCTGGAGGATCTGCTTTCTTCTGACAAGCCGGTCAAGAAAGGGCTGTTTGCCAAGAAGACAGAGAATGCTTCCCCGGTCACGGAATATATCGAGAATCTGAATCAGTCCTGTTATATTTGCAACCGGATCGACCGGATCTTTGCCAGATATCTGGCAACCATCTATCACTGCTATGAGCATGACGAGGAGTTCCGCCGGAAGTTTGCTGCTTCAAAGGGCTTTTGCACGAAGCATTTCGGTATGCTTTACGAGGGTGCACCGTCAAGTCTTTCCGGCAAGCGCCTACCGGAGTTTATCAAGACTCTGAATGAGGTTTATCTGACCAACATGAAACGTGTTACGGATGATCTTGAGTGGTTTACCGACAAGTTTGACTACCGCAACGAGGACAAACCATGGAAGAACTCCAAGGACGCACTGCCCCGCAGTATGAATAAAACGAACAGTATTCTTCCACAATAACCGGATCCGGATGAAATATTTGTCGAACTGCAGGCAGATTACACATGTATCCTGTTACATAATCATTTTGATTTAAATATTACTTTCAATAACAATACCGGCAGATCATAGCAATATGACCTGCCGGTATTGTTTTGTATATTTTATTTCATTACGCCTTATGCATATCCTTATTTAACAGCTCCTTGATCTCCCGTGCTCTGTTCTTAATGCGATCATTAGCATCTCTGGAGATCAGCACTCTGGAGATCCAGCGGCTGGACTCCTCAAACTTGCCGATTCTTCTCGCAAGCTCAGCCAGAAGATAACTGACGGTTATCTCATCCATTCCGCACATCGGGAAGGACTCCTTGGAAAATGCCGTTTCAAAACCGGTATATGCATTCTCCAGCAGCTCCTTCTCCTGCTGCTTTAATTCCTTTAACTGTATCTTATAGTTTGGAAGCTCCTCCGAAAGCGACTCTGCCTTTCCGCGGCAGATCCACGCCATCTTCAGACAAGTATATGCCCGCTCGCTCTCCTTCGCCTTCTTGATGACGGTATTGAGCAGCGCGAGCTGGTGACGTTCCAGTGCATCATCATAGGTATAAATGCTGTCCGTGGCCGGAAGCCCCTTGAAATTTGCAGAGATATGTTCCCGTATCAGCCTTGCCTGTGCCGGCATCATAAACTTAAAGAAACGATCG
Organism: Roseburia sp. AM59-24XD; assembly: GCF_003478445.1. Classification (GTDB taxonomy): domain Bacteria; phylum Bacillota; class Clostridia; order Lachnospirales; family Lachnospiraceae; genus Jutongia. Next base: position 63,647 of record NZ_QUET01000009.1, read on the forward strand.
AGTGCTGCATATCCGCAGTACGGACATGCCACTGCATCATATTTCAGACAGTCAACATACTGATACTTTGGGCGCAGATCCGTATCTGCCGCCAGAAGTTTCACCTTGCCGGTGCGAATCTTCTTAGAGTGAAACTCCTGATCGCATACCGGACAGACATATGTCTTCTCAAAAAGAAAATCTGCTTCTGTGGCTGCCGGTGCCTTTTTCTTTGCTTCCTGTGTATCATTTTCCTTCTTAGATGCATCCTCGAATACTTCTACCTTCTCCAATTTTCCCAGACCTAATTTTTCAAGACCGGAAAAAATGCCTTTCATGTAAACCCCTCCATTCTATGAATTGCTTATCATTTATTCGGACGGTAAGAACTCTTCAGGGATACGATCCGGTTAAATACCAGGTGATCCTTGGAGGAATCCTTAGAATCCACACAGAAATACCCATGACGGACAAACTGGAAACTTTCTGTCGGCTCTGCCTCTGCAAGTGCAGGCTCAACGAAACAGTTATCCATAACGGTCAGGGAATTTGGATTCAGATTGATGCTGCCATCCTCATTGTATACACCCTTCTCCTCGTCAACGATATTCTCGTAGAGACGAACCTCTGCCTTCTGTGCGGTATCCGCACATACCCAGTGGATCGTTCCTTTAACCTTACGTGCATTGAAGCCGGATCCACTCTTCGTCTCCGGATCATAAGTACAGTGAACTTCTGTCACATTGCCATCCTCATCAGTCACATAATCGGTGCATGTCACAAAATATGCGTTCATGAGACGAACCTCATTGCCCGGATACAGACGGAAATACTTTCTCGGCGGCTCGATCATGAAATCCTCACGGTCGATGTAAAGTTCTCTGCCAAACGGCACCTTACGGGTACCCATTTCCTCATTCTCCTGGTTATTGGAAACATCCAGATACTCAATCTCATTCTCCGGATAGTTTGTGATCACAAGCTTGATCGGATCTAAAACAGCCATCATACGCGGACGCTTCAGCTTCAGATCCTCACGGATACAATACTCGAGCATTGCATAATCCACTGAACTCTGTGACTTGGACACACCGCAAAGCTCCATAAACTTGCGGATGGACTCCGGTGTGAAACCACGGCGGCGAAGTGCAGCGATCGATACAAGACGCGGGTCATCCCAGCCGTCTACGATATGCTCCTCAACCAGTTTCTTGATATAACGCTTTCCGGTCACCACATTGGTCAGATACAGCTTGGAAAACTCAATCTGCTTTGGCGGATTCTCAAACTCCAGCTCACGTACCACCCAGTCATAAAGAGGACGATGATCCTCAAACTCGAGTGTACAGATAGAGTGGCTGATTCCCTCGATTGCATCCTCGATCGGATGTGCGAAATCGTACATCGGGTAAATGCACCACTTATCTCCTGTATTATGATGATTCATATGTGCCACACGGTAAATGATCGGATCACGCATGTTGATATTCGGTGATGCCATATCGATCTTGGCACGAAGCACCTTCTCTCCATCCTGAAACTCATCATTCTTCATGCGTTCAAACAGATCTAAGTTCTCCTCGATCGAACGCTCTCTATACGGACTGTCCTTGCCCGGCTCTGTCAAGGTACCACGGTATTCTCTAATCTCATCCGCTGTCAGATCACAAACATAAGCCTTGCCCTTTTTGATCAGCTTCACTGCACACTCATACATCTGATCAAAGTAATCGGATGCATAATATACCTGTGCCGGATCAAGATCACCGCAGATCCACTTGACATCCTCCATGATCGAATCAACGAACTCGGTCTTTTCTTTCATCGGATTCGTATCATCGAAGCGAAGATGAAAAGTACCATTGTACTCTTCTGCCAGTCCTGAATTTAACAAAATCGACTTGGCATGTCCGATATGCAGATATCCATTCGGCTCCGGTGGAAATCTGGTCACTACCTTTTTGCAATGACCCTCTTCGATGTCCTTGTCGATGATATTCTCGATAAAATTACGGGAAACCACCTCTGTCTCCTCTGTCATATTCTCTAATTCTTTACTCACTGTGTCTCCTCCTTTGGTGACAAAATACTTTTAATATCATACCACAATAAATGGTTTTCGCAAAGACATTTTTTTGACAGTACCTGTAACTGCACCTGTAGCATGAAAAAAGAGCTTCCTCTCGGAAACCCTTTCCTGTATCATTCTGAATCATTCTTACTTAAAACGGTGTCCTCCCAGACGGAATCTTGCGCCGGAAAGATATACACTGAAAAAGTGAAAGCTGTCAAAGTTCTTCTTAGAACCACGGTACATGATATAATCCTGTCCGGATAAAACTTTCTTCGCCGCCTTGATGCAGTCCTTCCACTGGCTGCTGCCGGTACGACCTGCATCATACTGCGCCAGACGCTTGTTTAATGCACCGTTGCGAACCGGTGAAAACTGCCCTCTCTGGTAAATAACCTTGCGGATCGTATTCGGAAATGCCTTTGATGAGACACGGTTCATTACGACGATACCAACTGCTAACTTGCCCTGGTAGCTTTCTCCACCAGCCTCACAGTTAATGATGGATGCCATAAGACGAAGATCTGACTTTTTATAAGACTTCTTAGATGATGTTTTGTTCTGTGTATTGACTGCAGCCTTTGTCGATGTGCCGGCAGCCTTTGCAGCAGCAAATACTGAGTTCTTTGAGAAACCAATAACCAAGATTGTTAATAGTATGAGTGTTGCATATTTTTTAAACTTCATGATAACCTCCTGAATGAAAGTAACAACGCAGTGTATTTTGCCGTAGTGTTCTTGTCGGGCAACTGCCTGTTGCTTAACATTTATGTAACAATTATATCACATTATTTTAAAAAATCAACCCAATTTGCAATATCTAAATTTCACGGATCGTCACAAGGTACATTTTTATATAAATAATTCACAAAAATCGACAGGAAATTGCGTCACTTTTAATGCATTGTGACATATTCCCTGTCGATTTGTAATTTTCTATATTAGTTGATGTAATATTTGTAACAATTTCATGTGTAATATTTGTAACAATCTTTCAATAAATCGGCTTTACAGCCTGCAAAGCCTTTATTTATCGGTATTTGAGCATATCCTGATAGACTAGATTACCACCAAAAAGATCAAGGGAACTGCCAATTGTAAAATCTAATCTCTTCTGCCCCTTCGACTCCAGATAGGCGAGATCCTCCATGGAATGGATACCACCTGCGTAGGTGACCGGACAGATATTTTCATGTCCCAGGAAGGAAACAAGCTCACGCTCCACACCGTTTTGTCTGCCCTCAACATCCACTGCATGTACGAGAAATTCATCACAGTAATCCTGAAGCATAAGCATGGTTTCTGTCGTCAACCGTACATTTGTCTTATTCTGCCAGCGATCCGTCATAATATAGTAGCCATCCTCATATCGTCTGCAGCTTAGATCAAGCACAAGCCTGTCCTTACCGGTCAGAGCAGATAATGCCTTTAATCGTTCAAAGTCAACTGCGCCATTTCGGAAAACATACGATGTTACGATCACATGGCTTGCTCCCATATCCAGAAAATGCTCTGCATTCTCCAGACAGATTCCGCCTCCGATCTGCATTCCACCCTGAAATGCATTTAAGGCTCCCTGTGCCTGACGTAAATCAGCCTCATACCACTCGCTTCCCACCGGATTGAGCAGAATAATATGACCGCCATAAAAGCCATCCCTGCGGTACATGTCGGCATAATAGGCTCCATCATATTCTGAGACATAATTATTGTGTGCCTGCCCCCCGGCATCCCTGAGACTTCCGCCGACAATCTGCTTTACGGAGCCGTTGTGAATGTCTATACATGGTCGAAATCTCATTTTGATGTTATCTCCTTTGCAATCTCTTTAAAATCCGCATCCTTAGATATGGTATAATGGCCTATTTTAATCTTACTGCTGTAGCCATTATCCTCCAGATACTGATCAAACTTTTTCGCATCCGATACCAGACCAAGATTCTCCAGCTTCTGGCTCACACGATAAGACCACTCTCCGGCATGGATCGTAAATTCCTTCGTTGATTTATCGAAATCTTTCTTGATCTTATCTTTTTCTTTTTTAAACTCTTCATCGGTTGCCGCTGTTTTAGAAACACTTTTATCCGGTTTGGATGTTGCCTTGGCTGTCTTTTGTTCTGTTTCAGCTGTTGTCTCCGGCTTTGCGGTTGCCTGTACAGCTTTCGGCTCCGTGCTTGCAGCTCCCGCCTCCGGCGATGCACCTGCAGCCTCCTCCTTCGGTGCAGCACTTGTCTTTGCTTTCGGTGCTGCCGTCTCAAATAATTTTTCATCGGAATCCGCATATGTCATGCCAAGCTGTCTGGCTTTCCTTATCACTGCCGTGTCTGAGGTTCTCATCAGACAGGAGATTCCAAGGATCACCGCTGCAAACAAAACACCTGTTCCAAATCCACGCATAAAGGATTTCTTATCCATAATACCCTACCTTTCTTATCGACTCGCTTTGTATAGATCGATCACAAGCTTTACTTCTCCCTGACCGATCGAAAGCAGCTTCGAAATATCAAAGACAGAGTTTCCTTCTTTATAAAGCTTTATAATTTCTGCATTGTGATTGTTTGGATTTTCTGATGCAACATCCTCCGAATCATCCTCTTCAACGGTTTCACGGGCTGCCCTGCTCTTTTTCTCCAGATCCTTCGTAAGCTTCTGCGCCTGCGTACTCTTCAGATTCTTATTTTTCTTTTTCTTTTGAGCTTCGTCCGGCTGCCTGTTCGTATCTTCCGGCTGCGAGGCTTCTGCCTCCACAGCAATACGGCTGCCCTGAAGTTTTTTCAATGCATCCATCATCTTCTGATATTCCTGCGCTGTCTCATTATGGATCTGCGCTTTGACCGAATCGACATGATGAACAAGGTCTTTGACGTCCTCCTCCTTTTCTTTGAGCATATCATACAGGAATACTACCTCTTCATGATTTTTTGTCATACGCGCGAGCACTTCCTCGGAATATTCATTCATTCCAAGCAGCTTGTCATTGGAAATCCGGCTCAGCTCCTCCGATGCGGAGTTGATCACCTCTTCCTTATACTGTTCCATCTCCTCCCTGACCTGTTTGGAATCCTCTGACCGGACCGGTGTACTGTCTGCGTTCGTTTCAGACGGCTCCCCGGATACCCGAAAGCTGAATATCACTGCTCCAAGTCCAATCGCTATCATTATCAATTCTACTGCTAACATGTTTTTACTCCTCTTTTGTTGTTCATTATGGCTAAATCTTCATATCAAAAAAGCTTCCACCGATTTTCGGATCCTTGTTTTCTTCCTTCGATGTTTCCCCTGACTGTCTCTTACCGCGTCCCCCTGAACCGTCCTGACGTCTCCGTCTCTCATCATCGCGCATGTTGTATTCTTTATTCTCTGCCTTTGTACGACGGATGGTCTGATGGGAATTCTTCTGTACCTGCTGCTGCACCTGCGATGCAACCTCCTGCTGTGACTGCTCGTAACGCACCTGATCACCATGCTGTATCTGGGATACCTCCTGAGACTTTGGAGGCATTGTTATATAATCAATTGTCAAAGACATAAATAATCACACCTTTCCGGTCTTTTGCAGACCAAATGCCGCAAAAGCTTTTACGCTGTATACAAAGCTTATCAGATTGCTCTGATGCGGATGTCAGCCCCGTCCCGCACAAATGCACTGTGCTGTACCTCTGAGTTGATGTTGGTGCTTACGGATGAAATGGTCATCTTGACGCCCGGATACACGATATTCTCCGCAACAATGCGTCCGCTGTCCTTTTTCCTGATCTCCTCGGAAAGTCCGGCACGCTCTGCCTCATTATCCTTCAATGCCGCATCGATCTCCTTGATCCGAAGCCCTGCACGTTTCATGGATGCGAGCTTTTCTTCATCGAGCTTTCCCTGTGTGTCCAGCCGCTTCTTAAGAAGAAGCACATTCTGCACCAGTGATTCCCGTTCCAATGCCAGCTGCTCTGCATCCTTTTCCAGTAAATGATACCGCTCAACGAGCTTCGGGTCAATCCCAACTTCTAACACCGTTGTAGTTCCCATTGTAGAGCCGATCGTTTTTGCTTCGATCCTCGTCTTTGTTTTCAATGCACCGCCGGTGATCATGCCACGTTTTCCTCTGGCAATAATATCATCCTCCGCTGTCACATGACTGTGCATGATGGCATCAGTAATCACTCTTCCTCCGCACTCAACGGATGCGCTTTCGATAAAATTGCTGATCACATCTCCCCCTGCCTCAAGCGATGCCTGTCCTTTTCCCTGGATTCCACGCTTCAGAACGATCTTTCCGGCGGTTACAAGTTTTGCTCCCTCCACAACGCCATTGACAATGATGTCTCCGGTTGCCTTGATTGTATAACCGGTCAGCACATTTCCCTTGACAACAACACTTCCGTCATAGTCGATATCGCCGGTTGAAGCACCTACATCAGCAGGTACTTCATACTGATTCGATACAAACACCGTCTCATCGACCAGCGTGACATTACCGGAAACATCCGAATACATCTCTAAACCATCCTCAGACAGATGAATATTTCTGCCATGCTTTAAAATACGCTGCACGACCTTTTGGGGCTTAAATTCTTCCCCCATCACATCTATGCCGCTGATCCCCGTATCTGCCGGCGCAAGTGTGGCAAGATGCTGTCCCTCACGCACATGCTCGATCATGTCCAGATGGTGAAAGTCTACGTTGCCCGACTCGTCCATTGCCGGATGGCAGGTTTTATCAACGTCAAAGTGATAGGTGATCTTCGCATCTCTTCCCTGTACCGGAGGCTTTGCCTTGGCGATCAGTACATCCGTACAGTAAAGATGTGCTTTTAACAAAAGCGCTGCGTTTTCTTTCAGGATACCATACTGAACGCCGTTTTGCCCGATCCGTTCCAAAAGCTCCTTGAGCGAAAGTCGCTTTCCTCCGCTTGATGGGGGATAAAGGCGGATCTTTGCAAACTTCCTCTCCGGATCGATCGTGACCACCGGAAACTCATTTTCCGGCAAGATCTTTCCGATCATGATCCGTTTCTCAGCATTTACCGTTTCTGACGCTTTCTGCACAAAAGAGGTGATGTCATCCACCGAAACGTCCATGATCTTTTTCTGCTCCAGATAATATAAAATATCGTCAACTGAAAGTGGCGCGCCTCCCTCCAATGCCGGATAAGACTTCAGATAGACGCCGTCCTGCTTTTGTACAAGCTGAAAAAATGCATTTCTTTTCATACGAATCTCCTCCCTGTATCATCTCTAAAATGCGAGGCTGCCACAGCACCGCGGCAGCCTATATGTTCCAGATACCAAGGACTCCCATATTCTCAGTGCCTAGTTTTTCTTTCATTTTACGAAGTGATTTAGTATGAAGCTGTGATACTCTGGACTCCGACACATCCAGAATACTGCTGATCTCTTTTAAGGTCATTTCTTCATAATAATAAAGTGCGATCACCTTCTGCTCCTTCTCGGTCAGTTCGTTGATTGCCTCTGCAAGAAGCCGCTTAAGATCCTGACGTTCCACTACCTGCTCCGGCTGTAAGAATGCCGCCTTATTGCCCTCCTCTGCCTTAACTTCGCTGCCCTGTTCCAGATACTCATCCAGAGAGACAAGATTCGCCACCTGTGTCTGATTGACCATGGCATCCAGTTCCTCTAACGATACCTGAAGCTCTTCGGCAAGTTCCTCGCTGGTCGGCGTTCTTCCAAGCACACTCTCCAGATGACTTGCCGCCGTATCCAGCTTCTTCTGCTTCTGACGCAGTGTTCTCGGTATCCAGTCAAGCTTACGGATCTGATCCAGAATCGAACCGCGGATCCGCAGGCTGGCATACGTCTCAAACTTAACGCCCTTTGTCAGTTCAAACTTATCAATCGCATCGATCAGACCAAATATCCCATAACCGGTCAGATCATCATATTCAACCGTATACCCGAGATACATTCCCATTCTTCCGGCAACAACCTTGACCAATGGCACATACTCAATGATCAGCTTTTCTCTTAGCTTTGGGCTGCGCGTTTTGATGTATTCTTCCCATACGGCGGTTCTTTCCTTCTCATTCATAAATTCCCCTCATCCCTGTATGAAGCCTGCTGCTTAGTGATCCGATGTCTCCTCTGCTTCTTCCGACTCTGATGATTCCTCCTGTGCAGCTTCCTGCGCTTCCTTTACCATTTCATCCGTCACTTCCTTGACGAAACGGTTGCTGACCATAACCCTCTCGATAATATGTCTTGCCAGACATCCTATGATATAGAAAATGATAAGCGCTGCCAGCAGGATCTCAAGACTGTATGTCGTATCCATATGGCGTACGATCGATACAATACATACCACAGCCCCGGCAAGCAGTGTGATCACTTTCGGAATATACTCTGTCTTCAAAATTTTTCTCCTCCGGGGGATTCCCCTGATCTATATAATCTTTTCCGGCTTGCCAACGGATTTTATCAGAAAATCCCCGGTTTCCGGATAAAATTCAACGGTTCGCCCGTAATTGGCTCCGGTATCTTCCGCCAGAATACGGATCCCGAGTTCCTTTAGCTTCGCCTTTACAGCCTCAACGTTGCGCTCTCCTACCCGCAGCATGTCATTGTTGGTGCTGAACGCAAACATCTGCGCTCCCCCGGCAATCTTTGCCGTGAGCATTGAACAGTTTGCACCTTCGTTCCGAAGCATTTCGATCAGAAGATCGATTCCGGTATCTGCAAATTTTGCTTTGTTCTGATTCTGACGAACCTTTGTGCTGTCCGGAAGCATCACATGTGCCAGACCCGCAGTTCTGGTCGTTCGGTCGTACAAAACGACACCGACACAGGATCCGAGTCCCAGTGTTGTAATCGCCCCCGGAGCATGACAGACATTTACGTCCGCCATTCCGACTTTGATCATTCCTTCACTCATTTTGCCACCTACATTCCTAATGAATTCAATATATGTGCATAAGATTCCATTGTAGGTATTAAAATGAAATACCCGCAAACATCCATTTCTTCATCCCGAAACTGGGACTCGATCAGGAGTGCTTTGTCTCCAAGCTTTCCAAATTCAATCGCAGGAACACTTAAAATGGCTCCTGCCATGTCCACCGCAAGGCTTGGAACGGTCGGGATAATGCTTAAGTTTGTAAGCTGGGATATCGCGGTGAGGTAAGCTCCGGCAATGATATTGCCGATCTCCAAAAGTGCCGATAATTCCATCTCGGTAAACTCATCGGTTACATCGCTTCCATCGCTTCCCATCAGGCGGTGTACCAGATGGTGTGCTGCATTGTTTTCCAGAACAAACAGCATAGATCCCTCAATATCTCCCTCAAGGCTCAGCAGGATTCCTGCCACCAGCTCCTCCGCTCCACCAAGAATCTCTGCCAGATCCTTAAATGCGAGCAGCTCAACCTTTGGAACATACATATCTACCCTTCCATTGATCAGCTTCGCAAGAGCCGTTGTGGCATTTCCTGCTCCGATATTGCCGATCTCTGTCAGAATATCAAACTCCATCTCTTCAATCTTATCTTCCTTGATCTGCATGGATGTCACCTCATATCATTATGATACTGCTTCTTTGTCATTTACCACATTTGCAATGTTAAGCAATGAGATCAGTCCGTCCGCCTGCTTTCCAATGCCACTAAGATACTGTATTCTTGAATCACCTGCACTGTCTGCACTTGTCGGCTTGTCTATGGCATCCTCCGACAGGGTCACAACCTCCTTGACCTCATCCACAATAATTCCGATGGCGGAATGCTGCTCAAGCTTAATGATAATGATCCTGGTTGCGTTTGTATATTCATCCGGTTCCAGATCAAACTTCAGACGAAGACTCATGACAGGGATAACCTCACCACGCAAATTGATCACACCCTTGAAGTAATGCTGTGCCTTTGGTACTCTTGTGATTCTCTGGTTGCGGACGATATTATCCACATACTGTATGTCAATGCCATACTGCTCTGAGCCGAGCCGTACAACAATATACTGCTTTTCATTTGCTACCGTGTCCATATTCTGTACATTACCGTTGTTCATATTACCCCTCCATTCTCAGCCAGCGGACTTATACCAGTGTGTTAACCTCAAGTATGAGAGCGATCTCACCATCTCCCAGGATCGTTGCACCACTGATAATCTTACTGCAGTTGATATAGCTTCCGATCGACTTGATAACAACCTCCTGCTGTCCGATCAGATTATCAACGACAAGACCTGCCTGCTTGTCACCCTTCTTTACAATAACGACCGTCAGGCTTTCCAGATCCTGTGCTGCGCTCTCGACATCCAGGATCTGATCCAGCCGGATCAGAGGAATGACGGTTCCTCGAAGATTGATCACTTCCTTGGTCTGAACATACTTAATATCAGAAAGAGGCACATCCTCTATCGTCTGAATACTTCCAAGCGGGATGGCATATTTCTCATTGCCAAGTTCTACCATCAATGCCTGAATGATCGCCAGTGTCAATGGAAGGTGAATGATAAAGCTGCTCCCCTCTCCCATAACGGAACGACACTCAATATTGCCGCCAAGACCTTCGATCTTGGTCTTTACAACGTCAAGACCAACGCCTCGTCCGGAGACATCGGTAATCTTGTCTGCAGTAGAAAAGCTTGGCTGGAATAACAGATCGATAATCTCCTTATCAGTCATAACCTCTGCCTGCTCCGGCGTGATCATCCCCTTTTCAAGTGCTTTGTTACGAACCTTCTCAATATTGATGCCGGCACCGTCATCACGCACCTCAATATTAACGTTATTACCATCCTGATAAGCGTTCAACCAGATATTTCCAACCTCGGACTTACCAAGTGCGATACGATCCTCATTACTCTCAAGACCATGATCGGCTGAGTTACGCAGCAGATGCTGTAACGGATCACCGATCTCGTCAATCACCGTACGGTCAAGCTCTGTATCCTCACCGGTCATATGAAGCTCCATTTTCTTGTCAAGTTTCTTGCTCAGGTCACGGATCATACGCGGAAAACGATTGACAACGCTCTCAATCGGAACCATTCGTACCTTCATCACTGACTCATGAAGATTGGTGGTAACACTCTCCAGATATTCAATCTGCTCATTAAAGCTGTTATCGTTTCTGGTATTCTGCGTGTTGGAACTGATAGAAACAAGACCGTTTTTGGCAATGATCAGCTCACTGACAAGATTCATCAATACATCAAGCTTCTCAATATCTACGCGGACGGTTCTGCCCACTGCAGGCTTAGCAGATTTCTTTTCCGGTTTCTTTTCGGTTTCTTTTTTGGTGTCCTTCTGGACGGCAGCAGCACCTGCCTGCTTTGGTTCCGGCACAATCTTACTCTCCTTTGCTGCAGGCTCCTGCGCCTTGGCAGCCTCCTGCTCCGGAAGCTTAAACTCACCGACAACCGCCTCTTTAATCTCAGAAACGTTCTCGATTGCTGCCTTCACCTTCTCCGCAGATTCCTGTGTAAAATAGATCAGGCTGAAGTTCATGTCGAACTTCTCGTCCTCAATATCCTGTACATCCGGCACCGCCTTCATAACCTCGCCAAGCTCCTCCAGCGCCTTAAACACCAGAAATGCTCTGGCAGCCTTTAAGATACAGGTCTCCTGCAGATAAACCGTGATGCCGAGAATATTAAGATTCTGCTCCTTTGCTGTCTCAAAGGTATTGATCTCATAATCGGATATTGAAATCGACTCATACAATGCACCACCCGCTGCATTGTCAGCGGCAGGCACCTGTGCGGCAGCAACTGCCGGCTTCGGCTGGCTTGACTTTCCGGTTCCCTTCTCCACGATATCATTTAATGCATTGATTATATCCTGATTCTCCTCTGTTCCCTCATCGGCAGAGTCAAGGATATTGGCAAGGTACCCCTCCAATGCATCCAGTCCACGGAACAATACGTCAACAAGCTCCGGCTGCACCTTCATGTTGCCGCTGCGGATCTCCTGAAATACGTTCTCCATGTCATGAGTCAGGCGCTGCATGCGCTTGTAGCCCATCGTTCCCGCCATTCCCTTCAGAGAGTGTGCCGCACGGAAGATCTCGTTGATCGTCTCCATGTTCTCCGGCTCCTGCTCCAGGATCATCAGCTGATCACTTAATGTCTGCAAATGTTCTTTTGTTTCATCAATAAAAATTTCAAGATACTGACTAACATCCATATTATCGCACCCCCACATGCTTTGTAATTGCGTCAGCGATCAGATTCAGATCCTGTACCTCATCGACCACACCACTCTCGGTAACTACCTTCGGCATGCCGTATACGGTACAACTTTCTTCATTCTGCGCTATCACATAGATTTTGTTGGTTTTCTCGAGTTGCAATATTCCTTTGGTGCCATCTGCACCCATTCCGGTCATCACGACACAGGTGATATCATCAAATGAGCTCTCCCTCAATGATTCATACATGATATCCGCACATGGCTTTAATCCATTTCTGGCTTCTTCCTCCCGGACTGATAATACATATTCACGCCTGTTCTTCTCAATGACTCGCATCTGAGAACCACCCTTTGCAATATAAACCGTTCCCTTGCAAAGCACCTCTCCGTCCTCTGCCTCCTTGACATGGATCTGGCTGAGTTCGTCAAGACGTGCGCCCAGTGAATAGGTAAATCCAACCGGCATATGCTGCACAAGTAAAACCGCCGCATCCAGATTTGCCGGAAGTTTCGGAATCACATCCTGCAAAGCCTTTGGACCTCCCGTAGAGCATGCCATTGCAACCAGCTTGCCGGCACCTGCCACTCCTCCTGCTTTAGAGTGCGGCACTCTGTTTTCCTGTGGCTTTGAAACGTTCTCATGTACCTCCTTGCTCATGCCAAACGCCATGTGGATTCTTTCCACAAGCTTTCCTGCGAACTCCTCGGAGCGGACGCTGAAAAGACTCCCCGGCTTTGTCACAAAATCAAAGGCTCCAAGCTCCAGTGCCTCGATCGTCTCTCCGGCTCCTTTTTTGGCAATGGTACTGACGATTACAACCTTCTGATCATAGCCGCGCCGCTTCATCTCCTTGAGCATTTCAATTCCGTTCATGCGTGGCATGATAATGTCAAGCACAACTGCATCGATGCTATGCTCCTCAAGAATTTTCAATGCTTCAAGTCCGTCCTTTGCACTAAATTCTGTATGTAATTCCTCATCTTTATTAATTATATCAGATAGAACTCTTCTCATGAGTGCAGAATCATCTACAATCAAAATATTTTTCATGTCATTACTCCATTTTCCCATAATTATGTCAAAAATAACCAGGTCCCAGCTCGTGTCGGTCTTTCTGTTTATCTGGAACGAAACTGATGTTTAAATACCTTTGTAAAGAAACCGGCGATTCCACGTGTTGTATCCATAGGGGAAATTTCCTTTTTCTCATCCTCAAGCACCAGCGCCAGCTCCAACATGGCTCTCGCTGCAGGCGCATCCGGAAATGCCAGCGACAGAGGCTGCTGCTGCATCACTGCTTTCGGAAGACGTTCATCATAGGGAATGGCTCCCAGATAATCCATATCCATTCCAAGGAACTTGTTGACAACTGTATTTAATTTCAGATACAGCTCTCTTCCCTCTTCGTAGCTCTGGATCCTGTTCCCGATCATTTTGATGGATGTCGCCGTCGGATCAAAGCCGTTGTGCCGGTGAAGTGTTTTGAGAAGTGCGTAAGCATCGGTAATGGACGTCGGTTCCGGAGTGGCTACCAGAAGCACCTCAGAGCTTGAGGCAACCAGCTCGATAACGGCATCTGATATTCCCGCACCCGTATCGATGATCACGACATCCGCATAATGATCCAGCTCATACATCATACGGACAAGGCTTAAGATCTGATCCCTGTTTAAATTGGTCATCTCCCGAAGCCCTGAACCACCGGAGATAAATCCAATCCCCTCCGGTCCCGTGCAGATAATATCCTTTACCTCACGTCCCCGGAACATCATATCTGCAAGGTTATATCTCGGACGTATTCCAAGCATGATCTCTATATTAGCCAGTCCGAAATCTGCATCCAAGATCACTGTTTTCTTGCCCATGCGGCTCATCTGGATTGCAAGATTTACCGATACATTTGACTTTCCTACGCCGCCCTTTCCGCTTGTGACCGTGATCACACGCGCCGAATGCGGTTTCATATTCTGTTGTTTGATAATATTTCTAAGCTGCTCTGCCTGATCCATCAGCTGTTCCCTCCCAGAAGCTGTTTTGCCATTTTCTGTGCATCTACTTTTCCGATATCATCCGGCACATTCTGTCCCCAGCTCACATAAGACAATGATGCCCCTGTTAACATACGGATATTTAATATGTTTCCGACTGCATCTGTTTCATCTAATTTGGTAAATATCAAACTGTATTTGGTAATCTCCGAATAGGATTGTGAGATCCTTACCAGATCCCGGTATTTGGTGGTTGCACTCATCACGAGAAATACCTCCCGTTCCTCTTCCGGTACAGTCTCCAAAAGACCATGTATGTCTTCCTTCTGTTCTTTATTGTTGTGAGAGCGTCCTGCCGTGTCGATCAGTACAAGATCATATTTCTTGAGATCCTCAAACGCCTCTGTCATTTCTCCGGCGGAATATACAACCCTAAGCGGTACTCCAAGGATATTCGCATATGTCTTAAGCTGCTCTACCGCAGCAATCCGATAGGTGTCGGATGTCACCAACGCCACCTTGGCTTTGCTTGACAATTTCAGCATGGATGCTAATTTGGCGATTGTTGTAGTCTTTCCTACACCGGTCGGACCAATGAAAAAGATATATTTCTTTTTCTTGGCATGCAGATCAATGAGATGCGGCCGCCCGATCTTAAGAACGATCTTCTGATAAACACCGGATAACACATTATCCAGAGAAGCATCATTCTTAATACTGTCCTCAATTTCCTCAAGGATCTGTTCGATGTAAATCTCATCCACTTCGTTGTTTTTCATCTGGGAACGGATCAAACGCAGATACGCCTTATTCTTGTCCGAAATCTTTTTCTTTTTGCCTGATTTCTTTTCCTTCTCTGCAGTTTCTGCCGCCTGCACCTGCTTCTCTAACAGTTTCTGCAAATCACTCAGCTTTTGCTCGATAGCATTGGTCTGTGCCTCCGTCTCCTCCTTCACGGATTCTTTTTCTTCTAAGATCACCTGATTCTTTTCCGCAAGCACGCGCTTTGCAGCCTCTGCCTTCGCCGCCTTGGAATCCGGAGCCGGTGCCACATCTCCACGCATCGCCTCCTGCAGTTTTGCAAAATCAGGCATGTCCTTCGCTGATTCCTCCAAAACAAGTTCATCAACAGCAGCTGTCACCTCAACACTTTCCTTGCGGAAGAATTTTGCAAGCCCTTTTGGTATGTTCTTTTTTATATTCATGATCACCGCATCTCTCCCCAGTTCCTGTCTGGCAAGCTCCGTTGCCGCCTCTTCTGTTTTTCCGATATACTTTTTAATAATCACTATACTGTCACCATCCCAATTGATTGTAATTCAACGTCATTCTCAATCTCATTATAAGAAACAACGATCAAATCCCTGAATTGCTCTTCTGTAATCTTCTTGAAATACATTCGAACGATCGGCGAAGTGATGATGATCGGATTCTTGCCGAGTTCTTCCATCTTCTCCACCTCATCCCCGACAGATTCAAGGATTCCCTTTGTTCTGTCCGGATCCAGATTGATATATGCACCCTGCTCCGTCTGTTTGACAGAACTCATGATCTCCTGCTCAATCTTCGGATCAAGTGTCACAACACTGGTCATCTCATTTGCAGGGAAATACTTATTGGAAATCGCCCGCTTGAGACTCTGTCTGACATACTCCGTCAGTACATCAGTATCTCTTGTCGTTGTCGCATTATCTGCAAGTGTCTCAAAAATTGTTACAAGATCCCTGATAGAGATTCCTTCCCGCAAAAGATTCTGTAACACCTTCTGGATTTCTCCGACGCTTAGCATCTTTGGCACAAGCTCGGAGATCAATGTCGTATTCTGTTCCTGAATATTATTGATCAGGTTCTGTACATCCTGACGCGTCAGAAGCTCATCCAGATGATTTCGGATCACCTCCGTCAAGTGCGTTGCTATGATCGAAGGCGGATCAACCACGGTATAACCAAGTGATTCGGCACGCTCTCTCTGCCCCTCTGTGATCCAGAGTGCCGGAAGATGGAAGGACGGTTCAAAGGTCGGGATACCGGTAATCTCCTCCTCCACATATCCGGGGTTCATTGCCATATAATGGTCAAACAGGATCTCACCCTCACTGACAGGAACGCCCTTGATCTTGATCACATACTGATTGGGATTAAGCTGAATATTATCACGAAGACGTATCATCGGAACAACACAACCAAGCTCCAGTGCGATCTGACGACGAATCATAACAACACGATCCAAAAGATCACCGCCCTGATTGACATCCGCCAGAGGAATAATTCCATAACCAAATTCAAGCTCGATCGGGTCAACCTGCAGCAGGGAAACGACATTCTCCGGACGCCTGATCTCCTCCGCCGTCTCCTCCTCAGCAGTAACCTCCTCCTCGATCTCCTGCTCCTCCATCGAAGATTCCATAACTCGTCCAACTGCAATAAACATCACGGCATAAACAAGACAGATCCATGTCTGTAACGGCGTCGCAATGCCAAGAAATACCATCGTGCCACCCACGATATAAAGTACCTTGGGAATTGAAAACAATTGCCGCATCAGTACACCGCCAAGATCCGACTCCTTGGAAACCTTTGTGACAAGGATACCGGTTGACAATGAGATGATCAGTGACGGGATCTGTGACACCAGACCATCACCGATCGTTAAGATCGTATATTTCTGCAGTGCCTCATCCATACTGAGTCCCTGCATCATGATGCCAAGCACAAGACCTCCAACAAAATTGATCGCCGTAATGATCAGACCTGCCGTGGCATCTCCCTTAACGTACTTGGTCGCACCATCCATGGAACCGAAGAATGCAGCCTCATCCTGAATCTTCTGTCTGCGTTCCTTCGCCTGCTCATCCGTAATGGCTCCTGTATTCAGATCGGCATCGATCGCCATCTGCTTACCGGGCATGGCATCGAGCGTAAAACGTGCCGTCACCTCGGATACTCGCTCGGAACCTTTGTTGATCACGATCATCTGGATCAATATCAACACGACGAAAATGATTACGCCGACGATCAGATTACCTCCGCCGACAAAGTCACCGAACGTGGCAACAACATTACCGGCATATCCGTTTAACAGAATATTACGGGTAGATCCAACGTTCAGGGACAGACGAAACAGCGTTGTCATCAGCAGAATCGTCGGAAACGCTGACATCTGCAATGCCTCCTTGGAAAACAGTGCCGTAAAAAGAATGATCAGCGCCAGACTGATATTTAACAGGATCAAAAAATCCAGCAAAAGCGTCGGAATCGGGATGATCAAAAAGATAACCGGAACCAGTATGTATAATCCCAGCAATAAATCCGATCTCTGCATAGTAGTCGTTCTCCTTTTCTGTCTATATAAAGCTCTGCCCTGCGGGGAGCAGATCATAATCCACTAATTAACACGTCCTGTCAGACTGTATACATAAGCAAGAACCTCAGCCACCATCTGATACAGCTCCGGCGGTATCTCAGCTCCGATCTCCACATTGTGGTACAGCATCCTGGCAAGTGGCTTGTTTTCTACAATCTCTATGGCATTTTCCCGTGCCCTGTCCTTAATCTTCTGTGCCAGATAATCAGCCCCTTTTGCCACAACGACCGGTGCCTCATTCGTATCCTTATCGTACTTGATGGCAACCGCAAGATGGGTCGGGTTTGTAATGACCACATCTGCATTCGGCAGATCCTGCATCATCCTTCGCTGGGATGCCTGCTGCATTCTCTGCTTCTGCTGGCTCTTCACCTTCGGATCTCCCTCGGAGTTTTTATATTCGTCTTTAACCTCCTGCTTGCTCATCATCATATCCTGATGATACTTCCATTTCTGGTAAAACAGATCAAACATGGCGATCACTGCAAACAGTGCACTGATCCGGATCCCGACATTGATCACGGTATCTCCGATCACTGCGATTGCCTGCGGAAGCGTATACGAATACATCTTGTAGATCAAAGGCCACTGGTTCTTCAGATAAGAGTACACCACATAAGCAAGGATAACCACCTTCGCAATGGATTTGAAAAGATCCATGATCTTATCCTTGGAAAAGAGTCTTTTCATGCCTGTTACCGGATTAAACTTATCAAACTTCGGCTTCAGCGGTTCTGCCGTCACCTTCCATTTAACCTGAAAGACAATTGCAACGATCGTCACAACAAGTCCAACGATCATGATCGGAAATGCCGCCACAATAATATTCCAGAAAGATCCACGGATAATTGTTCTGGCGGTGTTAAGAGTAAACGGTTCACTCGTATAATCACTGATAAAACCGATTGTCTGTCGGAAACTTGTCATAAACCGGTTGCCGATAAATCCGACAAAGATCTTAAGCATAAAGAAAAATGCGAGAAGCGTTGCTGCGGTAACCACCTCGGTACTTCGCATAACCTGTCCCTTCTTGCGGGCATCCTCCAGCTTTTTGGCTGTCGGTTCTTCTGTTTTCTCGCCATCCTGTCCTTCCTTCGCAAACAACTGCAGATCATAGGACAGATAATAATGCTTTTCACATGCTTCCTGCTGCATAAATAATCCTCTCAAAAGATGTCTTCTATCTTAAGCCATAACTATTTTATACTATAACTCATTTTTCTCGAAATAGCAACGAGCATCCCTGCCTTTCTGTGACATATTCCTGTCGTTCTACGACTCAAGCAAGCTGCTCTACAAACAGTTTTGTCATCTTCTGCATCTCTACGAACAGGAAATCAACGATATTCGGCAGATATCCCATCAAAAGGAATAACAGAAACAGTCCGATAAAAACCTTTAGCTGTATACCGATCACAAACATATTCATCTGTGGAGCTACCTTTGCCAGTATTCCAAGCACCACGTTCACGATCAGAATGCAGGAAAAAATAGGCAGGATGATCCGAAAGCCTATGACAAAATAGTCCGTAATGTACGTTGTCATAACAGACAAAAAATCCCCCTTCAGATTCGCTCCTCCGATCGGGATCAGCTTATAGGAATCATAAATTGCATCGATCACGAAATAATGCATATCAGAAACAACAAATAATGCGAGGAAAAGCTGGCTGAATAAATTGGATGTGATCGTCGACTGCACATTCGTTGCCGGATCAAACTCCATCGCCATCGAAAATCCGATCTCCATATCAAACATGTTACCGGAAAAGCTCAGAATATACAGACAAAATCCCGATGCCAGACCGATGATCGCTCCGGTAATCCCCTCCTGAAGGATCAGTGCCGCATAACCGGCGATCCCCTGATAAGTGAGCCCGTTAAAATCAAGCAGATTAACTGCCACCAGTGAGAAGAAAAAGCTAAGTCCCATCTTTGTCATCCGCGGAAAGTTGCCGGAATTAAAAAAAGGCGCCGTCACCATCATAGATGCAATCCGGATAAAGACCAGAAGTATATATTCCAAATACTCTATCGTAAACTGCACGCAGCACCTCCTCCTTTCTCATCCGTCAACTATTTAATATACTGCGGTATGCTCTGTACCAATTGAACAAAAAGATCAGACATGCTGTTTAAGATCCAGCCGCCCGCTAATACCATCACTGCCATGATCGCAATAAACTTCGGCACAAACGTCAGCGTCTGCTCCTGAATAGACGTAATTGTCTGAAATATACTAATGATCAAGCCAACCACCAGGGAAACGATCAGCATCGGTGCGGAGGTCTTTACGATCACCCACACTACTTCTCTGGCAATATCGATCACAACATCTGCAGTCATTAGTTACTCCTCCTTATTCCGGCATCACCGGCTACTGAAATGAACGAACAAGCTGATCCACAATAAGATTCCAGCCATCTGCCAGCACAAATAAAAGTATCTTGAACGGCAGAGATATCGTCGTTGGCGGAAGCATCATCATACCCATCGACATCAGAGTAGATGCCACAACCATATCGATCACGATAAACGGCAGATAAATGACAAAGCCTATAATAAATGCCGTCCGAAGCTCGCTGATGATAAATGCCGGTATGATCGTTGTGATCGAGAGATCATCGTAATCCTTGATCTCATCCGACGAAGTATCGTTGATCTTCATGAACAGCTTCAAATCCTTATCTCTGGTCTGTCCCAGCATAAATTTGCGAAGCGGCTTAAGTCCTGCCTCCACGGCCTCCTTCTCTTCCATCTGTCCCTGTGTATACGGCTTTACGCCATCATCATATACCTGTGTAAATACCGGTGTCATGATTGCGATCGTCATGAAAAGAGCCAGACCAACAAGAACCTGATTCGGCGGTGTGGTCTGGGTACCGATCGCCGTACGCAGGAAATGAAATACAACGATAATTCTGGTAAACGAAGTCACCATGATCAGTATTGAAGGCGCCAGTGCCAGGATCGTCAGCATGATCAATATCTGCAGGGTTGATTCCAGACGGGTGCTTCCCAGATTGGACGAAATATTCAGATCAAAGGTATCATCATCCGCATCTGCACTTCCAGCGATCTCATCCTGCGTTGTCTGATCAACACGTTTGGCCGCTACCGAATATGCCGGTGCTGAAACAAAAAACACCAGCATAAAAACAGCAATCGTAAATAAACCTTTCCATATGGACTTACGAAAAAATAATTGTTTAAATCGACTCATTCTTAATCCCTTTTCTATTTCTCTTTCTTGTGATCGTCTGATGTAAATCTGCGTCCTGCCATTTCCTTAAAAATCTCCTGAAATGATCTTGTCTCCGTCTCGGTCTTCGGTTCAAATTCAATCTCATCCCCGGAAACTTCTGTCAGAAAACGGATATGATCCTTACAGACGGACACTGCGATATATTTCTGACCAATCCGTACAATGCATATCTGGCGGTTCGGTCCCATCGACAATGTATCGACAATCTCCATATTGTGGTTCTGTCTGCGGACAAAGCCCGATTGGGCATACCACCTCGTCACATAATAGGACGCCACCAGAATCAAAATGAATGCGATCAAAAGCATGCACAATTTAAAAAAACTGGCAAGTGCAGATTGACCAACTAACACTACAATCATATCTACACCTCCAGTTTATATTATCTTATTTGGAAATCTCGGTAATTCGAATACCGAAGTTCTCCTCGATCACGACAACCTCACCCTTTGCTACAAACTTGCCATTGACAAGAACATCGACCGGTTCTCCGGCAAGCTTATTCAGCTCAATGATCGTTCCCGGTGAGAAATCAAGAATCTCCTTAATGGACTTATTGGAACGTCCAAGCTCGACGGTAACTTCCAACGGAACATCCATGATCAGGTCTATATTTTCCTGCTGCATGAGCGGACTTACACCTGCATTGAACGGCTGGAACTGCGCCGGCTGTACGTTGACATTCGGTGTCGGCATCATATACGGCTGCTGCGGCATTGCCTGCTGCATCTGTGGCTGCTGAGCTGCCATATTCATATCCATTCCCATGCCCGGCATTGATGCTGTCTGCTCCGGCATCTGCTGAGGCTCCGGTGCCACTACAGGCTCCGGTTGTACCGGTTCCTGACCGATTCCAACCTCCCCGACAAACTTCTGATACAAATCTCTCGCAAAATCAAACGGATATAACTGCATGATCTGACTGTCCACAAGATCTCCAATCCTCATATCAAAGGAAACCTGCACCAGCTCGTCTGATAAAAAGTTGGATACTGTCACATCATCAATGCTGTCATTGAGATCAACCACACTTGCTGTTGGCGGGCTGATATCTACCTTCTTGTCTAACATGGAGGAAAGTGATGTTGCGGCAGAACCCATCATCTGGTTCATTGCCTCACTGATTGCACTGAGATGAAGCTCTGTCAGTTCTCCGTCTGTGTTAGAGCCATCGCCTCCCATCATCAGATCTGTGATAACCTTTACATCATGTTCCTTCAGGATCAGAACATTATTGCCTGAAATCCCGTCAATATACGAAATATGAATAAAAACACATGGTTTATCATACTGCGCTGAAATCTCATTGATCGTGACATAAGAAACCTTTGGCGTTGTGATTGTCACCTTATTATTTAACAGGGTCGACAGGGTTGTTGCTGCGGTTCCCATGTTAATATTGGCGATCTCACCAATTGCGTCACGCTCTGCGTCTGTCAACGTCATTGTCGACGATGGAGCTGCTGTCATTGTACTTGCGGCTCCTGTCAACGCATCAATTTCTTCCTGTGATAACATACCATCCATATATTTACTGCTCCTCCTTTACCACTGACGTCACCCGAACCGCATACGAATCCGAAATGGCACCCGGCAGTGCTCTGAATTTCATGATATTGCCAACATACACATCCAGTTCATCATCCACCCTGGAATCAAGCTTTACAATATCACCAATCTGGATATTCATAAAATCATTCACTGAGATCGTACTCTTTCCCAACAGAGCACGAATCGGTATCCTGGCACGACTGATGATCCCCTCAATCGCTTCCTGATAATTGTCCCCATCCTTCTCACGCATCGTAGAATACCAATACTTGGTATTTAATTTATCAATAACTGATTCCACGCAAGAATATGGAATACAGATATTCATCAATCCTTCTACCGTGCCAATCTTCATGTTCATGGTCACGATCGCCGTCATCTCACTTGGCGAAATAAACTGTGCAAACTGCGAATTGGTCTCAATCCGCTCAAGTCGTGGCTGAAGCTCGGTAACACTCTGCCACGGATCAACAAGAAGTCCTGTGCACACCTCCATGATGCGCTCCAGTATGATGAGCTCGATCTCGGTAAATTCTCTTGATTTCTCCAGAGGATTGCCACCGCCTCCAAGCATACGATCTACAATTGCAAAACCAAGATTGGATGCAAGTTCAATCAATATACTTCCACTCAACGGTGCAAAATCCACGACACCAAGAAGTACCGGATTTGATAAAGCATTCGAAAACTCAGAATATGTATTGGCTTCTGCATTCATGACCTCGATCTGCACAGACTTGCGCAGATATGCCGGCAAATTTGTTGACAGAAGTCTGCCGTAATTTTCAAATATAATCTCCAGTGTACGAAGATGATCCTTCGAAAACTTGGAAGGTCTGGCAAAATCATAATCCTTCACCGTAACCTTCGGAGTATCATCAATCTCATCAGGATTAATCTCACCACTATTTAATGCACTGAGCAAACTGTCAATCTCATCCTGCGATAAGACATCTCCCATTATCTTCACCTCACACCTGAACCCTGTCCGATTCCGTACAAAGCTCAGTCAAAATTAGCTGCTTCGTATAAACTCATTCATAATCATACCATATTCCGTATAAAAAGCAACCTTCTAATTATACACAAGATTCGTCAGGGAAACTTCTACGACAGCCTTGGAATCCAAAAGTTCCTGAATCTTGTCCAGTGCCTCCTTCTTGACAACCTCCTCCGAAATATTATCAACAGAATGCGACTGGATCACACTGCGGATCACATCGGTAAACTTGCTCTCATTGGCTTTGATCGTCTCACTGACATCCTTATAATCCTTTGCCTTCTTGTTGAGATATAAGGTGTAGCCGTCAATCATCGCATAATGCATCTTACCATCATCACCGGCAACAAGATTTAATGTCTGCTGGGATTCAAATGCAACCGAATACTGCTCCAGATCCTTGAGTGTATAATCCTGCGAACCCTCGGAATCACCCTGATCCAATTCCAGATTTAATACAGATGCGACCTGCGTGATCAGATTATTGGTCTTCTGAAATGTCGGAAGCATCACAAAAAACATGATCGCTGTCAGGATCACATTGATAACCGTCAATGCTGCGATGATAACACTTAATATATTTTTCTTCATAATATGATATTCCCAAACCTTTCTCTTTTATTAATGATCCAGCGACACTGCTTCCTAGTCAATATCACTGTAGATCTTGATCTCAACGCGCCGGTTCTTCGCCCTGCCTGCTGCTGTGGAGTTGTCTGCCACCGGATCAACATAGCCTCGTCCGGAAGCCTCCATATGCTTTTCGCTGAGTCCCTTCTCATCCACAAAATACTCCAACACCTTTGTAGCTCTCGCTGTGGAAAGCCAGCGGTTGCTAGGAAATTCTCTTGTGTGGATCGGAACATTATCCGTATGACCCTCGATCTTGATCTGACGGTCCTTATAATTCTTTAATATGTATGACACACGGCTGAGAATCGTTTTGGCACCCTTTCGGATCTCCGCACTTCCCGAATCAAACAGGACTCCTCCGCTCAGAGAGATCATAACATACTGATAATTCTCATCCATCGTTACGCTGACCGCATCCTCGATCCGGTTATTCTCTGTCTTCTCGACCACATCGCTGTAAAGCTTTCTGGTATCCTTTTCCTGCTTTTTCTTCTGTTCTGCCATCGGATCTTCTGAATCCGTATCCTCCGAAGCCTTTCCCATATCCGAATAATACTCGTCGAGATTATTCAGCTGTGTCGCTCCGCTTGAGATCAACTGACCCTCGCCGATCGACTGCGCTCCGCCGCTGAATATACTGAAGCTGTTGGACATGGATGCCACCAGTTCAGAATACTTAACCTCATCCACCGAAGACATGGAATACAAAAGCACGAAAAAGCACAGAAGCAGATTCATCAGATCCGAGAACGTGTCCTTCCACAGGTCTGTTTTGATTTCTTCCTCTTGTTTTTTCTTTGCCATTATGCCTCACCACCTTCAGCGGCTCCTCCGTCGCCATCTCCCATATTATTGCGGATCTGAGGTGCCAGGAATGATTTCAGCTTCTCTTCAATGACACGAGGGTTCTCACCTGCCTGAATAGATAACAGTCCCTCGACCATAATCTCCTTCATCGTGATCTCCAGTGCGTTATTCTGCTTTAATTTAAAGGAAACCGGCACACAGAGCCAGTTTGCCAGAATAGAACCGTAGAATGTCGTAATGATAGCGACACCCATGTTCGGACCAAGCTTACTCATGTCGTCCATGTTATACAACATATTTACCAGTCCCATCAGGGTACCGATCATACCCCAGGCAGGACCCATACTTCCCAGATTTGCCCAGAATGAAATCTTCTCATTATGTCTGCCCTCAATTGCAGAAAGCTCTGTCTCCATAATACTTCGAACAAGCTCCGGATCTGTTCCGTCAACGATCAGCATGATGCCCTTTTTTAAGAATTCATCATCTACATCATTGGCAGCCTCCTCCAGTGCCAGAAGACCTTCCTTACGTGCAATATTGGATAAACGTATAATGTTTTCAATGACATTTACCTCGTCTGCCTTCGGCACCTTAAATGCCAGAGAGATTGTCTTTATACACTTTCCCATCTCCGGGATACTTTTCGCCTGTGTGAGCATACAGCCAAACGCACCACCAAAGGTAACGATAAACGAAGCAGGATCCACAAAGTTACCAAATGCGGTAACACCACCGGATGAAATAATACCAATAATACAACATGCGATACCGATGACGAGTCCCACTATTGTAGCTATATCCATTTTTTCCACCACCTTATGTATGATTAGTCAATTCGTAATGAATTGCACTCACTCCTATATGATTTTACTAGATTTTTTACTTCTTGTCTACTTTCTTTTACAATTATTTTTTTTCCGGTGGTCAGGGTAATGATCGTGTCCGGAGTCTCTTCGACCGTCTCGATCAGATCTGCATTTACCGTGATACTTCCGCCGTTCATTTTGGTTACATCAATCATATCTGCAGCCTCCTTTCTGTCTTCACTTCTGTAAAGCAACTCTGTAAAACAACAGAAAATGAGCGGTATCGCACAAAATCATACCGCCCATCATCCGCTATATTCCACATTGCCACAGTAAAATCAACAGCATCACCTGTTGTGTACCGGAAATACTTTCTAAAGAATCACATCCGCCGCCGTTTCATCGCCTGACGGAATGCTGCCGCAATGCTAAATTACTGCTTACTATCTCTTAAGATTTACAAGTTCCTCAAGCATTGTATCTGAGGTTGTGATAATACGTGAGTTTGCCTGGAAACCACGCTGTGTCGTGATCATGCTTGTAAACTCAGAAGCAAGATCTACGTTGGACATCTCAAGTGCACCTACCGTGAAGCTTCCTGTCTTTGACACTTCCTCCCCGATGCCATCGAAAAGACCGGAGTTTAAGGATGCCTTAAACAGACTGTCGCCTTCAGCCTCGAGACCGGACGGATTGGAAAAGCTTGCCACACAGATCTGTGCCAGACATTTTGTCTCGCCGTTTGTGTATTTACCATACACCTTACCGGTATCGTCAACAGAAATACCACTCATGGTTCCGGCATAATTTCCGGCATTTTTGCCATCCTGACCACCTCTCTTGTAGGTTGTCTCACAGGTACCGCCCTTAGAATACTGTGTCAGAGAGGAGAAGTCAAGTTCGATACCACCGTTATCGTTTGCGGCATCGTACTGTGGAAATGTGCTGTCATTGCCGACATGCTGAGGATCATCGCCCTGAACGACACTGAAGTTAATGCATGTTTTTGCATAATCCTTGTTGGTACGGTTTGGTGTCACCTCTGTACCATTTGCTCCAACTGTGTACTTAGCGTCTACAGCCGCAAAGGTACCTGCCTTACTGTTGAAAAGCAAAGGCACTTGTGTTGATTTCAGACGAAACTCCTTTGTCTCGGTATTCACACCGTTTTCAATGCCGTCTCCATTCACGGAGTCATCAACACCAAAGCTTGCACCGGTACCGAAAGTGATTTTTGCGCCACTGTTGACATACTTGATGGATCCATCTGTCTGTGGCTCTTCCTTCAGGAAAATAGATTTGCCCTCAGAGTTATATACATCTGCCACACGGACCGTATACGGTACAAGTGAATTTTCTGCCGCATCATCAGCCACCTCGTCCTTGGTAACCATCATCTTAACCGTGTAAAGCTCACCCAGCTTATCATAAAAGCTGAAGGTCATTGGAACACCACCGCTCACAATCGTTGTTCCGTCATCACCATAAACCGGTGTGAGGTTCTTGTCGTTCGGATCAATATTTCCAAGGATCGTCTCTGCCGTTGTTGCTGTTGGTGCTGCAGAGGTCTGCTTTGCTGTCATGATCTTCAGATCGGTTGCGATATCCTTAATGATATTTCCATCATCATCTGCCATCCAGCCCTGAACGATACCGTTGTTGGTCGTACAGTAGAGATTACCGGATGGATCTACGTTCAATGCACCGGACTTTGTGAAATACTGCTCACCGTTTACATTGACAACCAGGAAGGACTCACCGTTGATCGCTACATCAAGTGCACGGTTCGTCGTTGTTGTACCACCGTTCTCTGTCACATTTGTTGTGATAGATGCTACCAGACCACCAAGACCGATCTGCTTTGCGTTAGTTCCGGCTGTGTTGGTCGTCGCATTCGGACCGGTTGCCGGTGAAAGTGTCTGATAAAATGTATCCGAAAAATTAACACTGCTGGACTTAAATCCAACGGTATTGACATTGGCAATGTTGTTACCAATTACATCCATTTGGTCTGGTGTATTTTCAAACCTGCAACACCAGAGTAAAGTGATCTCATCATAATTAAAACCCTCTTTTCTGCACACATTGTCCTGCCAAAGCCCGAGCGAGGTGTGCGTTCTCAGGCTTCCCACGGTAAAACCCGTATCTTTCGCTGCAGGAATGTCACAAAGATCCGTCTGTCAGTCAGGATCTCATGCCTCCAAAAGGTCCGGCATCTGACATTCACTTTCATTATCCGATCACAGCTCCATCGATGTTCGTAAATACAGAATCTGAACTGTCACCGAGTGCTGTAACCACTGTGTTATTCTTGACATTGACGATAAACGCCATATTGTCAACCATTACCAAAGACTCTCGAATTCCCTTTTCCCGTGCCTTTGTTGTACCACTTTCCAATCGCTCCATCTGCGTCTCCGACAAATTGATGTTGCGGTTTGCAAGCCGTTCATTGGCATGCTTGGAAAACTTCAGTCTGCCGGCATCCCGACTCTGTTCTGCCGTATCTAAAATCTTCTGAAAGGATACCTCACTGCCCGAGGAATTCTCTCTGCCTGTGGCTGTTTTTCTCTGCAGCAACTGTCCCGCCATCGCATCAATGGAGGAATAATTTTTATTCAGCTTTTGCATCACATCCACTCCTTTGCCTTAAGCCTGCTTGTTTTCTTCGCTGTTACCGGTTTTCTCACCTTTGGCAGCTCCCTCATTCTTTACAGTCTCTTCGCTTTCCACACTTCCCTTGATCGTCAGTGTGACACTCTGATAATCTACTGTCTTATTCTGATCATCAAAACCGATTCCAACGACATACTTGCCAGCCGGAAGATTTGCGAATGCACTCTTATGGATCGTCAGCACGCCATTCTTGTAACTCATCTTATCCGAGTTGATCTTGGTGGTTGTGCCATCTTCTGCCATCAAAGCCACCGCAACGCCGGTTGCCTCATATCCGTTTGATCCCATATTAATGCCTGTAATCTGAACATTCTGTGGATCATGATGCAGATATGTGATCTCCTGCTGCTTTACTGACGGAACATACTGTGATATCAGATATGACTCGTCAATAACTTCAACAATGTCATCATAGGAATACATCTCACCGTTTACGGATACATACGGCTTTCCGTTCTCCATCTTGACATACTCAACCATTCCCTGCACTTCATTTTCTGCGCCTGTATTGGATGTCTCAATGATACGTACCTGCTTGCCAACCAATGTGTACGCTGACGTGTTGGTTGCTGTGCTGTTTAAGTTCTGCATCTGTTCCAGAGATGAGAACTGTGCAAGCTGTGCCACATATTCTGTATTTGACTCAGGCTCCAGTGGATCCTGGTACTTCATCTGTGTTACAAGAAGCATCAGAAAATCATCCTTATCCAGTGCGGAGCCGGTTTTCTTCTCGGTTTCCTGTGAGGTTTCCGAAATGTTTACCTGTCCGTTATTGACCGGTGCAACTAAACTCATATTTCCTCCTTTCCTGCAAACTGCATTATGCTGTAAAATCTACAGTGGAACCACTCCCTACCGAAGTTCTTCCGGAAAGCGGCTCTTCCACGGTATCTGCCGTTTCTTCGTCTTCCGCCTCAAAATCAAAGCGGGCTCTCTTGCCATTGCCCTGATTGAACTCCTTCTGATCACCGGTATCTGCCTGACCACTTTGTGAAAATGTGAAATCCGATACGGATACCTCTACGGCATCCACTTTAAGATTCCTCTGCTCCAGATTCTCTCTAAGGGAAATGATCTGACTCTCCAGTGCGGCTCTTGCCTCTTCGTTCTGTACGGTAAAGTTCGCCGTCATCACACCCTCACGACTGGTAACACTGACAAGCATTTTGCCAAGACGTTCCGGATTCAGCTGCATCTCCAATGTCGTCTGACCATCCTGCATAGAGGATTGAAGTTTCTCTACCACCTGATTGACGATATCGATCATCTGCTGCATATTCACCGGTTCTGAAATCTGCTCTGCCTGATTGGCTGCCTGTACCATATTCTTCACAAAGTTCAGCATAGTGCCTTCCTGTTGTGAAATTGCCGGTGCACTATCCTCACGATATGACGTCTGCGCTGCTGTCTGTTGATTCCACATACTTTCGTCTGCCGAAGCTCCCTGTGAACCGGACTCTGACATTGCATCCATCGTTCCGGCAGAAAACTCTTGTGCCGTCTTCGCAGCATCTGAAATCACAGAATCCGTTTCGTCTGCCTGAGACACAGTCTCATTGAACTGCTTCGGGAAAGTTCGTGTATCCTGTACATCTTCTGCCAATCCGCCCTGTAAAGCATTTGTCAGCACGACCTCTTCCGACGTCTGCCCCTGCGCCAGCAAAGAATCCGAAATTTCAGATTCTTCCACCGCATCCGACTGTGCCGTAAGCTGATCCATGATCTGCTGTAACAATTCGTCCACAGACAGATCCGATGCTGCATCCGCAGTATCAAGACCGATCAGAGTGTTCCAGTCAATATCTGATAGTGCATCTGTGAGCTGTGTAAACTGATCCATAAGCGTTTCACTGGTAAGCAGCTCTGTCATATCCGTACCTCCTCCGGCAAGTACAACAAACTGCTGCAGCACCTCCGGCTGTAAAAGCTGTATGGCTGTAATTCCCATCGCTGCCATCGTCTGTGTGAATGTATCCTCATCCATGTTCATCACATCTTTTACGACACTTTCAATCTCCTTTTGAACCTTGGCAAAATCCTGTGCGGAAAATGTCTTATTCTGATCTGCAACTGTGCTTTGTCCGGCATTTTGAACATTCTGGCTCGTTGTATCAGAAGTGGTAAACGCATCGTCACTGCGGACTGCTTTCCGGTTCTGTCTGACACCTGAGGTTCTGCCGATATTATCCATCACAGAAGCTGTACTTTTAAAACTGTCGTCCCCCTGCGTCCCGGCCATAAATGATCCAAAACTTTCCGTAATCTTCTTAGAAGGCTCTGCTGTCCGGACTTTTGCTGCTGTCATCCCGTTATCCGGCATGATTGCATTTACGCTCTGCATTCTTTCACCTCCTTTCTGTCGTGTCTTTATCTATGTCAACGGATTACTCCGAGGACAACTAATTCACTGCCGAAATCTTTTTGGTGATCTGTGCGGCATACGCACTGTCCATCTGCTCTAAAATTGCTGCAGCTTTCTTCTCCTGCATGTTCTGCAGAATATCACACACAAGATCCAGATCCTCTGACATTTCTGACAAACGGACAGCTGCCGCTGCCGCATCCATATTGGCATAATAGGTTCCAAGCGTTTCTGCTTTCTTGGTATACTGCTGCTTCTTGATCACCTGACGATATATCTTCTCGGCATTATCAGGCTGGATCTGCTCATAATACTGCTGATATTCAGAGATATCCGGTGCCTTGTCGTTAAAAACAACCTTTTCGTCAAATTCCTGTACCCGCTTATTAAAGGAGTCTTCGGAATCCTTATATTTCTGGAGCTTCTTAACCTGTGCTTCCAGATCTGCTATGTAATCTGCATTGGCATTTGTTGTTCCGTTTTCAGAAGCAAGCTGGCTTTCCAGCTCCTTGATCCGGGCATTGGCAGACTTTAATGTATTATACTCATAGTTGCCTTGCCGTGCCTGCTCCTCCTCGGATGGTGTCGGCAAAATGCGGTTTACAACCGGCACATCCTTCAATGCCGGATATAACACCTTGCTTCCGATGCCGCCGACATCAAACTTAATCAGGCATGCAAAAATGATCAGCCATATGGCAACGATCGCAAGAGCGATCAGAACAGTAACAACTCTGCTCCCGCCTTTTTCTCTTTCTAACATATTATCGTCATTTTTTGCCATTATACTTACCCCTCTCTGTCCGCTTTCCTGCCAAACCGGAAGCTGACCAGTTCGTTGATTTCTTTCTGTTCTTCCGCATTCTGTTCCTTTTTGAACTCTTCAAATGCGTTTTCTTTAAGTTTCTCGTAGGTTTTGCGTTCCTTCATCGCTTCATTCAGTTTTTCTCTTGCCTGATCCACCTGCCTCTGCTGATTGATCACGGCAATTTTCTGAAGATTAATATTATATTTGATATTCTCTACTGCATCCTCCAGTTGACGTATCCGCAGCAGTTCAAGCACTGCGCTCACCTGTTCCTTAAGCTGTGTCTGCTTCTGTTCCTTATACCGGATCAGATCATCCAGCTTCTGCTGTTCCTGATGCAGTCTTGCCATCTGCACAGCATATTCCGCCCTCGCCTGATCCTCCAACTTACACTTGATCTGCAGAATGCTTTCCATAGAAAATACAAAACGCGCCATGTATTATCATCCTTCCTCCGGAAACAGTTCTTCCAGCCGTCTGATGCTCTCCTCAAAGCTGATCTTCTCATATACATCCTGCTGCAAAAATTCATTTACCGCATCAATCTTAGATAATGCATAGTCGATCGACGGATTTGAGCCTGCCTTATAGGCTCCGATGTTGACAAGATCCTCCGCCTCAGAGTAGGTCGCCAGGACATTTTTGAGCTGGCCGGATGCCTTTTTGTGCTTGCTATCCACGATACTGCTCATAACACGGGAAATACTCTGCAGCACATCGATCGCCGGATAATGGTTCTTCTGTGCGATCTTGCGGTCAAGAACAATATGACCGTCCAGAATACTTCTCGCTGTATCGGCGATCGGTTCGTTGAAATCGTCCCCGTCAACAAGCACAGTGTAAAGTCCTGTGATCGACCCCTTATCCGAACGCCCGGCTCTCTCTAAAAGCTGCGGCATCTCACCGTAAACACTCGGTGGATACCCTCTTGACACCGGCGGTTCGCCGGATGCCAGTCCAATCTCTCTTTGTGCCATCGAAAATCGTGTCAGCGAATCCATCATCAAAAGCACATCTCTGCCCTGATCCCGGAAATATTCTGCCACGGCTGTTGCCGTCATGGCAGCCTTCTTACGGATCAATGCCGGTTTGTCGGAGGTTGCCACGATCACCACTGACCGTTTCATGCCCTCCGGTCCAAGATCTCTTTCAATGAACTCCCGCACCTCACGGCCTCGCTCGCCGATCAGGGCGATCACGTTGATGTCTGCCTTGGTGTTACGTGCAAACATACCCATCAGGGTACTCTTACCGACACCACTTCCCGCAAAGATACCGATACGCTGTCCCTTTCCAACCGTAATCAGACCATCGACAGCCTTCACACCAAGCGGAAGCACTGTATCGATCAACTCTCTGGTCAGGGGATCCGGCGGCTCTGCCTGTACGGAATAACCACAGGTACAGTTAAGTCCGGATCCGTCGATCGGATTTCCCAGACCGTCAAGAACCTTCCCTAAAAGTTCATCTCCTACCATAACCTTTAGCGGCGCTCCGGTATTCTCCACACGGCTTCCCAGACCAACACCTGTCGTCTGGTCATAGGGCATCAGAAGCACCCTGTCGTCACGAAAGCCAACTACCTCTGCATTGATCACCTGATTATGATCCTTTGTAATAATATGGCAAAGATCGTTAAGCTTTGCCGATGGTCCGATAGACTCTACGGTCAGCCCCACAACCTTTGCCACTTTTCCAAGTTTCTTTTCGTAGGACTGGTTCAATAAAATATTATATTTGGATAAATCAATATCAACCATCCTTATTCCTCCAGTCGCTTTCCTCTACATGATCGTCAGCATACGGATCTGATCCTTCAGATTCTGGAGCTGCACATCCAGACTGCAGTCGATGATCCTCTGATCCGTCTCAATAATGCACTGGTTCTCCTGCAGACTGTCATCCTCTGTAATATCAAAATCCACCTCTCCTGAAACACAGGATCTAAGCTGCTCCTTCTGTGCGGATACCGTCAGCATGTCCGGCTTGGAAACACGCAGTGTCACGGATTTTGTTTTCTCAAGCTGATTGAGTGCCTGATGGATCAGATAAACGATCACGTCCTTTTTATCTTCACAGAGTACACCGGTAATCTTCTCGATCAAAGCCCCCATCAGTTCTGCATATTTCGGTTCCAGTGCCTCTTCCTGTTCTTTTAATTTCTGCTGCTGTTGTTCAAACTGCTCCTGCTGTCTGAGTGCTTCCTCCTGTAAGTGCTTAAGCGCCTCTGCCTGCCCCTGCTCAAAGCCGGCATTACGACCTTCCTCCTGTGCCTGCTGACGGATCTCATCTGCCTGCTCTCTCGCATTCTGAAGGATCTCCTCCGCCTGCGCTCTTGCGTCCGCCAGCATGCTTTCCATCTCCAGAGAGGTCTCCTCCTGAACACGTGCACGCTCCTCTTCACGGACATCCTCCATATTAAGGACATTCATTCCCTGCTGAAATTCTCCGACCGGTTCCGTTTCTTCCGGATCATTCACCGAAGAAGCCTCAACCTGCTGCAACAGCTCCGGTGCAAACTGTACGACATGATCATCGGAGTTGATCACACGTGTATCGTCCTGATCCATCTGAAAATAAACAGATTTAATCAAATTAGACAACGATCTCGTCACCTCCACCTCTGGAAATGATGATCTCCCCGGAATCTCCAGCTTTCGGATAATATTTACAATCTTCTGCTGAGCCTCCTCAACATCCTTCATACGAACAGGTCCCATAAACTCCATGTCTTCCTTGATCATTGTAGCAAGACGCTTTGACAGGTTGCCAAAGATCAGGTTCTGAACCTCCTCGTTTGATCCCTTCAGTGCAACGGCAAGCTCGTTATTGTCAACCTCACGAAGCACACGCTGTACGGAACGGTCGTCCAGAGACAGAATATCCTCGAACACAAACATTTTCTTGCGGATCTCGTCGGCAAGCTCCGGATCCTCGATCTCCATACTCTCCATAATATGCTTCTCGGTTCCGCGGTCTACAGTATTCAAAATATCGACAATGGCATCCACGCCACCCACGATCGTGTAATCCTGATTAACCAGTGAGGCAAGCTTCTGTTCGAGCACCTTCTCCACTTCCTTGATCACATCCGGCGATGTACGATCCATCTGCGCAATACGTTTTGCAACATCTGTCTGCTTATCCGGCGATAATGCCGAAATGATCACGGATGCCTGTGCTGAGGACAGATAAGACAGGATCAATGCGATCGTCTGCGGATGCTCGTCCTGAATAAAGTTTAAAAGCTGGCTGGCATCTGTTTTGCGTACAAACTCAAATGGACGCACCTGCAGGGAGGCTGTCAGCTTGCCGATAACATCCCTTGCTCTCTCGGCTCCAAGTGCCTTCTCCAGAAGATCCTTCGCATAGCCGATACCACCCTCAGCGATATACTGCTGTGCCAGACATACCTCATAAAACTCATCCATAACCTTATCCTTCACAGCCGGGGAAACACTTCTTGTATTAGCGATCTCCAGTGTGATCTGTTCTATTTCGTCTTCCTTCAAATGCTTAAATACAGATGATGATTTGTCCGGTCCCAGTGCGATCAAAAGGATCGCTGCTTTCTGGATTCCTGATATTTCCTCTGATTTTGCCATTTCACCCTCCATCTCTGCCCTGACGGCAGCTTTTGTCATCACCGTCTGTCTTATACGGCAGGCAGTGTTCTTTCCTCTTTCCGTGCGAAATCTATGATTTCGCTGTTTATAGCGGATAAAGGAATTGCATCTGCAATTCCTTTAATATTCCTGTCATTATTCCCAGTCATCTGAGATCCAGTTACGCAAAAGCTGCGCCACCGCTTCCGGATTTTCATCGACAAACTTCTCGATCATCTTTCTTGTCTCAGACTTATCACTGAACTCAATATCCTCCAGTGACTGGTTCTCTTTGGTTGTCGCAAGAAGCTGCTCCACAGAAAGCTCAGGCTCCTCGTCCGTAACTGCAACCGGTGCGGTTCCGCGGACAACCACAAAGATCAGCAGTGCAATGATCAGTACCGCAAGTATGATCATCAGATAATCGGAGATACTGTGTCCTTTGGATGTCTTCTGAACAAACTTCGGAACCTCATATCCGACAACCGTGATCGAGTTTGCAGCCACACCGGACGCACTTGCCAACAGCTGGATCTCACTGTTTGGAACCGTAAAGGTGTTGGTGGTATTATTCTGTGCCATAAACTCATCAAAGGTCATGTTGTCCAGAGTACCATCCTTCTCAAGCTGTGCCTCGTCATACACAATATAGCGTGTCACAACAATACCAAGAGAAGACTTGTCTAACTCAATTGCCGGTTTCTCCTGCTTGATATTCTCGATCGTCTCATCGGTCAGAAGACCGGTCAGCTTCTCATATTCCTGCGAGGAGCTGTTGGAGTTGCCATCATTGATCACATAATCCGTCTCATCGTTATCATTGGAATCGGTTCCCGGAATACCACTTACCGTACCGGAAGATCCCTCATTTTTAGAATGAATATAGTTGGTTGGATAGCCATAATCCCTGCCGTCTGCCACACTATAGGTCTTGGTCAGACGTTCGATCTTATCCATATTGAACTGGATGCCCTGTGTTCCCACCTGCACATCATCATAGCCACAACGTACAAGCAGATCGACCAGATTGGAAGCGATCGTATTACGCAGACGTTCACAGTATTCCGTAGAACCACCTGTCAGATCACCGCCCAACCCGTCACTTGTAAATCCGTTATAAAGGCACTTGCCGTTGTAATCATTGATGATCACATGATCTACGTCCGTTCCTACCGCATTGGCAAGCCAATAAGCTAGATTCTGCGCCACATCCGAAGTAAGCTGCTTCTCATTTTTTTCATTAACCTGAACCATTGCAGTCACTGATGTGACATTTTCCTCGTCCAGAATGCTGTAGGAGCTTTCCGGAACATCAATAAACACCTTGGCATCATCAATAAACGAGTACTGAACCATACTCGCCTTCAGCTCGCTCTGTAATGCCAGAACTCTCTTCTGGCTCTTCTCACTCTCCGTGGTCGAGATACTGTTATCAAACGCCTTATCCCAGGTATATCCCTTGTCTGTGAGATTATTATCACTCATGCAGTAAAACGCCTTTGTCATATCCTCATCATGAACATAAAGCGTCAGACCATCCTTCGAACTCTTGTTTGCAATACCCTCATCGTCCAATGCCTTCACCATGCTGGAGGCATCCTCCAGATTGCCAAACTGCTGAAATCTGCTCCAGGTCGGTCTTGATATCAGATACGTCATCACACCGATCAGAACAAGAACCACACAGATCACTGCAATGATGATCGTTTTCTGTCTGCTCGAATATCTATTCCAAAATTCCACAAGCTTTGCCGGAATTTCCTGTACTCTTTCCTTCATAATACTACTCTCCTAATCTTTGTCTGTCTCCCGAACCTGATAATCTTACCCTGCCCTGCGGTGCATCATACAGCTGCACGTTAGAACTGCAGATTCATCAGCTCTCTGTACCCCGACATGAAGGAGTCTCTCACAGCAACAACATACTGCAACGAAATATTGGCTTTCTGCTGCGCGATCTGAAGGTCATGGATGCTCTCTGTCTCGCCCATGGAGTATTTCATTTCCTCGACCTCTGCCGCATTGCTGTAGTCGTTTGCATCACTGATCATGTTGGCTGCCGAATTAAATACCGCCTCAAAAGCACCGTTTCTCTTTACGCTTCCTGTCGAAGTATCATCCAGGGAAGACGAGAGCTCCGGCACTTTAAATGCATTGATCAGATCCACATTTGATAGTGCTGATAATTCCATATATACTCTCCATTCTTATGCAAATATTATTTGCCAATCTCTAACGCCTTCAATGCCATATTCTTGGCAGCATTAAAAGCAGTAACATTGGCTTCATAGGAACGGCTGGCATCGATCATGTTTGTCATCTCTGTCACCGTGTTGACATTCGGATAGGTCACGTATCCATTCTCATCCGCGTCCGGATTGGATGGATCATATACCATCCTTCCTTCGGTATCCGTATCCTCCGTGATACGGCTGATCTTAACGCCATTGCCAACCTTTCCATACATTCCTGCCGCATTGGTCAGGGCATCGTCAAATGAATAGTATGCCTTTTCCTGAAATACGACTGTTTTGCGCTTATAAATATTGCCATCTGCATCGCGGGTAGAATTAACGTTTGCGATATTCTGTGATATCACATCAAGACGTGTCCTCTGCGCCGTCATGCCACTGGCACTGATATCAAATGATGAAAATACACCCATATTCTATAATCCTTTCCATTCGTATCATCCGGTCTGCTCTATGTATCAGTTACCGCTTCCGTTCTTGCAGACACTGCGCAGTCTCGAAAACTCCTGCGAAACCGAATCGAGCACCGTATAATACTTGATCTGATTCTGTGCCAGATAAGAATTCTCCGTGTCAATATCTACATTGTTTCCATCCAGACGATAGCTTACCGTGCTGTAATCCGTATATATACTGCCGTTGAGCAGATCAAGCTCCGCGTCTGCCACTGCATCATCCAGAGACTCTCCGCCGGTCAACTGCTCCTCCAGATAACTCTGGAACGTCACATCCTTTCTCTTATAGGTCGGCGTGTCCGCATTAGCAATATTGTTGGAGATAACAGAATGCCGCAGCCAGCTTGCATCTGCGGTCTTCTCCAATATATTGATATAGTTAAATGCACCTGATGAAATCATCGAAAACCTCCTCGCTATATGTGAAAAGTATAAAAACAACAATATATGCCGTTATTATAAACCCAATTACACTACATATAATTATAAAGTAATTCATAAAAAATACAAGACCTATTTACAGATTTTGCTCTTCCATACAACTCCGGATCATCTCCGGTGTAAATCGTTCATTCAGCAAATGAATGCTCGTCCCCTTCATGCCGCCAGATTTTGTACTGATAATTCCCGCACTCTCACACTTTCTAAGTCCGTTTACGATCACCGATCTCGTTATCCCAACCTGATCGGCAAGACGGCTTGTCACAAGCATGTCGGAATCATTCTCTTCCAGCTCATCGAGCACATACAGCATCGCCTTTGCCTCAAGTCTGGAAAGCGTCCGTATCGCTGCCCGGACATCATTCTCTTTGTGTTGCTCCTCCGAGAGTTCTTCGCTTTCTGCCCGCTGCATAGCAAGTCCGATCACGGTCATCCCATACTCCATCAGGATAATATCATCAATCGAAAAGGCTCCTGCCTGACGATACACAAAAAGCGTTCCCAGACGCTTTCCTGCCATGTTGACCGGAGCCACCATTGCCTGATAATCCTGTACGCCCTCAAATGAAAAACCTAATGTCATCAGATTGACATTCTCCTTCGTGGAGAGAATATTTAACATCCGTTCATGGATCTGCCGTTCAAAATAGCTTCCATAAGCAACTCCGCTCATCTGCGGGATCACGGGGATCTCCTTGCGAAGGCGCATTCCAAGCACCTTCCCCTTACGGCTGAGCAAAAGCACATTGACCTCCATCTCCTGAGAAAGCATACGACAGAAATCGTTAAAATCTACCTTATCCGACTCCTGACGGTTTAACAGACGGTATATTTTCCGCGTTTTATCCAATAATTCCAAACTCATAGTAAATCCCTGTTCCTTCTCCATTGGCAAGCCTGCAAATGCTTAACCATAAACGTATCTGTAATATGCACCCCTGCATAAAAACTTAGTCTTCCTTCGGCTTCGTCTCAACATATCCGCACTTTTCATCCATACAGACAAGCTTGCTTCCCTTCTCTAACATAAGACCACCGCACCTCGGACACTTCTTTACAGACGGCTTCTGCCATGTCATAAAATCGCACTCTGGGAAATTCATGCAGCCAAAATATCTTCTGCCCTTACGGCTCATCTTCATCACAAGATCACCGCCGCACTTCGGACAGTCCACACCGATCTTCTCAAAGAACGGCTTCGTATTGCGGCACTCAGGGAATCCCGGGCAGGCAAGGAACTTCCCGTGTGGTCCGTACTTAACAACAAGATTTCTGCCGCATTCCTCACAGATCACATCGGTCACCTCGTCCTCGATCGTAATCTCCTCAAGTTCCTTCTGGGCAATCTCCACTGCCTCTTTCAGATCCGGATAGAAGTTTTCGATAACGGTTTTCCATTTTACGGTGCCATCCTCAACACAGTCCAACAGTCCCTCCATGCTGCCGTAAAGTTAACATCCACAATACTCGGGAATGACTTCTTCATGATGCTGTTGACCACCTCGCCAAGCTCTGTCACATACAGCTGCTTCTGCTCCTTCGCCACATAATGACGGTTGATGATCGTGGAGATCGTTGGTGCATAGGTGCTTGGACGTCCAATACCAAGCTCCTCCAGCGTCTTTACAAGGGATGCCTCAGTAAAATGTGCCGGTGGCTGTGTAAAATGCTGCTTCTTCTCCAGATTGTCCACTTTCATGGCTGCACCCTTCACAATATTCTTGGAGAGTGTCTTCTTGTCAACCTTATCCTCATCGGTCTGGTAAACATTCAGATAGCCCTGGAATACCACTTTGGAGGAGGAAGCCGTAAAACGATATTTATCGGAGTCAATCTTTACAGAGGTCGTCTCATACTTTGCCGCTGCCATCTGACTCGCAATAAAACGCTTCCAGATCAGCTGATACAGACGAAACTGGTCTCTGTTTAAGGATTCCTTCACCTGAGCCGGTGTCAGGTCAATATAGGAAGGACGGATTGCCTCATGCGCATCCTGAATCTTCTGTCCGGACTTCTTCTGTGCCGGATCACCTGCTAAATATTCCGCCCCGTAATTCTCAGTAATATAATCCTTCGCTGCTGCCTTTGCTTCCTCACTGATACGTGTGGAATCGGTACGAGGTATGTGATCAGACCGATGGTGCCTCTGCCCTTCACAGCAACACCTTCATAAAGTCCCTGTGCCAGACGCATCGTCTTCTGTGTTGAGAAGTTGAGTGTCTTAGCCGCCTCCTGCTGCAGTGTACTCGTTGTAAACGGCAGTGGAGACTTCTTGGTACGCTGCGATTTCTTGACATCCTCCACATGGAAGCTTGACTTTTGCAGAGAAGCGATGATCTCATCCATCTCGTTCCCGGTTTCGATCGTCATTTTCTTGGAATGTGTTCCGTAAAACTCCGCATTGAGCGGCTTCTTCTCGCCATCCATATAAAATCTGCATTTAACGTCCAGTATTCCTTGGAAATAAATGCATTGATCTCGGCATCTCTGTCGGAAATGATCCGCAGTGCCACGGACTGCACACGACCGGCACTTAAGCCGCGCTTCACCTTCGCCCACAGAACCGGGCTGATCTTATAACCCACAAGACGGTCAAGCACTCGTCTTGCCTGCTGTGCATCGACCAGATTGGTATCGATTGGTCTCGCCTGCTTGATTGCCTGCTTAACGGCATTCTTGGTAATCTCATTAAATGTGATACGGCTTGTATTTTTGTTTTCCAGCTTCAGTGCGGTCATCAGATGCCACGAAATCGCCTCTCCCTCACGGTCCGGGTCAGTTGCGAGATATATTTTATCTGCCTTTTTTACTTCTTTACGAAGCTTCGCCAGCAATTCTCCTTTTCCACGGATGGTAATATACTTCGGCTCAAAATCATTGTCTACATCAATTCCAAGCTGACTTTTAGGCAGATCCCTGACATGTCCATTGGACGCAACGACTTCGTATGAACTTCCCAGAAATTTTTTAATTGTCGTCGCCTTTGATGGTGACTCAACGATAACAAGATTTTTGGCCATTTCCTACATACCATCCTTTCAAATTGCAGGCATAGGTGTCTACAATACTATTGCATAATACTGGTTTCCAATCTGCTTGATGACTCCCTTCATTTCGAGAGAAAGCACAAGCTGCATGATCCGCTGCACAGGCAAACCCGACATCCGGACCAGCTCCGATATATGAATCGGCTCTAAACCTAAATAAGAATACACTATTTTTTCAGACGTTTCAAGCATTACCTCACATTTTTTCTTTCGGACGGACGCATCCTCGTCCAGAAAAATACCTAATCCGTCAAGAATATCCCTCGTCTGTGTGACAAGAAATGCTCCGTTTTTGATCAGGCTGTTACTCCCCTTGTAGCATGGGTCATAAATGCCTCCGGGTACGACAAACACGTCCTTTCCCTGCTCCAGTCCAAGCTCCGCAGTAATCAGTGATCCGCTCTTTTGTCCCGCCTCGATCACAAGGATTCCGTCGGATAATCCGCTGATGATCCGGTTTCTCATTGGAAAGTTACCGGGATACGGCGGCATCCCCGGACTAAATTCCGAGATCACACCTCCGTTCTCCTGCATCAGCATATAACTCTCGATATGGTTATCCGGATAGCACCGGTCAATACCACAGCCCAGCACACCATAGGTTCTTCCGCCTGCCACCGTAAGAACACCTCTTTGTGCTGCAATATCAACTCCCCTTGCCAACCCGCTGACAACTGCGATCCCGTTTTCCGCAAGCTCTCTTCCGATCTGCTTTGCCGTCTCCATCCCGGCGTGGCTCGCATTTCTCGCCCCCACCACCGCCACGGACGGCACATGCTCTGACGGAAGACTTCCTTTATAATATAATGCATACGGTGGATCTGCAATATGGTGAAGCTTTGCAGGATAGTCCGGATGGGTGACGCAGGTAAATAAAATGTCCCTGCTGCAAATGCTGTCCCACCGCCTTTTGATCTGCTCGCGGTTTCTCGAAACAATCAGACGGTCAATGTCCTTCGACCGCAGTCCGGCAACCTGCGCCAGTGCTTCCCTATCCGCTTGAAAAACCGCCTCCGGCTCTCCAAACACCGAAAGTATTGCCTGTATCTTGCGGCAGCCGATCCCCGGGATCGATGAGAGCCAGAACTCGTACAGTCCCTTCGTCATGATGCTCCCCCCTCTCCCCAGTATCTGCGGTCAATCGAACGGTAAAACACAGCCTCTGCAATATGCTCCTGTCCAATCGTTTCACTTCCCGCCAGATCAGCAATGGTTCGTCCAACTTTTAAAATCTTATGATAGGCTCTCGCACTAAATTCCATTTTCTGAAAGATATCTTTGAGATATTCTGCAGCCTGCGCCGACATCACACAATACTCTCTGATCTTGTGCGGCGTCAGATCACTGTTATGGCAAAAGCTTTCATTTCGGTATCTGGCAAACTGCAGCTTCTGTGCCTGTTCCACACGACGGCGGATGATATCAGAAGACTCCGGCTCACACCGCCTGTCTCCTTCTTTCCACTCCAGATGGCGGTATTCTAACGGCATTGTCTCCGTGCAGATATCAATGCGGTCCAACAG
Organism: Roseburia sp. AM59-24XD; assembly: GCF_003478445.1. GTDB lineage: Bacteria > Bacillota > Clostridia > Lachnospirales > Lachnospiraceae > Jutongia. The sequence goes on from NZ_QUET01000009.1 coordinate 106,419, forward strand.
CGGTCTGCTGATCCTTCCGAGATATCTTCTGACCTGTCCCGGGGTGCAACTGCATTTACTGCGATCCGGATACCAACCGCACCGGCACGGATTCATTGCTGCCATCAACAGTGTGTGCGCCGGATAACGACAGCTTCCTCGAAGCCTTGACACATTGACCCAGCCGTCCTCCAGGGGCTGTCTTAACACCTCCAGCGTGTTGCGTTCAAATTCCGGCAGTTCATCCAGAAACAAGACACCTCCCGAGGCAAGACTGATCTCACCGGGTCTCGGATAAGTACCTCCCCCGATCAGTGCCCGCTGGGTTGCCGTGTGATGCGGTGACCGAAACGGGCGTCTGCGCACCAGTGGCGTCTCACCAGAAAGAAGTCCCGCCACGCTGTATATCTGTGAAATCTCCATCTGTTCCTCAAAGGTCATCGTCGGCAATATACCGCTCATCCTGCCTGCGATCATTGACTTACCGGAGCCCGGCGGACCGATCAACAGCAGATTATGCATGCCGGCTGCTGCGACCTCTGCAGCCCTGCGCGCTGTCTCCTGACCAAGCACCTCCTTAAAATCCGCCCCTGTCTCCCAGACAGACTCTCCATTGTGTTGTCCCCGGTAAACATGATTGTCTAGCATATCCTCCTCAAGCAGATCGATCACCTCTCGAAGCTTCTTCACACCGATCACATTCATTTCCGACACTACCGAAGCTTCCTCCTGATTCTCGGAGGACAGAATGCAATAGCTTATCCCCTGTGAAAGTGCACCGTACACCATTGGCAAAACTCCGCTCACCGGGCGCACTTCACCCTCCAGGCTCAGCTCCCCGATCAGCAATATATTACTGAAATCTGATTTGGAAATATAGCCGTATGCCGATAACACCGCCACGGCAATGGCAAGATCATACCCGGTTCCATCCTTCCGGATGTCCGCAGGCGAAAGATTGACCGTAACTCTCCGTGGAGGAAAACGAAAGCCGTATTCTGTAGTGCAACGCGAACACGCTCCTTCGCCTCCTTGGTCTCCGAAGAAAGGTCTCCAACCAAAGAAAAAACAGGCAGTCCATCGGATATGTCTGCCTCGATCTGAACCATGTGGCCCTCAATGCCTGAACCGCCACACAAAACGTCTTACTGTACATACTGACTCCTTTCACTCTCCGCAAAAGAAGCTTCCCCTCAATATATATTTTCGTATTATAACACCCACAGTAACAAAAAACAATCCCTGTTATGTAATCGGGATTGTTTTGTGATTCATTATTTGTCCAGGATCTTCTTGATCTCATCCATAAATATGCTGACATCCTTAAACTCACGGTAAACCGATGCAAAGCGCACATACGCAACCGGATCCAGCTTTTCAAGATGATTCATCACAAGCTCTCCTATATAGCTGCTTGGAATCTCGCGCTTCTCCTGATTAAAGATCTCTGCCTCCACCTGATCGACCAGCGCATTCATCTGATCGATCGACACTGCGCGCTTATGGCAGGAACGGAACACACCGCTCTCGATCTTCGTTCTGTCATAACTCTCCCTGCTCTGATCCTTCTTGATCACAACAAGCGGGATTGCCTCCACCTTCTCATAGGTAGTGAAACGCTTTCCACATTTATCACACTGTCTTCTGCGCCGGATCGATGCATTATCATCTGCCGGGCGTGAATCAATTACTCTTGTATCGTCCTCCCCACAATACGGACATTTCATGCCGGTTACCTCCATCTTTTGTTCTTAGCAACATTATCGTTCAAACCGTCCAAAAATGCAAGCAGTTATTTTACTCTTCCCACTGACATTTCTGCAGGCACTTTTCCCGTTCCACCTCCACAAGAATCACATCCGTGCCGATTCGTTTGATCTGCTCGTAAGGAACAATATATTCCTGATCTCTCCCCAATATGCCAAGCACCTTGCAGGGACCCGGAATGATCAGACTGCAGATTCTCCCTGTTTTCTTTTCAAAATCTACATCGCAGACATTTCCGAGCCGTTCCCCGTCACAGATGTTGATCACTTCCTTTTCCCGAAGCTGTGACATTCTCATATGGCATCCTCATTTCTGGGCAAAAGCCGGTCATTTGTATTATTTTATGCGCTGCCTTCCAATCATGTGAGGTAATTTTTCATGGATTTTAATGCTCTTTTTTCCAGACGACTGACCTGTGCCTGGGATATCTGTATCTCCTGTGCCACCTCCATCTGCGTTTTCCCTTCGAAATAACGAAGCTCTATGATCCTGTGTTCTCTCTGGCTTAAGCGGTCTATCGCTGCTTTTAATGAAATCTGCTCAACCCATTTATCCTCCTTGTTCTTTTTATCACTGATCTGATCCATAATGTAAAGATTATCGCCGCTCTCCGCATAGACCGGCTCATATAAAGATACCGGGCTCTGGATCGCGTCCAGTGCAAAAACAATATCCTGCGCAGGAATATCGAGCTTTGCGGCAAGTTCCTCCACCGTCGGTTCCTTATCCGACTCCTTCATCATAGCTTCCTTCGTATAGATTGCTTTGTAAGCAGTGTCGCGGATCGAACGACTCACCCGGATGCTGTTGTTATCCCGCAAATACCGGCGCACCTCTCCGATGATCATCGGCACTGCATAGGTACTAAATTTCACATTCAACGTCGTGTCAAAATTGTCAATTGCCTTCATCAGACCGATACAGCCGATCTGAAACAGATCATCCACGTTTTCACCGGAACCGGAAAATCGCTGGATGATGCTTAGCACCAGTCGTAGATTCCCCTTGATAAATCTTTCTCTTGCCTTTCGGTCACCCTCCTGTATCTTCCGGAATAATTCCACTTTTTCTTCATTCGTCAATAATGGTAACTGAGAGGTATTCACCCCGCAAATCTCTACTTTATACATTGCCATGAGCGTTCTCCATTCTGCGAAAGAATTTCTGTGATTGTGCAGCACCGGCATGATATCACCGGCTATGTATGTAGGATTTGCGATTCCGCCTTTTTTATACCTGTTCCAGACGCATGATTTCTTTTTTCAGACGCTTCATAATCTTTTTTTCCAGCCTTGAAATATAAGACTGCGAGATTCCAAGCAGATCTGCCACCTCCTTCTGTGTCCGCTCCGCCCCGTCCTTTGTGTTAAGTCCAAAGCGAAGCTCGATGATCATGCGTTCCCGCTCTCCGAGCTTATCTAACGCCATCCGCAACAGCTTGCGGTCCACCTCCTCTTCCAACCCCTTTGAGATTGCATTCTCATCAGTGCCGAGAATATCTGACAGCAATAGTTCATTGCCATCCCAGTCGACATTTAACGGTTCATCGATCGACACCTCCATTTTCACCTTATTGTTGCGCCGCAGGTACATTAAGATCTCATTTTCAATGCATCTCGAGGCGTAGGTTGCAAGCTTGATATTTTTCAGCGGATTAAAGGTGTTGATCGCCTTGATCAGACCAATTGTACCGATAGAGATCAGGTCCTCAACACCGATCCCGGTATTGTCAAATTTCTTGGCAATATAGACGACCAGCCGCAGATTATGTTCGATCAGTCTGCTTCTTGCCTTCTGATCCTGCTCCGTGCCAAGCAGCCCAAGGATTTTGCTTTCCTCCTCCCTGCTAAAAGGTGCCGGCAGGATCTCCGCCCCTCCGATATAATGGATCTCTCCCCCCTTTTGGGGGAGAAACCATCCCCGCAGTTCGGGCATGATACGCAGTTGAAACTTATTTGGCATACTTATTTTTATCATTTCTTCATCCTTTCTATTTACCTTCTTCCATACATAATAAGCTGAACGGCAGAATCTTCTGACAATTGCGGCTGACCGCCGCAAGGAAGTTTCTGATTACAGAACCGTCCTGCAGGATCAGCAGCGGAATACGGTATGCCGGAAGCACACCATCGCCCCCGATCGAATGATACGGGATCATGAGCGGACGTTTCTGTTCGGCAATCTTAAGCTTAAGCGCCAGACTCTGTGCCATGATCATTACACGTTCTCCGCTGTAGGGACTTACCAGACAGTTTCCGGTATCTAACAACAGCCGCAACGGATAACGCCTGCCATCCTCCAGCCCTATGATCCCGTCCATCGTGTTCACGCGCTTCTCCCCATGTCTGAGATAGCGTTCCATCACAAACAGTACAAGGAATACACCTGCTGCACCGGCAAAGACCATCCATATTCCGGGACTGCGCCACCTGCAGATCCACTCCCGGCACACATAGATCATCCCCCCTGTCACAAGACTGACCTGCAGCATTGCAAAAATATCCTTCAAGAGCTCCCGAAGCTGCTTTTCGTGAAATGTGATCTGAAGCATTTCCAGTGCTGTGAGAAGCGCGACCACCAAAAGAAACACTCCCGGCTGGTACATTTTCTGCATTCCTCCTGCCTTCCCCACGCAGTAACGCAGCCACAATAATACAACCAGCGTTTCCTGGCTGCTCCCCAGAAATGCTGCCACCACAAGACATCCTTTTTTGAGATATTTGCGCCGCAGCAATGCCGTCATCCCGATCAGAAACAGGTTCATTATGAAGTTCAGAACCAGATATACATCCCAATAAAACCGCATGGTCATCGCATTTATTACGTCATCTCCTTCCTGTCTTTTCTAAGGACAATTATATGCAAGCTCCTTCAAGAAAAATGTCAAATCAGGGCGAAAACAAAAAAAGTCGTGTCTGTCATCTCGACAAAACACGACTTTTCATTTGATCTTTATCACACAGTATTCCTTAGATCAGGTTTATCTGTGTATTTGTTCTGCACCCTACTGCGCCTCTTCTGCCAGCGAGGTATCCTTAAAACGGACCGGATTGCTGCAGCTTAGCTTCACACTGTCCCCATTCTGAACCTCAACCACAAACGTATTCGGCAGTTTATCCGGCTCATAGGATTTGTTCTTATCCAGTTTACGTTCAGAGCGTTCCGGGATCTCCTTCAACTCAATCCGGTGTTCATCCAGCCACTTGGATTCGAGTTCCTTTCCATCAAATATCACCTTACAGTACGGGGTAAAATTCTGACCATGAACGATCACTTTACCGTTCCTTACCGTGACGTTCTCAAGCTTAACAGGCTGCGTTCCCATTTGCAGATCTGTTGCCTCAAACGGAGCCTCACCTCCATATGCATAGTTCTCTCCATAAAGAAGATCATATTCTAATGTCCTTAAATTCTCCTTATAGCGGTCACTGCTCCGATCTGCCTGCTGATGATACTTTGTGATCAGTCCCTGATGGATCCCAACCTGATCAAGCACCTCCGAATAGAGCTGATATGCTGTCAGATCCTGATCCTTCTCCTTCAGTCCGTAATTATTCCAGACAATATACTGTGTCTCATACAGACTTCCGTCATTCAGATCCTCATTGGTAAGCTCAAGGCTTGGCAGATGATCTCCATACAACACAAGCACAGTCGGCTTCTTACGCTTCTCCAGCGCACTGATCAATCTGCCGATCATCTGATCGACCTCATTGATCTCATTGACATAATAGCGGTAACTGTCCTCTTTGCCCTCCGGAGAATTATAGACCTCGATCGGATCCTTGGCATCCGGATCGACATCATTATATTTTCCGTGACTCTGCACCGTAATCCCAAAGGTAAAGCACGGCTTCTCTCGGTTAGTGTTCAATGTCCTAAGAATCTCATCCACCATCACATCATCCTTCGCCCAGCCATTCGGATTCAGGGTAATGTTATTCATATACTCCACGGATGTGAAGCTGTCAAAGCCGAGATTGGAAAAGACCTTGTTACGACCGTAAAATGTCGCTGTATTATTATGAACTGCATGACTGGTATAACCGATCTCAGCCAGATCATTGCATATACTCTCAGAGGTTTTGCTTTTAAGAACTGTTTTGTACGGATATTCGCTGACACCAAAATCATGCTGGCTCATTCCCGTCAGAACCTCAAACTCTGTATTGACAGTTCCTGCCCCCACAGTCGGCACTGTCAGCTGTCCATTCGTATACTCCTTCTGCAGCCGATGGAAATTCGGAAGGGGATCTCTCGAAAAGCTGATCTTCTTCACATCACAGATATCAAAGAAGGATTCCAGCTGGATCATTATGATATCCGGCTTCACCTTCGTATCCTTCTGCTTGTCACTGATAGAAGCCTTAAGCTTTGAAACACTTTCCTCAGAATAATCCTCCGGTTTCTTGATGCCGGTGTCTATGATACTGTTGGCAAAGCAGTACACAAATCCATAATTCTCGTAAGCCTCTGAGATATTGGTATAATTCTCTGCCAGTGCCTGAACGGACGTACTCGACTTATGCATCACAAAAATACTTGTAATAACTACAAGCACCACGAACGTAGAAAGCATATATGCCTTCTTTGTCTTGTTCTTCTGAATGCATGGCGTCTTGCGGAACAGTACAACCAGGGAAACCACCAGAAGGGCAATTGCAAAAAAGATCATCACCACATTAAACGCCGTCAGATAATGACCGGACACACTGATTGCACTGCTGATCAGTGTAAAATCGACCGCAGAAAACGGTGTCACTCTGAAGTGCAGTATCACAAAATTGACAATGCCGAATAAAAGCCAGACAACAGACATGAAAACGAGAACAAAAATCTCCCGCTTAAAATACATTGCAACTGACAGAGTCAGCATAATAATGAGTACATTAAATAAAAACAAAAATGGCTGCTCGACCATATACGAAAATGCCGAAAATAAAGACTTTCTATTCAAGCTCTCAATCACGACGTCCAATATAACCGGCAGTAAAACATAAAAAGTCACAAACTTTTTGAGCCGTAATAATTTTTCTCCCATGATCAACCTTCCTTTATATCAGTTTCCTGTAATGCAAAATATCGGCGCAGGCAGATAAAGACCTACTCACGCCGATAGTATATCACTTTCTTTTTCAAATTGCACGAAAATTTTATGATTGGTTTCTTAAAATTTTATGAAACCATTTTCTTCATTATTCGCGCTACTGAACAGCAGTCCCGGACGCTGTCTGTGCCGCTGCTGTCAGAAGGATCGTTATCTTCGTCTTGTTGCCTGCCTGATCCTGAACCTCATAAACAACCTGATAGCTTCCATCGTTCTGCTTTGTGATCTTCACCTGAACATCCGAAACATGCAGCGTTGAAATATTATCCGATACACTGATCAGCGATCTTGCATATTTCTCAGTGACGGTAACAGACGGATCTACCGGATATCTCTTTCCATCCTCCACGCCGGTGATCTTCGGAGCCTGATCGTCCACATAAGCCTTTACACTGACCTGTGCAAGCTCACTGGCATTCTGTGCCTGATAGGTCACCTTGTAAACGCCCTCTTTCAGCTTCTTAAAGATTACTTTTACATACTTACGGTCAAGAGCTTTCCCCTTCTGGGTGATCGTGACCTTCTTCAGTGCATTTGCCTTGGTAAGCTGATCTGCTGACTGTACATATAGATCGCCGGCACCGGTAATCTTCGGAATCGGAAGACTTGCTGTTACCTTGATCTTAACAATCTTTTGAACCTTACGTCCAATCTCATCCTTCAGCTTATAGATTACTTTATACATACCCGGCTTTTTGGTGTTGACCTTTTTGACAACTTCACCATTATAACGGATCAAAACCTTAATCCGTGATGTTGCATCATAGCCTGTCGTATTCTTTGCGGTTACGCCGCGCTTGACAGAAACACTGCCGCCATACGGCACGGTCTGATTCCTGGCACCGGAAATAGTCGGCTTCTTCTTGTTCCACGGATTACCGGAGCTCCATACATCGGTCGGATCCCATCTGCTGGAGGACGGCAGCCTGATTCCTGAAGGTTTGCCGAGCGGTCCCGGTTTGGACGAATTGTAAACGGTTACCGGAGATCCGGACGGTACATTGTCATAAATCCATTTCGCATCTGCTACGGTAAGGCGTACACATCCATGGGATGCTGTTGTTCCAAGGCGGTTATATGCCTCTGACGACAGTGTGGACGGTGACGGCTTATAGTACCATACGGAATGAAATAAAATGCCGCCGTGGATCCTGGTACAATACTGACCATAACACGGTCCGATCAGAGTATGCCAGCGCATCTTCTCTCCCAGAGGGAATGTTCCTACCGGTGTGGCTGCTCCTGTAGAGCATACCATTGCCTTGACCGGCTTATACTTTCCGTTTGCATTCATTTTATAAATCGTAACACAGTTTTTCTGCTTGTTAACCTTGATCTTATATCTGGAAGCGGCTCTGCTGACAGAGCTGTTACCTGCCAGACTGATGCATACCGCCAACACAAGTATGATCCCCAGCGCCTTCTTAAAGATACAGTTGTTCCGTTTCATGTTCTCCCTCCTGTTATCTGTTTAGATCTTCACCGGTAAACATCTGATTCTGCTACTCGGTCATGTTCTTGTAGATTCTTGCAACCTTGTCAACCGGTCCCTTGGCAACCAGATGACCACCATCAAGAATGATCGCACGGTCGCAGATTCTCTGAACCTGCTCCAGGGAATGTGACACGAAAAGCACGGTCACGCCCTTGTCAAACATATCCATGATCTTTTTCTCGCTTTTACGGCGGAACTTCTTATCTCCGACCGACAAAACCTCATCGAGGATCAGGATCTCCGGCTCTACTACTGTCGCAATGGAAAATCCCAGACGCGACTTCATACCGGAGGAATAATTCTTGATCGGTACATCAATAAACTCTCCAAGCTCCGAAAAATCAACAATCTCATCAAACTTTTCATCGAGAAACTCCTTGGAATATCCAAGAACCGCACCGTACAGATATATATTCTCTCTGCCGGTATACTCCTGACTAAAGCCCGCGCCAAGCTCCAGAAGAGGCGCAAGTTTACCTTTGGTCTGTACATATCCTGTTGTCGGCTTTAACACACCGGACACGATCTTAAGCAGCGTACTCTTACCGGAACCGTTCAGTCCAAGCACACCGAGACGCTCGCCCTTTTTCACTTCGAAATTGATCTCACGCAATGCCCAGAACTCATTAAAATGCAGATCCCGTTTCAGAAAACGGATCATATATTCCTTCAGGTTATCTACCTGTCCTGACTCAGGTTAAAGCGCATTCCTACGTTTTTTACCTTGATGGCAACATTATTCTTCATTGAACTCTCCATTTCTGCAAATATGCAATTTGTTGCAATGATCGCAACGATCCTCATCGGTTATCTACAATTACAAATACAAAATGAAATCATCCTGTTTCTTATAGAAAAGCACCATTCCTATCACTAAAAGCACGACTGCAATCCCTGCTGACAGAACACAATAATGCATATTCATCGGTACTCCATATAAAACCGAATTACGGAAATTGGCAATGCACATATATACCGGGTTCATATTAAACACCCATCCTTTACCGCTCTTGATGATCCTTCTACCGGATAGAAAATAGCAGATGCATACATCACAAGCATACAGCAACGCCCCAGATATATTCCACATCACGGAAAAATACACTCAGTGTGGCAAGGATCAGGCTGACTCCAAGCGACATCACGAACAAAATAGCGAGAGGGATCCATGCCTGTACCAGATACATTGTCGGCTCCACCTTCAGGACAATACCGACACCGACCAAAACGATCAGAGAGATCAGGAAGATCAGGAAGTTCGATACCACAGAGGATACCACATAAATATACTTCGGCACATAGACCTTTTTTATCATTGACGAGTTACCGCTGACAGACTTAAGCCCCGCCTTCGTTGCTGACTGAAAGAAAGAGAACAAAAGACGACCGGTCAGTACATACACCGGGAACTGCTTTGTTCCTTTATTGAAAAAAGTACCAAACACAACCGTCAATACAATCATGGTCAAAAGCGGCTCGATCAGAGTCCAGAGGATTCCCAGATATGACCGGCGATACTTTAATTTGATATTCTTCTTGACTAATTCGTACAAAAGATTATTGTACTTTGTAAAATTCCTAATAATCTGCTTCGATTTACCCATAGATTTCCTCATTTCTGCCACCCTGCTGTCAGGCAGCATTCATTTCGAATTATCATTTTCCCTGTCCTTTAATGCGGACAATCGGTACTAATTATAACATAAGCTGGAGAAAAGTCAATTTTTCTATCGCATCCCCCGATTCTATTGACCCCGCCGCCTCTATGTGATAAAGTACAATCATAGGGAGAATGCATTTGCAGACTACTCCCATCGGAAAGGAAGTCTTTTCTATGATACAGTTAAATCGAGAAGCCGGTATCTCTCAGAAATACGACGGTTCATTAGATTATGGCATTGAGATGTACGATCATCTTCCATATAAAAGAAACAGCGATGTATGTAACGCCGGTGCGATCGCACTTTACAGCGGACATATCATCAAGTATTATCTCTGCAACAACGAGGAGGAAGTCTATCCTGTTGACAACAGGGATGATAAGATCCAGTCGATCCTGCAGCGTGCCCGCGAACAAGCCATGAAGCTTCAGACAGCACCGGAGGAACCGGAAGTGATCGGAGATCCTTCGGAGATCACAGACGAACAGATGCAGGCATTGACTGCGGAGCAGCCTGAGACACCGGAGGATGCAGAGGTTTCTGACACAGAGCAGCCCGCAGCCCCTGAGGTTGTTAATTTAGATGATATAGAAGACTGGTAATCCTGGTACTTAAAATCCCGGTGGAATTACTCCGCCGGGATTTTTCTTTGCTTTAATGTCTTTCAGGCACTGCCTGTGCTTCTCTTCTTCTGTCAAATTTTATTATCTCAAACTTCGCACATAAAATATATCACTGCGCCCATACTATTTCTTATGTCCGAAGCCTAATTTTGTTTTTTGCCTTGATTTTTTGAACAACCGTGAGCTGGTGGTATTAAAATTGACGCAGATCAGTAGGATTTCTGAAAAGTCTTTGCTTTGCAATGCTTTGATAAATACGCATCCGTACGACTGAGCTCCGTAGGTGAGCTCAGCTATTTCGGACGGCACGCTCCCGCTACCACTGCACCACGCAGCGGTACATAACGCCCCAT